>CALBWA010000043.1 GCA_937969505.1 uncultured Erythrobacter sp. | reverse complement strand
CAGAAAGTCCACCTGTTCCTGCATGTGAAAGTGGACGAAAATTGGTCTGAAAACCGCGAAGTGTTTGAAGAAATCGGCCTCGACTGGGTGAAGTGATGGCCCACAGTGCTGCGTCATTATGGGCTCTCTATCGCTCTCAATTTCCTGATGCACCAGATGCGCCGGTGGCCACATTCCACTTTTGCGATAACCAGAAAGACGCTGCGATCTGCCTACAACTGGTGCTCGATGGCCAAAAACGCGCTACTGCTGCTTCGCTGCCGGAATATGAATTGTGCGGTGACCCGCTGCCCCAACCAGGCGATCTAAACATGGTCACCGATTTTGCTGGCGGCGCGCATGCGATCATCCGCACAACATCAGTTGAACTTAGAAAATTCAGCGAAGTCGATGCGCAATTTGCCCGCGATGAGGGCGAAGGCGACCTATCTCTGGAATGGTGGCGCAAAGCGCACCGGGCCTATTTCGAGCGAGTTCTGGCGGACACCGATATTGTCGTCGATGATGACCTTATGATCGCTTGCGAGCGTTTCGAAGTCGTTTTCACTGCCTAGCCAAACGGTTGGAGCACACTTCCCCGCCCTAACGCTTCTTCGCGATCTTGATTTTCTGCTGCTTGGCGAAGCTCTTGGTTGAATCTTCGCTCCGGTTCAGCGCCTTGGCAATCTGCTTTAGCCCCTGACCTTTGGACGCTAGGAGTTTCAGGCGTCCTGCCTCTTCTGCGTTCCAAGGTTGTTTGTGACGTTCGAAATGTTCTTTGCCCATGCCCTGCGGCCTAAACGCAATGCTCCGCAAAAGCGAGCGTCACGGCTTCACTCGGCTTTGAGCTTTTCCAGTTTCGCGCTCAGCGTGGCCTCGTCAAACGGCTTGATCACGTAATCATCGGCTCCAGCAGCAATCCCTTCATGGATATCGGCAGCCGCGCTCTTGGATGTGCAAAACACAATCGTCGGGGGATAGGGTGTAGGGATTGCGCGCAATTCACGGACGAACTCAATCCCGTCCATTTCGGGCATCTGCCAATCAGTCAGCACCAGATCGGGCATCTTTTGCTTGCACCGGGCCAGTGCCTCTTCGCCATTTTCCGCCTCAAGCGGAGTGTAACCTAGGCTTGTCGCGATCTTGCGGCTGACCTTGCGGATCACCCGGCTATCATCGACGATCAGGCAGATTTTGACCCGTGCCTGATGGGTTTGATGAACATCACGCATCGCCTTGGCCGCACGGACAATGGCATCGGTATCCTTGGTATCTGCCGCATCGATAGCTTGCGGCTCAGCACCTGCGGCTTCCTCTACGATTTCAACGTCCATGACCTCAGGCCCAAGCGCTTCAACCGACTCATCGCTCGCCTCAAGCCGCTCCGCCAGCGTCATACCTTCCAGCGAAGGCCTTGCCTTGTGCCCTTTGTTAGGGCCGGTGGTGCGCTTGATTAGATTTTGAATGGCTCGAGCTCCCGTTGGAAATCGTAACCGCTGTCGGACACTTCGGTCTCATTTTCGCCCGGTGTCATCCGGATATGCAGGAACGGCATCCAAATATCGCCGAATTCCGCCTTTTGATACCACACATCGATCACGTCATAGCTGGCCCACATGCCATCCGGCTCGCGCAACCGCAGTCCCTCACCAATGCGCGGCACCGCAGCAAACCGAATGCGGTCTTGGCTTTGGTGCGTTTCGTTCTGGACTTCGACTTCGATCACTGAGGGGACCCGCTGCATTGCCTGATTCAACAATGTAGGGTCTAGCGGGCAAAACTTGACGAATTACCAACGCGATGCGGTGAATAACCCGCAAGCAGGAACGGTAAAGATTCCCTTTCACCAATCGCGCCGGAAAATTGAGCGCGCCGGTTCCTAAGCGTCAGATGCCTTTTTCGCCGGAGCCTTCTTCTTCGCGGCGGCTTTCTTCTTGGCCGCTGGCTTCTTTTTCGCTGGCGCTTTCTTGCGCCCCTTTTTCTTCGCCGGCCCCTTGGCCACTCGCGCATCGATCAACTCGATTGCTTGGGCCTCGGTCACATCCTCTGGCTTCATATCCTTGGGAATGGTCGCATTGGTGGTGCCGTCGGTGACATAGGGGCCATAGCGACCCGGCATCACCTTCATCTCGCCCCCGCTGGTCGGGTGCGCGCTGAGTGTTTTGATCGGTTCAGCCTTGCCGCGAGCGCCGCCTTTGCGGGCCTTGGATTGCGCCAACAGATCCACCGCGCGGTTCATGCCGATATCGAATATCTCGGCCGTACCTTGCAGCTTGCCATAGGTGCCTTCGTGACGCACCGCCGGGCCATAGCGCCACAGACCCGCCTCAATTTCCTTGCCGGTTTCGGGGTGTTCGCCAACAATTCGCGGCAGGCTGAGCAGCTTAACCGCCCAATCCAGATCGAAATCGGGCAAGTCTTTCGGGATCGAAGCGCGCTTCTTGGCCTCGTCTTCGACCATTTCCACATAGGGGCCAAAGCGCCCTGATTTGCGGTGAATTTCTTCGCCCGTCTCAGGATGCACACCCATCAACCCATCAGCACCTGCGTCCTCGCCATCAGCCCCCGGTTGGGCAAAACGGCGGGTAAATTTGCACTCGGGGTAGTTGGCGCAAGCGACAAAGGCACCAAAGCGTCCCCCGCGCAGCGCCAACCGGCCACCATCGCGCCCTTCGGTCTCGCACAGCGGACATTTGCGCGGATCGCCGCCATCTTTGGTCGCTGGGAAGAGATAGTCCGACAGATATTCGTCCAGCACTTCTGTCACTTCAGACGGAAGCTTCTCCATGACCTCATCGGCTTTAGGTTTGAAATCCTTCCAGAATTTGGCAAGCAGCGTCTTATATTGCTCACGCCCGTCAGAGACGACATCAAGTTCGTCCTCCATCCCGGCGGTGAAGTCATAGGCGACATAGGTCGGGAAGAAACGTTCGAGAAACGCGGTCAGCAAACGACCCGATTCTTCTGCAAAGAACCGGTTCTTTTCCATCCGCACATAATCACGGTCTCGCAACGTCTGGATGGTAGAGGCGTAGGTGGATGGGCGCCCAATGCCCAATTCCTCCAGCCGCTTGACCAGGCTGGCTTCGGAATAGCGCGGGGGCGGCTGGGTGAAATGCTGGTTCGCCTCGACCGCTTTCTTCACCGGGCTATCACCCTTGTGCATGATTGGCAGCAAGCCATCATCATCATCGTCCGATTTGTCGTCAAAGCCTTCCTGATAAACTGCAAAGAAGCCGGGAAATTTCACCACCTGGCCGGTCGCGCGCAGCTCGTGCTGGCCGGTGGCATCGCGCAGGGTCACGGTGGTCCGCTCCAATTGCGCCGCCGACATCTGGCTCGCCATGGCCCGTTTGAAAATCAGTCCGTAAAGCTTGGCTTCGTCACCCGAACCGGCGGTGTCCTTGCTGAAATTGGTTGGACGGATCGCTTCATGCGCTTCTTGAGCATTCTTAGCTTTCGAGCTGTAAAAGCGCGGTTTTTCAGGGCGGTAATCATCGCTGAAGCGTTCTGCGATGGCGTCGCGTGCAGCCATGATGGCCGACATATCCATTTGCACGCCATCAGTCCGCATATAGGTGATCGCACCCGCCTCGTACAATGATTGGGCGCAGCGCATCGTGTGGCTGGCGGAAAAGCCCAGTTTGCGGGATGCCTCCTGCTGCAAGGTCGAGGTCGTGAAGGGAGGAGCCGGATTGCGCTTGAGCGGCTTGGTCTCGATATCCTCAATCGTGAAGCGACCATTATCAACCGCAGCCTTTGCCGCCATGGCCGCGCCTTCGTTGCCCAGCGTCAGCTTTTCGAGTTTCTTGCCTTCAAACTTTACCAGGCGCGCATCAAACTGCGTGCCGTCCTGTTCCAATTTCGCCAGAACAGACCAATATTCGTCCGGCTTGAACAGCTCGATTTCGCGTTCGCGTTCGCACACCAGTCGCAGCGCGACCGATTGCACACGGCCAGCCGATTTGGCTCCCGGCAACTTGCGCCACAAAACCGGGCTGAGGGTAAAGCCGAACAGATAATCAAGCGCGCGGCGGCCCAGATAGGCATCCACCAGGTCGGTATCGAGCTGGCGCGGGCTTTTCATCGCCTCGGTCACAGCAGATTTGGTAATTGCGTTGAAAGCGACCCGATCCACCTTGGTCGGCAGGATCTTTCGCTTCTTCAACAATTCCTGAATGTGCCAGCTGATCGCCTCGCCTTCGCGATCAGGGTCAGTCGCCAGCACGAGGCGCGAGGCGCCCTTGGCGGCATCAGCGATTTCTTTGAACCGCTTCTGCTTGTCGCGATAAAGTTCCCAATCCATCGCGAAATCCTCGTCCGGGCGGACGCTGCCATCCTTGGGCGGCAGATCGCGGACATGGCCGTAGCTTGCCAGAACCTTGAAGTCCTTGCCGAGATACTTCTCAATGGTCTTCGCCTTTGCGGGCGATTCAACGATGACTAATTGCATGGTGAGAGTGTTTCAGTCCTTACGCGTGCCTGTACGTGTGTGCCTACGCGCGATGATCAGCTTCGCTCGGCGCGCGTCAAGTGAGCAATTTCCCCCAGCGCATCAAGCGAAAACGTGATTGCCGTGGTTTTGTTCTCACCCCTTGAGCGAAACACGCCCGCCCGCATGCCGCGCCAAGGCCCCGGCAATCTCCAGCTCCATCAGCGCCATTTGTACCTCGGCGGCAGCGCTGCCCGATTGGCGGATCAATTCATCGACCGCTACTGGTGCCGTGCTCAGCAGGCTTTCGATGTCGGCAGGTTCTGCCTCGGCAAAAGCTTGGGCATCCCAGTCAAACGGGCTGGCAGGTTCCTTGACACTGGATCGCGGCGAGCCATCGAAACCACTGAGCAATTCGATCACATCCTCAGGCGACTGGACCAGAATTGCACCCTCGCGGATCAACTTGTTGCAGCCTGCTGATCGTGCATCCAGTGGTGATCCGGGAATGGCCATCACCTCTCTACCCGCTTCGCCGGCCAATCGCGCGGTGATGAGCGAGCCGGATTTGGGCGCGGCCTCCACCACCAAAGTGCCGGCAGCAAGACCTGCGATAATCCGGTTGCGGCTTGGAAAATGGCTGCCGCGCGGTTCGGTCCCGGGTGGTTGTTCGGCGATCAGAAGGCCTTCGCTTGCAATCTGCTCCTGCAAATCGGCATGCTGAGGGGGATAGGCGATATCAATCCCGCTGGCGATCACGCCAATGGTCGCCCCGTTACCAGAACTCAATGCCCCTTCGTGACACGCTCCATCAATCCCGCGGGCTAGCCCAGAAACAATGGTGAAACCTTCAGCAGCCAGCGCGGCGGCTAATTCGCGCCCGATCTTGACCGCAGCAGCGCTGGCGTTGCGCGCACCGACCATGGCCACACACGGCTGGCTCGCGAGTGCCAGGTTCCCGCGCATGGTGACAATCGGCGGAGCACTGTCGAGTTCAGCCAAAAGGCCGGGATAATCCGGCTGGTCATGAAACAGGTATCGCGCCCCTGCCCGTTTGACAGCGTCAATCTCGTCTTCGATCCGGCGTTGAGGGGCAGCGCGATAGCTGCGTTTTCCCCTGCTCCCAAGCTCTGGCAGAGCGTCGAGCGCAGCCACCGCATTGCCAAACCTGGCGAGCAATTGGCGATAGCTGACCGGCCCGATGTTGGGGGAGCGCAGCAGGCGAATTCGGGCGAACGCCTCGGCCTGGCTGAGGTCTGGCTGATCCGATCTGGTGTCTGCGAATTGAGGCTGCGACCCTGACGATTCCATTACCGCGCAAACCCCGTCATTTCTTGCCGCCCACCTTGGGCTCCTCGCCATTTATAAGCCGCCCGATATTCGCCCGGTGTAGCCAGATGATCAGTAGCGCGATTACGGCCAGAACGGGAATAAACTCATTGTAACCGGTGAAACTGGCAGCAAAGGCAGCGGCGACAACCGCGCTCATCCCAGCAACAGAACTGATCCGGGTGATCGCCAATACGCCAATCCAGACCAGCGCATAGGCAACGCCAATTGGCCAGCCGATGCCAAAGCTGACACCGGCATTGGTGGCAACGCCCTTGCCCCCCTTGAACTTCAGCCAGACTGGGAAGCTGTGTCCCACAACCGCGCCCAGCGCAGCAGCTGCAACCGGACCAAAGCTGGCCGCGCCGTAATCAACCGTGGGTGCAAACAGGATGGAGGCGAGCGCCACAGGCACAAAGCCCTTGAACATGTCGAGCAGCAAAGTGGCGATCGCCAACCCCTTGTTGCCGGTGCGCAGCACATTGGTCGCGCCAATGTTGCCGCTGCCGATATCCCGCACATCGCCCAGGCCCGCCGCCTTGGTCAGCAACAAGCCAAACGGAATGCTGCCCAGCAGATATCCAAGACCAAGGGCAAAAATCGAATCCAAATCGCTCTCCATCAGGCGCACGCTTGTGAAACTGGCCCGTTTTCTTCATGGACCTGACTAAGGCCAAGCTGTCGCCGCGACAAGATCGCGGTGCCAAGCTTTTGTGGCCAGGTCCACGATGCGGAGCAGAATGTGAAAGCCAGTTCGCCCATCTTGTTGTTCGATTCCGGCGTTGGCGGGCTGACCGTGCTGCGCGAATTGCGCGCTGCTCTTCCGCAAGCGCCGGTCATCTATGCCGCTGATTTTGCCGGCCTTCCCTATGGCACCAAGTCTGAGGCGCAGATTGCCGCCCGCGTTGCCGGATTGCTTGGCCGGATGAGTGAGCGGTACAAGCCGCGCCTGGTCTGCATTGCATGCAACACCGCCAGCACGATTGCGCTGGGCATGGTGCGCGATGTCCTTGAAGTGCCCATTGTCGGCACTGTGCCCGCGATCAAACCGGCCGCCTCCATCACCCGAAGCGGAACCATCGGGCTGCTCGGAACAGAAGCGACGATCCGGCAGACCTATGTCGACAATCTCGAGGCGGAATTTGCCAGCGACAAGACATTGTTGCGCCTGGCAGCGCCCGAATTGGTGGAGGCAGCAGAGGCCAAATTGCGCGGCGACACGCCCGATCCGGCGATCGTCACTCAAGCGATCGAACGACTGCGCAACCTGCCCGGTGGTGATGCCATCGACACGGTGGTTCTGGCGTGCACCCACTTCCCCCTGCTCGCCGATGAATTGAGCGAGGCGCTGGGCAAGGATGTTAAGCTGGTCGATGGGGCCAAGGGGATCGCCCGGCGCATTGTTACGATCACTGAAGCGCAAGAATTCGATCCTGACCACTCCGACCGGTTCGTATGGACGGGAAAAACCGAAATATCCCAAGGCCTTGGTGATATTCTGCGCGAGCATGGCCTGCGCGAATGGCAACGGTTTTAATGCGAATCGCTCGCAAAGATCGAGGTAGCAAAATGCAACCGATGGCCTTAGATCGTGCCTGTTGATGGACCGGGCGCAGACCCGGAGCAGAAAAGCGGAACGTGACGTGAATTACGACCAGATATTCGACAAGGCGATTGACCGGCTCCATTCCGAGGGCCGGTACCGTGTGTTCATCGATATCATGCGCAACAAGGGTGCGTTTCCCAACGCCCGCTGCTTCGCCGGTCACAACGGTCCAAAACCAATCACCGTGTGGTGCTCCAATGATTATCTCGCCATGGGGCAGCACCCCAAGGTGATTGAAGCGATGGAGAACGCGCTGCATGACGTCGGCGCGGGTTCCGGCGGTACGCGAAACATTGGCGGCAACACCCATTTCCACGTCGAGCTGGAGCAAGAACTGGCCGACCTTCATGGCAAGGAAGGCGCGCTGCTGTTTACCTCGGGCTATGTCTCGAACGATGCAACACTTTCGACACTGGCCAAGCTGCTGCCCGGTTGTGTGATTTATTCCGATGAACTGAACCACGCGAGCATGATAGCCGGCATCCGCAACTCCGGCTGCGAAAAGCATGTCTTCCGCCACAATGATATGGAGCATCTGGAAGAGCTCCTGGCTGCAGAAGACCCCGACACGCCCAAGGTCATCGCCTTTGAAAGCGTCTATTCCATGGATGGCGATGTCGCCCCGATCCACGCGATCTGCGATCTGGCGGAAAAGTACAATGCGCTGACCTACATCGACGAAGTTCATGCTGTCGGCATGTATGGCAAGCGCGGTGGAGGCATTTCCGAACGCGATGATGCCGCCGACCGGATCGACATCATCGAAGGCACTCTGGGCAAAGCCTTTGGCGTCATGGGCGGCTATATTGCCGCTGACACCAAGGTGATTGACTGCATCCGCAGCTACGCGCCGGGGTTCATCTTCACCACATCGCTCTCACCTGTTCTGGTCGCGGGCGTGCTGGCCTCGGTCAAGCACCTCAAATCTTCCAGCGAGGAACGCGATGCGCAGCAGGACGCGGCTCATTCGCTCAAGGGCAAGCTAGCCCAGGCCGGTCTGCCGGTGATGCCATCGACCACCCACATTGTGCCGGTGATGGTGGGCGACCCCGTCCGCGCCAAGAAGATCAGCGATATCCTCCTTGCCGAATACGGCGTGTATGTGCAGCCGATCAATTTCCCCACTGTGCCGCGCGGAACCGAACGCTTGCGCTTCACGCCCGGTCCCAATCACACCGAAGAAATGATGGATGATCTGGCGAAGGCGCTGGTGGAAATCTGGGACCGGCTTGATCTGGAGCTGCGAAAGGCCGCTTAAACCCTTGTCATTGCATAGGCTTGAGCATAGTCTTTCGGACTAAGATTGGTCGCAGAGAGATTACTCCCTTGATAAAATGCACACGTCTGACGCCAGCGAAATCGATTATCGGCTTCGCTGCATTGATGGCTGTGGCAGCCCCGCTTGCCGCCCAGGATCGCCCCATCGCTTTTACCGAAGCCACAATCCTGACCATGTCGGGGCCGGCCCTCGACAATGCCACGATGATCATCCGTGATGGCAAGATCGAGGCCGTAGGCGCCGACGTGTCCATTCCTGCTGATGCGGAAATCAGAGACGCCAGCGGGCAGGTAATCATGCCCGGTATTGTCGACACACACTCGCACATCGGCCAGGTTCGAGGAGCCGATCAAAGCGCCCCGATCCAGCCAGAAGTACGCGCGCTCGACTCGATCAATCCGCGCGATCATAGCCTAGACAAGGCCCGTGCGGGCGGCGTTACATTTGCCAATGTGATGCCGGGGTCAGGCCATTTGATGAGCGGCCAGACATTCTACATGAAACTGCGACAGGCCGACACTGTCGACGGCATAGCCATGCGGGACGGCAACGGCCGGATCCTTGGCGGCATGAAAATGGCAAATGGCACCAATCCCATTAAATCCAGCAGCGGTTTCCCCGGTACGCGGGCAAAATCTGCGGCTTTGGTGCGGCAAACCTTCATAGAGGCGCAGCCCTATTGCGATGGAAACCGGGCCAAGCGCGATCTGGCCAAGGATGCCCTTTGCGAAGTTCTGTCGGGTGAACGTCTGGTTCATTTTCACACCCACCGGGCTGACGACATCATGACTGCGGTGCGACTGCGGGATGAATTTGGTTTCAAGATGTTGCTGCAACACGGCATGGAAAGCGGTGATGTGGCCGATCGGCTTGCCGCCGCTGGCGTTCCAGTCTCGCACATTGTGGTCGATGCACCGGGTGGAAAGCTGGAAGCACGCAAGGCGCGGATTACTGCGGCTGCTGATCTGGAACGGGCAGGAGTACTGGTTTCGCTGCATTCCGATGATCCGATTGTGGATAGCCGGATGATGCGCCGCCAAGCAGGGCTTGCGGTGCGTGGCGGAATGACCCGCGATGGCGCTTTGCGCGCCCTGACTATCAACGGAGCGCGTCAATTGGGGCTGGAAGATCGAATCGGTTCGCTTGAGCCGGGCAAGGACGCCGATTTCCTGATACTCGATGGCGATCCTCTGTCCATCTACACGCAATTGCTGGAAACATGGATCGAAGGCGACCGCGTGTTTGATCTCGCCAATCCGGAACAAGCCCCTTTTGCAACGGGAGGGTTCGGTACCGCGAGCGAAGGACGCATGCACCACCACCTTGCCCATGAGGCCGCTGTGTTGGAGGCTGACCAATGAAAATGACCGGCACACTGTTGCGCATCGGGCTTGCCGTAAGCGCCACCCTCGTCTCCACGCAGGTCGCGCTGGCACAGGATATCGCTGTCCGGGGCGACACTGTGCACACCATGGCTGGAGCGCCCATTTCAGACGGGATCGTAGTGGTAGAGGACGGAGTGATAACGGCAATCGGCCCTGCGGCCAGCATCACCGTCCCTGCAGGCATTGAAATCCTCAGCGCTCCTGTCGTCACGCCCGGTCTGATTGATGCACACTCCACTGTCGGACTGGCGGGCTATCTCAACCAGCCTCACGATCAGGATCAACTCGAACGCTCGGCCCCGGTGCAGCCCGAGCTGCGCGCTATCGATGCCTACAATCCCAATGATCGTCTGGTCCAATGGGTGCGCGAATTGGGCGTAACCACCCTGCACACCGGCCATTCGCCCGGCGCGCTGGTGTCCGGCCAGACAATGGTGGTCAAGACGGTCGGCCGAACAGTGGATGATGCAGTGGTCAAGCCGATTGCCATGATCGCATCCAATCTGGGAACATCTGCACTGGCATCGGGCACAGAGACACCTGGTACGCGCTCGAAGCAAGTCGCGCTTCTGCGCACAGCTCTGATCAATGCGCAAAATGCCAGAACTGTGGGCGATGACAAAGGCGAGGACGACAGCTCGGCCAAGGCGTCCAGTCTGACCAATCAGATTATGCAGGACGTGCTTGACCGCAAGGTGCCCCTGATGGTGACCGCCTGGAAAGAGCAGGACATTTTGAGCGCGCTGCGCCTCAAGCAGGAATTTGGCATTGATCTTGTGATTGATGGCGCTGCAGAAGCTTATTTGGTGACCGACGCGCTTAGGTCAGCCGGAGTTCCGGTTATATTGCACCCTCCTCGCGCGCGCCAACTTGGCGACCTCGGCAATGCTAGCTTCACTACAGCTGCAACACTCCGCGACGCTGGCGTCCCATTCGCCTTCCAATCCGGCTATGAAAGCTATGTTCCCAAAACACGAGTTGTTTTGTGGGAAGCAGCTGTTGCGGCGGCCAATGGTCTGGGCATGGAAGATGCGCTGAAGAGCATCACTATCGATGCAGCTCGCATCATCGGTGTTGCCGACAAGGTCGGATCACTGGAGGTGGGCAAGCACGGCGACATCGCCATGTTTGATGGTGATCCTTTCGAGATTACCAATAAGGTGACCGGCGTCGTGATCGAAGGTGTGGTCGTAAGCGATCAGCCACGTTAAAGCCCATGCAAAACCTGCGGTCAGCAGGGCCAATGCACAGCAAGGGAAGATCGATCAATGACACAGGCCAAAGCACAGTTGGACAATGGCGGCACGCCTGAACAGCGTTATGATGAGGTCGTGCTGGGACGCCGTTCTATCCGCGGTTATCTGGACCAGCAGGTTTCCCGCGAGTTGATCGAAGAAGTGCTCGCATTGGCCATGCGCTCACCATCATCCATGAACACCCAGCCTTATCATTTCCACGTCATCACTGGTGAACCGCTCGACAGGATTCGCATGGGAAACACTGAGAATATCCTCGCTGGTGTTCCCGACAGCCGTGAGTTTCGAAGAGGACACCCTTTTGAAGGCGTTCATCGGGACCGGCAGGTGGGCTGCGCGATCCAGTTGTTTGAAGCGATGGGGATCGCGCGTGAGGACAAGGAGAAGCGGCAGGATTGGGTGTTGCGCGGTTTCCGCCAATTCGATGCACCGGTTTGCGTGATTATTACTTACGACAAGGAATTGTCCGACAGCGATGACACAGCCTTTGACTGCGGCGCAGTGACGACCGCATTGGTCAATGCGGCCTGGTCGCGCGGGCTTGGTTGCGTGATCAATAGCCAGGGCATCATGCAATCACCTGTCGTGCGCGAACATGCCAGCATCCCGGATGATCAAGTCATCATGAAGGCGGTTGCGATGGGTTGGCCAGATCCGGATTTTCCAGCGAACCCGGTGAAAATCACACGGCGTGAAGTGAGTGATGCCGCCCGATTTGTCGGGTTTGACTGAGGAAGCGCGATTCACTCCTGATGGTTATCAGCACGGCAAATTCAGGTTGAGTCCCACAACGCGCTGCGCTCAATTCGTCGTAGATCATGCTCTTACCAGCCCCACTATTGCCACAATTGACGGTTTTGTTCATCTAACGCACAGATTTGCTGGCCAAATGGGCGCCGCGTACACGAGTGTTTGGCGTTCAGGCCGCGCGCAATAATCTCTTGCAAGCCATCGTGGCCTTGCCGGAATTGCCTCAAGCCTTACGTTTGGAGGAGTAAAGAATGACTGCAATTTTCAAGAAACCAGTTTCAATTCTGGCTGTGGCCAGCATGGCGGCTGTATCACCAACCGCGTTATCAGCCCAAGAACTGGGTGCAGCTAATGATCAGGGCGAAGTTCTGACAACAGTATACGGCTCTGTGCCTGCCGATCTGGAAGGTCTTGCCGAAGGTCCCGATGTGGAGGGAATAATTTCCGCTCGGAATGATGGCGAAATCATGGTGACGGGGCCTGCAGGCGCTACGACGGTCCTGCTGAGCGATGGCACCCAGATCAGGGCTCGGAGCGGACTGTTTGGGCTCAATCGTCAACAATTGGGTCAGGACTCGCTGCTCAACGGACTTCCCGTAAATGTGAAAACAGTGCGTTGGAACAATGGACTCGTGGCAACCCGCGTGACTTTTTCTGATGATGATCTGGAAACTGCCAATATTGTCCGGGCCGGCACCTCTCAGCAGTTTGCCCAGCAGGGCGCTGCGATCAACAAGAATGCTGCCGCTACCGAAGCGCTGCGAGGCCGGTTTGGTGATATTGACCAATACAATGTCAAAGGCACCACCAATGTCTATTTCGACACCGGCAAGCACAACCTTTCACCCGAAGCCAGAGCCAATTTGTGCAATGCTGCCGCCGAGGCAGAGGCTCTTGATAATGCGCTGCTGCTGGTTGTTGGCTACACCGATTCCACGGGCAGCTACGAAATCAATCAGGCCCTCAGTGACAGGCGCGCTGGTCGAGTCGTGAATTTCCTGCAGCAACAGTGCGGTTGGAAACCATATCGCATGCTGACCCCGACAGGTTTGGCCGATTCTGATCCGACTGCTGACAATTCCACCGCCGCGGGCAGAGCGCAGAACCGCCGCGTTGCAGTGAACATTCTTGTCAGCAAAAGCGTCGACGGCCTTTAAGGTCTGACACCGCTGATGAAAAAGGGGGTGGGCTTCGCGGCCCGCCCCCTTTTTTTCATAGGACAATCACCTAGCCAGCTTTGCTCGATCTAAACTGTGTAACCAATAGGCTCCGAGGATCGAATTGACAGACGGGTGCGGGGCCATTTGCGGAACATCAGGCCCGACCGAGTGTTATTAAGGCGCACGCCAGTTACGGTGACCTGGTTCCAGCTGTGCTAGATATTGTGAGGATTTTGGCCATGAAGTCGATTGCAAAAGCTGCCATCGCCATTGGCGTTGTGGCCGCGGGTGCCTTTACGTTGACCTCGATCAGCGCCCCGGCGCGCACGTCCAATGGGACCAAGGCGGACGCTGATGGCGCGGTATCAGTAGATGACCTCCCAGCCGGGCAGGCAACTGCTGTGTTCGCAATGGGTTGCTTCTGGTGCGCAGAGGCTGACTACGAGAAAATCGACGGTGTGGTGGACGTGATTTCCGGGTATACTGGTGGCAAAACGACCAAGCCCAACTACCAGAACGTTACTTATGGAAACACGGGCCATTACGAAGCAGTCCTTGTCACTTATGACACGACAAAGCTGGATTATGACGATCTGCTTTCTGTGTTCTGGAAAAATGTCGACCCTTTCGATGCGGCCGGACAATTCTGCGACAAGGGTAGCAGCTATCGCGCTGCAATCTTCCCAGGTACCGCAGACGAAACGCAGGCCGCCAATTCGTCAAAACAGAAAGTGGCAACACAATTTTCACGCCATATTGAGACCAAGGTGATCCCTCGCGCCGATTTCTGGGCCGCTGAAGACTACCACCAGGATTATTACAAAAAGAACCCGATCCGTTACCGGTATTACCGCAGCGGATGTGGCCGCGATGCTCGGCTGGAGCAAATCTGGGGCGACTGAGCCGCCCTAGCAGATCCCGGTGTCAGCTTTTTGAAGGTAGGGTCGCGCGTCCACCAAAATGTAGCCTTGGGAGTTTTGCACAAAGTGATCCAGCCAGTATTTGTGTCCTGAGCCCACGATGATCAGCACCCGGTCTCCGGGCTCGGCAATTAACCCGACTTTAGCGAACATCTTTGCATTGCGCATGTACCAATATGCGTTGGTTTCCGCACCTGGTTGCGCTGTAGCGTCGCCGAATTGCAGCATGCCATAATAGAATAGGCTGTGTGCCCGCTCGATCTGCTCTTTATCATTATGGCCGATCAGATTGCGGGCCAGAGTGCATTTTTCCTGATCTTTCGACAGGTTCATTGCAACCTGCTCAACCTTGGCAGAGAGTGATCCAAATGCACCCATCGCCTCATTGTTTTGAGCCCAATCGACGACCGTCTGGATCGGAAAATAGTTTGGTTCATCACCTTCAGGCTGTTCATCAAACCCATAGACTTCGTCGTGCTGCAGTTTGAGAGCAAGTCGGTAACCGATCTGAAAATGCTCATTGCGGTTTTCAGCAATGCGCTCATCAGCTTCCTCGCGATAGCTGGCCATGTGAAGGTCATCTGTTTCCGGCTGGGCTTCAACCACAATGCGGGTAGGCCCCCACTCGGCCAGTGCATCGGTCATCGCTTCCAACTCGGTCTGGCGACGCGGGGTCAGAACTTCGTCAGACTCGATATTGACCATATCCAGTCCGGGATTGGCGAAGTGATATGTTCCCAAAACCATCACTGCGATGGGCTCCACCGGACCAGGCGGAGTTTCGGTGTCATCGGCCGATTGTGCAGAAAGCGGGTTTGAACTGCAGACAGCCATTGCTGCCAGGCCAGTTATCAGCGGAACAGTCCACTTCATGTCATCGCTCCTTTAGTGACTTGCCGCTATAATACACTAAAGGGGTTGAAGCACAAGAGATCCTATCTCAAGCTGATCACATTGTCCGCTTCAGGCCGTTTCCGGCTGCCATCAAAAAGGCTCGCCATGGGTTCATCCGCAACGATGAACTGTTCTGCATCGCCAAACCCGTTGAAGCCCGTCTTCATCGCCGCGCCGTAGGCGCCCAGCATGCCCACTTCGATATAATCGCCCGCCTTGATGTCGGCAGGCAGGGGGAATGGTCCGGCCATATAGTCGGCATCGTCGCATGTTGGCCCGTAAAAGGCGAAATCCATCAGCGGATCGCGGAGATCATCGGCCAATGCCACTACCGGGAAACGCCAGTCGACGTGGGCTGCATCATACAGCGCGCCATAGGCGCCATCATTGATGTAAAGCTCGTCGCCACGGCGTTTTTCCACCTTTACAATGACCGAGCTGTATTCCGCGCACAGCGCCCTGCCCGGCTCGCACCAAAGCTCAGCATTGTAGGCGACAGGCAGCGCATAGAAGTGCTGGTGGATGATCTTGAAGTAGTCTTCCAGCGGGGGCGGCTCCAGTCCGGGGTAGACCGATGGAAAGCCACCGCCGACATCGATCATGTCGATAACCACGCTGGCCTCTGCAATGGCTGCGCGGGTGCGATCCAGCGCCTGGACAAAGGCAAAGGGGCTCATCGCCTGACTGCCGACGTGGAAACACACGCCCAGCCAGTCGCAATATTGCCGTGCCTCTTGCAGCAGACTTGGTGCTTCTGTCAGGTCGCAACCGAATTTCGCCGCGAGCGACAATTGCGCATGCTCGCTGGAAACCCGCAGCCGCACAGCAAGGCGCAAATCATTTGCCGCAGCGCCCGTTTCCGGATCCCGGCAAGCCTCAACGATCTTGTGCAGTTCTTCCATCGTATCGAGGCTGAATGTCTTGCAGCCATGCTGATGATAGGCCTCTGCAATCGCCTTGCGCGTCTTGATCGGATGCATGAAGCACAGCGTTGCCTCTGCCAGTTCGGCCCGCACCAAACGCACCTCAGCAATCGACGCCACATCATAATGCGTGATGCCGGCATCCCACAGCACTCGGATCAGTTCGGGCGATGGGTTGGCCTTTACCGCATAAAGAACTTTGCCAGGAAAATGCTCAGTGAAGAACTTGGCCGCGCGCGACGCTGCATGCGGCCGGTTCAGAATAACCGGCTCGTCAGGCGCCATGGCGCTAACTACAGAATGGGCGTCAGGATAAGTGTGCAACTCAAGGGACCTCCAGAAGGCTCAATTGAAGGAGCCAAATCGTTTAGAGGCTGCCTTGCGGTGTTTTGTCCCTTGGGGCAGCGGAAGGGGCGATATAGCTTTCAAAATCCGATTTTCAAGCAAAATACGCGCAGTTGGCCGCGTTGTTCCCCGTTGCAAACGATCAACTCAGCCGGTTCTTAAAATCATCATAATCGAAGCTTTTGACCAATTCGAGCTGGTCGGTTTCGCTGTCCCACAAATAGATAGAAGGCAAAGGTACACCGTTGAAAGTGTTGGTTTTTACCATACTGTAATGCGCCTGGTCGAGAAAGGCAAAGCGTGCGCCCGCCTCTGCTGGCACCGGTAGGCGGTAATCGCCGATGACGTCGCCTGCCAGACAGGATGGCCCGCCCAGCCGGATGGGAATAATCTCCTCATCCTGTAATTCACCAAGCATTGCCGGACGATAGGGCGCCTCCAGAACATCGGGCATATGGCATGTGGCAGACACGTCAGTAATCCCGATCGGCACGTCGTTGAAACCGGTGTCGAGCAAGGTACCGACAAGAATGCCCGCGTCCAAAGCGATGGCCTCTCCCGGCTCGATGATGATTTCAGCCCCCGTATCGGCAGCGGCATCCTTCAACAGTTCAACCAGTTCAGCCCGTTCGTAATCGGCTCGGGTGATGTGGTGCCCGCCGCCCATGTTGATCCATTTGAGCTGCCCGAACCACGGCTCGATAACGTCGAACACCCGGTCCCAGGTCCGCTGCAGCGGCTCGAAGGTCTGCTCGCACAGATTGTGGAAGTGAATGCCTTCAACCCCCTCCATTGCCTCTTCAGTCAACTGGTCAATCGGGAAGCCGAGCCGCGAACCGGGGGCGGATGGGTCGTACTTCGCAACCTCGCCGGTCGGCACCATCGGGTTGAGCCTGAGGCCCACACTCACATCCCCGCCCGTCACCGCCGCCTGGTCAAGGATCAGCGCAGCGCGCTTCATCTGCGCGGGCGAGTTGAAGATGACGTGGTCGGACAGGCGGCAAATCTCGTCCAGTTCCTCCGGTTTGAAGGCGGCGGAATAGGTCGCGATTTCGCCGTCATAGAATTCGGATGCGAGCCGCGCTTCCCAGAGGCCACTTGCGCACACTCCGTCGAGATACTCGCCGATGATGTGCGCGACAGACCACATCGAAAACGCCTTGAGCGCGGAATAGACCTTGATGTTCGCGCCGTCCGACGTCGCCTCGTCGCGCACCTCGGCAAGCAGCTGGCAATTGGCGCGGATCTTCGCCGCATCCACGACGAATGCGGGGCTCTCGACGCGGGAGAGGTCAAATTGGGCAAAAGCGCCCGGATCTCCGGCTTTGGTTTGCATGAGTGCTATCGCCTCCCTTCAACCGCATCAAGGACTGCAGCCAAAGCAGGATCGCGGCCATCGGCATCTGTATCGGCAGGAGAAATCGCAATATCTGCCACAAAATTTTCGCGCGGAGTGCCACCGACATGGAACAGGCTCTCGCCACCCAAATCTATTCTGGCCCCGCTGGCTTCAAGGTCATAATTCCACAATCCGCCGAGCAGATCGCCCATATTCGAACCGATGGTAACCGCATCGGTGGCAGCATCCATGCCGATCACTATCCCTTCCCCCATGCTGCCGGTCCATCGGCCATGCAGCACATACACTGGACCGGCGAAGTAGGGTGCACGGGGATAGACATATTCGACGAATTGGCGCGGCACTGTAAATTCCCGCTCCAAGGCAGGGATACGGTGCATCTGATAGGGCCGAACCTCGTTCGTGAAGTGGCCGATAATGGATCGGCCTACCTCAGTGTTCCCACCACTGGGGGTGTCGCGCAGATCAACTACGATGGCCTTGGCATCGGACAACTGCTCAACGGCCCGGTCAAAAGCTGAAATCGTGTCATTGTTGCCGAGCGAATTGCCGATCCGGATCACACCAATATCGTTGTCTGCGCCAATGCGGCTAATCGCAACGAGCGATCTGTCACGGATTGATCGTGCAAATTGCGTAGCCGATTGCAGCGTGACTTCGCGAACGGCTTCACCGGACTTTATAACGATCGTTCGGTCACCGCCGCGCGTTCCGTTGATCGCCAAAGTCGCGCCGTAATCCAGTTGGGCTGCGCTTGGTTCAGGCAACACCTCGCCAAAAGGCAGCGCTGCGGCCTGCAACGGATCGCGCCCGCCAATTTTCATAACGATGTCGCCACTGCGAATTCCTGCATCAAACGCCGGAGATGCAGGCCGAACGTCCGCGATCTGCAATTGCCCATCGACAAACTTTCCATCAAGATCAGCCGCCGTCATCACGATCGCGTAATCATCGTCAGTGAACGGTCCGACGATAAGATGCGGATCCATGAAGGTCAGCGCGGTTTGATGAAGGACTGTGCGAAATGCGGCCGCATCCGGGGCCGCCCAGGCGAGCGCACGCGAGCGCACCAATTGCGCCTCCACATCAATATCATCGCGGTCAATATAGGCATAAGCGCCACGCATAACCTGTTCGAACTCGGCCCATGCGGCTTCGGCATCAAATGGAGCGGTATCGCTCTGCTCATTATCCTTGGCAGAGATCGCCTGCGGCGTTGCGAAGCCAAGGGCCATTGCCCCGGCAAGAGCGGCCGCCAGAATTTTGTTTTTCATGACGACCGTCCTGCCCGTGTTTCGCAGTGTTGAGAAGCCTAAAACCCGACCGGCCTATCCAGTTCCTTCACCTGCCATGGCAGTCCATGCGCGTTCAACATCTCCATGAACGGATCGGGGTCCATTTCTTCCATATTGACCACCCCGTCCTGGTCCCAGATGCCCTGCACCATCATCGCCGAGCCGATCATGGCCGGAACGCCGGTGGTGTAGCTGACAGCCTGATTTCCGGTCTCTTCGAAAGCTGCTTCGTGGCTGCAGATATTGTTAATGTAGAACGTCTTTTCGCCCGACCCGTCCAGCGCCTCGCCCGTTGCGATCACGCCGATGTTGGTGTTGCCCTTGGTGGTTTCACCCAGAGTTTCAGGCTTGGGCAGGACAGCGGCGAGGAACTGCAATGGAATGATATCCTTGCCCTGATATTTGACCGGATCGATCCGGGTCATACCAACATTCTGCAGAACCGTGAGGTGCTTGATGTACTCGTCGCCAAAGGTCATCCAGAAGCGCGCACGCTCAATCTCGGGGTTGAACTTCGCGAGGCTTTCCAGCTCCTCGTGATACATCAGATAAGCATTCTTAGGCCCGACAGCCTCGAAATCGTACTCGGTCGAAACCTGCATCGCTGGCGTTTCCACCCATTCGCCGTTCTCCCAGTGGCGTGCGGGTGCGGTCACTTCACGGATGTTGATCTCCGGATTAAAATTGGTCGCAAAAGCCTGACCGTGATCACCGCCGTTGCAATCCAGAATATCAAGCGTGCGGATCGCCTTGAGCTTGTGCTTCTTGAGCCACATCGTGAAAACACTCGTGACGCCCGGATCGAAACCGCTGCCCAGCAAAGCCATCAGTCCAGCCTGCTTGAACCGGTCATGATAGGCCCACTGCCATTTGTATTCGAACTTGGCCTCGTCCTTGGGCTCGTAATTGGCGGTGTCGAGGTAATCGACCCCTGCTTCCAGACAGGCATCCATGATCGGCAGATCCTGATACGGCAGGGCCAGATTGACCACCAGGCTGGGCTGAACCTTGCCGATCAACTTGACCATGGCCGGCACTTCTTCCGCATCGATTTCGTAAGTCGCCACATCGACGCCGGCGCGCTCCTTGACCGAGCTGGCAATCGCATCACACTTCGATTTGGTGCGGCTGGCCAGATGGATGCTGGAGAATATGTCCGCATTGAAAGCCATCTTGTGGACACAGACCGAGCTTACGCCGCCGGCACCAATAACCAGAACTGTCGACATGGGGGAATTGACCTCTTTCAAGTGATTCTTGTTCGCGCCTTAGTCGAACGCCCGAGGCGCGTAAATCGATCCACCGATTTGCTATTCGATCAGAACGCCGCATAAAGCGACCGATGAACAACTCGCGCATTGCGTTTCCTTTAGATGAGCACTGGCCGATCAGACGGTCCGGTGCTCGGGTACGAGGACACACGGATCTTGTTTGATATTGCCTCGAGAGACGGAGTGCTGCGCGCGGCGCAATCCATTGCAGAAATCCTGCCCCCGACCCCGCTGCTGCCCGTCCAGATCGGCGAAGTGTCGTGCTGGGTGAAGGCTGAGAATTTGCAACCTGTCGGGGCCTTCAAGATCAGAGGCGCATGGTGGCGGCTTTCCAACATGGACAAGGCGGCCCGTGCAGGAGGCGTCGTTGCCGTATCGAGCGGCAATCATGCACAAGGAGTGGCGTGGGCTGCGCGTAGGCTGGGTATTGCCGCGACCATCGTGATGCCGCGCAATGCGCCGCAGGTGAAGCTGGACGCCACGCGAGCCCTTGGTGCGCAGGTTGTCCTGTATGATCGACCGGGCGAGGACCGCGATGCCGTGGCTGCGAAGCTGGTAGAGGATAGCGGTGGCACGCTGGTCCATGCCTTTGGGGATCGCTGGGTTATTGAGGGGCAAGGCAGCGCCGGCGTTGAAATTAGCCGGCAATTGGGCTGCCAGCCCAGCCGTCTCATCGCGTGTTGTGGCGGTGGAGGGCTGGCGGCTGGCCTGTCACTTGCTTGCCCGGATGCCGAACTGCATGTGGTTGAACCGGTTGGCTGGGATATGGTCGGGCGCGCCTTGAAAAAGGGCCGGATTGTTCGCGCCGACGCCAATGCTCCTTCCACCATCTGTGATGCCCTGCAGCCAGAAGCCACAAAGCCGATCAATCTAGATATCTTGCATGGCCGCGCAAACCCAGGCGTTACCGTCACGGATGCTGAAGTGCGCGCTGCCCAGCGGTATGCCTTTGCCGATCTCAAACTTGTGGTGGAGCCGGGTGGAGCAGCAGCTCTGGCAGCAGCCCTTGCCGGGAAAGTTTCTGTGGATGCAGACACGGTGATTATGATCACAGGGGGCAATTGCGACCCGGCCAGCTTTGCAAGCACGATCACGAGTGATGCATGATTGCAATGATTTGACATTCACGGGCAGCTTTCCCACTGTCGCAGGTCAAGAGGGAGAGGTTTGATGCAGGCACAAATGCTGGCGCCAGCAGCAGTATTGATCGTTTGGACGCTGATTGTCCTGTTGTGGATCATTCCGGCCCGATTTGGCGCCATTGCCAAGTTGAAAGACAAATCTGCGCTAAGCGGCAAGCGAGGCGCCCGCGGAAGCGATCTGGAAGGTGTCATTCCCGACAAAGCCAATTGGGTCGCGCACAATCACACCCATCTGCACGAACAGCCAACACTGTTTTATGCCGTCAGCTTCATCCTGGCGATTGCCGGGGCCGGCGCGATTGATCTGATGCTGGCGTGGATTTACGTTGGCATCCGGATTATTCATTCGCTCTGGCAAATTCTGATCAACAAATTGCCGATCAGGTTTGCCCTATTTCTGCTCAGCTCAATCGTGCTGATCGCTCTAGCCTTGCGCGCAGCATCAGCCACCCTGTTTGCCGACCCAACACTCGTTTCCTAATCACCTTTCGGGATATTTGACCATATGATAGACGCACCCATTCTCCAGCCTGCTGTTGCTCTGATGATCTGGACCATGGTCATGTGGGCGTGGATGTATGTCACGCGCATCCCCGCGATGAGCAAAGCTCAGGTCGATGTCGACCAATTGGTCCGCGACCCCAATGCCTCGCTGGACCATAGCCTGCCGGCCAGGGTTCAGTGGAAAGCACACAATTACAACCATTTGCACGAACAGCCGACGGTCTTTTATGCCGTTGTTCTGCTGCTGACGCTGATTGGCGAGGGCAGCCCTGCCAACGCTCTGCTTGCCTGGATCTATGTCGGTTTGCGAGTTGCGCACAGCCTGGTGCAAGTGACTGCGAACAAGGTCATGGTCCGCTTTGTCCTGTTTGCCATCGCCAGTCTGGTGCTGATCGTGCTGATCGCCAAGGCTGCCATTGCAGTTTTCTGATCGGGCTAAAGCTCGGCGGAAATAGCATGGCGGGGATGCTGGTTGTTACCAGCTCCCCGATCATGCGAGAACTAACCTACAATAACCGGCGCGCTACTCTGCCGCTTCCGTGGCGGGCATTTCTTCGCGGGCATAGTCCATCGTGGCGAGGAACTTTTCCGCATCAAGCGCTGCCATGCAGCCCATACCGGCGGCTGTCACGGCCTGCCGATAGACATGATCGGTCACATCGCCAGCGGCAAAAACGCCCGGCAAAGCGGTTTTAGGGGTTCCAGCCGCCACATCGAGATAACCACTTTCATCCATCGCCAGCTTGCCCTTGAACAGCTCTGTCGCTGGGGCATGGCCGATGGCAACAAAGGCCCCGTCCACTTCCAGTGTCGATGTCTCTCCGGTCACCGTGTCCTTCAACACCAGATGGGTGAGACCACCGGCTGCAGGATCGCCTTCAAAGCTCTCGACCGTCTTGTTCCACAGGGGTGTAATCTTGTCGGAGGCGAGCAGGCGTTCCTGCAGAATTTTTTCAGAGCGCAATTCGTCCCGCCGATGGATCAGGGTCACATCATCCGAATGGTTGGTGAGGTACAGGGCCTCTTCAACAGCAGTGTTTCCTCCGCCAATGACGGCAACTTTCTTGCCGCGATAGAAGAACCCATCGCAAGTGGCACAGGCCGACACGCCTTTGCCGCCTAGCTCTTGCTCTCCCGGCGCTCCCAGCCATTTGGCCTGCGCACCCGTGCAGATCACCAGCGTATCGCCGATATATTCATCGCCGCTGTCGCCAATTGCGCGGTAGGGAGGACCACTATCCAGATCGACTTCAACAATCGTGTCCCACATCATGCGCGTGCCGACATGCTCGGCCTGCTTTTGCATCTGCTCCATCAGCCAGGGGCCCTGCACCACATCGGCAAAGCCGGGATAGTTTTCTACATCGGTGGTGATGGTCAGTTGGCCACCGGGCTGGATGCCCTGCACCACAATCGGTTCAAGCATGGCACGTGCACCATAAATTGCCGCGCTGTAGCCTGCGGGGCCGGAACCGATAATGAGCATTTTTGTATGGTGGGTTGCCATGGCGCGCGCCTTGCCTTCGTTGGGGTGATTCACTTGCTGCCTTTATATGGGAAACAAGCCATTAAATGTCACGCGATGAAGCGTGTCTTCAACCGTTCTCGCATTGCTTCGTCCACACCTATGACGCCTTCAAGATAGCTATCAAGCGAACCATGCGTGCGTGTCACTTCGGTCAGATAGGTGTCGAGATATTCCGGCCGGACGCACATCAGGTTGCGCACGGCATCTTCATCAAGTGAGCCATAATGCTGTTCCAATCGGGGCAAGGACTGGGCCAGCAGGACCTCGGTTGTGGGAGCCTCGTTGGTCATGAGAAACTCGGTCATCAGATCATCATGCTGTACGCCCAGCACATGCAGCAGCATTGTGGCGGCAATACCGGTCCGGTCCTTGCCCGCGAAACAATGCACAAGACTGCCACCGTTACGCGCATCCAGTGCTTTGAAAAAGCGGCCAAACATGCTGATCATGGCCGGGTTAACCGGCATCCGCGTATATAGGGCAATCATTCGCTGACGCGCCTTCTCTGCGGTAATACTAGCCCCCGCCGCCTGCTCATGCGGCGGCGAACTGGCGGTTTCGCCGTCATGAAAGACTACTTCTGCAGAAAAACTTTCGCTGCGACGACAGGGAAAATTCTCTCGTTCAGACGTGCCGCGCAAATCGACCACTGTGCGTATATCAAGGCTATCGACCAGCTGAAGATCTTCAGTTGTTGCATCAAAATGCTGCCCAGATCGAAAGAGCAGCCCGGTCTTGACCCGGCTTCTTTCTCTCGTGGGATATCCACCGTAATCGCGAAGATTGTGGATGCCCTTGGTGGGCAGAAAACGTTCAACTGGCATAGCTTCATGCCGTGGCAGAACAGGTCGCTGACCACAAGGTCCCCGAGAGCGAATTACGCATCAACCCGTATTCTGAGCTTCATCGGCGTTTTTATCAACTGCACTAAGCAGGAAGACGCCCACAGAGATTAAGGGAGCACAAATTGGCTTATATTCTGATCGTGGATGATGACGAGATCATCGCCGAAATGGCCGCAGATGCGCTGATGGAGGCAGGCCACGCCTGTGGCTGGGTGACCAGTGGCGATCAAGCGCTCGAGCTGCTGAAATGGCGCCGACCCGATCTCATGCTGCTAGATCAGGATATGCCGGAAATGACCGGGTCACAGGTTTTGCGCAAACTGCGCACTTCGGACAAATTCTATGACCTCCCGGTGATCATGTTCACCGCATTGACCGGAGAGCAGGATGAAGAGCAGGCGATCTACGCTGGCGCGCAAGACTATATCCGCAAGCCATTCAGCAACGAGGCTTTGCTGTGGGCAGTGGATGAACTGCTGCGCAAGCGGGCCAAACGCGGCAAGCATATCGATCTGAAAACGGTGCTGGAGCAGAACACGGGACGCTGGGTCGATCCGGAAGAAATCAAGAAGCGCGCGGTCTAACGTGCGCGCGATCGCAAACGTGCTATCAATTTTTGGTGGGCAAAGCCGCCAGATCGTTGCAAAACCGCTTGGTCCAGTCTTGCACATTATCATCCCTGATCGTGGCGATCATCGCATTGTAGCGCCGCTTGCGCTCGTCAAGCGGCATTTCCAGAGCTTTTTTGATCGCATGGCTGACATCATCCGGACTGTGCGGATTGACCAGAACGGCATCGCCGAGCTGGCTTGCAGCACCGGCAAAGCGCGACAGGATCAGCACGCCGGGGTCGTCGGGATCTTGCGCTGCGACATATTCCTTGGCGACCAGGTTCATGCCGTCTCGCAAAGGTGTGACCAGACCGATTTTCGATCCGCGGAAGAAACCGAACAATTCGGCATGTGAGTAGCCGCGGTTGACATAGCGGATCGGCACCAGATCAACCTCGGAGCGGGCCCCGTTGATCTGTCCGGTTTTCTGTTCCAGCAGCCCGCGAATATGCTGATAGCTTTCAACATCTTCGCGGCTCGGCGGTGCTATTTGGATATACACCAGGTCGCGCACCCGCTCCGGGTGCTGATCAAAAAAGCGCCCGATACCATCAATGCGTTCAGGCAATCCCTTGGAATAATCCAGCCGGTCCACCCCGATCATCGCGGTACGATGCCGGGTGGATGAAATCAGTCGCTGTTCCGCCTGTCGCGATTCGCCAGTTTTGCCTTGCGCGGCAAAATGGTCCCAATCGATCCCGATGGGATAGGCTTTGGCAACTGCAGAGCGCCCTTCAAACGTGATTGTGCCGGTGGCGTCATCAACCTCCGCGCCCAGTTCCTTGCGGCAGTAATGCAGAAAGCTCTCCAGCCACTCTTCCGTCTGAAAACCGATCAGATCATATTCCAGCATGGTACGCACCAGGCGTTCGTGGAACGGCAGCGATACAAACAGGCGGGTCGGCGGCCATGGGATATGGAGGAAGAACCCGATGCGGTTTTTCAGCCCGCGCGATCGCAAGCGCTCACCCAATGGCAGCAGGTGGTAATCATGCACCCAGACCAGATCGTCATCCTCGATCAGCGGAGTGACGGATTCGGCGAACCGCTCGTTGACCCGCTCATAACCCTTGCCGGTTTCACGCTCATACTCGGTCAGGTCGAGGCGATAGTGGAACAGCGGCCAAAGCGTCGAATTGGCATAACCATTGTAATATTCATCAATGTCACGTGCAGACAGATCGATCGTGGCAGTGGTGACACCGCCATTGCGCTGCATGTTGATATTGCCGGTGCGGTCTTCGCTTTCCTGGCCCGACCAGCCGAACCAGATGCCGCCATAGTCCTTGAGCGCAGAATTGAGCGCGCCGGCCAGCCCGCCCTGTGCCCCCGCCGCGCCGCGCGCCTTGGGAACAGCAACTCTGTTCGAAATGACTACCAGACGTCCTATCGTACTTCACTCCAGGATTTGGACAACAGCCCCGCGCAATTGATCACACCCACCAACGAATAGGTTTGCGGGAAGTTTCCCCACAACTCGCCGGTTTCATAATCGAGATCTTCACTCAACAAACCGGACTGGGTGGTGTGGCTTAGCATGGTGCAGAACAAAGTGCGCGCTTCTTCATCCCGGCCAGCAAGATGCAATGCTTCTATCAGCCAGAACGTGCAGACGTTGAAAGCTGTTTCGGGCGCTCCGAAATCGTCCTCTGCGGCATAGCGCAGCATGTTGTCGCCGCGCCGCAATTCGCGTTCAACCGCAGCAAAAGTGGACTGGAACCGTTCATTGTCAGGGGACAGGAACCGCAATTCGACCATCTGCAACAAACTCGCGTCGAGATAATCGCTTTCAAAGCTGGCACCATAATGCCCGCCTTCAGGGCCGTTTTCGTTCCAGGCGTCCTTGTCGATGCGGGCTCGGATCGCTTCTGCCCGTTCTTGCCACAGCGCCTGACGCTCCGGCTTGTTCAACTGCGCTGCCACCTTGGCCAGCCGATCGCACGCAGCCCAGCTCATCACGGCTGAGTATGTGTGCACTTCCTGACGGGTGCGAAATTCCCATAGGCCAGCATCGGGTTGATCGTGCATCGCCCAGGCCATTTCGCCGACCTGCTCCAGACTTTCGAAGTCGCGGTCGTCGGCCATGCGCAGCAGGCGGCGATCAAAAAACCCCTGCGCGGTTGGCAGAACGATCTGGCCATAACAGTCATGCTGGATTTGCTTATAGGCGGCATTCCCGCGCCGGACTGGGCCCATGCCGCGATAACCGGCCAGGTAGGCCGCTGTCGTTTCGTCCAGCTCGCTTTCGCCCATAACTGAATAAAGTGGCTGGATCTGTCCGCCTTTGGCCGAGTCCACAATATTGCGCAGATAGGCGAGATACTTCTCCAGCACATCCAGCGCGCCCAACCGATTGAGCGCTTGCACCGTGTAATAGGAATCGCGGATCCAGCAATAACGATAGTCCCAATTGCGCTCCGAATGCGCCGCCTCGGGAATGGAGGTTGTCAGCGCCGCGACAATCGCGCCTGTCTCCTCATGCTGGCACAGCTTGAGCGATATTGCGCAGCGGATCACCTCGTCCTGCCATTCAAATGGCGTGGCAAGGCCGCGCACCCATTGCTGCCAGTACTTGCGCGTGCGTTGTTCCATACCGCGCAATTCCTCGCGCAAGTTTCCGACAAACGGTTCATCCGGCCCCAGGAAGAAATGGGTGTCGTCCTCGATCCGGAAAGTGCGCCCCTCCATCAGATAGCCAACCGGCGCATCAGTGCTGAGGCGCAAGGCCTGCGGCCCGACCAGATACCGAATGTGATTTGTGCCATGCGTAGTGTCCGCCAAGCCGGCGCCATAATTCTTCATCGGCGTGAGCACGCATTTGATGCGCGGATTACCCGAAATAGGCCGCACGATCCTGGCGAAGGCAACGGGGCGATACATGCGCCCTGATCGTTCGTATCGCGGCGCAAAGTCGAGCACTTCGACGACGCTGCCATCGGCAGCTTCCAGTCGCGTCACCAAGTTGGGGGTGTTGCGAATGTATTCCTGCGTTGCGCTGACCTGACCTTCCAGCTCGAACCGCCACACACCTGCGTCAATGTTGTCGCCATTGAGCAGAGAGCAGAACACCGGGTCACCATCGACCCGAGGGACACAGCCCCACACCAGCGAACCTGCTTCATCGATCAGGCCGCTGACCTGGCAATTGCCGATCGGCCACAGTTCCAGGCTTGCCGGTTTCAGTTCAGAATTCATAACCCCAGCCATCGATGTACTCCTGCAACATCGGGCAATCCAAATTGCGCCGAGGTTTTGTCTTTATGCCCCACCAGAATGCCACCGCCTCCCAATCGCGCGCATGCTGCAAATCCGTCTTCATCGGTCACGTCATCACCGACGAACCATGGCCGCGATCCGACAAAAGGCTCTGTCTGCATGAAGCAGTCGACCGCCCTGCCCTTGTCCGCCCCTTTGGCCATGATTTCGACCACGCATTTGCCCGTCTTGATTGCCAGACCATTGGATTGAGCCAATCCGGAAGCGAAATTGATAGCCTGCGGTTCCAGATCGGGTTGGCTTCGAAAATGCAGGGCCGCGCCATGGCTTTTGCGTTCCAGCTCGATCCCATGCTGCACGGCAAAGCCCTCAAGCCGGTCGACCATCAGCGGATCGATTGCCCGCGCTGCCTGCCCCAGGCTGCTACCGCATTTATCGCGGCAGTCTGCGCCGTGTGATCCAGCCCGCGCGATTCCCGACAGATCAATATGACGTGCGATATCGTCCAGCGCCCTGCCGCTGATCAGTGCCAACCGCCCTTCAAAGCATGCCCGCAATCGATGGAGCCCATCGATAAGAGTTTCAGGCACATGGATATCATCCGGACCGGGCGCAATATCAACAAGGGTTCCGTCAAAATCCAGAAACAGGGAGATGGGACCGCCCATTTGCAAGTCCGCAAGCGATGGCGGCAAACCGGGTCCTTCGACAGATTCCATGCAGCTGACATAAAGCGAATGCGTGCCACGTCAAACGAGCATTCGCATGTGCAGCACAAATGTGTCCAACAAGGGCTTGATCTCGCGCTTGAATAGGTATGTCCGGAGCTGAGCGCCGTCGCGTTTGCAAGATACCATTTGCCTATCACGGTACAATTGCCCTATCGGCGCGCCATATGCAGACCTGCTCTTGCCGAGCGGGCTTGTCCCTTACTCACTCTGATCCGCGTCGCGTTGCACTCGACAGCGATGCCACCGCGCCTTTTTCTCAGGTCATTCAGCGCGTTTGATGCCGCATTCATGACCGCCAGCGATAAACAGTTCGGTCGTGCGAACCGCTGCGTTGCCGCAAGGCAGCACCATACCGATATGAAAGTTCTGAAATATGTTTGATGCCCTGCCCCTGCAGCTTCGCGAAGCCCTTGCCGCTCGTGGCTACGAGCAGCCGACCGATGTGCAATCTGCCGTGTTGGAAAGCGAGGCAAGCGGCCGCGATGTGATTGTTTCGGCCCAAACCGGCTCGGGCAAAACGGTCGCCTTCGGATTGGCCATGGCCGAGCAATTGCTGAACGATAAAGGCGCGATGCGTCATGCCGAAGGGCCGCTTGCACTGGTTATCGCTCCCACGCGCGAGCTGGCGCTGCAGGTCAGTCGCGAACTTGGCTGGCTGTACGAGAAAACAGGGGCCCGTATGGCAACCTGTGTGGGCGGGATGAACCCGTCGCAAGAACGCAAGAACTTGCGGTCAGGTGCCAATATTGTTGTCGGCACGCCCGGGCGCTTGCGCGACCATCTCGAACGCGGCGCTCTGGACCTGTCAGCCCTTGCCGCCGTGGTCCTCGACGAAGCGGACGAGATGCTCGACATGGGTTTCCGCGACGAGCTTGAAGCCATTCTGGACGCCTCGCCCGATCAGCGGCGCACGCTTTTGTTTTCAGCAACCATGCCGCGACCAATCGAGGCGTTGGCCAAACGCTATCAAAACAATGCTTTGCGCATCGCAACGGTCGACAAGGGCCGAAGCCACGAAGACATTTCCTATCAGGCTGTGACTGTATCGCCCCCCGAAGTTGAAAATGCTGTGGTCAATCTGCTGCGCTTTCATGAGGCGGAAACAGCGATCCTTTTCTGCGCCACCCGCGATGCGGTCCGGCGTCTTCACGCAACCTTGCAAGAGCGTGGGTTCAGCGTCGTCGCCTTGTCGGGCGAACATTCGCAGCAGGAACGCAATCAGGCGTTGCAAGCCTTGCGCGACAGGCGAGCGCGGGTGTGCGTTGCCACAGATGTTGCTGCGCGCGGCATTGATCTGCCCTCGCTCAGCCTCGTGGTTCATGTTGATATTCCGCGCGATGCAGAGGCCCTGCAACATCGGTCTGGCCGCACGGGCCGAGCCGGAAAGAAGGGCACTGCTGTCCTGATTGTGCCGTTTCCCCGTCGCCGCCGGGTCGAAAGCATGCTTCAACGGGCGAAGATCAAGGCCTTGTGGACCGATGCCCCTGATCGCGAGGCGATAATGGCCAAGGACCGCGAACGGTTGCTCGAAACCTTGCTTCAGCCGGTTGAAGTTACCGAAGCCGACCATGCGCTTGCTACCAAGCTGATGGAACAGCGCAGCCCGGCCGAGCTGGCCGCAATGCTGGTGCATGCACACAGTTCGAAAATGCCCGAGCCAGAGGAATTGATGCCCAACACGCCTGAGGCCCGCCGTGCGGCGCAGCAGGACCGCCATCGCCCCGGCTTCGAAGACACGGTGTGGTTCCGCATGGATATCGGCCGCAAGGACAATGCTGATCCGCGCTGGATCCTGCCTTTGCTATGTCGCCGTGGGCATATCACGCGCAATGAAATCGGCGCGATCCGCATTGGGCATGATGAAACCCACTTCCAGATACCGCGCGCAATTGCTGACAAGTTTGCCGATGCAGCGCAGCGGACTGCCGGTGGCGATAGCGATGAGGAAAACATTCGCTTTGAAGTGTCAGAGCATGGCCCCCGCTCTGTCCCCAGACCCAACCGCCGGGGCAGCCCAAAGCCTGGTCCGCGAGTTAAACCGCGCCCCTCACGCGGACCATCCGGACCCGCCGGTCATTCCGCCAATCCGGGCAAGCCCGGCCAATCGCGCGGCAAATTTGCAGGCAAGCAGACGGCAAACTTCAAGGGCAAGGGCCCTAGGAAGGCTCCGGTAAGCAGCAGTAATGCATCGGGGGCATCTGGCCCAGCCAAGGCAGACCCCTTTGCAAACCCCCATTCGGGCAATCCCGATCGCAACCCGGGCAAGAAGAAGATCAAATCAAAGGACCGTGGCAAACCCGGCAATCATCGCAAGGCTGGCAAGCCCAAGCCCAAGCCACGCGCAGCTGACTGAGGCTAGTCAAGTGTATTCTAAGCAATAGCCTTCGCGCGATGCGAGGTAAAAAGTCTGGTCCCTGCGGCATGTGACAATCTGCGACAAAACGATGCTTGTCTTCACCTGCGACACATGATTTTCTGCCTGCAAATGGAGGAGGTCGAATGGATAGCCATTCATGGAGTATCGCCGCGACACGGTTTGGCTACGGCCACCGGCCATCGGCTGCACCAGCCGGATCGCCAAAGGCTTGGCTAAGACAACAGATCGATGACTATGACAGCCGGCCGGTCGCCCTCGCGGACCTGCCTGATTCACAATTAATCGCTCGACAATTCGGAGCCTTTCGCAAGCTTCGCAATGATGATGAAGACACCAAGCGGACAGCTCGGCGTGCATTGCGAAGCCATTTGCGAGATGCAATCGGCGCGCGCATCGAATTGGCGGTGCATACCTCGTCGCCCTTCGCCGAACGATTGGTACATTTCTGGGCCAATCATTTCGCCATTTCGACCGAGAAACAGGGCGCAGGTCCGCTTGCCGGCAGTTTTGAAGCCGAAGTGATCCGACCTCACATCTTTGGCCGATTTTCCGATATGTTGAAGGCGGTGGAGAGCCACCCGGCCATGCTGATCTATCTTGATCAAGCCCAATCCATTGGCCCCAACAGTCGCCGCGGACAAGCAGCCGCGCAGCGCGGCAGGCGACGCGCTGGCCTGAACGAAAATCTGGCGCGAGAGATATTGGAACTGCACACCCTGGGTGTTCGCTCGGGCTATACCCAGAGTGATGTCACAGAATTTGCCAAGGCGCTGACGGGTCACACGGTTCCCGTCCTGCGCCGCGGGCGCAATACTGGCGAACGGGAAGGAGCAGACCGAACTTATGCTTTTGTGGGCCAGCTGCACGAGCCCGGTTCAAAGACTGTGCTGGGCACAACCTATCGTGAGGAAGGTGCCCGTGAAGCGATACGCATTCTCGATGATCTGGCAGCACACCCAGCGACAGCGAAACATATTGCCACTAAATTGGCGCGGCATTTCTCGACTGATGAACCTGCCGCATCTCTGGTCAATCGCTTGGAGGAGACTTTTCTCAAAACAGGCGGAGATCTGCGTGCTGTTACGTTGTCCCTGATTGATGCCCCCGAAGTTTGGCAGACCAAGCGGCAAAAATTCCTTACCCCATGGGAGTGGAGTATCGCGTCCTTGCGCGCAATCGACACGGATCAATTCGAAGCGATGCAGGCCCGGCGTGTGATGATCAATCTTGGCCAGGATTTATGGAAACCCGGTTCGCCTGCTGGCTTCGACGACAAGGCGTCAGCTTGGGCTGCGCCTGAAGCGCTCCATCGGCGTGTGGAGGCGGCCCAGACCTTCGGCCGACGTGGTTCCCGGTTTGACGCTCGGACCCTTGGCCCACTGCTTTATGACGATGCCTGGAGCAAGAACAGTGCGACCGCGGTTGCACGCGCAGAAAGTCCGGCACAGGCAATGGCGCTTATGCTGGCAAGCCCGGAGGCAATGTGGCGATGATTATAAACCGGCGAAACATGCTTGGCGGATCGGCCGCTGTTATTGGCGCGTCCATGCTACCCAGAGTGGCCTTTGCCGCTGGCGGCATCGGATCAAAACGACTGGTCTTTGTGTTGCAGCGCGGGGCCGCAGATGGCCTTGGCATAATCGCACCCGTCGGCGATCCCAATTATGCAAGCCTACGCGGCATGCTGGCGGAAGATTACGCTGATGCTCCGCTCATCGGCGGCCTTTTTGCCCTTCACCCCGCTCTTGAGCGCTCAGCTGAAATGTTTGCAAGCGGAGAAATGATGGCAGTCCATGCCGTTGCTTCCACTTACCGCGACCGGTCACATTTCGACGGACAAAACGTGCTCGAAAGCGGCGGAACGCGTCCTTATGAACGCAAAGATGGCTGGCTTAACCGCCTTGTCGGGATGCTGCCCGATGCGCAAGCTTCTGGCATTGCCATCGCTCAGAACATCCCCTTGGCTCTTCAGGGGAGTCACAAGGCCGGTTCATACGCGCCTTCGCGGCTGCCCGATGCGGCAGACGATTACATGCGACGGGTTGGCCAACTCTATATGGGTGACGAACGGTTGCATATGTTGTGGGAAAAAAGCCTTGCGACCCGCGCCATGGCTGAAGGGATGAATGGCAGCGGAAATATGCGGCAGGCCGCCGATGTCGGCGCATTGGCTGCGCGCATGCTTTCGGGCGAAGACGGCGCGCGCATCGCCATGATCGAAACCAACGGCTGGGATACACATAATGGTCAGCGCCAGCGCCTTGGACGCGAGCTGCGCAACCTCGACACGATGATCGACGCGCTGAAAAGCGGCATGGGCGATCTTTGGGCAGACACATTGGTGATCGTCGCCACAGAATTCGGGCGCACAGCCTCCATCAATGGAACCAATGGGACCGATCATGGCACAGGTTCAGCAACCCTGCTTTACGGCGGATCGCTGGGTGGCGGCAAAGTGCTCGGCGACTGGCCCGGCCTGAGGCAGAGCGATCTGTATCAGGCGCGCGATCTGAAACCGACCAGCGCGTTGGAAGACGTGATTGCCTCCACCAGCGCGAGCCATTTTACGCTAGATCCGAAGCTGGTTCGAGAGACGCTGTTCCCAGGGCGTTGAAACCCAGGCTACCCCCCCTGCCCCGCTACTTATTCTGCGCTGTCGTAAACAAGCCTGAAACCGACATTTGATGCGCCCAGTCCGGCGTCGCGTCCTTGCCGGCTTTCAGGGCGATAACGCTGGCAATAATTTGGGGCGCAAAGGTAACTGCCCCCTTTCATCACGCGGCTGGCAAAACCGGGATTGAGCGGATCATAGGCCGCGTTTTCACTGGGTCCGCGCGGATTGGTCTGGTCTGCGGGGTCATGCCCTGCCCGATAATAGTCGGCGGTCACTTCCCACACATTGCCGACCATATCATAAAGCCCGCTTGCGTTCGGTTCGAAACAGCCGACAGGTGCAATTCCCTTGAAGCCGTCACTGCCTTCATTGACGACAGGAAATACGCCTTGCCAGCTGTTTGCGAGGCCCGGATCGGGTTGCTCTGTGTATTTTTCAGCGCCTGCGCTCGCCGCATATTCCCACTCGGCTTCGGTAGGAATGCGCCCGCCCTTCCACTCGGCATAAGCGTGCATATCGTCCCATGCCAGATGCACCACCGGCTGATCGGGTCGCGCATCGGGACCTTGCGGGCCATAGGGTTTACGCCAATTTGCGCCGGGCAAATATTCCCACCAATCGCTGTAGTTTCGTGATGGACTGCCAGGCGGTGTAAAAACGGCAGAACCCGGCTCCAGCATGAATGGCGGGATTTGCTCGACCGGCACGCCGAACTGCGCCGGATCGACAGGTTTTTCGGCCACGGTCTGATACCCTGTCGCCTCGACAAATTCTGCGAACTGGCCGTTGGTCACTTCATGCGGATCGATCCAGAAGCCATCGACCCTTGTTTCCCGCTCCAGGCTTTCTTCCGCATAAACAGCGTTGCTGCCCATAATGAAGGTTCCGCCATCGATCCGGACACGCATGCTGGAAGGTGTGTTGCACGTCACCGTCGCGGCAAAGTCACTCGCGGCAGTTGCCTGCAGCTCGGCGCTCTCATCCACTTCTGACGCGCCGCACGCAGCCAAACACAAAGCAGAACTGACCGCAAAAAATCCGCGCTTCGCTCGAATAAAGCTCCTGATTGGATATCGTCTCATCAAACCGGTTCAGCGCTGTTCCATCGGGCGTGTCACGGGTCCGCCATCACCCAGAAGATACATGCGCCGATCATCTGTACCTCGCGCTCTTTCGGCGACCACTACACGCGCATCGGGGTGCGCATTGCGGATAAAGCTGCTGATTGCGAAACTTGCATTGTCCCGAACCAGAAGCTCGCGTGTGCGCTTGAAACTGGCCCCGGCGTCATCGCTTTCCCACCAGGCAATCATACCGTCGCCAGCGCTGTTCTGCGATGCCAGCAGAAAGCGGACATCGTCGCGGTTATCAACCACCAGATCGCCATTGCCCACCGGGAGTTTCGTCGATTGTCCGCCAACCCACTCACTGCCGCTCCAGCGGTAATGGCGCATCTGTTTGGGGCCGCCGACTTTGGAAACACCCAGATCCTCACCCATGGTGATGCCTATATGGGGATGCCCCTGATCATCGAGCGTGACCGATGCGTTGAACGACCAAAGATCGCCCGATTTGGCGACCAGCGCCTTGTCTTCGGCAAACTCGCGCGTTAGCGGCATGGGCAGCTGTTCACCTTTGACGTTGCGCCAGCTGCCATCGCCCGTGTCAAAGACCATATAGAACAGATCCTGACGGTTGGCGGTGTGGCCGCGCGCATCGGGTGCCCCTGCCCCGTCCCAGCACAGATGGTAGTCAAAGCTGACGATGATCTCATCGCCCTGTCCTTTGGTCACATAGGGATACCAACTGTCGACCGCCTGCAGATCTTTGCGGCGTTTGTGCTTGAGGAAAGACACCGGCTCGCTGAATGTACGGCCATTGTCGGTCGATTTGTGATAGACCCAGTCGCTGCGATGCGCGCCATGGCGATAGAACAGATAGATATCGCCATTATCCATCTTCACCACCTGATTATAGGTGCCGAAAGGCGGGATTGTGTCCAGCTCTTCCCACTCGGTGATGTCATACGGGCGTTTGGAAACAACGTGTTTGTTCTCACCATAATGGTGATTGCCGAGCGGGTTTCTGCCAAGCTCAGGCGTGCCGCCATGACCGCCGAAAAAGATATGGATAAAGCCCGCATCATCAATGATCAGGGTCGGTTTGCCGTGATTATCAATCTTGCGCGTGGGGTCTTTGCCCATCGCGCTGACACCGGCTTTGAACGGCCCGCTCCATTGGCCCGTCTCGTGATTGTATGATGCCACGTAGGGATCTTCGAGCGGCCCCTGATAGCTCACATAGGTAATGCCGTCCTTGTGCTCCCCAGCCGGATGCTGAACCACGGCAACCGCATTGCCCAAACCGTTATCGGCAAAGTGTTCAGTTTGAATGGGTGCGGCCGCAGAGCCACTTGGCGAACCATAGGCATTGCTGCAGCCCGTAAGTCCGCCTAAGCCAAGCGTGACTGCCGCCGCGAGAAGAAGAGAATGTTTCATGACAGTGGGACTTTCGTGGGGGCTCAGAGCATTTCCGAAGCGAACAGCAACATGCCGCCGGTTGCGTAAAGCTGACTGGTATCGGCATCGGTCGTCTGCGGATCCTTGCCGATTTGCTGAACCCAGCCGACTTTACCGCTGTCTGTGGTCGCTTTGCGCATCGCATCCCACGCCCTGTCGCGAGCCGCTTCATATTGCGCGCCCTCGATCATGCCGTTGTTCAGGCCCCACGCCAGACCAAAGCCGAAAAAGGCCGTACCGCTGGTTTCGGGATTGGTCAGATATTCCGCATCCATCAGCGACGTCGGCCAATAGCCGTCTGCGCGCTGAATTTCGATCAGTTTGGCGGCGAGCGTCTTGTACGTCTTCACCATCAAAGCGCGGTCAGGATGGTCGGCGGGCATATCCTCGATAAACCGGGCAAGCCCTGCGAACACCCAGCCATTGCCCCGGCTCCAGAAGACCGGTTTGCCATTGGGGGTTTTTGCGTCGAAATACCGGCTGTCGCGGAACAGCAATCCGGTCTTGGGGTCTTGCAAATACTCGATCACCGCGCGTGTTTCTTTCGCAGCGTAATCGAGATAGCGCGGATCGCCCGAGACTTTGGTGGCCAGCGCCCATGCTGGCGGGGCCATAAAGATTGCGTCGGCCCAGCACCAACGTCTTTGGCATGTGCCCTCTGTATGGCCATCCTCGGGCTCGATGAACTCCAGGCTCATTGTGTAATTCTGATCAATGATGTGGTCGAACACCTCGGTCGACTTTCTCATCAGCGCCGGATTGTCATCGCGCAGCGCAATCGCACCATAGACAGCGGCGACCGCCTGATCATCGCCGTGCCAGACCCGGCCCCCCAG
>CALBWA010000042.1 GCA_937969505.1 uncultured Erythrobacter sp. | reverse complement strand
CGGGGCAATCCGCTCCCAATCGTCCAGCGCTGCCTGCAATGTCGGAGCGATATAGCCCGCAGCACAGCACCGCGTCAGATCCTTCGACACAACAACCAGCTTCCCGTCCCGCGTCCCGTCATTGAGTGTAGCCAGTTTCATGATGCATGCTCCTGACGGGCGATCTCGTGCAGCCAGTCTGCATGTCGCGGTGCCTTTTTGGTTACGCTCCATTCATCGAGCATAAGCGGTGCGACACGCTTCAACTCGGCATATTGTTCATCCGTCCCGATATCGGTGGCCAGTTCCACCCGGTGTCCATTGGGGTCAAAAAAGTAGATTGATTTGAAGATGCCATGATGTGTCGGGCCAAGCACTTCAATCCCCAGACTTTCGACGTGCTCTTTTGCAGCAAGCAGCTGGTCTTCTGTTGCCACCCGTAAGGCAAGGTGTTGCACCCACTGCGGTGTGTTTGGATCCTTGCCCATTTCAGGCTGATTTGGCAGCTCGAAAAATGCCAGGATGTTTCCATTTCCTGCATCAAGGAAAACATGCATGTACGGATCATAATCTCCGGTGGATGGCACGTGATCCTCGGCGAAGGCGGTGGTGTAATCCATCCCCAAGACGCGTCCATACCATTCGACTGTCTCTTTTGCGTCCTTGCAGCGATAGGCGGCGTGATGAACGCCACCAAGGGCGATGGGGTGCTGGGTCATGATGCAATCTCTTGATCGATGGTGGAGGGGGAGCCGTTGCGGGCAATGTCGATGGCTTGAGCCAGAATATCTGCCTCACCGATATGGTTGGCGAGCAGCAATATGAGCTTGGCGTTCAGTTTCGCACTTGCCTGATCATCCAGACCGGCATGCGCATCTATCAACATCTGGTACATATCGTCAGGCCGCGCGATCCGGGCCGAGGTGTCAATTGTGGCGGGCATTGGGCGCTCCTCTGGCGATATCAAAAGCGCGCTGCACGTCTTGCGATGTGGGCGACTGCCAGCGCGCAGCGACGTATTGGTCGGGACGAAAGAGATAGGCACTGCCCGGCACAAGCTCATAACGGTCTATCACGGCTTCTGATCCCTCAAGCTCTGCCACATTCAGCACGCGCAGCCCATCAACACCTATATTGGCCACTGCGTTGTTACCATTGGTCAGCAGGACGAATTGGCCGTCGAGCTGCTCGAGCAGCCAGCCATCACCCAGAACAGCATCAAGCGCGGGTGAACCTGGAGCAACCCCGCCCTTCCATGGGTCGCCATCCTGCGTGATCAGCGGCGACTGCGGGTAGCTTACCGGGGTCGACAGGCGTCCGCTGTTGACGAAGGGTCGGGCAAATTCATGGTCTTTTGCCAAATCCAGCACAGCATCGCGAAAGACCTGGCTGATCAAGCTTTTGGGGGTCATGAAATCCGTCGAGCGGGTGGAATTGAGAATATTCTCATCCGCTGTCGTGATAGCTTCATAATCATAGCTGTCGATCAGGTGATCAGTTGCGTCGCCCTTGAGCACCAGATCCAGCTTCCAGGCGAGATTATCAGCATCCGCAATTCCGCCATTGCAGCCGCGAGCGCCAAAGGGGGAGACCAGATGCGCTGCATCGCCGACAAAGATTACCCGACCATGGACGAAATTGCGCATCCTGCGGCATTGAAATGTGTAGACGCTGTACCATTCCTCTTCGAATTCGACATCATCGCCGATCATGCCGCGGACATAGGGCTCGACATTTTCGGGTAGGATCGCTGCCTCACGGTCAATGTCCCAGCCGAGCTGGAAATCCAGTCGCCAGACATCGTCTGGTTGTTTGTGCAACAGGGCAGAGCCGGCGCCATTGAATGGAGGGTCGAACCAGAACCAACGTTCTGACGGGCGTTCTTCGGTGAATTTTACATCGGCGATGAGGAAATTGTCTTCAAAAACCCGCCCTTCAAAGTCGAGACCCAGCATATGACGCATCGGGGATTTGCTGCCATCGCCCGCGATCACCCAGGGTGCAGAAATTGCATATTCTCCTTCGGCGCATTGTACGATGACCTTGGCCCCGACGTCCTGGGGTTCGAGACCAATGACTTCATGGCCCCAGCGCAAATCGACATTGGGGCAATCAGCCAGAGCGTCGACCAGATATTCTTCAACGTAATACTGCTGGATATTAATGAAGCCGGGATTTTTCTGATCCTTAACTGGCAACATATCGAACTGGTAAAGCGGGTCTTGAGCATCACCGTTGAATACCTTGCCGAGATTCCAGATAACGCCCTTGTCGATCATTCGCCGGGCGACCCCCAGCCGGTCCAGAATGTCCAGCGAGCGCTTGGCAAAACAGATCGCTTTGGAACCCGCAGCAATGAAATCGAACCGGCTCAGGACAGTGACCCGATATCCCTTTTGCCCCAGATCAAGTGCAAGTGTCAGACCCACAGGGCCTCCGCCGACAATGACAACCTCCGGCTCAATCGCGTCCGTTGCTGGCATTGGTGCCGTTTCGAGCTGCTTGTAAACGGGGATGGAATGTGGCTGGCTCACTGCATCATCTTTCAAATATGTTTGCCAGCTTGCCAGCCGGTATCACCAATCAGCTCGGCCGCGCGGGCTGAGGGCAGGGGTTCAAGCGTGGTTGCCATGGTATCATTCCAGCGATTGAGAAAGCCGAACAGGGCAATACTGGCCACAATCTCGACAATTTCAGATTCGCTAAAGTGCATCGCCAAGCGGTCAAAATCCTGCTGTCGCGCCTCATTTGGCGCACGTGATCCTCTGAAAGCAAGATTGAGTGCTGCTTTCTCGGCTTCGGAGAACTGGCCGGATTCTTCGAAATTAAGCAAGTCGGCAATTTTGTTGTCAGGAGCATCGTAAAGATGGGCCAGATTGGTCATGTGCGATTGGCAATAGAGGCATCCCGCCGCGAATGAGCCAGCCAGGCTGACCAGCATTTTCAGCTGCGCAGAAACAGTGCCTTCGTACAGAACAGCCTGATTGAGGGCCATGAAAGCCTTCACGATATCAGGGCGCCGTGCCATCGTGCGGATCGAGTTGGGCGTGAAGCCACGCGTCGCCGCGTAATGCTCAAACCGCTCGACAATCGACTCATCGGCGATTTCGTGATTCTCCAGAGGTCTGAGATGCGGCATTTTGCAGTCCTTCCGAAGCGCTAGTCCTGCAGTTGTGCCCAGACCTCGCGATCACGTTCCATGGTCCAGATACGAGGCCAGTCGATGCCATCAAGCTCGTCCCACAAACGCTGGACATTGAATGGCAGGCAGTGCTCGAAGATCGGCCATGCGCCAAACTTGGGCTCCAACGCGGTGTGGGTGCGCTCGAAGGCTTCTTTCAAGCTGCCGCCAGCATCGTGAACCGGTTTCACATTGTCGATCATGCCAGTCAGGAAGCCGCGCGTTTGTTCAATCGCTGCCTCGCAATCGGCCTGGCCTAATGCCACCGCACCACGGCCGCCAACCAACTTTTCGGCCCCAAATGCCTTGACCTTGTCGAGCGTTCCCGACGACCAATCCATATGGAAGGCATCACCGGTATAAAGAGCAGCCTTAGCCTCAACCAGATCGCCAGCGAAAAGGGTTTTCGACTTGTCGTGCCAAACTGCAATGTCACCTGCGGTATGCCCACGCCCGCAGAATTGCAGATCCAGCTTGCCGCGATTTCCCCCCAGTTCGATGGTCATATGATCATCGAATGTAATGTCTGGCTGGGTCAGGCCGGGGATTTCTTCGGGTTGCTTGAACAGGCGCGGCATGCGACCGAACTCGCTGTCCCAGTCCTGCACACCGCGCTCATCAATCAGCGTCTTCGTTGTAGCTGAGGTGACAATAGTCTCGGCATCAAACGCACTTGCACCCAGAACGCGCACGGCATGATAGTGCGTCAGCACGAGGTATTTCACAGGCTTGTCAGTATGCTCGCGCAGTTTCGCCAGCCAATCACGCGCAGCAGCCGGGGTCGCTCGCGCTTCGATCGCGACAATGAAATCTTCGCCTTCAATCGCGCCAACATTCGGATCGCCCTGAGCGGTCAGCGCGTAAACGCCATCGTCCAGGATTTCCAACGTTTCCGTCTTTTCTTCGAGATCCGCCGATGAGGCAAATGGCTTCGACATGTTTGAACGTCCTTTGAAAAAGATGTTAGATTTCAGTGCTTACTTGGCGATATTGTAGATCTTGATGTTCGTGCAGGCGAGCAGTCCCTCCTGACCGAACTCAACGCCCATGCTGGACCACCGCGATCCGCCAAACGGGATGTGGGGAGCCACTTCACCATGCTTGTTGACGTAGACCGTGCCGGCGATCAGGCGTTGGGCCACTGCGCGCGCTGCATCCAGATCCGATGACCAAACCGAGGCGGCCAGATCGACGTCCAGCGCATTGGCTTGCCTCACGGCATCGTCGACATCGCTGTATCGGATAATCGGCAACAGGGGGCCAAATTGCTCCTCCATCACGCAACTCATATCTTCGGTTGCGTCAGCGATCAGCGTAATCGGATAGAAGAAACCGGACGTCTCTGTGCGGGCTCCACCGACCAGGATATTCGCCCCGTCTGCCCGTGCCTGTTCAGCCAACCGCTCAACCACTTCAAGCTGCATGGCGTTCTGAACAGGTCCCAGAAGGCTGTCTTCTTGCCGCCCGGGCCCCATCTTGACCTGCTTGGCAGTGGCAACCAGCGCGTCGCACACCGCGTCGTAGATATCATCATGGACATACAGGCGCTTCAGGGCTGCGCAGGTTTGCCCATTGTTGATAAAGGCGCCCCAGAAAAGCCCTTCGGCAATGGCCTGCGGATCTGCATCCGGCAAAACAATGCCGGCATCATTCCCGCCCATTTCCAGGGTCAGCTTTTTCAGGGTCGGTGCTGCAGCCTTCATGATCGCTTTGCCGGTTTCGGTAGATCCGGTGAACATGATCTTGTCGATGCCTTCATGTGCAGCCATTGACGGGCCAATTCCGTCGCCATCAGCGACGACATTCAGAACCCCCTTGGGCAGTTCATGGGTCAGGATTTCCACCATCCGCAATGTCGATAGCGTGGTATAGGGCGATGGCTTGATGACGACAGTGTTGCCTGCGCGGATGGCCGGGGCGATATGCCAGATGGCGATCATCAGGGGCCAGTTCCATGGCGTGATAGAGCCGATGACCCCGATCGGCACATGGTGCTGTTCAACCAAGGCGGTATCATCGTCCTGCAATGTCTTGACCGGCAGGTCGAGGCTGGCAGCAAAGCCCATCCAGGCGGCACAACCACCCAGTTCAAACTCTGCATTGAGGCCCTTCATCGGTTTGCCCTGCTCTTGACTGAGCAGAAGCGCCAATTCATCCGCATGTGCGGTCAATGCCTCTGACATGCGAATGCAGGCCGCGCGGCGTTCTTCATCAGGTGTCATCGACCAGGTCTTGAACGCCTCGCGGGCGCTGGCCACGGCCTGATCCAGCTCGCTTTGTGTGCCTACAGGGGCAAGGCCGATCATGTCTCCGTCGGCGGGATCATAAACCCTGCGCCAATGACCGGTTTCAATCGGCTGATTGTGTATGACCATCGGGAACGTTCGGGCCTTTAACCCGGCATCGGGATGCATTGGGGTATTCATTGACCTGCGTCCTCCTGTTCGGCGCGGGCAATCGCGACTGCGCCAGATTCGTGAGCTCTGTGAGTGATGTAGGACCGCAAGGCTTCGCGCTCTGCTTCGTCCAGCTCGCTACCAAAGGCGACCATGCCGGACTGGGTCAGTGCGCCGTTGACCAGGATAGCGTCCCAGACATCACGATCACTCAAAGAAAAACTGTATCTAAGATCAGGCAGAACACCGCCGCTTACTGCCGTATCACCGTGGCACCCGGAGCAATAACGTGCGTAGATATTCGCCCCTTGCGAAATTTGCTGCGGACTACCGAAATTTGCCGGAGCAATCGATTTGGTCCGCGCCACATCATACGGTTCGGGGAGCTGCGCGTTGCCATCGAGCTTGTACACCAGCACACGGCTGCGATTGACCTGCGGCTTGCCATCGACCCATGCGAGTTCACCAATCAGTAGCGGAAGAATACCGCCCCAACCGGCAACGATGGCAACATATTGTTCGCCATCAATGCTGTAGGTGATCGGCGCGGCAACCACCCCGGTTTGCGCATCTGCGGACCACAGTTTGCTGCCATCGCGAGCATCGTAGGCAGCAAATTCTCCATTGCGATTGCCTTGGAAAACAAGATCACCCGATGTGGCCAATATGCCGCCATTCCAGGGTCCGCCAAGCGGCACGCTCCAGCGTTCTTCCTGCTTAACCGGGTCCCAAGCAAGCAAGTGGCCTTGCAAGGTGTCCTTGACGGCTTCGCGGATGGCCTGATCGGCTGGCAGGGATGCGGCGGCAAGGTCAATTCCGAGATTGACTGCCAGCTCTTTCATTTCGAAATCGGTATCAGCTATGTAGGGGAAGCCGAGAGTCTGGGACGGGATATAAACCAGACCGGTATCGGGACTGTAGGCCATCGGATGCCAATTGTGTGCGCCCAGCGGGCCCGGCAGGCCTTCCCAGACGCCCGCCTCGTGATAGCGAGCTTCAGGCTTGATATTGGGGCGCCCGGTTTCCGGATCGATCCCGTCAGCCCAGTTAACCGGGGCGAAGGGTTCGGCAGAAATGAATTCTCCGGTTGCGCGATCAAGAACGTAGAAAAAGCCGTTCTTTGGAGCCTGCATGATGACTTCGCGCTGCTCGCCATCGATTTCAAGATCGGCCAGGATCATGTGCTGTGTGGCGGTGTAGTCCCACTGATCGCCGGGAGTTGTCTGGTAATGCCAGACATATTCCCCGGTGTCGGGCCTCAGGGCTACGATGGATGAAATGAACAGATTGTCGCCGCCTTCAGGGCTGCGCTCTGCCGGGTTCCAGGGCGATCCATTGCCGACGCCAATATAGAGCAGGTCCAGGTCAGGGTCATAGGCCATCGAATCCCAAACGGTGCCGCCGCCGCCGACCTTCCACCATTCGCCGGTCCAGGTCTCTGCGGCCTTTTCCAATATCGGGTTTTCAAACGGCTTCGATGGATCGCCGGGCACAGTGAAGAAGCGCCAGGCTTCGTTGCCGCTATGCAAATCATATGCCGTGACATAACCGCGCACGCCGAACTCGCCGCCGCCATTGCCGATCAGGACCTTGCCCTTCACAATGCGCGGCGCACCCGTGATTGTGTAGTACCGGTCGCGATCAATGATCGTATCGACAGACCAGATCTGATTGCCATTCTTGGCATCCAGCGCGATCAATCGCCCGTCGAATGTGCCGATCAGGACCTTGCCATCCTGGACAGCGACGCCGCGATTGACGACATCGCAGCAGCCTCTGACCGCCCATTCGCGCGGCACCTCGGGATCGAATTCCCACAAAAGCTTGCCGGACTTGGCGTCAAGGGCCACCACCTTGCTCCAAGCGGTCGAGGTGTACAGTACGCCGTCGACCATGATCGGCGTTGCTTCCTGACCGCGCCGGGTGTCCAGATCGAACGACCAGGCCAGACCCAGGCGATCGACATTGCTGGCATTGATTTCCTCAAGCGGGCTGTAACGCTGTTCATCTGCTGTGCGCCCATGCTGGGCCCACTCGCCATCATCTATGGATGAAGAGCATCCCGCCAGCGCCAGAGCGCCAGCCAAAGAGGTCAAGGCAAACAGTTTGAACGATCGCATCAGACACATCCCGTGCTTGAGTGTTGAGGGGGAACGAGAGATGACCTGGCGACGGTCCAAGCCACCTCTCGTTCTGCAGTAATGCAGCAGCGAGCCATGCTCGCTTTGTGAGCGACTTAGAATTCAAAGTCGAACTGCAATCGCCACTCACCCGGGCGGTTGAAGGTCGCCTCGACGAAGCTCACACCTGGCCCCGAATTGAAGCCTGATCCAATGAAGCGTTCATTCAGGATGTTTCGACCAATCAGCGAGATTGCCCAATTGTCCTGCGCCGGCGAAATCTTGATCTGACCGCCCAGCAAACCAACCGGACCCTGGATCAGTTCTGGCGTATTTTGCGCATCATTCGCCACCGTGTCGCGCCAGCTGTAATTCAGATTCATCAAGAGATCGGCCTTGCCGGACAAAATCGGCATTTCGTATGTGGCCGCACCGGAGAAAGTGAATTCCGGCGTGTTCTGCAGGTCATCGTCAAGCTCGACAGGGAATGCCAGCGGATCAATCGACCGGTATTCTGCATCAAGATAGCCGGCACTGCCAACGAAACTCAGGCCCTCGCTGGGATAGAATTCCACCTCCAGTTCCGCGCCGCGAATGCGGGCGTCACCGGCATTCTCGTTTGATGGGGTGATGCCGCGCTGCACGACGATCTGGATGTCTTCATATTCATTCCAGAACAGCGCCAGATTGGTGCGCAGTTTGCGATCCAGCAGGTCGGCCTTGATGCCGACTTCATAATTGTCGGAGGTTTCCGGCTGGAACACGATGCCATCGAGTGCGGCAAGCCCGCCAGGAACACCATCAAAAGCAGGATTGAACGGGGCGGTCAGACGTGTCGTGAAGCCACCGGACTTGAACCCTTGCGAGAAGGTGAAATAGGTAAAGACGTCGGGCGAAATCTTGTAGTTCACGCCCGCCCGGAAAGACACGTCACTGAAATCAGCGCGCTGAACCCCTTCTGGTCCGAGGAAATTTACGTTCGGGGTGCCATCGGCATTGGTCCGCGGGAAAACGGAATCCCCATCATCATCGACCAGACCGGCAAAAACGACACCGAAAAATGGCGTAGTGTTCTGCTGATCAAGGATCAGTTCCTTGCTTTCATCCGTCCAGCGAACGCCGAACAGCAGGTTGAGGTCGGGCAGGACTTCGAAATTGCCTTCACCAAACAGAGCGAAAGCTTCGGTGTCCTGGCTGTTGGGTCCAAAGATGTTCAGCAAGCCGCCGCCCAGAGGAACCTGGTCGAGCTGGAAGGCATCCTCGCGGAAGTAAAAGCCGCCGACGGTGTAGGACAGACGATCTTCCAGCAGGTTGCCATTCACCTGAAGTTCGGCACTGAACTGATCCTGTTCGATGATGAAGCTGGTCTGGTCGATATCAAGCGGTGAACCATCGATGTCTCGACCAAAGTTGGCTGACAGTTCGCGATAAGCGATGATCGTCTTGATCTGCGCAGCATTGGACAGATCAAAATTGGAAACATTTGAGACGCCCCACGAATCGATGTTGGAGAAGTTTGCCCCGGTGGCAAAGGTCGTATCAATGTCGCCCGTAATGAACTGCGAACCAAAGGTTGGAATATTATTGTTCGGGTCAGCATCGGAATTGACGCTGGCGAAACCGGTCAGTCCACACACCGGTGGCAGAGCGCCGGGTGGCAAGGCACTTTCAATGGTGCAGGCGTTAAACAGTGAGGGGAGCGACCCATTGGCGAGCTCACCGCCGCCGTCGACACCAACAAACTGAGCTTCTTCTCCACCGATGGTGGCCACCAGCGTTCCTGGAGGAGCGGCATCGCGGATGCGCGAATAATCGACCGAGAATGTCGTGTCGAAGCGGTTGCTTCCTTCCCAGAATAGCTTGCCGCGAATCGTCTGGTTGTCGAGACCGCCGCCATCGAGACCGTTAGTGTCCGAGACATTGGATACGCCCAGCGGGATCAGGTTTTCTGCACCCGGCCCATCAAAAACAAGGCGCTGCTGAAAACCGTCTTGCGCATTGGTTGACACCGCGACGGAGCTGTAAAGACCGTCCGCCAATGGGAGGTTGGCGACAAGATCCAGCCCGACATAATCGAAACGGCCATAGGAAAGCGATCCGCGAACGGAGAAAACATCGTCTGGACGCTTGGTCCGCACATTGATGGCGCCACCAATGCTGTTGCGGCCAAACAGGGTGCCCTGCGGCCCTTTGAGCACTTCAACCTGCTCGACATCGTAAAGTTCGGACACGGCGCCGACCGTGCGCGCAATGTAAACATCGTCAATATAGATGCCCACGCCGGGATCGGTGTTGATTGCAAAGTCGGACTGACCGATGCCGCGGATGAATGCCTGAAGCGTTGAAGACGCGCCCGAGAAAGTCGAGGTTGTGTCCAGGGTTACGTTTGGGGCAAAATTGCCGACTTCGGATGTGTCGACAATACCGCGAGCTGCCAATGCTTCTGCGTTAAAGGCGGAAACGGCAACTGGCGTCTCCTGAATGTTCTCTTCAATGCGTCGGGCGGTCACGGTAATCACCGGCACACCGCTGAAATCCTCTTCGGCGGTGTCGGTATCCTGAGCAGCCACACTGTCCTGTGCCAGCGCCGGTTGGGCCAGGCACAGTGTCATCGCCGCAATGGAGCCGGCAGTCATCAAACCATAAGAATTGTTTGCGCGAAACGCGGAGATATTCAAACGAGCCACATCGCTCTCCCTGATTGCAGGCCTTAACGACCTTTGTTGAGTGATGGCGAGATAGCCCCTTGAACATCGTTGCGTCTTTATCACCAAGCGCAGGATCGTTTGACGAAATGCGCAAAACAGACTGCAAATATGCCGGTTGCGCATTTCAACTTATCGATTATTACACAAATTGCGGTTTCGGGGTCGGTAAATTTGGTGGAGCTTGCTGCCAGTGGAAGATTACTCCTCGAATTCGTTGGTCGGCCCTGCCGACATGTTGTCCAGCCCGGTGCGGGCCGATTCTTCCGACAAATGGAATAACCTGCTTTCCAATATCTTCGGCTCGATTCGGGCCGAGCCGCGGGGCCATGGTTCTTTCAGTGCTTCACTTGCCGCCGTTTCGATTGGTGATGTCAGCATGATCCAGTGCCGATCGCGCCCGGCAAACGTAATCCACCGACCCCAGGACATGCCCCCAGGATCAAAAAACGATTTTATCATCAAGGTCCAGATGCAGGGCAGCAGCACGATCCGGTTGCGCGATGATGAGTTGGCACTGCGACCTGGCGACTATATGATTTGCGACAATTCCCAACCCTACTGCCTGGCGTTTGAGGAAGAAACGACCATCATTTCCATACCGGTGGCCGAAGCGTATCTGCGCCGGTTTTCACCATTTCCCAATGATGTGGCCTTCCTGCCTGTGGATGGCTCGAACCCGATCCACCGGGTTTCATATGACTATTTGCATTCCTTGTGGCGCAATGATGTCAAGGAAATGAGCGATTTTGCGAAGTCGAAGCTTGCAGAGACCTTCCTTGAGCTAGCCGTCCTGTCGATCGCCGATCAGCATCGCCTTCTCGCGCCCACCAAGCCAGGCCATCGAGAACTGTATCAGCGATGCTGCAATTTTATTGATCAAAGCTTTGCCGACGAAGATTTGACGCCCGCTCAGATCGCCGATGCCAACGGGATATCGCTGCGCCTGCTTCAGACGACCTTTGCTGAACAGAACACATCTGTGCGCCAATTCGTCACAGCACGCAGGCTGCAGGAGGCCATGCGCATTCTGGAAACCCCGATTTATCAATCGCGGAGCATATCCGAAATTGCTTATGGGGCAGGGTTCAAAAGCCTGGCGACCTTTAGCAGAGCCTTCAAGGAGCATTTCGGGAAATCCCCGTCAGACGTGCGCGACACTTAGCGCAAAGCCATCTCGGCGGCACTTACTTGGGGGGCTATGGCGCCAGAATGAACCAATGGCAGAGCAAATTTGCCATGATTGTGAACGTTCATTTCAGGACTTGTGAACGCTCACATTATCGGTTAGACAGGCCCCAACTCGATATAAATTGCCCAAGGGAGGGGACAATGAGGAATACGATTAAGGCGCTCGCTATGGGCGTTTCATTCATTGCGTTGGCGCAGCCGGCATTTGCTCAGGATCAAGCGCCCGAGGCGGCCCCGCAGGTGGCCGACGACGATGGCAGTGACAATGCAATCATCGTGACTGCTGATCGGCGCGAGCAAACTCTGCAAGATTTTGCCGGCACTGCCTTTGCTATCAGCGGCGAAGATTTGCGGGCCCTGGGTGTGCAGAATGTTACCGATCTCCAGAACCAGATTCCCGGCCTTTCAGTTGCCAATAACCAGGGCAATATCGAAGTGTTTATTCGCGGTATCGGGTCATCCAACAATACCGAGCTAGGTGATCCGGCGGCAGCCTTTCACTTTGACGGGGTAAATATTCCCCGCCCTTCCGGCATCGGTTCGGCATTTCACGATATCCAGCGGGTTGAAGTCAATGTCGGACCTCAGGGTACGCTGCGCGGTCGCAATGCGACGGCAGGTTCGATCAATGCGATTACCTTCCGTCCCGGTCTTGGCTCTTTTGATGGCGCGATCGAGGCCGAGTATGGCAATTTTGACCACCGTTCGCTGCGCGGGGTCTTGAACATTCCATTGTCCGATACTGTCGCTGTGCGCTTCTCGGGTCTGTATCAGGAAAATGATTCTTACTATAACAATGTTGGCCCCGTTCAGGGAATAGATGTTGCCGAATCACAGGACAATCTGTCTGGGCGCGCGCAAGTGCTGTGGGAAGCGACCGATCGCCTCACCATTCTGGTGGCTGGCGACTATATCTCCGAGAGGGGCACGGGCTACACGGGCACAAATTTTGCCCTGCCTCTGGGTGCGCTGGCTGATGGCAATCTCACACAGGCCGAATTTGACGACATTGACCCACGCGATGTGATTGCGCGCGGGATTACCCCGCAGCAGGACACCGATCACTGGGGCATTCGCACCACGATCGAATATGAAGGTGACGGCTTCAATGTCGAATATATCGGCAGCTATCGCGATGCCGTGTATGATTACGAGGCGACCACGCCATTGACCCCTGCATTTCCAGGTGTCCTCGACAGGCTATCAGAAGCGGATAACCCATTCACTCCGGATCCGGACGATATCCTGAGCGATCCTCTGGTTCTGGAAGAGGCCTTGGACAACTTCTCGCGCTTCCGGATCATATCGGATTCGCGTTCGCACTTCCACGAACTGCGCATCTTCAACTCGGAAGGTCCATTTATCTGGAGTTTGGGTGGCCTCTACATCAATGAGGACCAGCGATCGTTCCTGGGTTCAACCGGTGATCGCAGCACGTTCTTCCAGGGCGTGGAATTCAACACGGAGACTGAAACAGATTCCTACGCCGTCTATGCGGATGCAACCTATGAGGTGTCCGAAAACTTCCGTCTGACCGCCGGCATCCGATACACCGATGATCAGAAGGAGCGGACCGGTGTTGCCGCGCGTTATGGCCTTGCATTGGGCGGCGGCAGCTTTGAGTGTTGCCTGGGTGTGCGTGCCGGGACCGAGGGCTTCGAATTTGCGGCCTTTGACCGCACAATAATCAATCCTGACACTGATGGCGATGGAGCCATTTCGAACGAGGAAGTCTTTGCTTTCCACGCCGATGGTATCGCGCAGTTCGGTGCGCGCGACAATCTGGGTGACATTCTGGCAAACGGTCCGCAGCCCATCTTTGCAGTGCCGTTCCCCGATGGCGGCGATGGTACGATCCTGACAACGCCATGCATCGACACCAACAGCTTTGACACCCTGTTTTGTGGCGGTTTCACCAATGGCGAGTTCGCCCCCGGTGTCTTCCCGATCAATCCTGGTGCCTTTACGTTTGCGGTTCCGTTCGGGGGGCAGATCTTCCAGCAGGATGGCGAATTCCAAGATGACTTTGTCGACTGGAGGCTGCGCGCCGAATACGACATTACGCCGGACAATCTGCTTTATGCACTGATTGCAAACGGGCACAAGTCCGGCGGCTTTAACGACAATCTGGGCGATAATGGCGTGGCCCCGACTTATGGGACCGAGAATGTCGTTCTGTATGAAATCGGCAGCAAAAACGCTTTCGATATCGGTGGCCGCAAGGCCTATCTGAACGCGTCACTGTTCTACAATGACTACACCGATCAGGTTTTCACGGGCCTTTTGAGCGTTGCAACTGCGGTCGAGACCGCAGGTGGCCTCCTGGGGCAGGTCATTGAGGTTCCGGACGGCACAAACACTGATCTGGTCGTGTCGTTCAGCTTTAACGCAGCTGACTCCGAAATTTACGGTGCCCAGATCGAGGGCGGTTTTGAGCTGCCAGCCAACATCAAGGTTGATTTCACTGCTCTGTGGCTCGAAGCGCAGATTCAGAACTCGCAGGAAATACCTGATTTCCGGTTCCAGCCGGACCTCAACAATGGTGAAACCTTCTTCCGGTCAATCGACGGCAACCGCTTGCCCCGCACGCCGCGTTGGCAGTTGAATGGTAAGATGAGCCAGGTCTTTGAACTGCCGACAGGTCAGTTGGATTACGTGGTGTCGCTGGGCTATCGCTCATCGCAGTTTCACACGATCTTCAACAGCGCGGATTTCGATCTGGACACAGGCGCTTCGCTGGGCCAGGCAACCGATGGGCGACTGCTTGATCGGATTGATGGCTATCTGACAGTCGACATTGGTGCTGGCTGGACCATTGATGAGGCAGGCAAGTATCGCCTCGAATTCTTTGGCAACAATATCACCAACAAGCAGGAAGAAGCTGCGATTATCATCACGCAGTTTGATAACACGCGCTTCTTCACTCGCCCACGGACCTATGGTGCCCGGATCCGCGCCAAGTTCTAGGCCGTCATGCGAACAGGCACCGGCATTGTGATATGTCGGTGCCTGCGCAGGTAGATCGTGATGATTCGGAAAAAAGGACTGCAAATGAAAGTGGTTAGCCTGAGTGTTGTTTCAACCGCACTGGTGATCGGGCTGGCAGGCGTGGCTTTCGGGCAAGAAAATGATCAAGCCATTGCAGCACCGGCCGAGGTGGAACCGCTCATAGCTGAGCAGGATACTGTCCCGACCACCGTCCCCCAGGGATATGATCTGGTTTGGTCCGACGAATTTGACCGGGACGGCCTGCCTGACGCCAGCAAGTGGGCGTATGATACCTATCGAAACTCCAAGGGCTGGTACAATGATGAGCGGCAGTATTACTCTGCCTCGCGACTGAAAAACTCTCGGGTAGAAGATGGCCGATTGATCATTGAAGCGCATCGGGAGGAACTGACTAAGGCCGAGTTTCCTGATTGGGGTGGCCAGAAATACAGTTCTGCCCGCTTGATGACCAAGGGGCGGGCTGACTGGACTTATGGATTTTTTGAGGTCCGGGCAAAGATTCCCTGCGGGCTGGGCACCTGGCCGGCAATCTGGACATTGCCTTCTGATCCCGATGTGACCTGGCCTGCAGGTGGAGAAATCGACATCATGGAACATGTCGGTTTCGAACCAGGCACAATCCATCACAGCGTTCACACCACAGCCTTCAACTTTTCGCGCGGGTCGCAGATGACGTCGAGCCACAAACTGCCAGACGCGTGTGACGCCATGAATAAATATCAGTTGCTGTGGACGCCCGATTTTCTGCTGTTCGGCGTGAACGATGCTCCAAAATGGCTGTTCAAGAAAGAAAGCAAGAGCAAGAAACGCTGGCCCTTTACGGACCCTCAGCATTTATTGCTAAATCTGGCCGTTGGTGGCAATTGGGGTGGACAACAGGGACTGGATGAAAATGCGTTCCCGGCCCGGATGGAAGTGGACTACGTCCGCATTTACCAAAGAGCCGAATAGGCAGGAGTAGGCTGGTATGGCCCGGCGGCGCCAAGCGGTAACTATCAAGCATGTGGCGGCAGATGCGGGCGTTTCTCTGCAGACTGTCAGCCGTGTGATTAACAACGAACCGAATGTGCGCGACGCCATGAAGACGCGCGTTCAGGAATCGATTGATCGGCTGGGGTATGTCCCGTCCATTGCAGCGCAGCGCATGAGCGGATCGCGTTCTTACCTTATTCTTGCGATCAATGATCGGGACCGCACAATTGCTGATTGGCGCGCCCGACAGGGCAGCGACTGGGTTGATCAAATGTTGCTGGGCGGCATGCTAACTTGCGCTGAACATGGCTATCGCATGATGGTGGAACTCGTCGACACGCATAGCGATCATGTGGAGCGGGAGCTGGGCGCTGCACTCGCTGCATTGCAGCCCGATGGCGTTGTGCTGACACCTCCGCACTCGGAAAACCCACTGATTGTTGATTTGCTGGCGGCCCACGACATTCCCTTTGCACGGATTGGCTCCATCAAACCGGGTCCAGGCATTGCGATGACAATGGACGATGAAGGCGCCAGCGAGCAAGCAACCGAGCATCTGATAAAATTGGGCCATCGGACGATTGGCTTTATTGCCGGACCGGCCGGTTACAGCCTCAGTGGGTGGCGAATAGACGGGTGGAAGAAGGCGATGGCCGCCCATGGTCTGCCCACGACGGACCTTTGTGAGCGCGGCGACTTCGGCTTTCAGTCCGGCCTTTCAGCGGCGCGCAAACTGCTTGCCCTGCCACAGCGTCCAACAGCCATCATCGGAAGCAGCGACCAGATGACTCTGGCCACGCTGGAGGTTGCGCGCGAGCTGGACCTGTCAGTGCCAGGAGACCTTTCGTTGGTCAGTTTCGACAACACACCGATTGTTCGCTTCAGTGATCCTGCTCTTACTGCCTTTGATCAACCGATTGCTCAAACAATCTCGCAAGCAGTAAGTCTGCTGATCGAGGCGCGCAACGTGCCACCACCTGCCGCGCCGGTCGTAGTGTCCGGCACACTGGTTGAGCGTGGCTCAACGGCCCGCCCCCGGGTTGATGTCAACGCCTGACAGCTCCCTTCAGTCGCGGCGTTTCCTTCTGCTTTACGCCTTGGCTGCCGCTGGCGGAGCCGCTGCATACGTCCCCTTCTTGAGTATATTGTTGCCTCTGAAAGCGGCAGGGATGGCGGGCAACCAAGGGGTTCAGCTCCTTGCTTACACCGCTTTTGCGGGGGCCATCTGCGCCAGCATCGCCAACATCTTTTTTGGCTGGTTGAGCGATATTACGCAAAATCGCCGGGGCTGGATTGTGGCTGGCCTTGTGTCTTCCAGCGTTCTGCTTTTGCTAACCCAGTTTGCACAAAGCGCCAGTTTGCTGATCGCGATCATTTGCCTGTGGCAATGCGCGCTTAACATGATGCTGGGGCCGCTCGCTGCCTGGGCTGGTGACGTCGTGCCCGACGCGCAGAAAGGGTTTTTGGGTGGTCTATTGTCGCTTAGCCCTGCGGCTGGTGCATGGGTTGGTGCCTTCATCACCATTCCCGAACTGGCCGATGCAGGCGCACGGCTCGAACTGGTGGTGCTGATAGTTGCAGCGTTGGTTCTGCCAGCAATCTTGCTGGGGCGGCCGCGGCATATGGTCCAGCTGGTTACGCCTGTTGTGGTGCAGGACGAAGCCGATAGGCCTTATTTGAAGACACGCCCGGCCATTGCCCGCATGTGGCTGGCGCGATTGCTGGTGCAAATAGCCGAAGTTGCCCTGTTCGCCTATTTGTTGTTCTGGTTTCAGACCATTGAAACCGGATTTTCAGACAATGATGTCGCGCTTTTGCTTGGTGCCGTGATGATTGCCGGCGTGCCTCTGGCGCTGCTTGTCGGACATTGGTCGGATGCGCGATCCCGCCCAATCATGCCGCTTGCATGCGGGGCCGCTGGTATTGCTGCGGGCCTCTTGATTATGGCAGGAGCCACCTCGCTGGTTCAGGCGGTTGCAGGTTATATCGTGTTCGGCCTTGCCTCCAGCGTGTTTCTCGCATTGCATTCGGGCCAGACCCTGCGGGTTTTGCCGCGCCCCCAGCATCGCGGCCGCGACCTTGGTGTTTTCAACCTTACCAACACTGTACCGTCACTGGTTATGCCTGTGCTCGCCATCTCATTGGTACCAGTATTCGGATTTGCCGGCCTATTCGCGACATTGGCACTTTTCGCCATCGCTTCAGCAATCCTCCTCGCCACGCTCGTCATCCGCAATTAGCCGCTTGATTTTGCGCATTCCCCATGCCAATCCTGTAACGTTGAGAACGTTCTCATAAAGGAACGTCGTGGCGCTTGGGGAGAATGTGATGCGTGCTTGGTTTTTGCTGACAGCAGCTGGCGTGGTTCTGGCCGGTTGTGCGACTGGCTATGGCAATCAAGGCGCCCGCTCCACCGCCTCGACCGATCTGGCCGTGGCTGAAACCGCTACTCAGGACAACCCACTTTCAGTCGAAGATGCGCAGGTGGCTGATCTGATTGCGCGCATGAGCCTAGAGCGTAAGGTGGCGCAATTGCTGCAACCGCAGATCAATTCCTTCACTGCAGAAGACATGACCAAGTACCGCTTTGGCAGTTATCTCAATGGCGGGAATGGCGGTCCCTATGGCGACGAATTTGCACCTGCCAGCGAGTGGCTGCGCCTGGCTGACGAAATGTATGATGCATCGACCCAGCCGCTAAGCAATGGTGAGCCGATCATCCCGACCATGTGGGGTACTGATGCAGTCCACGGACACACCAATGTCGTGGGCGCGACAATCTTTCCCCACAATATCGGCCTGGGAGCAGCAGGTGATGCCGATTTGGTGCGCCGTATCGGCGCGGCAACTGCAGTCGAGATCGAAGTCACCGGGATTGACTGGAACTTCTCCCCCACCGTTGCTGTTGCGCGTGATGATCGCTGGGGCCGGACGTATGAAAGCTATTCCGAGGACCCGGAACTTGTCGCGACGCTTGGCTCTGCGTTGGTCGAAGGTTTGCAGGGCAGCCTGTCCTCTGAAGAGCGGCTGGGCGCAGGCCATGTCCTCGCCACTGCGAAACACTTCTTCGGCGATGGCGGGACTGACAACGGGGTCGATCAGGGAGAGGTCAATGGCAACCTCGGAGCGCTGAAATCAATCCATGCTGTGCCCTATCCTGCAGCGATTGAGGCAGGCGTGGAAACGATCATGGCCAGCTTCAATTCGATCAATGGCAGCAAGATGCATGGCAATAAGCCTTTGTTGACCGACTATCTGCGCGGCGAACTGGGTTTCAATGGTCTCGTGGTGGGGGACTGGAATGGTCATGGCCAGATCAAAGGGTGCACCAACACGGACTGTCCGCAAGCTCTGCTAGCGGGCCTCGACATTTATATGGTTCCAGATGATTGGAAGGAGTTGCACACCAATCTGATTGCGCAAGTGAATGACGGCACGATACCAATGGCGCGTCTCAACGAGGCGGTTGGACGGGTTCTGCGAATGAAACTGCGGGCAGGAATCCTCGGGGCCGAGATGAAGCGGCCGTCGCAGCGGCCCAATGCTGGTGATGTTGCGCTGCTGGGTTCGCCTCAGCACCGCAATATTGCTCGCGAAGCTGTCGCAAAATCTCTCGTGGTGTTGGGCAATAACGGAGTTCTGCCGCTGGATTCGGCGACAAAGGTGATTGTAACTGGTCCGGCTGCGGATGATATCGCCCAGCAATCAGGTGGCTGGACCCTGACCTGGCAGGGCGGCGATGAACTGACCAATGCCGATTTTCCCGGGGCAACATCCATTGGCGCTGGGATGCTTCAAGTCGGCAGCGAGCTGGGTGGGCAAGTGATCCTTGACCCTGGTTCATCGATGATGGTGTCTGGCGATGCCGATGTTGCCGTCGTGGTGTTCGGCGAAGAGCCCTATGCCGAATTTGCCGGTGACCGGAAGGACCTCACCTTCCGTGACGAAGAGGGTCTGAACCTTTTGCGCCGCTACCGCGAGGCTGGTGTCAAGACGGTCGCTGTTTTCCTTTCGGGCCGACCGCTCTGGACGAATCGCGAAATGAATGCCGCTGATGCCTTTGTTGCCGCCTGGCTTCCGGGTAGCGAGGGAGCCGGCGTTGCTGATGTGTTGTATGGTCGGACGGATGCGAGCGGGCGCTTGTCATTCAGCTGGCCAATGGTGTGCGATGGCCTGCCTCTCAATGACAGCAATGAAGCCTTGTTCGCGCGGGGGTACGGTCAGTCGCTGGCCGAGCCGGTGCCGCTTGGCCCACTGAGCGAGGATTGCGCGCTGCTCAATGCCGGGCCTGCATCAGACTGGTTTGACAATGGCCGTCTGGCCGACGGAGTAAGCGCGGTCGCCGACAATGCAAACCTGCCCAATCTTCGTGGGGAATCCAACGGGATTACGGCGCGTGGGCTGGATCGCAACGCTCAGGAAGATGCGCGTATCGTGACCTTTGCTCCGGGTTCCTCATTGAGCTTCACCGGCCCACAGGGCAACGGAAACTGGCGCATCACCTATGCGGTTGACGATCGTCCGTCAGGCCCTGTGACCATTACAGCCGACGGTGAGGCACTCGACATCACCGGCCAGATGGCGCTTGCGGCAGGCAAGGGTTGGCGTGAAATGGTGCTGTCCCCGCAATGTCTGGGAGACGCATCGACCGGTTTTACCATTCGCTCGGAAAGCGCATTTGAGCTGCAAATCGCCGTAATCGCCAGGGATAACAGCGATCAGGCGCCTGCATGTTCGTTCTAGTGCATGGCGCTGAGAATGAAGCTGGCCAACCGCCAGCAAGCAGAATTGAAATTGGCCGATGCGGAACACCGTGAGGCTGTGATGGGAGGGAAAAACCATGACGCTTGAGACGATCGATATCGTTATCATCATCGGCTATGCGCTGGCGCTGCTAGGCATTGCGCTGGCTGTCAGTCGCGAGCCGGCAGGCCACGACAAGAACACCGAGGATTACTTCTTGGCCGGCCGGGCCTTGCCTTGGTGGGCCATTGGGGCCTCTTTGATCGCATCGAACATTTCGGCAGAGCAGATCATTGGTCAATCGGGCGAGGGTTTTGCCATAGGCATCGCGATTGCGGCCTATGAATGGCAGGCAGCCATCGTCCTGCTGATTGTAGCGAAATATTTCCTGCCGATCTTCCTGAAGCGCAAAATCTACACGATGCCTCAGTTCCTTGATCAACGTTATGGCACGGGCGTCAAAACATTGATGAGCGTGTTTTGGGTGTTTCTGTACACTGCCGTAAATCTGACCGCCGTATTGTGGCTGGGCGGGCTTGCCGTCGACACGCTGACCGGCTGGGGGGTTATGCCATCCATGATGGCGCTGGCCGGTTTTGCCGCGCTTTATTCGCTCTATGGCGGCTTGAAAGCGGTTGCCCTGACCGACATTATTCAAGTTGTGATCCTGATCATTGGCGGCATTGCCATTACTTGGTTCGCGCTCGATGCATTGCCTGCCGACGGGGCGATTGGCGGGTTGGGATATTTGATGCAGGAAATGCCAGGGCACTTCGAGATGATCCTCGACAAGGGCGACGCCGGTTATGACAAATTGCCGGGCATCTGGACTTTGCTCGGCGGGCTTTGGGTGCTGCATTTCAGCTATTGGGGCTTCAATCAGTACATCATTCAGCGCGCTCTAGGGGCTGAAAACCTGGGTGAGGCGCAAAAGGGATTGGCCTTTGCCGCATTCCTGAAATTGCTGGTGCCTTTCATCGTGGTGATCCCCGGGATTGCTGCCGTCATTCTGGCCCAGCAAGGCATGCTGGACGCGGCCGCCCTGAACGAAAAGTCAGACCGTACCTATGGCCAGCTGATGGGCTTTGCCCCGGCGGGCCTGCGCGGCCTGGTGTTTGCAGCCTTGATCGCGGCCATCGTCAGCTCGCTGGCTTCGATGATGAATTCGATTTCGACCATTTTCACGATGGATTTGTATCGTAGCTATGCGCCGGACAAGGCTGAAAAACACTATGTAATGGTGGGACGCATAACCGCATTTGCCGCCATGGTGATCGCACTGGTTCTGGCGCGCCCATTCCTCGGCGGGTTTGAAAGCGCATTCCAGACGGTGCAGGAATACACCGGATACATCGCGCCGGGCATTGTTATCGTCTTCCTGCTGGGCTTTTTCGACAAACGCGCCAACGCGGCGGGGGCGTTCACTGCGCTGATCGGTTCAGTCGTGCTGAATGTCGCGCTCAAATTCGGTGCGCCCGATCTTGAATTCATCATTCGCATCTGGATTGTCTTTGTGGTCGTACTGGTCGCATCAATCGTCGCGTCGCGCGTGACGGCTGCGCCTGAGGATGAACGCACGGTCCGGCTGGGTGATATCACCTTTGCAACGACCATGCTATTCAACACGTTGGCCATGCTGACCATCGCTATCCTGATCGCACTTTACGTGCTGCTATGGTGATTGGAGCAAACGGAGGAGGGCGCGGCGCGGCTTAGCTCCAGCCTTCCTCCAGAAATGTGAGCGCGCAACCGGCCAAAATTGCTGTGCCACGTGGCAGAGCATTTTCATCGACATGCATGCGCGAGGAGTGAATGGCGCAGCATTGCGTCCAGTCCTCACCTTCGCAGGCGACGCCCAGAAAGAACATCGCGCCGGGCACTTTCTGCAGGACATAGGAGAAATCCTCTGCTCCCATGATAGGGTCGGGCAGGTCGAGCCATGCCTCTTCACCGCCGAGACCCTGAGCGACCTTTTGCCCCAAGGCGACTGCGCGCTGGTCGCACACGGTCACCGGGAAACCGAGAGTGAGTTCAACATCCGCCTCCAAACCATAGGCTGCAGCTGTTTGCTTGGCGGTATCAGCGATCAGCCTGTGCACTTTCTCTCGGTGCTCCTCGCTCAACGTGCGGATCGTGCCGCCCAGCACCACTTCGTCAGCGATGACATTGTGTGCGGTACCGGCATGGATTTGTGTGACGGTCACGATGACTGGATCAGCGGCCTTGAAGCGCCGCGTAACCATCGCCTGAATCGCGCCGACGATGGCAGCTGCGCCCGGCACCGGGTCCATACAGTCATGCGGCATGCTGGCGTGGCCGCCGCGTCCCTTCACCGTGATATTGAATTCATCGGCGGCTGCCAGCAGAGGCCCTGCTCGTCCCCCCAAAACCTCAAATGGAGCGTTGGGCATAATGTGCAGAGCAAAGGCTGCATCGGGCAGTGGATCAATCAACCCGTCTTCCAGCATGTAGCGGGCGCCGTGATACCCTTCCTCGCCCGGCTGAAACATAAAGTCGACCGTGCCGGCAAAGCTATCGCGCTGGGCGCACAGCAATTTGGCTGCCCCGGTCAGCATGGCGGTGTGCGTGTCGTGGCCGCAGGCATGCATGCGCCCCTCAATAGTGGAGGCGAAATCCAGGCCGGTTTTTTCCTCCATTGGCAGCGCGTCCATATCGCCGCGCAACAACACACGTTTGTCAGCACCGGGCCCCTCACCGGTCCCGACCAATGTCGCCACTGCGCCAGTACACGATGGTCCTTCGCGCCAGGTCAGCGGCAAGCCATCGAGTGCGGCGCGCACTTTCGCCAGTGTCTTTGGTGTTTGCAGGCCAAGCTCTGGTTCCTGGTGAATGGCACGACGCAGCGAAACGATGTCATCGGACAGGTCGCGGGCGGATTGAAGCAAGTCGGTTGTCAGCATGGGGTCAAGTGTACTGATGGAATGCGCCTCGTCTACTGGTTTTGTCGGCCCCAGCATGTGCGGTTGGCATCATGGTCATTTTTGATGGCAAACTGGGCGTTCGGCGGCTTTGGTTTTTCGAATTTTGCGGTTAAGGCACTCAGCCTATGCCTTCCCCGGTCCACGAATTCAGCGATTTGCCCCGTTCAACCGCGGGAGAGCGCCCTGCCAGACAGTCTGGCAAGAGCGCGACAGATGCATCCACTGCGTGCGATAAGCAGCCATGCGTCGGGATGATCTATAACCCGCGCAGCCATCGCAATCGCGGGCGTGATCTGGACGCTAGCATTGCGCCGCATATTTTCCTCGCCCAGCCCGGCAATCGCGATCAGCTGCCACAGGCGCTGGCCGAGTTTGCCGAGCGCAAGATTGAGCTGCTGATTATCAATGGTGGTGACGGCACCGTGCGCGATGTTCTGACCAGTGGTATGGGCGTTTTCGGCGATGATTGGCCAGCGATCGCTGTGCTGCCAAAGGGTAAGACCAACGCACTGACCGTTGATCTGGAAGCGCCCAATAACTGGTCCCTGCAGGGTGCGATAGAGGCTTTCGCTAACGGGCGACGGATCGAGCGCGCACCAATTATTATTCATCCCGAAGATGACCCCGAAGCGCGGGCATACGGCTTCATTCTAGGAGCAGGTGCGCTGACGCTTGGGACCGAGGCCGGTCAAGGCGCGCACAGGCTTGGGGCATTCAACAGCCTGGCAGTTGGTGTGACCACTTTCTGGGGCGTCCTGCAATTGCTTGGGCGGCGAACCAACCCGTGGCGACGAGGGGTCGAGCTCGACATCCGGCTGGAGCCTGATGGCACGCCGTTGGGCCACAGCGGGCTCGGCGATCCCAAGCGGCGGCAATTGCTGGTTGCATCGACCATGCAGAGGCTGCCAGCCGGCCTGAAACCTTTTGGCCCGCACAAGGATGGGCTCAAGCTAGCTGTTCTCGACCAAGTTTCGCGGCGTACCACTGCGCTGCTGCCCGTGATAGTGGCGGGCTGGACCCCTGATGATCTTCCCAGGCGTGGCTATCATCAGTTGAGCACAACTGGCTTCACGATGAAGCTGGACGAACCGTTCATTCTTGACGGGGAAGGTTTTCCGCCAGGTCGATACCGGGTAACGACAGGTCCACAATTGAATTTTGTCGCCCCCCGATGATTGTGCAGGCTCGCGCAGCATGACTGACACCCTCTACAGCCGAATTGAGCAGCAACTGGCAGCGCCGATCCATCCCGAGGTCACTGCTATGGGAGAGGCTCTGGCTCGTGATGCAGGTGCGATTGCCGTGCTTTTCTATGGATCAAATCTGCGCACGGGATCACTCGAAGGTGTGCTGGATTTCTACCTCTTGCTGCCGGGAAATCAGCGCGATCGGATATGGCCGCGTGTCAGTTATCATGAAGCCAGCAGCGCCAGCGGACGGTTGCGCGCAAAGGTGGCGATCATGTCGCTTGAGCAATTTGGAAAAGCGGCATCGGGCAAAAGCCTTGATACCACAATCTGGGCGCGTTTTGTCCAGCCTAGCGGGCTGGTTTGGGCACGCGATGAAGCCGCGCGGGCGCAAGTTGTCGGTGCCTTGCGCGCAGCGGCGCGAACTGCGGCACGGCTTGCCGCGGCACTTGGGCCCCAGCAGGGTGCGGCGGAAGACTTCTGGCGCGCTCTGTTTCGAGCCACCTATCAAGCGGAGTTCAGGGTTGAAAAACCGGGCCGCGAGGGAGACATCCTGTCGGTCAATGCAGAGCATTTCGACGGCCTTTTCCCCGCGGCGCTTAACGCTGAAGGCATCACGTTTGGCCAGGTTGGTGAGACAATCGCGCCGCAATTGACCAACGATCGTCGGAAGCAGATTCTTGGCTGGTGGAATAAGCGTCGGCGGATGGGCAAACCGCTAAATCTCGCTCGGCTGGTCAAGGCCAGTACCACCTTTGATGGTGCGGCGCGCTATGCCGCCTGGAAGATCGAACGGCACACCGGTGTTCCTGTTGAGGTTACGCCATTCAGAGAAAAACACCCGCTGTTGGCTGCACCTGGTGTCATGCTGGGTGTGTGGCGTGCGCAGCGCAAGATGCGCAGCTAGCCTATGATGCAAATCACAGGCTAGAGCGGCTCGCGTATCTTTACCTATAGCGCATGTTGATCGTGATCGGCGTTGATCCGCGCCCGATCTGGAACTGTGTCTTCTTGTAGCTGGGTTTCCCCAGATTGAAAATGTTGAGCGAAGGATTGTTCGACATCGCCCCTCCATCGGTGCTGAGATCGGTCTTGCGATTGTTGTTCACATCGTGACGCACGGCGATTCCATACGTGCCAGGGCCAGGCACGGGCATGCACACCGTCATGGTCCCAGCGCGGGCAGGCAGTTCAATCCGGTTGAGCCATTTGCCCTTCTTCAGCCACTCATCCTTCACGCCGCGATAACTCTGGACGCGCACGGTTCCCGTGCTGTTCTTCACCCCCGTTACGGTGACCATCACAGAGGACCTGTCGCGCGCTGAGCACAGGGCAGCGTTATGGGAAATTTCCTGACGGTAGGTTACTGATTGTGCCGATTGTGCAGTGGCCGGCGCACTGATCAGCGCCATGGCGCCAAGGCTTGCCCTTGTCGTAATACTCAATCCCACAGGAGCGATCGCCAATGCCGCCGATCCCACAGCGCTGCAACAATCCGCAGCGAGGCGGAAGTGCGGTAGCAGATATGATCGCACGGCATTCATCATCGAATCTCCTTAACCGATACATTTGCAGGGTTGCACTGGGCAAGTCGAAAGCGGCAACCGGGCCAGACTATGACCGAATTCCAGACCAATCGCATTGCCAATAAAGGGGCCTGCGGGTTCAGACCCAGTGGTTTAATCGCGGCGAAATACAATTCTTCCTAGGCAATCAGGCATGAATTGCGCCTGAATTGCCGCGCGACTTGATGTTCAGGCGACCCGGCGCGTCAAAGTCTGTGGAAAGCAGGCCGTTCCGCGGCTGAGCGTGTGGAAAAGGCCCTCGCGCGCGCTTGTCGGCATTAACCATGCCCCCTAGTCCTGTGACAAGCTTGCGATTGGACCCATGATGGCGCCGCCCCTGATCTCACCTTCGATCTTATCGGCAGATTTTGCCCGCCTTGGCGAGGAAGTGTGCGCCATTGACGCCGCTGGCGCGGACTGGATCCATGTCGATGTCATGGACGGGCATTATGTCCCAAACCTCACCATCGGTCCGATGGTGGTCAAAGCCCTGCGCCCGCACACCGACAAGGTGTTCGATGTCCATCTGATGATTTCTCCGGTGGATGCCTATCTGGAAGAATTTGCAGATGCTGGGGCCGATATCATCACCGTCCACCCAGAGGCCGGGCCGCATGTCCATCGCACCGTTCAGGCGATCAAGGGCCTGGGTAAGAAGGCAGGTGTCTCGCTCAATCCGGCAACGCCCGCAAAGATGCTCGACTATCTGATCGAAGACGTTGATCTGGTTCTGGTGATGAGCGTGAATCCCGGGTTTGGTGGCCAGAGCTTCATCCATTCGCAGTTGCGCAAGGTAGAGGCGATCCGCAAGATGATCGACAAGACGGGCAAGGATATCCTGCTCGAGGTGGATGGCGGAGTCAATCCGGAAACGGCGCGCCTGTGCGTTGACGCGGGCGCTGATGTGCTGGTGGCAGGTTCGGCGACGTTCAAGGGTGGCCCCGATCATTATGCAGCCAACATCGCAGCCTTGAAGGGTGGGAGTTGATGGACGCGCTCCTTTCCTCTTCCGGTTCCCCTTCCGGCGACGAAGAAAGAGATCTGTTCGGTCAGATCGTCGAGGACGATACAGGCGCTAAGGCCCGCGATTCTGCGCCTTCCGCCCAAGCAATCCCGCTAACACAAGCTGTAGAGCCATTGGTGAGCGGGGTCGGCATTGAACCGACCGAGCCGCTCGAGCCTGCGCGCGCATTGACGATCAGCGATTTTGTACCGCCATCCTCGGGCGCGACATCGCGCCTCATTCGCATGGCGTACCGTCTGGGCGTGCCGGGTGCGACATTGGCGGCGCCATTCCGCAAACCGGCCAAGGCACGGCTTCTGGCGACTGTGACTGCTCCGGCTGCGGGCGACCGGGCAGCTGGCATTGCTCTGCGTGCCGGGCATTTTCTGGTTCACGGTGTCAAGGCGCCGATTGCGCAAATTGAATTCTGTTCCAGCTCAACCGGGCTGACCCCTCCGTTCGAACGGGTAGTGCATGGCTTTGAATGGCTTGCCGATCTGGCGGTCTCTGCCCCGCGCGAACAATGCGTTTCCACTGCCGAGCGCATTGCCTCGGCCTGGCTCAATGCCAATCCTGCACCGGGCAAAGGGCCGGCGTGGGAAGTCGAGCATGTCGGCCACAGATTGCTTGCTTGGCTGGTGCATGCGCCGCTGGTCCTTTCCGATCAGCAAGCGGGCCTTCGCGCTCGTATGTTGCAGGCAATAGACACCACCGCGCGATGGCTTGATCGCAATGTAACCCGGTGCGAGGATCGTTTGGCCGAGGTTGCCGGTTGGACGGCGATTACCGCTGCTGGCCTGCTTTTGCCTCTGGGCAAGCCGCGCCGCCTTTATGGCGAGGCAGGCTTGCTGCGCGCGCTTGGCGAAATGGTGGCAGAAGATGGCGGCGTTTTGTCGCGCAGCCCGATGGCGCAGATGGATGCGATCCGCCTCCTGACCCATCTGCTTGCCTGTTATCGCGCGGTCGACCGCGAACCTCCACAGGCACTAAGCGTTATGCTGGAATTGCTGGTGCCGCCATTGCTTGCTCTGCGCCACGGAGACGGTGGCTTGGGCAGTTGGCAGGGCGGCCATGCGATCAGCGCAAATCAGGTGTCTGCCCTGGTGGATGCCAGCGGTGTGCGAACGCGCCCGCTCAAGGATATTCGCCATTGGGGCTATCAACGGTTGCGCGGCGGCAAATGCGTTGTGCAGTTCGATGCAGCGCCTCCGCCCAAAGCCCGCCATGCCCGTTATGGTTGCGCTTCAACACTGGCGTTTGAAATGTCGGACGGTGATCACCGGCTGATTGTCAATTGCGGCGGATCGGCCCTGTCAGGCGCGCTGGTGCCGGCCCGGATCGAACAGGGGCTGCGCGCAAGCGCCGCGCATTCGACTCTGGTCCTGGACAATGCCAACTCAACCGCCGTTCTGATCAATGGCAAGCTCGGCAAGGGCGTCGATCAGGTCGAGGTTGACCGCCGCATTCTGGGCCAGACCAGCACTGAGGCAACGCGGGTGGAGGCAAGTCACGATGGCTATGCCAGCCGGTATGGGTTGACCCATCGCCGGATTCTGATGCTGCGCGGTGACGGCAGCGAATTGCGTGGCGAGGATATTCTCCAACCACAGGCGAAAAAGGGAAAACGTGGCAAGATCGCCTTTGCCATCCGTTTTCATCTGGGTGCCAGCGTGGATGCGCGTTTGGCAGATGATCGGGGCGGTGCCAGTCTGGTGTTGCCCGATGGCGCACTTTGGCAATTCCGCATTGCCGGTGCTGACGCTGGCGATATGCGTGTTGCGCTTGAAGAGAGCCTGTGGGTCGATGGCGATGGGCGGCCAAGGCCAACCCAGCAATTGGTGATAGAGGGCATGACATCACGCAGCGGGGGGCAATTCTCCTGGCTGCTCAAGAAGATGGGGTAAATTCCAAAGTGACGGATGTGGTTATCAAGCGGGCGCTGTTGTCAGTGTCCGACAAGAGCGGATTGGTCGAACTGGGCACGGCGCTGGCGGCGCGCGGCGTGGATTTGGTGTCCACCGGCGGTACGGCAAAGGCTTTGCGCGATGCTGGGCTGGACGTGCGCGATATCTCCGATCTGACGGGTTTTCCCGAAATGATGGATGGCCGGGTCAAAACGCTGCACCCCAAGGTGCATGGCGGCTTGCTGGCCGTGCGCGACAATCCCGAACATGCCGCAGCGATGGAGGAGCATGCCATCGGCGCCATCGATCTGGTGGTGGTCAACCTCTATCCGTTCGAAGCGACTGTTGCCCGCGGCGCCGAGCGTGATGAAATTATCGAGAACATCGATATTGGCGGGCCCAGCATGGTCCGCTCATCAGCGAAAAATCATCAATTCGTCACGATTATGACCGATCCGGCCGATTATCCTGCATTGCTGAGCGAGCTTGATGCAGGCGATGGTGCGACGACGTTTTCTTTCCGCAAGGCTATGGCGGCCAAGGCCTTTGCTGCCACTGCCAGCTATGATTCCATGATCAGCCAGTGGTTTGCCTTTGCCGATCAGGGACAGATGTTCCCTGATATGCTGGCAATTAACGGACGTGCGCCGACCGAATTGCGCTATGGTGAAAATCCGCATCAAAAGGCGGCGCTTTACACGCCGGTCGGGCCGCATCAGCGCGGCATTGCTCAAGCCGAACAATTGCAGGGCAAGGAATTGTCCTACAACAATTACAATGATGCCGATGCGGCGCTGGAATTGTGCGCTGAATTTGCTGGCGGCGATCCGGCAGTCGTGATCGTCAAGCACGCCAACCCCTGCGGCGTGGCGCAGGCCGGGACCTTGCTTGAGGCATGGGAAGCAGCGTTGCAATGCGACAGCGTTTCAGCCTTTGGCGGAATTGTCGCGGTTAATCAGGAACTGGACGGCCCGACCGCCCAGGCCATCGCTCAGATTTTCACCGAAGTTGTCATCGCTCCTGCAATCTCGGACGAGGCCCGCCAAGCCTTTGCCAAAAAGAAGAACCTGCGCTTGCTGGTGACCGGCGATTTGCCCGATCCGCGCCGCGGCGGCCTCGCGGTCAAACCGATCACTGGCGGCTTGCTGGTGCAATCGCGCGACAATGGGACGATCAGTGCAGACGATCTCAAGGTGGTTACCGAACGCGCTCCGACCGAACAGGAATTGAAGGATTGCCTGTTCGCCTGGACCGTGGCGCGTCATGTGAAATCCAATGCGATTGTCTATGCCAATGGCGGGGCCACAGCTGGCATCGGCGCGGGCCAGATGAACCGGCGCGATTCTTCGCGCATTGCGGCGATGAAAGCCGCCGAAGCGGCAGAGAAATATGGCTGGGACCAGTCAAAGGCGATCGGCAGCGCGGTTGCGTCTGACGCATTCTTCCCCTTCGCAGATGGCTTGCTGTCAGCCGCTGAGGCGGGGGCGACAGCCGTTATCCAGCCGGGCGGTTCAATCCGCGATGACGAAGTGATCGAGGCTGCTAACAAGGCAGGCCTCGCCATGGTCTTCACCGATATGCGGCATTTCCGGCACTGATTTGCCAACTATGCACTCACGTCCGGACTGAGCCTGCAAGCGAAACTACAAGCCAAATATCTTGGACTTTGATCGCAATATCGCAGCTGCGCAATTGTGGCCCGGCGCGCCGGTCACGCCGCCTCCCGGATGGGTGCCCGCGCCGCACAGCCATAGCCCGTCAATAGGGGTACGGTAACTGCCAGCGCCCAGAAATGGACGGGCTGACCACAATTGGTCGAGGCTCATGCGGCCATGGAAAATATCCCCGCGCCACAGACCAAACTTCTGCTCCAATGCGCGTGGGGTATGGACTTGCTTGTGCAGCAGCAGATCTTGAAATCCAGGCGCATGATGCTCGATAGTGTCAAACACAGCTTGCACAGCCTCTGCTTCGCGATCCTCTGGTAAATCAGGATCGATATGCTGGCAGAAGAGGCTGGCGACGTGCTGCCCGCTTGGCGCGAGGCTGTCATCTACCAAGCTGGGAATCAACATCTCGACGATAGGCCGCGAGGAGAAGCCGTGCCGGCGCGCTTCGCGATGGGCGGCGTCCATATAGTCCAGCGAAGGGGCCATAATAATGCCCGAACGCAAATGCGCGTCTCCCGGTGGCGCATGGGTGAACCGTGGCAGGTTGGAAAGCGCGACATTCATTCGCAGTGACCCTGATCCACCGCGATAGGATTTCACAGCAGCGCGCAATGTGTCTGGTTGAGCCGTGGTAGGGACGAGATTGTCGAACAGGGGCTTTGGTCCGAGATTGGCGATCACTCGACGAGCCTCGATCACCTCGCCAGTGCGCAGTTTGACTCCACAAGCCCTGCCATCGCGTATTTTGACTTCAACGACTGGCGCATCAAGGTCGACCTGAACGCCCAGTTCGCGCACCGCTTCGCCCATCATCTGGGTGATGGCACCCATGCCGCCGATCACATGGCCCCAGCCACCCTTGGTCCCGTTCACCTCGCCAAAGACATGGTGCAGCAGGACATAGGCGCTGCCCGGCGTATCGGGTGAGGCATAGTTTCCAACGCATGCATCAAACCCGAAAGCCGCCTTTACAACATCGCTTTCAAACCAGTCGTCCAGCACTTCGCGGGCAGACCGCGTGAACAATTTGAGCACCGCAGCCTGGCGATCTACAGGCAATTTGGCGAGACCCCTGGTTTGCATGGCTGCGTCGATCAAGGAGCGTAACCCGCCTTTCGGATCGGGTGGAATTTTCAGCGCAAGTGCGCGCAAAACATCAGCAGCATCCTCCAGCATCGCGTAATAATGCGGCAAAGCTTCGGCGTCTTTTGTACTGTGCCGCGCGACCTGTTTTTGGCTCTCAGAGACCTCGCCTCCAAATGCGAGATACCCCCCTTCAATCGGGAGATAGTTCGAGACGGGTCGCTCTATCACCCGGTATCCGCGAGCTGGCAGCGCCATGTCGTCAATGATCCTGGGTTGCAGCAGACTGACGGTGTAGCTGGCGGTCGAATTGCGAAAACCGGGTGCGAACTCCTCGGTCACGGCTGCGCCGCCGATCATGGGGCGGGCTTCCACCATGCGGACCTTCATTCCGGCTCTGGCGAGATAGAAGGCGCAGGCAAGACCATTGTGTCCCGCCCCGATAATGACAGCATCCAACATAAGTTTCCACTGTAACCAAACCGCTGCCACTTGCGAATAGCAAAAGGACAACAAGACGTTCACCTGTTCGTAAGTCATCGGGCTTATACGGTGCGAGAAGAGAATTGGCAGACACATCATGATCGACTTTTTGAAATCGGACCTCTCCCGCAACTTCGGCATCGGCTTTCTCGCCGGAGCTATTCTTGTTGTGATGAGCAATGGCGCGGCGTGGAACGCTGAATTTGCGCCTCAGGTGCAGGCCGCTGAAATCGAAGCGGTCGCCGACTGAAGCTGGCGCAAGCGAGCCAGCATCGCTATATTGCCTTTCATGGCGGCACATTCACACGCACATCAAGAGCACAGCGGCGCGACTTTGGTCGATGCAGCACGGCAATCCCTGTCCGAGGCGGGCGAACAATGGACTGGCATGCGTGAGGCGGTTTTTACCGAGCTCGCCAAGCATGAACGGCCAACATCAGCCTATGATATTGCCGACAATCTGTCGCAGGCGCGAGGCAAGCGGGTGGCGCCCAACAGTGTTTACCGCATACTGGACCTGTTCGTGACCAACAATCTGGCGATGCGGGTCGAAAGCGCCAATGCCTATCTCGCCAACAGCCATCCCGGATGCGAGCATGATTGCATCTTTCTCGTCTGTGACGAATGCGGCGAAGCGACCCATGTTGATGACGATGATGTCAGCCACAAGGTGCGCACCATCGCTAGCTCGCTGCAATTCAAGGCGGAGCGGCCGATTGTCGAGATCAGGGGAATCTGCAAGGGTTGCCAGACGGTCACCTGACGGCAGGGCGTTCAGAAATAGCGACGAACCGTTCATCGACAGTTTCTATTTTCAGGTGTAAGGGCTTCTTCCATGACGGAAAAACCCACGACCCCCCTTCTCGACACGGTTACCATACCGGAAGATCTGAGGAAGCTTGAGCAAAAAGATTTGCGCCAGTTGGCCGATGAACTGCGCACCGAGATGATTGACGCGGTCGGATCAACCGGCGGACATCTGGGCTCTGGCCTTGGCGTGGTCGAGCTTACAGTTGCGCTTCACTATGTTTTCAATACGCCGGATGATCGTTTGATCTGGGACGTTGGCCATCAGGCCTATCCGCACAAAATTCTGACCGGGCGCCGTGATCGTATCCGCACCTTGCGCCAGGGTGGCGGTCTATCAGGCTTTACCAAACGCAGCGAGAGCGAGTATGACCCGTTCGGCGCAGCGCATTCCTCCACTTCAATCTCGGCAGCACTGGGCTTTGCCGTAGCTAACAAGCTGAATGACAAGCCGGGCCGCGGGATTGCGGTGATCGGCGATGGCGCGATGAGCGCTGGCATGGCCTATGAAGCCATGAACAATGCCGAACAGGCCGGCAACCGATTGGTCGTTATCCTGAATGACAATGACATGTCCATTGCCCCCCCGGTGGGCGGGCTCAGCGCCTATCTGGCGCGTATGGTCTCCTCCAGCGAGTATCTTGGCCTGCGATCGCTTGCCTCCCGGTTTGCCAAGAAACTGTCGCGCCGCGTGCATTCCACGCTGGACAAGGCAGAGGAATACACCCGCGGCATGGTGACCGGCGGGACCTTGTTTGAAGAGCTTGGCTTTTACTATGTCGGGCCGATTGACGGCCATAATCTGGACCATTTGATACCGGTGCTCGAAAATGTGCGCGACAGTGATCAAGGCCCGGTCCTGATCCATGTGGTGACGACCAAGGGCAAGGGATATGGCCCGGCTGAAGACAGCGCGGACAAGTATCACGGCGTGCCCAAATTCAATGTCGTGACGGGTGAAAAAGCCAAGGGCAAACCTGGGCCGCCAGCCTATCAGAACGTGTTCGGCGATACGCTGGCAAAACTGGCTGAAACCGATAAGCGCATTTGCGCCATCACTGCGGCCATGCCTTCGGGCACCGGGGTTGACCGTTTTGCCAAGGCGCACCCTGAACGCAGTTTCGATGTCGGTATTGCCGAACAGCATGGTGTGACCTTTGCTGCGGGTCTTGCGGCGCAAGGAATGCGCCCATTTGCTGCGATCTACTCGACATTCCTTCAGCGCGCCTATGATCAGGTGGTGCATGATGTTGCGATCCAGAACCTGCCTGTTCGCTTCGCGATTGACCGTGCCGGACTGGTTGGTGCCGACGGAGCAACCCATGCCGGCAGTTTTGATATCACCTATCTGGCGACGCTTCCCAATATGGTGGTGATGGCTGCTGCTGATGAAGCTGAACTCGCCAATATGACCTACACCGCTGCCGAATATGACGACGGGCCGATTGCGCTGCGTTATCCGCGCGGATCAGGTGTTGGCGTGCCAATTCCTGATACGCTCGAAAAACTGGAAATCGGCAAAGGCCGTATTGTCCGCGAAGGAAGCAAGATTGCCATTCTCTCTCTTGGCGCACGGCTGGAAGAAGCGAAAAAAGCTGCCGACGCACTGGAGGCCAAGGGGCTTTCGACCACGGTCGCCGACATGCGCTTTGCCAAGCCTCTGGATGAAGATCTGATCGCCAAGCTCATGCGCAGCCACGAAGTGGTGGTGACGGTGGAAGAAGGCGCGATCGGCGGGCTTGGTGCGCATGTGCTGACCTTTGCCAGCGACACGGGATTGACCGATCATGGCCTGAAGGTGCGGACGTTGCGTTTGCCCGATACGTTTATCGATCAGGACGCACCGGAAAAGCAATATGACGAGGCGGGGCTGAATGCGCCGCAAATCGTTGATTGCGTGCTGAAGGCCCTGCGCCACAATTCAGGCACCGGCGTGGAAGAAGCGCGGGCCTAACGCCTGGATGAGCGTAGGCTAATAGGCACAGGTTTAATGGGAGGTGGCGGCGTGGAAAACAATGCAAGCCATGCCAAACCTGCCCGCACGCCTTCCAAATCATCACACACCATGTTGACCTTTGCTTGCGTGCTCTTGCTGGCCTATTTGGCGGTGGCCGGACTGCTCTTCACCACGCAGCCAAGTTTTTTGTATCCTGCCCCCCAGGGTGAGGCCCATGTTCCTGCAGGCTTTGACCAAATTGCCTATCAGACTGCTGACGGCTTGCAGTTGCAGGCTGGCTACCGTCCCGCACAAGCCGGCAAACCTACGATAGTCTATTTCCATGGAAATGCTGCTGATTGGCAAAGTTCTGTGGTCGCAACAGAGCGCCTGACACCCGCTGGTTATGGTGTTCTTGCGGCCGAATATCGCGGGTATCGGGACAATCCGGGCAAGCCGACCGAGGAAGGCCTCTACAAGGACGGACGGGCGGCGCTGGCATGGCTTGCCGAACGCGGGATCGGTGCTCAGGACACTGTCCTGATCGGTAATTCTATCGGCAGCGGTGTGGCGACACAGATGGCGCTTGAACATTCGTCGCGCGCGCTGGTGCTGATTTCACCCTTTGCCAGTCTGACCCAGCTGGTGTCGGAAAAACTGAAAATTCTACCAGTCTCGTTTTTGCTGCGTGATCATTATCGCAACGATGAAAAACTGGTTGAGATGGGAGGCCCCATCCTTATCCTTCACGGCACTGCAGACACGCTGATCCCGGTCAATCATGCCCGGCAATTAGCGCAGGGCGATGACAATGTGCAATTGATCGAATTCGACGGTGTCGGGCACGACCTGGCCTGGCACGATGCAGCCGAACAGGCTGTTCTGACTTTTCTGACAAGCGCTGCACCACCTGAAGGGAACGAATGATGAGCCTGCTGGATATCCACCGCAAAGGCCATGTTACCACGCTGACACTTAACCGTCCGGACACGATGAATGCGCTGGGTGCCGATGGCGATGGGGATGCTTTTGTTGCAGCCTGTGATGCAATCAACACCGATATGAGTGTGCGCTGCGTCATCCTGACCGGTGCCGGTCGCGCCTTCTCCGCCGGGGGCGACATCAAGGCGATGAAGGAACGTAGTGGCAATTTCGGCGGGACCCCTCCGGGGATTTCAGACGGATATCGCAACAATATTCACCGGATCCTGCGTGCGCTGTATGGTCTGCGCGTACCGCTGATCGCCGCGATCAACGGCCCAGCCATAGGGCTCGGGTGCGATCTGGCCTGTCTGGCAGATATCCGCATGGCCAGCGACAAGGCCAAATTTGGTGTCACCTTCCTCAAGCTGGGCATTATCCCTGGCGATGGCGGCACATGGATATTGCCGCGGGTGATTGGCCAAAGCCGCGCCGCAGAACTGTTCTACACCGGCGATGTTATCGGGCCTGACCAAGCGTTGGAATGGGGATTGGTCAGTCAGGTCCATCCCGCTGAGGATTTGAACGAGCAAGCCCAGTCACTGGCCGGCAGGATCGCGGCTCAACCGCCGCATGCTTTGCGCCACACCAAAAACCTTCTGCGTCAGGGGCAGTCGATAACTTATGACACGGCGCTGGAAATGGCGGCGAACACGCAGGCGCTCATGCATCTGACCGATGATCATATGGAAGGCATTGACGCCCTGCTTGAAAAGCGCTTGGCCAATTTCCGGGGCGAGTGACGTTGGCTCAAGCCTGCGGCAAGGGCTGGACGACTTCCTCGCTGATATAGCGGATTTCAGGCTCGATCGGTTCTGGCGCGGCTGCATCAACTGGTTGTGCAGCGCCGGTTACCTGTTCAACTGCGGATCCCAGATCCTGATCCGTCAGGTCGGCGCCTGCAGCTATCAATGGCGCACCTTCGGACATCAGCGCCTCAATGCTGCAATCGCGTGGCGGGGGGCGGTTCTTCAATGCGGCAATATCGGCTTCGCGGTTGCACAGATAGCTCTCGCGTGCTGCAAAATACGGATCATCCGTTTCGCGAATCTCGGTCAGCTTTTCGTCAAACTCGATCCGGAACTCCAGCGAATTCACGGTATAGGCGGGAATAGCGTAATACGGTGTGTTGAAGGGTGCGCCGACAGCCAGAGGCAATACTGACTGGTCCAGAAAACTACCGATCAGGTCGCGCAATGTCGTAGCACCGACCAATGGTACGAACAGAAACGGCCCGTGTCCAACGCCGTAATAGCCCAGTGTGTTGGAAAAACCGTTACGGCGATAAGGGAGATTGAAGGGTTTGCGTTCTGCAACATCAATGAAGCCAGCAATCCCGACGGTGCTGTTAATTGCGAACCTGCCCAGCGTTTCAAAGGCCTTGCCCGGCTTGAACTGCAACAGGTAGTTGAGAAAATTGACCGGCTCGAGCAGATTGCGGAAGAAATTGCGCAGACCCTTACGCACCGGACGGGGCAACCCATCTTCGTAGGCGTTGGCAATCGGCCCAACCAAAGCCTCATCAACCTCTTGGGTCAGTTCAAACGAAACTTCGTTCATTGCAGAGAGCGGATCTTTGCCGATGGCGTCTGCAGCGCCTGTGACGACGATCGTGTTGCCGTCTGCAACCGCGGCTGGGCTGTTTTCATCAGGCCCCTCCGGCTCATTGGTTGCAGGAGTATCGTCTGACTGTGGATCGAGTTGCGGTGAAGAGGTTCCGCCCGTTTCTTGAGGTGCTGGCTCTTTTTGAGCAAAGGCAAAAGTTGCCGGAACGGCAAAAACCTCATCAGGTGCGAGAGCGAGTTGCGCAAGCGTATCTTGCGCAAGCGCGTGCTGGTCCAGCGCGACGGGCTCAATATTCTCAGGCGTGATGGCGGCTGGTGCGCTCGAGGCGAGCCATACTGCAGCGATTAATGGCGAATGCATGATGCCTCCTTATCACCAACTTTGCCGTCATGGCTATTATTGATGAATGAAATCTTTCATTTTTCTTGATCCTTCCTTCGCGTGACACTGAATGGCCAGCAGGCTTGGCCAGCATTGACCGCATGCGGAAGGAACCGGGGCTTGACGCGCACCGCTGTATTATGGCACTGAGGCACCTTGCAAGGGACTATCATGAGCCAGAACCGACCAGTCTATCTCAAGCTGCGTGATCAGATTGCAGCTGCCATTATTGAGGGCGAGTATGCCGAAGGTGCCATGCTGCCGTCGGTCCGCGCACTTGCAGCTGAGCAGGGGGCGAACCCTCTGACCGTAGCCAAGGCTTATCAGCAGTTTCAGAATGATGGCCTGGTCGAGGTTCAACGTGGCGTGGGCATGTATGTTGTGGATGGTGCGGCAGCTAGGCTGCGTCATGACGAGCGCGAACAATTCCTGAAAGCGGAGTGGCCTGAGATTCGGGCCCGGATGGAGCGACTGGGAATTAAGGCCAGCGAACTCCTGGCGAGTGCGGACTAATCCGCGTTCCTTGTCTCCATGGCCGTCAACGTATCTATGCAAACGTTTGTGTAGCAAATCACTAAGCGATAGACAGCAAAAACACGTCCGATTGGGTTGCGGACGGGACAATCCTCTGGCACCACTAGGGTTCTTGTAAAGGCAACTTTATTCGGGTCGCACCTTATAAAGGCTGATCCCTATCGGGGTCAGTATTCTGGACCGGGCCTAAATGGTGCGGCCGTGGAGGGTAAAAATGATACGGTCCGAATTGCTACAGGCTTTGCAGAGCGACAATCCGGAACTTCGTGCAGAGGAGATCGAGCAGGTCGTTGATATCTTTTTTGACGAGATTGCCCAGCGCCTTGCCGAAGGAGGCCGTGTGGAACTGCGCGGCTTTGGTGCGTTTTCAACCCGCGAACGCGAAGCGCGAAAGGGACGCAACCCGCGCACCGGCGAAGCGGTTGATGTCCCGGCTAAACGCGTTCCGTATTTCAAGGCCGGCAAGGAAATGCGCCAGCGCCTGAATGGCGATTAACGCTATTCCCATTATTTTGCCGTGCATGACGCCGGCTCATTCCTGAAATTGCAGTCGGCTTGAGCCGGTTAGGCATTGTGGCTGCAATTGGCCTTGGCTAGGGCATCAGCGTTAGTTGTCTGTTTGTAGCGATTTGTTCGCGCAAAGGCATGATGCGGGTGTGGCGGAATGGTAGACGCCGGGGACTTAAAATCCCCTGATCCTATAGATCGTGCGAGTTCGAGTCTCGCCACCCGCACCAAGCCTGCTTGTTCTTGCCGTTTAAAAGCCCAGCGCGAAGCCGACCTGCGCGGTCACCCGGTCATCGCCCGTATTGCCGGCAATCCCGGCGGCCACCGCCAGATTGTCGCTGACCCGTCCGGTGAAGCTGGCAGC
>CALBWA010000041.1 GCA_937969505.1 uncultured Erythrobacter sp. | reverse complement strand
CTCGTTGATTCCGATGAGGATGCGCTTCGCGATACCGCAGCGGCACTGCCCGGATCGCCAGTTTGCATTGTTGGATCTGTTGCTGATGAAGCAACCGCGGAACACGCCGCTGCTGCGGCTGCCGATCTGGGTGGCGCAACTGGGTTCACTCATAATGCAGGTATTCAGCGCTATGGATCAGCGGCGGAGACCACGCCTGAACTTTGGGACGAAGTTATCGGCGTTAATCTAAGTGGAGCGTACTTGATGGCGCGGGCGCTCTTGCCACAACTGGTTGAAAGCCGTGGTGCCTGCGTGTTTATGGCATCGGTTCAGGGGCTGGCGACACAGCAAAATGTTGCCGCCTATACCGCGTCGAAACATGGTCTGATCGGGCTGGCCAAATCAATAGCAGTCGATTTTGCGGCTGCGGGTGTGCGCTCAAACGCTGTCGCACCAGGGTCGGTGCGAACGCCGATGCTGGATTGGGCTGTCAATCTGGCAGACGATCCTGCTGCCGTCTGGGCTGAGATAAACAATATGCATCCACTTGGACGCGCCGCAGAGGCGAGCGAAGTCGCTGAAGTCGTGGCCTTTTTGCTGTCTGACAAGGCATCCTTCATCACCGGTGAAGTTATCAAGGTCGATGGTGGATTAATGGCGCGTCTTGGTGGGTCTCCGAAATGAAAGGTCAGATTTCGTGACGATTGCAGACATCAAGGTAACCACTGTCGCTGTGCCACTGGAGGCGCCCTTGCGGCATTCCGCTGGCGCACATTGGGGCAGGTTTGTCAGAACGATCGTTGAGGTCATTGGTGATGACGGTTTGTCCGGTTGGGGCGAGCTGGGCGGCGGCGGTGAGGATGCAGAGGGCGCTGTCATGTCTTTGCTGCCTTATCTGAAGGGACATAATCCGCTGAACCTGGAGCAGTTGCGCTGGAAGATAATGAACCCAACCGCGACCCTGTATAACAACCGGTTGCAATTGCATGCTGCCATAGAAATGGCCTGCCTAGATCTTGCCGGCAAGCGGCTGGGTGTTCCGGCTCATGCGCTGCTGGGCGGTGCTATCCGGTCCTCTGTCGAATTCGCATCCTATCTGTTCTACCGCTACGAGGGGGACGGGGCAGGCGGCGAAACGATGCCAGACGAGATCGTGGCCCATGCAAAGGCGCTGCGCGATGAACACGGCTTTCGCACCCATAAGCTGAAAGGCGGCCATTTCGCCCCCGATCACGATGTTGAAGTTTTTACCGCATTGGCCGAAGCCTTTCCGCAGGATCGCGTGCGGCTTGATCCCAATGGCGTGTGGTCTGTGGAAGAAGCGATCCGTGTCGGACGCGCCATTTCACACCTCAATAACGATTACTTTGAAGATCCGACGTGGGGTCTGGACGGGATGCGGCGTGCCCGTGATGGCCAGCCAATACCGACGGCCACAAACATGGTCGTTGTGAATTTTGAACAGCTTGCCCAGTGTATTCGTCACGACCTTGTCGATGTCATCCTGCTGGACACCACGTTCTGGGGCGGGCTGCGGCAATCCGTCAAAGCGGGTCATGTTCTTGAGACGTTCCAGCGCTCTGCGGCTGTCCATTCGTCGGGCGAATTGGGTATTCAGCTAGCGTCCATGCTGCATCTGGGTGCGGTCCTGCCGAACCTGAATTTCGCCGCCGATGCGCATTATCACCATCTCAAAGACGACATTCTGGAAGGCGCCAAGATGACCTACGAGAACGGTCATATCGACGTGCCGACCGGCCCCGGATTGGGGGTCGAGGTCAGCCGTGAGAAGCTTGCGCAATACGCCGAGTATTTCCGTGAAACGGGTGGCTACACCTATGACCGCGATCCCGCGCGGCCTGATTGGTATTCGGTCTGGCCGGAACGCAATTATGCCGACCCCTCGGTCAAGTCTGTTCCGGGGATGTTTTAATGGCCGATGTAAAGGTTCGCGATCTGGTGAAAGTTTACGGCCGCCAACTGGCTGTACGGGGCATTGATCTTGATATCCCTGATGGCGCGTTTGTCGTTCTGGTGGGGCCTTCGGGTTGCGGCAAATCAACGACATTGCGGATGATTGCGGGGCTGGAAAGCATCTCGCACGGTGAGTTGCTGATTGATGGCAAGCGCGCCAATGACCTGCCATCGCGGGATCGCGGCGTAGCGATGGTGTTTCAAACCTATGCGCTTTATCCGCACTTGACCGTGAAAGAAAACCTCGCGTTTTCATTGAAGCTGGCAAAGGTCGATCCGGCCGATCGGGAACGTCGAATTACCGGCGCAATCGAGGCTTTGGAGCTTCAACCCTATCTGGATCGTCGCCCGTCCGAATTGTCCGGTGGTCAGCGTCAGAGGGTTGCAATGGGCCGTGCGATCGTGCGCGAACCGGATGTTTTCCTGTTCGATGAACCCTTGTCCAATCTGGACGCAAAGCTGCGCAACCAGATGCGTGTCGAAATCAAGCGCTTGCAGCACCGGTTGGGCGTGACAACCATCTATGTCACCCATGATCAGATCGAAGCGATGACTTTGGCCGACGTGATTGTCGTCATGAAAGACGGCGAGATCGCCCAGCAGGGCACACCGCTGGATGTTTTCGAAAACCCCGCCAACAAGTTCGTCGCGAGCTTTATTGGGTCTCCTCAGATGAATTTCTTTGAGGGGGTAATTCAGCAGAACGGTGACAACTTCGCCTTTGTGAACGCGGAGATGACCATTCCGCTGGACGATAACAAGTACCATGCTGCTCTGCACGATGGGCAGCGCGTGATCGGTGGGCTTCGCCCTGAAGACATCATCCCAGAGGGCCATGGGATGCAACCTACGGATGGCATCAAGATCAATGGTGAGGTGTCCCTGACAGAGCTTCTGGGCAACGA
>CALBWA010000040.1 GCA_937969505.1 uncultured Erythrobacter sp. | reverse complement strand
AGCGCAAGCGGCTGCGCAAGGTTCCCTCCTACCGCGACTTCCTCAAGACCTATTGGGACCGCATATCGCCCAAATGGAAGCAGTCCACGCTCTACACTCACCGCTATTACAAGCGGAAATATCTCGATAAAGCCTTCGAAGGCCTGTTCCTCGATGAAATCGAAGAGCGGCATGTGCAAGAATGGTTCAACCGGATTACCAACACTGGCGGCCCCGGAGCGGCGAACCGTTGCGGCGAAATCCTGCGCGCCATGTTCAACAAAGCAGAGGAATGGGGCGTGCGGCCCGAAGGCTCAAATCCCTGTCTCTATATCCGCAAAAACAAGGGTCGAAAGTGTGAACGCTTTTTGTCCGATCAGGAGTTCAAGCGGGTCGGTGAAGTGCTTGACCGGCATCGCAAGGCCTTTCCGTTGCACTGCACGGCGATCAGCCTGCTGATCCTGACCGGCTGCCGCAAGTCGGAAATTACATGCCTCAAATGGAGCGAAGTACGAGGAAGACGTTTGCTGCTGACCGACAGCAAGACCGGCCCGCGCACAGTCTGGCTTGCCGAAGCGGCTGCAACGATCCTTCATGCTCTGCCGCGCCGTGAGAAGCAGCGTTATGTGTTCTGGAACCCGGCCACGCAGCGTCCAATTACCGACATTGGCAATCTGTGGAGCAAGCTGCGTGACGAGGCGGGCCTACAGGGCGTCCGCATTCATGATCTGCGGCACAGCTTTGCCAGCCACGCCGCCGCCCACTCTGAAACGCTCCCAATGATCGGGAAGTTGCTCGGCCATGCCGATGTGCGGACCACTACCCGCTATGCCCATCTTGACGATGGGCATGTAATCGAGGCAGCGCAGCGGATCGGCGACCTGATCGAGCAAAACATGAGCGGCTCATATTCATTGAGCCGTAACACTAAGTGTGATAGTGGGCCGTTGCTGCATGACTGACAACCCGCGCACCCGAATCTATTCCAACCGCTGGTTCGCGAAGTTCGCGGCAAAGGAAAAGATCAGCGATGCGACGCTTGCTGATGCCGTTCATCGGGCCGAATCCGGCCTAATCGATGCCTATCTTGGCAGCGGCCTCATCAAGCAACGCATTGCGCGTCAGGGCGGAGGCAAGTCGGGCGGCTATCGCTCGATCCTGATCTTCCGCTCGGGCGAGCGGGCCGTGTTCGTGTTTGCCTTCGCCAAGAGCGACAAGGCGAACCTTAGTGCGGCGGAACTGAAGGTCTATCGCAAGGCTGCCAGCATCATGCTGGAGCTGGGCGATGACCAGATCGAAACGGAAGTTGAAGCAGGCCGATTGGTCGAGGTGAAAGACGATGAGCAAGGTTAAGGCAAAGACCTACAAGAGCGAGGCAATGGCCGCCGTCCACGAGATGATGGAAGGCTTGTCCGACGCAGGTAGCATCGACAAGCGCACCATGCGCGAGTTCGATGAAGCCTGCCTTGCGCCTGCGCCGGTTCTGTCACCGGATGAGATCAAAGCTATCCGCGAGGCTGAGCGTGTCTCGCAGCCGGTCTTTGCGCGCTATCTCAACGTCTCGAAAAACCTCGTGTCGGACTGGGAGCGGGGCGCGAAGAAGCCAGGAGGACCGGCGCTGCGGCTCCTTTCGATCATCCAGCGCAGCGGGCTCGATGCGGTGGCGTAGCGTTGGCTCAATAGGGGAAAGTCTGCTTATTCCAGTTCAAGTTGAAAAGCGGCCATTCCGCTCACGACCCATTTGCGGACATTCGATGAATTCGGTGGCAGTCAGGCGAAGACGGCCAAAAGCTTGGGGTAGGACTTCTCAAATTCGTGCTCGTCCCACTCGAGTCCTCTAGGCTTTGAAAGGTCTGTAGAAATGTCTTTAAGCACTTGGCCGGTCCGCGCCAGGTAAGCGGCTAAGCATGTGGAATACATCGACCATTCAGCCATATTTTCGCCTTTGATCAGATATCTTGCGGCTTCCTCTGGGCGCTCAATTGCCAGATCGACTAAATCGGGATTGCCTTTTGTTATCAAGGCCACGCGGAAGTCGTAAAATGCATCATCAGAGCATCCCCCTCTTGCCGCATAGGCAAGCGCCCAAACATTCCAGTGATATAAGCGTTTCATGTTCTTGGCGTAGAGGGAATAGAACTTACGGATGCTTGGCCCGCTGAATTCTTCCAATCGCACCAACAATGCTGTGGGATCGAGCTCGTCAGAGGCAGAGTTAGCATGGACATCTTGAAGAAGTCCCCAAAAGGCAACCTCGTCTATCTTAAGATGAAGGGGCTCTGCGAGAGGCTTTCGAAACGCTTCCCGTTTTAGCACCTCGCGGGCCGCGACCGTCTCGGCAAGTCTGTCCTCAATCCCCGTGGCTCGATAGAACGCTGCCAAGTTGTCATATGCGGCCAAAGCATTGATCTTCGCCTGTTCAGATCCGTTTCGAACATCCTCAAGATTGGGATACGCTTCTCGCTCCGCGTACGACTCAAGAAACTGCAGCTTCGTTTTCTCGGCGACATTGCGCCAGACTTTCTCGACCAAGTCGGATCTGCCGTCCGCGCTCGCATGCTCAACAAAAATATTCACCCACTCGGGCACGGGCCAACAAAAGCCGCGATAGGCTGAGGCGAGCGGCTCCCAAGCCTTCCGTGTGTAGTAGACTTCGGTCATGATGTAGGTGGCTATCGCATACGGTGTGCAACCGTCCTGATTGTAGACTTTAAGCTCCAGGTTATGGAGCAAAGCGTCAGAATCCTGGCTCCACGAGCGAAATTTCAATTTGCTTTTTAAACCTTCAATTTCGGCCGCAATCTCAGGATCATCTGCGAGGATGAATGGTTTCATCACTTCTAAATCGAAGAATGCTGCAAGTGGGTCTCTCATCCAAAATCCCTGCCTAAGAATGGTCTTGAGTTATGCGTTCTGACGCCCACGAAGGACCTGATCCGGAGCCCCCCGAGCCCACATGAATTAGCTCTCAACTTGATTGGATCGTCAATCCGAGTCCGGGAAAATAATGGGTCTAAATGAAAGAAACGTAACAAGACCTACTGATAGTCCTGCGATCGAGAAAAGGATGTCATAAGGGTCATAAACTTGGTCACCTCCCAGATTGTGGAAACCAAGTTCTTGGCTGATTACATAGAATGCAGCTGCGACGAACGCGCACGCACAAATCCATGCGAGGGTCAGAAACCGCTTTGCAAAAGCCACTCTCTGCGCGGCCAGCGATAGCAGCATCGCGAGAGCGAGAAACCCGACTAGCCCTTCAGCAAAGTTGGGAAATGAATAAAGAATGACCTCGAAAGCACCATTGGGAAGGGCCTCCACCAACTGAGAGCGAAAGCGTTTAAGAATGGCAAAGAGGAGAATTGTAACAATCTGGACGATGATAAGGGGCAGAAAGCGTGTTGTCATTGTCTAGTCCATTCGTTCGCCGCCTGCCTAAACCAATTTGGATGATGATCTCTGGATCTTCAGCCAGGCACCAGCCTGCTTGCTTTCAATCTTCAAAAGCTGGGACGATCCGTTCCGCTGCTATCTGCAGAGCCTTAGGGTCTCGCATCCCCGCTGTTGTCACAATGACCAGGTCCAGTTCCTCAATCAGGATTATGAACTGTCCACCGCCACCTTGCGCTGAAGTTGCGAAATACGTCTTATCGCCGACTTTTAAGTCGGCACTCCACCAGAAATAGCCATATCCCTGACCAGAAACATCTTTGCCGCCGCCATATATGCGATCATCTCCATTGTAGAAAATTCTGCTGGTCGCTTTGGAGATGTAGGCTTCTGGTATCAGCTGCTCGCCGTTCCACTGGCCTTTGTTCATGGCTAGAGTGCCAAACTTGAGCATATCTCGTGAAGTGAAGCTGGATTTCCAGCCACCTGCCGGAATGCCTCCTAGACCGGCCCGCCATTCGTAACCCGTAATGTCCAACTTTTCGATGAGCTCGGTTCTGACAAAGTTCTCAGCGCCGCCGGGAACTACGGCATCGATCACCTGCATGACCATCATGCTACTGTAGTTTCCGTAAGCGAATTCGGACAGAACCTCATCGGTTATCGGGCTGCTCTGTTCGAGTACCGACTGAGCGAGTTTCTGCCCATCGATCAGGTCGCGATACTGCTCAAACTCCTCGGCCTTCTCACCTTCGATACGAATGCCTGAGCGCATAGTCATCGCTTGGTGCAAGGTCACTCTATCCGAGCCATCGACGAGATCAGACGTGTCAATATCGGTTAGAAAGCTGATTATGGGTCTGTGCAGATCATCCATGGTCAGATAGCCCATCTGGATTGCGCGCCCGAGTGCCAGACCAGTGTAGGTTTTCGTTGCTGATGCCTGCGGATGGCTAAGATTGATGCGGCCACGTTGATAATAGGACTCAAAAACGAGCTTGCCTTTGTGAGAGATAAGCAAACTGTCGACTGCACCATGCTGACCGAGAGACAATTCCTCCGTCAGACCCAAAACCATCTGTCGGTCGCCGCCGTCTACGCCCAATTCACCGACGACAATGCCGTCGCCTCTGTCTTCAGGAGCAATCTCGAAAAAGCCGCCGTCGAGTACTGGCACCTCTCGGATGTCTAATAGATCACTGCCGTCTTCAATTGGCCACGCTGATGAAACATAGTCCGCATTGGGATCGCCCCAGTGCACCGAATTTTGCGCATCATTTTGCGCCTTTATCGGCTGAGTTGGCAGGCCGATCATTACGAGGGGCGCCATCGTGAGAGGGATGAGATGTAAGACACGCTTCATGATCTATCCTTTGAAAGGCTCATCTTCTTGTCGTTGGGTACGGGTAGAGAATTACTCGCTATTCAACCGCACCACATCGAAACCATCCGCTTCCAGCATGGCAATCAGACTATCTTCGCCAGCGAGGTGACCAAGCCCGACGGTAAAGAACACGGTGCCTTCGTGCTCTGCCATCAGGGTCTTGATCCGATCACGCCAAGTTTCATTACGGCTCACCAGCATTGCATTGTAAATCGCCTCACTCGACCAGGCACCTTCCTCTCCGTGCAAGAGCCGCCCTATCAGTTCAACATCGCCAGACAGCCATGCATCAGCGATCATCGCTTGCTGGTCCGGCCTGTCGCGCAAGGACCGCGCGCTATGCAGGAGCATGCCCACTTGTTCCTCTTGGGAAAACCTCGCCATGACTTGCATCAGATCTGACGGGCCCTCCAGCGATCTAACCTCGATGGCACGATCTTTCGCCATGCCTAGCAGTTGGTTCGATGGAACGTTCTCCAGATCATAGCCACCCTGCGAGATCGCCAATACGCCAAGTTGAATGGAAGCAAGCCAAGGCCTTAGAGGATCAAGGGCCGATAAAGGTGCTCCAATTGCGGTTGAGATGGCGTTGAGTTCGTCGCGCTCATTCTCATCAAGTTGCGAGCTGAGGCTGCGCCCGTCCGTATTAAGGCCGATCTGCGGAATAAGTGACTGGACAGCGGCCTGCGCTTCTGGCGAGCTGTTATCGGTTTCAATCACAAACAGATTGGCGTCAGTGAGGGAATCCGAGATCAGTTTGCTTTGCCAATCAGTGCCGGGTTTAACAACCGGCGCAAATCCAAACAGATAAATGGTCGTATCTTCATCGCTAATTGTCCAAAGCGCGGGGCCGGGGGTTGGCGCGTCCTCCACTGCCGAAACGGGTTCGTTTGAGCGTGCGGTTGCGCATGCTGTCAGCGCGCCTGCAAGCAGGGGTATGGCTAGAAATTTGAACGCAGCGATCCTGTATGGTGAAAGCACCATGAAAATTCTCCAAATGTTAGGTGGCTAAGGGGTCAGTTTGTTATTGAACGGCGGAGGCTCTGGCGGGCAGCAAGCTGACGCGCCTGCAGCCAAGTTACTGCCTTGAGCGCGCAGACCAATCCGATCAAAATCCACTGCGCTATTTGCCCGCCGACCAAAAA
>CALBWA010000039.1 GCA_937969505.1 uncultured Erythrobacter sp. | reverse complement strand
CCGCGCTCATCTATCAGTTTTTTGGTGGTTGCCGAGGTGATGATCGTTTCGGCTTCAAACGCGCTCGCACCCAGCACACGCACGGCGTGATAATGTGTCAGAACCAGATATTTGACCGGTTTGTCGGTATGCTCGCGCAGTTTGCTCAACCAATCCCGCGCAGCAGCGGGCGTTGCGCGCGCTTCGATGGCGACGATAAAATCCTCGCCTTCAATCGCGCCGACATTGGGATCACCCTCAGCTGTCAGAGCGTAAACGCCATCGTCGAGCGTTTCGAGCGTTTCGACCTTTTCAGTAAGATCGGCAGAGGATGCGAATGGTTTCGCCATAGTGGGTGTCCTTTGTGTGACGTTAACGCGCTATTTGGCGATGTTGTAGATTTTGATGGTGGTGAACTCTTCGAGGCCTTCCTGCCCGAAACCAACTCCCAGACTGGACCAGCGCGCTCCGCCAAACGGAATGTGTGGCGCGACTTCGCCGTGTTTGTTGATATAGACTGTCCCGGCGATCAGACGTTCTGCAACGCCGCGCGCCCTGGCCGGATCAGCTGACCAGACAGACGCAGCAAGATCGGTGTCCAAAGCATTCGCCTGGCGGACCGCATCATCGACATCGCTGTAACGGATGATCGGCAACAGCGGGCCGAACTGTTCCTGCGTTACACAGGCCATGCCCTCATGCGCATCCGCGATCAGAGTGATCGGATAGAACAGTCCGCCCAGATCGTGGGCCTTTCCGCCGGTAAGAATGCGCGCACCCTCCTGCTTGGCTGCATCGGCAAGGCGGGTGACCACATCATGCTGGGCCTGATTTTGCACCGGGCCGAGCAAATTGCCTTCCTGAAGCCCAGGCCCCATCGGCACATTTTGCGACACCGTGACAAGCGCATCGCACACTGCATCATAGATGTCGTCATGCACATACAGACGCTTGAGCGCGGCGCAGGTCTGACCATTATTGATAAAGGCACCCCAGAAAAGGCCCTCTGCGATGGCTTGCGGATCAGCATCGGGCAGCACAATGCCTGCATCATTGCCGCCCAGTTCCAGGGTAAGTTTTTTAAGCGTCGGCGCGGCGGCCGCCATGATCGCCTTTCCGGTCTGTGTGGAGCCGGTAAACGCGATCTTGTCGATCCCCTCATGTTCAACCATTGCCGGGCCGATATCATCGCCATCGGTCACGATATTGAGTACCCCCTCGGGCAATTGCGCCGCCAGCAATTCCACCATTCTCAACGTCGAAAGAGTCGTGTGCGGCGAAGGTTTGATCACAACGGTGTTGCCCGCGCGGATTGCCGGAGCAATATGCCAAATCGCGATCAACAGCGGCCAGTTCCATGGCGTGATGGAGCCAACAACACCGATCGGGATCCGATGCTGTTCGACGCGGGCGGCGTCATCATCCTGCAGCACTTTGACCGGCATTTCGAGATCAGCGGTAAAGCCCATCCATGCCGCGCATCCGCCCAGTTCAAATCCGGCGTTCAGCCCTGCCATAGGCTTGCCCTGTTCGCGGCTTAACAGTTCAGCGAGTTCGGCAGCATCGTCATTCAGAACGCCAGCCATTCGGCGGCACGCATCGCGCCGCTCCTCATCGCTGGTTTTCGACCAAGTTTGAAATGCGGCTCTTGCGTTCGCCACAGCGTCATCCAAATTGGCTCGCGTGCTGATGGGAGCAAGACCAATCATCTCGGCTGTCGCAGGATCATAAACCTTGCGCCATTCGCTCACCGTCACGGGTTGATTCCCGATGACAAGAGGCAGTACCTCGGAAGAACGCACGGCTCCAGAATTGACGACCTTGTTCATTTCTCCGTACCTTTCTGTTCCTCTTGCGCGATCTTGACCGCTCCGGATTCATGCGCGCGGTGAGTGATGTAAGCGCGCAATTGCTCTCTTTGAGTTTGATCGAGCTCGCTGCCGAACGCGACCATGCCGTTGCCAGTCAGCGAACCATCCACAAGGATGGATTCCCAGACATCCTTGTCGCCAAGTGCAAAGCTGTATCGAAGATCGGGCAGAACGCCGCCACTGACTGCCGTATCCCCGTGGCAGCCCGCGCAATAGCGCGCGTAAATCCCGGCGCCTGCATCCACGTCAGCCGCGCTTCCGAACCGCGCCGGAGCCACCGCTTTTGCGCCGACCACCTGATACGGTTCGGGCAGTTCGGCCGTACCTCCCAGTTTGTATACAAGCACGCGGCTGCGATTGACTTGCGGCTTGTCATTCACCCAGGAAAGTTCTCCGATCAGTAGCGGCAGAATGCCGCCCCAGCCGGCAACCACGGCGACATATTGCTCTCCATTTATGCTGTAGGTGATCGGCGCGGCGACCACTCCGGTCTGCGCGTCTGCAGACCACAACTTGCTGCCGTCGCGTGCATCATAGGCGGCAAATTCGCCGTTGCGGTTGCCCTGAAACACAAGGTTGCCGGACGTTGCCAGGATCCCGCCATTCCATGGCCCACCCAGCGGCACGCTCCAGCGTTCTTCCTGCTTCACCGGATCCCAAGCCAGCAAGTGTCCCTGAAGCGTGTCTTTCACCGCCTCGCGGATCGCCTGATCTGCCGGCAAACCTGCCGCCTTAAGGTCGATGCCGAGGTTCACCGCAAGCTTTTTCATCTCGAAATTTGTATCTGCGATGTATGGGAAACCCAGCGTCTGCGACGGGATGTAGACCAGACCGGTATCCGGGCTGAACGCCATCGGGTGCCAGTTATGGGCGCCCAACGGGCCAGGTGTCCCCTCCCATACACCCGCTTCATGATAACGCGCTTCAGGCTTGATATTCGGGCGGCCCGTTTCAGGATCAACGCCATCGGCCCAGTTGACCGGGGCAAACGGCTCGGCAGAGATGAACTCACCCGTTTCCCGGTCCAGAACGTAGAAGAATCCGTTCTTCGGCGCCTGCATGATGACCCGGCGGTTTTCGCCTTCGATTTCCAGATCAGCCAGGATCATATGCTGCGTGGCGGTGTAATCCCACTGATCGCCGGGAGTGGTCTGATAGTGCCAGACATATTCGCCGCTATCGGGCTTCAGCGCCACAATGGACGAAAGGAACAGGTTGTCGCCGCCTTGAGGACTGCGTTCCGCCGGGTTCCACGGAGAGCCGTTACCAACGCCGATATAAAGCAGGTCAAGCTCTTCGTCATAGGCCATGGAGTCCCAAACTGTTCCTCCACCGCCAACCTTCCACCATTCGCCGGTCCACGTTTCAGCAGCAGTTTCAAGGATCGGGTTTTCAAACGGCTCATCTGGATTGCCAGGCACGGTGAAGAAGCGCCAAGCCTGCTCACCGCTATCCAGTTCATAGGCCGTCACATATCCGCGTACGCCAAACTCACCGCCGCCATTCCCGATCAACACCTTGCCCTTCACGATGCGCGGTGCGCCAGTGATCGTGTAATAGCGATCCCGGTCGGTGATTGTATCGACAGACCAGACTTCGCCGCCGGTTTTGGCATCCAGCGCGATCAACCGACCGTCGAATGTACCGATTATTACTTTGCCATCTTCGACAGCGACGCCGCGATTTACAACGTCACAGCATCCCCGCACGGCCCATTCACGCGGAACTTCCGGATCGAATTGCCACAACACCTCGCCCGATGTCGCATCGAAGGCGACTACCTTGCTCCATGCGGTCGAAACATAAAGCACCCCGTCTACCATGATCGGAGTGGCTTCCTGGCCCCGCCGCGTGTCCAGATCGTGGAACCATTCCAGACCAAGCTCGCTGACGGTTTCCGTGTTGATTTCTTCAAGCGGGCTGAAGCGTTGTTCATCCGCCGTCCGGCCATGTTGTGCCCATTCGGCATCATCCACAGCTGAATTGCAGCTTGCCAGCAGCAAGGCCGGGCAAAGGCCGACGCACATTTTCCAGATGACCGGTTTCATGACACCATTTCCAAACTTGAGGTCACTGCCGGCCGCCGCCCCCCGGGGAGGGATAGGGAGCTGTGGCGGCCGACAGCAAAAGAGTGCTTCGCTTTTTGCCGAATTCTAGAATTCGAAGTCGAACTGCACGCGCCATTCACCGGGGCGATTGAATGTGGCCTCGACGAAACTCACACCTGGTCCTGAGTTAAACCCAGAGCCAATGAAGCGCTCGTTGAGGATATTGCGGCCAATCAGCGAAATTGCCCAATTGTCCTGCGAAGGCGAGATCTTGATCTGCCCGCCAAGCAGTCCGACCGGTCCCTGGATCAATTCGGGCGTGTTCTGCGCATCGTTGGCAACAGTATCACGCCAACTGTAATTCAGGTTCAGCAGCAGATCCGCATTCCCTTCCAAAATCGGCGTTTCATACGTTGCCGCACCAGAGAATGTGAATTCCGGCGTGTTCTGCAACTGATCGTCGATTTCGACTGGGAACGCGAGAGGGTCGATTGAGGTGTATTCCGCATCAAGATAGCCGGCGCT
>CALBWA010000038.1 GCA_937969505.1 uncultured Erythrobacter sp. | reverse complement strand
GCCGCCGACATAGGTCAGATCGGTCTGGATGCCGCGCCGGTCCTGACACAATTTCAGGATAGACCCGAGGTAATCATCGGGGGTGTAGATCACCGCCTTGATCCACGGTTCCTCGATCGTCTCGATCCGGCTGGGATCGGGGTAATCGGCCGGGTTGTGGAGCATGATCTCCTTGGCGGCCTCGTTCTTGGTCTTGCCCAATTGGATGCGGTAGACAACGCTGGGCGCGGTGGTGATCAGGTCCAGATCATATTCGCGGGTCAGGCGTTCCTGAATGATCTCCAGATGCAGCAGGCCGAGGAAACCGGCGCGGAAGCCAAAGCCCAGCGCGGCAGAGCTTTCCATCTCGAAGCTGAAACTGGCATCGTTGAGGCGCAGCTTGCCGATGCTCTCGCGCAGTTTTTCAAACTCGGCAGCGTCGACCGGGAACAGCCCGCAGAACACCACCGGCTGTACTTCCTTATAGCCCGGCAGGGGATCGCTCGCCCCGCCCTTCACCGTGGTGATGGTGTCACCCACGCGGGCCTGCTCAACCTCTTTGATCTGTGCTGTGATAAAGCCGATTTCGCCGGGGCCGATCTCGGGCAGGTCAACGCGTTTGGGCGTGAAGGCCCCGACCCGGTCGATCAGGTGCTGGGTGCCGCCCTGCATGAATTTGACGTTGAGCCCCTTGGCAATGACGCCGTCGATCACGCGGACCAGAATGACCACGCCGAGGTAGGGATCGTACCAGCTATCGACCAGGCTGGCCTTGAGCGGCGCATCGCGGTCGCCACTGGGCGGAGGAATGCGGGCGACAACCGCCTCCAGCACATCCTCGATGCCAATGCCCGATTTGGCACTGGTGAGAACGGCGTCGGATGCGTCGAGGCCGATGACATCCTCGATTTCCTTGCGGACCATTTCAGGCTCGGCCGCGGGCAGATCGATCTTGTTGATGACGGGGACGATTTCGTGATCGTGTTCGATCGATTGATAGACATTGGCCAGCGTCTGCGCCTCGACCCCTTGTGCGGCGTCCACCACCAGCAGCGCGCCCTCGCAGGCGGCCAGGCTGCGCGAGACTTCATAGGCGAAGTCGACGTGGCCGGGCGTGTCCATCAGGTTGAGTTCGTAGGTCTCGCCATCGCGCGCGGTGTAATTGAGGCGCACGGTCTGGGCCTTGATGGTGATCCCGCGCTCTTTCTCGATATCCATATTGTCGAGCACCTGCTCGGACATCTCGCGCTCGGTCAGGCCGCCAGTGTGCTGGATCAAGCGGTCAGCCAGCGTGGACTTGCCGTGATCGATATGGGCGATAATCGAAAAATTGCGAATTTTGGAGAGTTCGGTCATTTCAACGCGCCATTAGCGCGCCTGAAGAAGGCTGTCAGCAGTATTGTGCAGGCTCAGGCTGCGTCCACATCAAATCCCACTGCATAGCCGAACTTGGGAATGGACTGGTTGGCATTGAGCATGCCCCCTTCCATGCCCTTGTAATCGCCTGATGGCAGAGCCTTGAGAGGCGCCCCGGCAGCAGCCAGAGCGTAGGGTGACACGCGGTTGCGCGTGCACAGCCCACCTGCTCCGTCGTGGACCAGTGATTGTTCAAATTCCAGGCCTTGCGTGTCCCCGCTGGTGCGGATTACCGTCGCCACGGCCAATTGCCCGCCGCCCAGATCGACGACGAACTGGGTATCGATCGGCACATCGACCAAACCTTCAATCAATGCTCCACTGCGCGAGAGATTGCGCAATGTGACATCGTAGGAGTGATCATCATGGATCACCTGGATTTTGCGCAGAACGGTGCGGCGCTTGGCCCGTTTGGTGCGCGGTCCGGCGGGCTCGATAACCCATGTTCCATTGGCCAGCTCATCGTGCACATCGTCAATCGGCACAGGATCGGTGAAGATGGAGCCTTGCAAACTGCTGACGTCGCACGTCTTCAGCACCTCGAGCAATTCCATGGATTCGATGCCAGTAGCAATGGTTTCCATGCCCAAAGCTTTGGCCAGGGCAACGATCGCCTTGATAAGGGCCAGCTCGCGGCTGTCCTTGGCCAGATTGCCCTGGAAGAAATTCTCGCCAATCTTGATGTTGTCGAACGGCGCGCGGCGTAAATAGCCGAGCGAAGAGTAGCCCGTGCCGAATTCATCCAAAGTGAGACGAACGCCCAGCTTGAAAAGAGACGCCAGTGTTTTGTCGACGACATTTGTGTCGGAAAGGAACACCGCTTCCTTGATTTCCAGCTCAAGCCGGGCAGGCGTCAGGTCCGTTGCCTCCAGAGCAGCTGCGACAGATTCGACAAAGCCGCCGGAAACAAATTGGCGCGAGGGAATATTGACCGAGACACGCAGCGTTTCCGGCCACAGGCAGGCCTGTTCACAAGCCGTGCGAACCGCCCACTCACCAACATCGACCACCAGGCTGGAATTATCGACGATGGAGTGAAACTCGGCTGCATCTATCTCGCCGCGTTCGGGGTGGTTCCAACAGATCTGAGCTTCGAGCCCGACGACAATAAGCTTATCGGCTGAAAGAACTGGCTGATATTTGAGGAACAGCTGATCATCGCGGATGGCTTCCATCAAATCGCCTTCGAGCCGGCGGCGAAAGATGGTTTCGTTTTCAAGGTCGCCGGAATAAAAACGGAACTGTCCGCGCCCACCATTCTTGGCAGCATACAGCGCAAGGTCGGCCGAGCGCACAACTTCCTCTCGGGTGACACCGTCATGCGGGGCAATGGCGATGCCGACCGAAGCGCCGATGACGCAGCGCCCTTCCTCCAGCGAGTAAGGCTGGGTCAGCATGGCGATGATCTTATTGGCGATTTCGCCCAATTCACCGCGGTCATCCATGTCAGGCAGCATGACCTGGAACTCATCCCCGCCAAGGCGGCCGATTTCGCAATCCTTGTCGACTGCACGCTTCAGGCGGTTGGCCACTTCCTTGAGCAATTCATCGCCCGCTGCATGGCCGAGCGTATCATTGACCTGTTTGAAACGGTCGAGATCCATCATCATGATCGCGCAATTGCGCTTGGCCGCACGAAAAGCAGTCAGGGTGGAATCGATAATCTGTGCCATCCGGTGACGGTTGGCGAGCCCGGTCAGCGAATCGTATTTCGCCAGACGCTGAGTTTCTTCCTCACGGTGATACTGCTCCGTAATATCAGTTCCGGTGCCTCGAAACCCTTCGAATTTGCCATTGGCAGAAAAGGACGGCCGACCTGACAGACGGATCACCACATCAGAACCGCCGCGCGATGGTGCTACCGACAGGTTTGAGAACGCCTTGCGAGAGCCAAGTTTCAGAGCGACCGATTGGGTGCGTCCGTCCCCGCCCTGTGCTGCAAAAAGCGTAGGCAGCGGGTAACCAATGAGATCATCCATCGAGATTTCAATGCGATCGGCGATCGTTCCACTCAGATAGGTAAGATTGCCTTCGGCATCGGTCGACCAGAACCAGCCAAGGCCAGAGCGCTCCAACTCGTCGAGCATGGCCAGCTTGTCGTCATTGGACATGTTTGCGGCATTCGCACGAGTTGCACGCTCAGCAGAACGGGTTGCGAACAAGCCGCCGTTGCCTCCAGATAAGAGACCCTTGAGGGGCACTTCCTGTTTCTCCCAGACATCATCGGGCTCAGGCCATCCCTGAACCAACCTCGGGTCTAAAGCCAGATGGTTAGTTTTGTCCTAATTTTGCCCATGGATTGTATAAAAAACCGAGGTTTTTTCGGTTCGGAGCAAGCTTTTTAGGGCCGTTGCGTTAACGAAATCCCGGACCTGCCCTAAGCAAGCCCACACAGGGATGAGCCTACCAACCCTTACCTGCCCAAGCGAAACGCTATCCGCGCGAGGCCTCCATGCGCTTCAATCTTAACGTTATCGTCAGCTTGCCAAGCCGCTTGGGGAATTGCATGGAATATCGCAAAGAAGAAAAATCTTCATAAAAAGGGATGCTGATGGACAAGGGTATCAAGCTCGAAAACGAAGCAGCGCAATCGACCAATGCGCTCGGCCCGATGATTGGTCTGGCAAGGGAAGACTTTGTCGGGGCCGTGGCGCTCTTGTTACGAGAAACCGCGTCCGACCCATCGCGGGTTATGCGGCATGCGCAATCGATGGGCGAAGACATGGTCAAGATCATGACCGGAAAATCCGAACTTGCCCCCGATCCCAAGGACAAGAGGTTCAAGGACCCGGCCTGGCAGTACAATCCGTTCTTCCGGGCGGGCGCGCAATATTATCTCGCAGTGCAAAAGGGCATGAGCAATTGGCTTGAGGAATTGGAGCTCGACGAGCTTGAGCGCAATCGAGCCAATTTTATTTCCAATATCATTCTGGATGGCCTGGCCCCAACCAACACCTTGGCTGGCAATCCGACCGCGCAGAAACGGCTGATCGACAGCGGTGGTCTGTCGCTGATTGCGGGCCTCAAAAACGCCTATAACGACATGGTCAACAACAAGGGCATGGTCAGCCAGGTCGACAAGCGGCCTTTCAAACTCGGCGAGAACATCGCCACTTCAAAGGGATCGGTCGTCTATCGCACCGAAATGTTCGAATTGGTCCAATATGCACCGACCACCGATGAAGTGCATGAAATTCCGCAGCTGACCATCCCGCCCCAGATCAACAAGATGTATATCAACGATCTGTCGCCGGAAAAGTCTGTCGTGAAGTATCAGCTCGACAACGGAATCCAGACCTTCGTGATATCCTGGCGCAACCCGACCAAGGAGCAGGGCGGCTGGGCCATGGCCGATTATATCAAGGCCTGCGAAGAGGCGATGGAGGCAGTGGCCGACATCACGGGATCAAAGAAGGTCAATGTTTCGGCGGGTTGCTCGGGCGGGCAGACCGCTTCTGTGCTGGCATCAAAGCTGGCGGCACAGAAGAACGATCTGATGGGCACCTTGACCCTGATGGTTTGTGTTTTGCACCCCAAGCCCACTGACAGCGAAGCGGGATCTCTGGTTTCGGAAAACGGTATGGCGCTGGCGCGCAAGCGCGCTGAAAAGGCCGGGATCATCAAGGCCGATGACCTTGCGCGCGGATTTGCGTGGCTGCGCCCCAACGATCTGATCTGGAACTATGTCATCAACAACTATCTGCTTGGCGCTGATCCGCCGGCATTTGATGTCCTGTTCTGGAACGCTGACGCCACCAATCTGTCAGCCAGTCTGATGGGCGATTTTCTTACGTTGTTCGAAACGCTAGCCTTCACCAAACAGGGCGAGGTCGAAATGGCCGATCACAAGGTTGATCTGTCCAAGGTCAAGTCGGACATGTTCATTCTGGGCGGGGTCACCGATCATATCACTCCGTGGAAGGCGACTTATCGCTCAACCCAATTGTTTGGTTCCAAGGATGTTACCTATGTCCTGAGCCAGTCGGGTCACATGCAAGCCATCCTCAACCCGCCGGGCAATCCCAAAGCGAAATATTTCGTCCAGAAGAAAAAGGGCAAGCTGCCGAAAACGGCCGACGAATGGCTTCAGGGAACCGAAGAGGTTGCCGGAAGCTGGTGGCCTTACTGGATGGAGTGGGTCCAAAAACGCTCGGGTAACCAAAAACCTGCGCCTACCGAACTGGGGAATGAATCCTACTCCCCTATGGACCCGGCCCCCGGTCTGTACGTAGTGGAAGAAAGATAAATACAAAACGAGTCCCTAAAAAGGGTCGCAGCAGAGGAATTCCGTTTGGCAGATGCAATGAAAGATGCCGTCGTAACCATGGAAAAAGTGGGCGGCCGCACATTGAGAGTCGCGTGTTGGCGGCTGGATGAACCTTCAGAGCATCTGCCGGTGCTGTTCTTCAACGGCATTGGCGCAAATATCGAAGCGGTTGCACCCATGGCAGAGGCCCTGTCCGACCGCCCCTTCATCATGTTCGATATGCCTGGTGTTGGCGGCTCTCCTGAACCGGTAATCCCTTACAACGTGGTCACCATGGCATGGACCAGCGCGCAATTGCTCACCAAGCTTGGAGTCGACCAGGTGGATGTGATGGGCATCAGCTGGGGCGGCGGCATGGCGCAGCATTTCGCCATTCAGCATCCCGGCCGCGTGCGCAAGGTGACGCTGATCGCCACCAGCATGGGCATGCTGATGATGCCGGGTAATCCGGCAGCGCTCACCAAGATGGCCAATCCGCGCCGCTATATCGACCCCGATTTCATGCTGCAGAATTTCGAAACGCTCTATGGCGAAGGCCTGGGCAAGGGTCCGGGCAAGCAAGGCCATATGTCGCGCCTGAAGCCACCCTCCCCGCGCGGCTACCTTTATCAGTTGGTCGCGATGCTGGGCTGGACCAGTGCGCCTGCTCTACCCTTTTTGCGCAAGCCGGTGCTGGTGATGATGGGTGATGATGACCAGATCGTCCCGCTCATTAACGGCAAATGGATTGCCTCACTCGCCCCGAATGCTGAATTGAAGGTTCTTGAAGGTGGCGGCCATCTGTTCCTGCTCAGCCACAAGGATGAATGCGTCGCAGCGATCAAGACGTTCCTCGACGGAGATCACACCAAGGATGCAGCCAAGGAGGTTGCCGAGGCAGCATAATGCGACACATAGCGATCATCGGTTCAGGTCCGGCAGGCTATTACACCGCAGAAGCCATTCAGAAGCTGTGGGGTGATGATGTCCGGATCGACATCTTTGATATGCTGCCTGTGCCGTATGGGCTGATCCGCTTTGGCGTCGCGCCCGACCATCAGTCGATCAAGGGCGTGTCACGCCGTTATGAGAAGACTGCGCTCAACGAAAATGTGCGCTTTGTCGGGAACATCTGCATTGGCAGGGATGTGACCGTGCCAGAATTGCAGACGCTGTATGATGCCATCGTGCTGGCCACTGGCGCGCCCAATGATCGCGAACTGACCATACCAGGCGCTGACAGCGGCAATGTGTTTGGTAGCGCCGCCTTTGTTGGCTGGTACAATGGGCACCCCCAGTTTGCCGAGCTCAATCCTGATCTTTCAGGCAAGCATGCGGTTGTTATCGGTATGGGCAATGTCGCGCTGGATGTCGCGCGCATCCTAGCCAAGACCGAGCAGGAATTTGCCGGTGCTGACATCGTTGCCCATGCACTCGATGCTCTGCGCTCCTCCAATGTGGAGACCATCACCATCGTGGGTCGTCGCGGACCGCATCAGATCATGATGACGCCCAAGGAATTGGGCGAGCTAGGTGCTTTGGAACGCGCCAGCCCGCGCGTCGATAAAACCGACCTGCCTGACGAGGCCGAAGATGCACTTTTGGAGCCAGGCTTGCGCAAATCTGTCACCCATTTGCGCAGCTTTGCCGCCATCCCTGAAGATATGCATGCCGAAAAGCCGATCGAAGTGGCCTTCGACATGTTCGCCAGCCCAAGCGAAATTGTCAGCGACGGCTCCGATGGAAGCGTAACCGCGCTGCGGGTCGAGCGCACTGAGGTGAAAACCGGCAAAGCGGTTGGAACAGGGGAGTTCTACGACATTCCCGCTGATCTGCTCGTCAGCTGCATCGGCTATCGAACATCGCCCATTCCCGATGTGCCTTTTGATGAACGCATGGGCCGCTTCGCCAATGATGGCGGGCGCATTCTCAACGGCATTTACTGCGTCGGTTGGGCCCGTCGCGGACCATCCGGCACGATCGGGACCAACCGCCCAGATGGTTATGCGGTTGCCGATCTGATCCATGAAGACAAGGAAGCGGGCAAGCTTGGCCGCGCTGGCAAGGCCGGGCGCGAAGGGTTTGACGCGCTGGCGACAGAGCGCTCGCTTGACGTGGTCACATTCCGCGATTGGAAGAAGATCGAAGAGGCTGAGGAGAAAGCGGCTCGTGAAGGCGCGCCGCGAGAGAAATTTGTCGATATCGAGGCCATGATCCGCGCAGCAAATTAGCGCTTTTGATCAAGGCTTTGACAGCCAGTCTTCCAAAATCGCATTGACTTCCTCCGGGGCATCCTGCTGCACCCAATGCGATGCATTGGGCAGTCGTTTGAAGGTCAAGTCCGGCACCCATCGCCCGGTTCCCTCTGTCGTCGCGATATCCAGCGCAACATCCTTCTCGCCCCAGATCAGCAGTGTGGGCACATCAACCTGCCCATTCCCGAGATTGAGCGTATCCTTGTGCCGTACAATCGCGCGGTAATAATTGATCATCGCGGTCAAAGCGCCAGGCCTGCTCGCAGCCGAGGCATAGACAGAACGCACCTGCGCATCAAAATTGTCCGGCTGGCAGCTAGTCTTGGCAAACAAATTGCCAATCCGCGCCGCGCCATTGCGGCCCAGAAACGCCTCTGGCAGCCACGGCAGCTGGAAGAAGTAGATGTACCAGCTCTTGCGGAATTGCCGCCACTTCTTCAATTCTCGTTGAAAGGCGCGCGGATGGGGCAGGTTCATGATCACCAGACGGGTCAAGGGCCGCTGTTTGGTAATGGCAAAGGCCCAGGCAATCGCCCCGCCCCAATCATGCGCGATCAAGGTCACTTCCTTCGCCCCGCTCGCATCGATCAACGCGCCCACGTCGCCGGTCAGTTTGTCCAGCGTGTATTGCTCGACACCTTTGGGCCGGTCGGTCCCGCCATAGCCGCGCATATTGGGCGCCCAGACGCGGTATCCCTTTCCAGCCAACAGCGGCATCTGGTGGCGCCAGCTGTAATGCAATTCAGGAAAACCGTGCAGGCACAACGCCAGCTTGTCGGCAGAGTTTGACGCGCCCGCCTCTGCCACCTCAAACGTCAGCCCATCGGCCTCAACCCAACGGATCGCGATGCCGCTGCCGCTATCGGGTTCCCAACTTGCCTGCCTGTCCATTGCGCGAGCTTAGCATCGGGCGGCAAATTGTGCTAATTGGGTGGCAAAGAAAAACGGAGAGAGAGTGATGCCAGCCTTCGACCTGATTATTCGCAATGGGACCATTGTTGATGGAACCGGAAATGCGCGCTTTGCCGGCGATATTGCGGTGAAGGACGGACTGGTCGCGCGGGTCGGCACGGTCGCGGGTGATGCGGCGGAGGAAATCGATGCAGCGGGCAAAATCGTCACCCCCGGCTTTGTCGATATTCATACCCATTATGATGGACAGGCGACCTGGGACGCGGAGATGGCCCCGTCCAGCTGGCACGGTGTCACCACGGTGGTGATGGGCAATTGCGGGGTCGGCTTTGCGCCTGCCAAACCGGACCGCCACGAATGGTTGATCAGCCTGATGGAAGGGGTCGAGGATATTCCCGGCACTGCCCTTGCCGAAGGGATCACCTGGAATTGGGAAACCTTCCCCGAATATCTTGACGCGCTCGAGGCCATGCCCCGCACGGTCGATATTGGCACCCACGTGCCCCATGGCGCAGTGCGCGCCTATGTGCTGGGTGATCGCGAGAAGCCGGGCGCTGTCCCGACAGAGGCGGACATTGCCGAAATGGGCCGCATAGTGGAGGAAGGCGTCCGTGCTGGTGCGCTGGGTTTTTCCACCTCGCGCACGGTGATCCACAAATCGGTCGATGGAGAACTGGTGCCGGGGACGACGGCCACGGCCGAAGAATTGATGGCCATCGGACGGGCCATGGGCCGTGCAGGACACGGTGTGTTCGAAATGGCCAGCGACCTGAAACGCGAATGGAACGAATTTGAGTGGATGGGCGCGCTCAGCCGCGAAACCGGCCTGCCCGTCACCTTCGCCGCCCTGCAGTCCATTGCCAAGGAGCTGCCGCTGGACGAGCAGATTGCGACCATGCGGGCAGAGAATGACAATGGCGCCAACATCGTTGCCCAGATCGCCCTGCGCGGCAACGGCATCATCATGGCCTGGCAGGGATCGGTCCATCCCTTCCGCTTCCGCCCCAGCTGGAAGGCGATCGAGGATCTGTCCTGGCCGGAGCAAAAGGCGCGCCTGCTCGATCCTGACTTCAGGGACCGATTGCTGGCCGAATCGAATGATTTTTCGACCGCGCCACAAGACATTTTGCCGATAGTTGCCGCCATCTCGCTTGGTTGGAACCTGCAATATGAGATGGATCCGGACTTCGATTACGAACCGACCGACGCAGAAACAGTGCAGGCCCGCGCAGTGGCTGCGGGTATTGACCCGCAACGCTATGCCTACGACATGCTGTGCGCCGATGATGCGACAGGCTTCATCTATCTGCCGATCCTCAATTATGCCGATCGCAATCTCGACTTCCTTCATCCGCTGCAACACAGCGATGACACGGTCAACTCACTGTCGGACGGCGGCGCGCATTGCGGCACGATTTGCGATGCGGCCTCGCCCACCTTCATGCTCCAGCACTGGGTGCGTGACCGGAAACGCGGCGATACGATCACGCTGGAAAATGCGGTCAAGCGGCAGTGCAGCGACACTGCACGTCTGTATGGGCTGGAAGATCGGGGCATTATCGCGTCCGGCTATCTCGCTGATCTCAACATCATCGATATGGACGCGCTGAAGCTGGACAAACCATGGCTGGCCTTTGACTTGCCTGCGGGCGGCAAGCGCTTGTTACAAACGGCGCAAGGCTATGTCGCGACGATCAAGAGCGGTACGGTCACCTTCCGCGACGGGAAGTGGACTGGCAAAACACCGGGCGGGCTGATCCGAGGTCCCCAGCGAGCAGAATTGGCCGAAGCGGCGGAGTGAATTGAAAGCGCAGGAGCCGTAGTTCGGCTTGCGACCCTAGAGTCAGTCGTTCGCGCAAATCTGAAGTTTCTCCAAAAGCGGACACAGCTTTTAGTATTCTGGAATGTCCAGAACTGGAGGTGTAAGCGGACCTTCACTGCTCTTTCAAACAAGCTGTCGCTCTCCGCCCTTC
>CALBWA010000037.1 GCA_937969505.1 uncultured Erythrobacter sp. | reverse complement strand
ACATCCAAAGACCGCACGCTCAGGACGAATTGTATATAATCCGACGTGGCACATCCGACTTCCTTCGCGGCGAGGACCGAGTGTCTGTTGCAGCAGGAGATGTGCTGTTTGTTCCGGCTGGGATGGACCATCGGTTCGTCGATTTCAGCGAGGACTTCGACACGTGGGTCATTTTCTGGGGCCCACAAGGTGGAGAGAAATAATGCCGATTGATGCGACGCTGCCTTATGATGACAACAACATTTTCGCTAAGATTTTGCGCGGAGAAATCCCCTCGACCAAGGTCTATGAGGATGAATGGTCTTATGCGTTTGAAGACATCAACCCGCAGGCAGAAATTCACACGCTGGTGATTCCAAAGGGCCAATATGTCAGCTGGGATGATTTCTCGACTAAGGCTTCGGCAGAGGAAATCGCCGGTTTTGTCCGCGCCGTGGGCGAAGTTGCGCGGATGAAGGGATTGGTCGAGCCGGGCTATCGCATGATGGCCAATATCGGCGCGCATGGCGGCCAAGAAGTGCCGCATTTGCACGTGCATATCTTTGGCGGACAGTTTTTGGGACCGATGATCGCGCGTTAGACTCGGTTCGTCGCTGATGTACCAGCGTATTTCATTGTGCGCTTTGCACAGATTCGCCACTGCGCTAAACCCATAGACGATGAATTTGCCCAATCCTCCCGGCGGTTGTTTTGACGGCCCACGCCATTTGTATGCGGTGCGCGTTTACTACGAGGACACCGACCTGTCCGGCATCACCTATCACGCCAATTATCTGCGCTGGTTTGAACGCGCGCGGTCTGACCTGTTGCGCATGCTCAAGATAGATCAGCGCGCCGCGATCGAAGCAGGCGCAAGCGGGGATGGTGGTGCCTATGCAGTGTCGGAAATCAATCTGAAATATTGGCGCCCGGCCAAATTGGACGACGATGTGGTGATCGAGACGATCTGCACCGAATTGGGCGCGGCCAGTTGCCGGATGCACCAACGCGCCTTTCGCAATTTTGCCGGTGCTGCTGGCGGTGATGCTGGCGTTGAAGAAGAACTTTTGTGTGAAGCAACACTGCGCGTAGGCTTTATCTCTCTCGACGGGCGTCCGCGCCGTCAGCCGGCCGAATGGCGCGCCGCTTTCAAAGCATTTATGGAAGACAAACTAGCATGATTTTCTCTCTCCCGCTCACCAGCCTTGGCGCGTCGACGCGGCTCAATCCACTCGATCTGTTCTTGCAGGCCGATATTGTCGTGCAGGCGGTCATGCTGGGCCTTATTCTGGCCAGCGTGTGGGTGTGGACGATCATTGTCTCCTTCTCCTTACGGATGGGCAAGATCGAGCGCCGCTCACGCGAGTATGAGGACGAGTTCTGGGATAGCGAGGATTACGAGCGCCTGCTTGGCAAGCGAGCCAAGGCCGATATTCCCAGTGCACGTGTTGCCGCCATGGCGATGGAGGAATGGAAAAGCTCCACCGCCAAGACGCCGATTGATCGGGAAGGGACGCGCCACCGCATCGCCAGCGCAATGGAAAGCCAGGTGGCGCAAGAGGCGGACAATCTGGCCGAACGGCTCAATTTTCTCGCCACCACGGGTGCGGTTGCTCCGTTCGTTGGCCTGTTCGGTACTGTGTGGGGCATCATGAACAGCTTCTTCCAGATTGGTGCTCAAGAAAGTTCGTCGCTCGCTGTGGTCGCTCCGGGCATTTCCGAAGCCTTGTTTGCAACCGCCATTGGCCTGTTCGCCGCCATACCGGCAGTGATCGCCTACAACCGCTTCAGTCATCGGGTGAACCGCTATGAGGCACGCCTGCAACGCTTTGCAGACCGTTTCCATGCAGGTCTCAGCCGCGAACTGGATCAAGCATCATGATTTGCGCATTCGCCTCCGCGAACGCGATTTCCTCGCTCTCACGACCTGAAGGTCGCGTCGCTGCGGGCGGGCCGTCGCCCTTGCGGCGGCTGCGCCCCCGTCTGGTGCAAACCAGATGGGCTGGGGGTTAGACCTATGGCATTCTCCATGGCTTCGCAGAGCAAATCTCGCCGTTCCCGCCGCGCGCCTATGGCAGAGATCAATGTCACGCCCTTTGTCGATGTGATGCTGGTTTTGCTGATCATTTTCATGGTCACAGCCCCGCTGCTTGCCTCCGGCGTGCCGGTGGAATTGCCTGACAGCCGGGCCAATCCGGTCGATCAGACACCGGACCAAGTGACAATATCAATCGATCAGCAAGGCATCATCTATATCGACGATGCGCCGGTGGAAACGGGCGCTTTTCCCGAAGCGCTCACACAAATTGATCAGCAAAATCAGGCCAATGGCCCGGTGATCGTGCTGCGCGCTGACCGTACGCTGGCCTATGGCCGGGTGATGGCCGTGATGGGCGAATTGAACCGCGCAGGTTTCAATTCAATCTCGCTGGTCACCAACGGTTCAGTCTCCCCGCCATAGCTCTGGTGAATTGATGCTTGCTAGCACTGCCCTTCGCGGCGAAGAACGCCTTGGCCTGATGGTCGCTTGCGGCCTTCACCTGCTTTTGCTTGGCGTGTTGATTTTCCAGCCATCACGCGAAGACGTGATCGAGCGGCAGGAACGCATGACTGTCAGCCTTGCAAGCGAAGTCAGCCTTGAATCGACCGCTCCGGCGATCGTTCCGGAAAGCCGCGCTGCAATCGGGCCTACATTGTCAGACGCACCTCAACCGGCGATTGAGCAGCCCGCTCCGCGCGCTGATACGGCGCCCACGCCGGACCGCGTTCGGCCCGAGACACCGCGCACGCAAACACCCCGGCCGCGGCCCAGCCCGACGGCTGCGCCAGCCCCGCAAACAGGTGGCGGATCGCTGATCGGGGACAGTTTTCTTGATGGCGCTGGCAGCAGCCAGACCAGCGATGATGCGCGCATTCCGGCAAGCCAGATCGGGGCGAGTGCTCAAGCATCATTGAGGCAGGCGATAAATAGGCAAATCAGGCCGCATTGGAATGCACCTTCGGGTGTTGACGCCGAACAACTGGTCACAATTTTATCGTTTCGCTTGAATGAAGATGGTTCGCTTGCCGGCAGGCCGCGCGTGGTGCGTCAGGCTGGCATTAATGCTTCAAACAGACCGCAATCGAATCTTCACGCTGAACGCGCCATCCGTGCGGTTCAACTTGCCTCGCCCTTCGACTTGCCGCCAGAGTACTATAATGCTTGGCGCAACGTCTCAGAGTGGCGCTTCGATAGAAGGCTTTAGATAATGAACAGATTTGTTTTTATTTTGTGTGCGTTGGTTGCTGCACCTCTGTCTGCGCAAAATCAGGATGTCGGCTCTCCGATTGCTGAAGGCGGAGAAGTTGAAACGGTGTTTCAAGAAGCGGAACCCGTCGGTTTGACCGGTTCGACAACCGATGAAAGCGATTGGTCCGACATCGGTGTCGCCATTGCCGGTTTTGCCGCGGATCGCGATCAGCCAACTCCGGCCAATGCCAATGGTACAGCCGCCTTGGGCAGGGAAGTGGCGCGGGTCATCACCGCCAATTTGCGCAACAATGGCATTTTTCGTCCGGTAGGCCCTGACAGCCTGCCGCAACCCAGTTTTGCCCAGATCACCTCGCCCAGCTGGGGCAGCTGGAGCGGTCGCGGTGTCGAGATGCTGGTCCATGGCTATGTCAGCGGGCGCGCCGATGGGCGGCTGGTGGTCGGCTGTTACCTCTATGATGTTGCCCTGCAGGAAGAACTGGTCCGCGAAGGCTGGGTTGTCCCGCCAGCAGACTGGCGGCGCGCCGCGCACAAATGTTCAGACCTCATCTATTCGCGGCTGACCGGGGAAAGCCCGTTCTTCGATAGTCGTATTGCCTATATTGCGGAAACCGGACCAAAGGATGCCCGCGTGAAGCGGCTGGCGATCATGGACAGCGACGGTGCCAACCACCGCTTCCTGACGCTGGGCAGCGCAACTGCGCTGACGCCGCGCTATTCGCCGGATTACAAGCGCTTGCTCTATCTCTCCTATGTCGATGGCAACCCGCGCATCTATGTCTATGACATTGGCACAGGCCGGCAGCAGCTGGTTGCAGAGACCGGCAATCCGACACTGGCACCGCGCTGGTCACCCGATGGCCGGTTTATCCTCTATTCCATGGCGGTGGCGGGCAATACGGATATCTATCGCGTGCCGGCCAGCGGCGGCACGCCCGTGCGGCTGACCAATACGCCGGGCATTGATATTGGCGGCTCCTATTCCCCCGATGGCAGCAAGATCGTGTTTGAAAGCGACCGATCCGGATCGCAGCAATGCTATGTCATGGATGCCGACGGTTCGAACCAGCGCCGACTGACCTTCTTCGGTGGGCGCTGCGCCACACCGGAATGGTCTCCGCGCGGGGATCAGATCGCCTTCACCCGGATCGCAGGCGACTTCAATATTGCGGTGATGAACCCCAATGGGCGTAACCTTCGGGTACTGACCAGCGGATGGCAGGATGAAGCACCAACATGGGCCCCCAACGGGCGCATCATTCAGTTCTTCCGGACGGCGCGCAATTCCGGCAGCTCTGCCCTGTGGCAAGTTGATCTAACCGGGCGCAACGAACGTAAACTGAATACACCGGTTGACGCTTCTGACCCTGCCTGGGGACCGATTTTACCCTAGGCTCGTTTGGACATTATCCACTGGCTGCACCCCCCTGGCGGCCAATTTGGGAAAGGAATACGAAATGAAGACCAACTTTGCGACCTACGCTGTCCTTGCCGGCACCATCGCTCTGGCTGCTTGTGCGAAAAAAGCGCCCGAGGAATTGCCCCCGCCGCCAGAACAGACTGTCACCGAGACGCAGACCCCTGTGGCGACGACGCCAACCGGGCCGGTCCTGGGTTCGCAGGCGCATTTCGAAAATGCGGTCAATGGTCAGAATGTGATCTATTTCGACACTGATCGCTTCAACATCGACAGTGCGGATGCCGCCGCGCTGCAGACACAGGCGCAATATCTGGCCACCTATCCGTCAATTTCGATCACCATCGAAGGTCATACCGACGAACGCGGCACGCGCGAATACAACCTTGCCCTGGGCGAGCGACGGGCCAATGCCGCGAAAAATTATCTGGTCAGCCTGGGCGTCGCGACATCGCGCATTCGCACGGTCAGCTTTGGCAAGGAACGCCCGATTGCTTTGGCGTCAAACGCTGCGGCCTGGGCGCAGAACCGCCGCGCCGTCAGCGTGGTGATCAATTAGCGCGCTGCGTACCACGGCATAAGCAGGCCAAGCGCGTCCTCATCAATCTGGGGCAGCTTGGCCTGTATTGTCCCAGCATGATCGGCATCACCGCCACTTATAGGCTGGGCAGTGCTTACAAAGGCAAGGGCTGCCATTGCCGCAATGGCAAGTCCGCTGGCGAGGGTCAGTTGTTTGCTCATCGGGTGGTCCTTAGGCTGCAAAGACTTCGCAAAAGTAAAAGCTTCTTTCGCAATGCAACATTTCTAATTGAAACTGGTTCCCGCATCTTTTCATTATGCGCAACCCTCTCTAGACAGGCGCTCAATATGACCAGACCAGCGACATTGAGCAGCCTTGATGGCTAAAGCCGGGCGATCCAACGATTGGGGCTTTCCGCGGTGGCGTTCGTATGATTCGTCGCGCGAGGCAGTGGCTCAGCGCGAATGCGACCGGCATGGTTGCGGCGAGGCGGGTCTGTGCCCGGCACCGAAATCACCCAACAGCCCGGACCGTTGGTATTTTTGCCAGAAGCACGCCGCCGAATACAACAAGGGCTGGGATTATTTCGAAGGTCTGGACAAGGAGCAGAAGGAAGAACGCGCCAAGGCCGAGCGGCAGGAAAGCTCAGGCTATACCGAGGCATCGCATTACGGCTGGATGGGCTCGGGCGACGGCACCCGCAGCGCAGATGAAATGCGCGCGCTGGATGTGCTTGAACTGGAATCCGATGCTGATTTTGCGACCATCAAGAAAGCGTGGCGCGAAAAAGCCAAGGAAGTGCATCCCGACGTGAAACCTGACGATGCTGAGGCAGCCGCCGAATTTCAGAAACTGCAATTGGCCTATGAAGTGCTGAAGGCTGGCGAAGAACGGCGCGAGTGGCGCGGATAGGCATCACGGGTTTACTGCGACGCTGAACCGCGAGGCCGCGATGATGCGACAATCAACTGATCGGTCTGAAACAGCCATCGAATTGGCTTGCTGTAGTGTCCGCAATTGGGTTGGAAAGCGGACATTCGCTTGAAGCATCTTTATGTTCCGACTAGCGATGCCACCACAAGAGGCGTGGAGGGATAGACAATGTCTTTGAGCAGAAATCGCAATCCGGCCAAAGCTAGCAGACGTCTCCTACAAATCGCCGTCTTATCGATCAGTGCGGCGTTGAGCTCGGGTTGTTCTGAGAAGGTCGATGATCCGAACCAAGATTTGCCTTTCATCACTACTCCGTCGCCTATCCGGATAGTCAGCGCAAATGACGGAGACGCGCTCAAGTTTCTCGGATTGCCTAGAAGCGATTTACCTGACTCAGTTACGGTGATTGACCTCTCCGCCGACTCCCCGCCAGTAACTCGAACTGTGTCTGGCACGGTTCCAAATAGTTATAGCGGTTCACCAATAGCCGCTCTTATTTCAGGCGGACGATACGCCTTCATTCCGAGTCATGACTTTGGATACACAGACGAAGCGGGAGGGACTCCTAGCCAAGTTACAGTAGTTGATTTGGATGATCCCAGATTGAATGTAGTAAAGACCTTCCCATTACCCAAGCATCCTTGGCAGGCGATGGCGCACCCGGATGATGAACGCGTAATTGTGATTAGCGATCACCGGTTTCATCTCTTTCAAATGGTGCAGAACCAGCCCCAGCTTGTCTCGGAAAGTGCGCCGATCTCAGGATATCTGACATCATTTGCAATTGGTCCAGACGGCAACTCAATCGTGGCCACCGTGGCAAACGAATTGGACTTCTCGACGGAGGTGGAACTTCATCTTTTCTCGCTAGTGGGGAACACAGTTACGCACATATCGAAAATTGAAAGTGAACCTGAAGCAGGCGAAATCGATCAGCCTTTTGCGCCACGTTTCAGTCCTGACGGAACACGCGTACTCGTTTTGAACGGCTTGGGTATATCGAACAAGCCACCGCTTGATGCTGTGCTTAGCATAGATATGACCCTCGATGTGCCGCTCGTCACGGATTCAATCCCCAACGTCGCTCAAGGATTGGAAAGCGTCGCATTTCATCCCAGCGGTAGATTTGCCGTGGTAACGTGCATTGATGGCCCTCTTGTGGGACACCTTGCTGTCATCGATATGACCGCTTCGCCGATCCGTGTATTGTCCTATGTGCCGATGACCTTCGTTCCGCAGGGGATCGAGTTTAGTCCGGACGGAATTATGCTGTTCGTCCAATCGAATGCTGCACATCACATAGATGTCTATGGGGTCGAAGGGATGAACCTCTCTCGAAAGCCTTACGTGCTTCGTACTGGCGAAGGGCCTGCGACGATGGCGATTAGCTCACGCTAACATCGTCAACTTCCGAATTACTGGTCGTCACAGCCAGAAAAGGCTAATGTCCGAAATTGGGTCGAAAGCGGACAGTCGGCTTTCTTCGCGCTGAGGTGCTAACAAGACGGTCCGATGTCCGCCGCGGCGCAACGCGCCTCACAATAGCTTTAATGCGCCTGTACCGCGATGTTACCAGCAGATTTTCCTACATCGGATGGGTGCGATAGGAGGTGTGCTGCTCTTTCACACCGTCAGAAACTCCCTGGAAAGCACCAACAGCAGGTCTGGTTACGCCAATTCCTGTTTGGAAAAGTGTCAACTTTGAAATTGAAGTGTAAACCTCTGACAAACAGCAGATAAATGCCAATTCGCGCCAAAACGCGCTGTCAAATGTGTCAATTTTGAATTTGAGCGCCGTTGACGGTTTTCGGGCTTCAGCTCTTGGGCCCGGCAAAGCTTTTGCCCTTGCCGTCAATTTGTGGATTGGGATTGTCGTTCCACCAGGCCACATCGCTCCATGGCCGCACATCAATCTCATGCGTCCAGCAATTGCGCGGTTGCTGGGCCAGATGCCAATAGGTTTCGGCCAGCTCGGCCGGATCGATTACGCCTTCTTCGCCCTTCGCTGCCTTGAAAGCCTCGTATTTGTCGCCCAGCAATTTGCCCAGCGTATCAGGCGCGTCCACCGCGCCATCGACCACGATATGCGCAACATGGATCCCCTGCGGCCCGAACTCTGCATTGAGCGTCTGGCACAGCATTCGCCGCCCGCCCATTGCTGCGGCGTGACTGTGCTGCCCCGCATTGCCGCGCATGGCCGAGGTGGCTGATGTCACGAGCAGCGTGCTGTGCCGCCCGCTCTTGGCGCGCTCCACCATGGCCGGGAACATCGCATGGGCCAGGCGGTAAACGCCAAAGCAGCCCAGCCGCCAGCCCAGTTCAAAGGTCTTGTGCGGTGTATCGTGCAGCTTGCGATTGCCGATTTGAGCGCCCAGATTGTAAAGCGCGCATTCGATCGGGCCGATGTCGTGTTCAACCTGCGCCACCAGCTCTTCAATCGCGCCATCGTCTGCCGCATTCAGCAAAGTTCCTGTGGCGGTGCCGCCATCGCCTTCGATCCGGTTTATCAGCCGGGCCAGCGAATCTTCGTCAGATCGGCGGGCCAGCACAGCATGGTATCCGCCCGCCGCAAAGCGGATGGCGGTGTGCCCGCCAATGCCAGCCCCTGCGCCGATCACCAGACACACTGGTTTGCGTGACGCCATCATCCATCCCCTAAAACTTGTCTTCCGGGGCTGATGTTAGGCTCAGGATCAGACTTGCGCCAGCGCCTGTTCGAAATCAGCGATCAGATCGTCTGCATCTTCGATGCCGATGGAAATGCGAACCAGATTGTCGGTGATGCCCAATTGCGCCTTGCGTTCATCGGGCACTGACAGATGGGTCATGGCCGCGGGCAGGCTGGCGAGCGTTTCCGTGCCACCCAGACTGACCGCCAGTTTGGCTATTTTCATACTGTCGAGGAAGCGAAACGCCTCTGCCTCGCCGCCCTTGATGAACAGCGAGAAGGTCGAACCTGCTCCAGAACAATGCCGGTCATAAATGTCCTGCTGGCGCGGATCGTCGATGAAGCCGAGATAGCCCAGCCCCTCAACCTTGGGATGATCCCTCAGGAAGGCGCAGACCTTGGCCGCATTCTCGCCAGCGCGTTGCATCCGCAGCTCGACCGTTTCCAGTGAACGCAGCAGCATCCACGCGGTGTTCGGGTCGCATATGCCGCCCATCGTGTTGCGCAGGGCACGGACTGGGTCCATCCACTTTTTCGCGCCAGCAATGCTGCCTGCAACCAGATCGGAATGGCCACCGACATATTTGGTCAGCGAATAGACCACGATGTCTGCGCCATGGTCCAGCGGGCGGGACCACAGCGGACCGAGAAATGTGTTGTCGATTGCGATGGGCGTGGTGGCAGCATCAAGCACCGCATCGCGCGAAGCCTTGACCGCCTCGACATCGACCAGAGCGTTGGTCGGATTGGCCGGGCTTTCCAGATAGACCATCGCCACCTTGCCGCCCTGGGCATCGGCTTGCGCCTTGGCCTTTTCCAGCACTGCATCCAATTCCTCGCGAGTGGCACCTGCGGGAAAATCAACGTAGGTTACGTTGAACTTGCTCATAACCTTGGCGACGAAGCCCTCGGACGCTGCGTAAAGCGGGCCGGAATGGACGATGACATCGCCAGCGTTGCAATATGCCAGCATCATTACCGTGATGGCGGTCATTCCGCTGGAAAAGCTCAGCGCATCTTCTGCGCCGTCCCAGACCGAAAGACGATCTTCGAGAATTTCCTGGTTGGGACCATTGAAGCGAGAATAAACGAGGCCTTCCGCGCCGCCGGGCCGTTTGCCGGTGATCCCCTCGAAATGGCGCTTGCCTGCGGCTGAGTTTTCAAAGGCAAAGGTGCTGGTGAGGAAGATCGGCGCCTTCAGTGACCCCTCGGACAAGGCCGGGTCATAGCCATGGCCCATCATCAGCGTGCTGGGTTTCATCTCGCGCCCGCCAATCGTCTTGACCTTGGGCTTGGGGTTGCGGCGCGGGGTGGGCGTTTCAACGGCGTCAGTGGCATCCGTCATGGAGGTGCATCCTTGTCAATCGGTGCGCCCAGGAAGGCAGGCGCTGATTGGTATCAGTGCGGCACCCGTGTCCTAACCTCCGCAGGACCGCATCTCCGCACCAGAAAAATGGTTTCAATTGTAATTATCGGCAAAGACCTCGGGCTTCAAGGGGCGATGATTGCGGAAGCAATAAAATCCGTCAGTTGCCGGTAACTGCAGCCACGGCCCAGACCATGCCCACGATCAACCCAATTCCGATGATATCGAGCACAAAGCCAGCGCCAACCATGCGCTCGATGCGGATGCGGCCAGTGCTCCATGCGATCGCATTCGGGCCGGTCCCCGCCGGCAGCATGAAGCCCCAACTGGCCGCCAATGCGGCGGGCATGGCCAGCAGAATGGGGTCAGCGCCGAGTGAGACCACCAGTGCGGCGACCACGGGAATGATCCCGCTGGCCGTGGCGACATTGCTCGCAAATTCCGTGATGACGATGATCATCGCCACAATTGCCAGCGCAACCACGATCAGAGGCAGGTTTTCAAGCAACAAAAGTTCATTGCCCAGCCATTGCGCCAGACCCGAGCTTTGCATCGCTGCAGCCAGAGCCAGTCCGCCCCCAAACATCATGATGACGCCCCAAGGTGCCCGGTCCGCTTCTTTCCAGTTCAGCAGTGCGCGCCCGGTTCCATCGGGCAGCAGGAACAGGGCAAAGCCGGCGATGATCGCAATCGTGCCGTCAGTCCAGGATCCCTCTGGCATATAGGGGGTGACGATCGGGCGGGTCATCCAGGCCAGAAACGTCAATGCGACCAAGGGGACGAGCCGTCTTTCCGGGATGCTCCACCGGTCTTGAGATGCGATCGAGGCCCGCGCTGCCTCAACATCGAAAGGATGATCGGAGACACGCTGAAACTTGGCGATAATCAAGGCTGCAACCGGTACGCCGATAATGACGATGGGTAGGCCGTATAGGGTCCACTGGGCAAAGCTGAATTCGACGCCGATCATCGTATCGAGCAAGCCCACTGCAATGGCATTGGTGGGCGATCCGATCAGCGTGCCCAAACCGCCTATGCTGGCGGCAAAGGCGATACCCATGGGCAAGGCTCCGGACAAACCTTCCTGATCATCGTCCAATGCGCCTCCGCCGACCAATACCGCAAGGGCCATCGGCATCATGATCAAGGCGGTGGATGTGTTGGAGATCAGCATCGACAGCAACGCCGCCGAAATCATGAAAGCAAGCAGCAATTGGGTCTGGCCGCCATTTTTCCCGATAGCCTTCAAGATAGCGAGGCTGAGACGTCGGTGCAGTCCGGTCCGCTCGATCGCCAGAGCAATGAAGGCGCCACCCAAAAGCAGGAAGAGGATTGGCGAATAATACGTGCTGGCCGTAACGCGCGCGTCGGATACGCCGGAAAATGGCAGGATCACGAATGGAAGCAGAGCTGTGACCGTGAGCGGGACAGCTTCAGTCATCCACCACACAGCCATCCACACCACCAGCCCGGCAACCAGCCACGCCTCGGCTGGCATTTCACCGGGCGGCGCCGTGATTGCAGTGACAGCAAACAACGCCGGGCCCAATATCCTGCCGATCATTTGCGCTGACATCACTTGGTTCCTCCCATCACAGAGAAGGAACTAACACCATTTGCGTGCGGATGCGTAGAGCAAGCGCAGCTTTGCCCACCGGATCATGCGCTGCAATGCATGCGGAGCCGAGTCAGCTTGTGCCGGGGTATCGCGCTATTCCACTTCGTTGGTGGCAGCCTCACCCGTCTCACCAGGCAGGGTGATGTTCTCAAAGGTTACGGTGCCGGTCCTCCCAGCGCGGATGGCGCGTTGCACTTTCGTGCTGTGTTCCGATAGCAATCGAGCCATGCCTTGCGGAACGCGGAAACTGACTGCGCGTCCGCCGGAAGTTATGTTGGAGTAAACCGGTTCGCGTCGGCCTCCTGCCAGATCGGCGATGTCTGCTTCATAAACGCTCGCTTCGACGGGCCCTGTCTTTTGCAGCAGCTCCTGTACATCGTCTTCGGCATAGGCAGCAATGTGAGCGCGAATGTCTGCTGGCCAGTCCGCGAAATAATACGGACCAGCTTCAACGTAGATCTGCGAAACCTGCAATCTGTCGTCGCGCTTTTGTGTTCCGCGCAGCGAATTGACAAATTCATTCGCAGATTTGTCGAGCAGTCTACCAACGTTCTCAGCGTTAAAGGCCTCTGCCTGAATTGACGGCCCTCCAATGTCTCCGCGCCAGAAGCCGTAAATGACCTTCGGATTTTTCCAATGCTGATAGACGATCTGGGTGCGGATGTCCTTGGGGCTCATCGCGACACCTTTGACCGTAATGAACTTGGCCTGGTCCATCGGAACGCCGCCCACTTCGATGTCCATCGGACGACGCTTGGGCCATGCTTTGGCAATTTGTTCGACAATGGCGACATTGTGGAGGTTCATCCAATAGGCGAGTTGTTCGTTGCGGGATAGCGTTGCGATATCCAGTTCTGTGCCAACATTCTCCAAATCCTCACGGTACTCTGTGAAAGTCTCGATCACTTCGGCGTCGAGGAAGGAGAACATGATCCGATTGCCTTCCAGGCGATATCTCGAATCGTGCCCGAACATGCGCCGAGTGCCGATGCCGGGGTCGGGGCGTCCGGGCGTTTGGCGCAAAGATTTGCCCATGCGGAAAACCAGGTAGCTCATAGCCTCGTCCCAGATCGAATAGTCGATCCGATTGGGAGAGGGGTTGGCCGCTGGCGCAAAAGCGTCAAAATCGGGGTACACGTCTGGCGCTGACATAGCAGGAACCGGCGCTTCTTGAGCCAATGCGGGAGGCGCCGCCAGAATAAGCGCACCGGCGATCGCTGTGCTGCGGAAAAATCTTTGCATGCTTTTGGGCGCTCCAGGTTGACCAGTTTTGCTTGCCAGGCCGCAAATTCAACAATGTTTAGCCAGGCTGTGGGCTATATACAGTTAAGGCTGTGATGTTGAATTCTCAATGATTTCAGTCGGCAATAATTGACCGCTCATCGAATACAATCCGCCGCGGACCGTCCTGTACGACAAAGGGGCACACTCTGCAGCGCGCCCCTCTTATCTTTTCATTGCTTCAAGCAGATCAGAACCGTCTATTTCGGTGACAAGACCATCAGCATTTGACGCCCTTCGAGCCGGGGATAAGCCTCGACCTTGGCGATTTCCTCGACATCGGTCTGAACCCGGCGGAGCAAGTCCATACCCAGGTTCTGGTGCGCCATTTCCCGTCCGCGGAACCGCAGGGTGACTTTCACCTTGTCACCATTTTCGATGAACTTGTTCACGTTGCGCATCTTCACGTCATAATCATGCGTGTCGATATTGGGACGCATTTTGACTTCTTTGATGTCCTGGGTTTTCTGCGTTTTACGCGCAGCATTGGCCTTCTTCTGAGCCTCATAGCGATATTTGCCAACATCCAGGAACTTGGCGACGGGTGGGTCTGCATTGGGCGAGACCTCGACCAGATTGAGGCCCACGTCGTTGGCCTGCTCCATGGCTTCGCGCGTATACATCACACCAAGGTTTTCACCTTCGTGATCGATAACGCGCACTTTTTCGGATTGGATGAAGTTGTCGTAGCGTGGGCCGCTCTTGGTAGGCGGGGCCATTGAACGCCGGGGTGGACGGGCTATGGGGCTTTCTCCTTTTGTAGCCTTGGTTTCTCGCCGCTATGTAGGGACGATCGCGGCAAAACGCTAGGAGAGTCTTATGCAGCCTCTCGAAACAGCGGAAATTGCACCAACTTGCCTTTTGCTGGCAACACCGCGTCTATCCTGTCCGCCGGGCTTAGCGCCTTCAAAATGGCCGGGTCGCCGGCATCCATTCCGCCAGTAAAGGCGCCGAAAGCGGGCAGGATCATTCGGTCACCGCCGTCTTGTGAACGGCCCACGACTGCACAAGGCCGCGCGATGCGGCGATCGCGCACGGTCAAACGCATCTTGGGGTGGTAATGGCCGGACAATTCCGGCCGACTTTCGCCATGTTCAGCCTCGTGCCGCAGGACAATTCCGTTGAGCACCATTTCCTGCGTCAGATATGCACCGAAACTGCGATGCATGTTTTCGTCATGATTGCCGCTGATCCAGACCCAGTCGATAGACCGGATCAGCGCCTCCAGCATGCCAGCGGCAAACGGATCGAGCCGGTGCGTGCCATCGTCATCGTGGAAATTGTCACCTAAAGTGATGACCCGTCGTGCGCCGGTCTGCTTGATCGTGCTGGCGATGCGCTCCAGCGTTTCACGGCTGTCATAAGGAGGCAGCATCTGGCCGGTTCGAGCAAAAAAGCTGCCTTTTTCCAGATGCATGTCGGCGACGAGCAAAGTCCGCTCGGCAGGCCAGTAAAGCGCGCGCGAGTCGGTCAGCAACATTTCCTGATTGGCGAACGAAACGGGAACCATCGGCTCTACTTGCCCCGCCTCGCATGCTTTGGCAAGAGGCGGTCATGACCGATTGGACAGCTTACACAAACACCGCCCGAACCTGGTTCGAAACATTGCGCGACCAGATTTGCGCAGAGTTCGAGGCGATCGAGCGTGAGGCGGGTTCGAACGCCAGTTTTGCCTATACACCGTGGACGCGTGAAGAAGCGGGCAATGATGATCCCGGCGGCGGTGTTCAAGGTCTGATGAAGGGCGAGGTGTTTGAGAAAGTCGGTGTCAATGTCTCGACCGTGCGAGGCAGTTTCTCGCCGGAATTCGCCGGGCAAGTCAACGGTGCGGATGCCGACAATCCCGGGTTCACTGCTACCGGCATTTCGCTGGTGGCGCATATGGCGAACCCGCATGTTCCCGCTGTGCACATGAATTGCCGGTTTCTGACCACCCAGGCGGCCTGGTTCGGCGGCGGGGCGGATCTCAATCCTCCGCTCCCGTATGAAGAGGATACCGAAGCGTTTCATGCTGCATTCCGGGCGGCATGTGCGGCGCATAATCCGACCTATTACGAGCGGTTCAAGAAATGGGCGGACGAGTATTTCTATATTCCCCATCGCGGGGTGCATCGCGGCGTGGGCGGGATATTTTACGATCACCTGGAATGCGAGGACGAGGCGGGATTTGAACGCAATTTTGCCTTCACGCAGGATGTCGGCAAGGCTTTCCTCGACATTTTTCCCAAGCTTGTCCGCAAGCGGATGGAGACCGATTTTTCATCGCAGGACAAGCAACAGCAGTTGGAATGGCGCGGGCGCTATGCCGAGTTCAATCTGGTCTATGACCGGGGCACCTTGTTCGGCCTGAAAACCGGTGGCAATATCGATGCGATCCTGATGAGCTTGCCACCAGAGGCGAAATGGAGCTGACCTCGACGCATTTTGCATTGCAATAATTGCCGTTGCACCGCACATCTAACGGCATAATGCTGCGCCAGTATGAACTAGTCGAACGGGTCCTGGGTTACGACCCCAACGCTGACGAGGCGGCGCTTAACCGCGCCTATGTCTACACCGTCCAGAAACATGGAACACAGACGCGGGCCAGCGGTGATCCCTATTTCAGCCATCCGGTGGAAGTCGCAGGCCTTATGACCGATCTGCAGCTCGATCAGGAAACGATCATGACTGCGCTGCTGCACGACACGGTCGAGGATACTCTGGCGACAATTGAGGATATCGAGGCGAATTTCGGTCCAGAGGTTGCCCAACTGGTCGATGGCGTGACGAAATTGTCCAAGATTGAGGCGATGCCCGAGGACGAGCGGGCAGCGGAAAATCTGCGCAAGTTTTTGCTCGCCATGTCGGAGGATATTCGTGTGTTGCTGGTCAAGCTGGCTGACCGGTTGCACAATATGCGCACGCTGCACTTCATCAAGAAGCCGGAAAAACGGCAGCGCATTGCACGCGAAACCATGGATATCTACGCGCCGCTGGCAGAGCGGGTGGGTATGTATGAATACATGCGCGAGATGCAGGCTCTGGCATTCGAGCAGCTCGAACCTGAAGCTTTTGCCACCATCACTGACCGGCTGGCCACACTGCGCAATCAGGATGGTGGCCAGGTTGACGCGATTGCGTTGGCGATCAAGCAGGCCTTGGCTGAGGCAGGCCTTACTGTCGAGGTGTCGGGCCGCGAGAAACACCCCTATTCCATCTGGAAAAAAATGGCGGAGCGGCACGTCAGTTTCGAGCAGGTGACGGACATCATGGCGTTTCGCGTCGTGTGCGAGAGCGATGCAGACTGCTATCGCGCGATGGGTGTCCTGCACACCACTTGGCAATTTCTGCCCGGCCGGTTCAAGGATTACATCTCGACACCCAAGACCAATGGCTACCGCAGTCTGCACACATCGCTGATGTATGAAAATTCGATGCGGGTCGAAGTACAGATCCGCACGCGGGAAATGCACCAGCGCAACGAATTCGGGCTGGCGGCTCATTGGGCCTACAAACAGGGTGACCGGCCCGATGGTCAGGTAGCCTGGCTTCGCGATCTGATCGAAATTGTCGATGCTAGCCATGATGCCGAGGAGTTGCTCGAACATACCAGACTGGCAATTTATCAGGACCGGATTTTCGCCTTCACCCCCAAAGGTGCCCTGTTCCAATTGCCCAAGGGCTCCACGCCGGTCGACTTTGCCTTTGCCGTCCACACGGATCTGGGAGCACAGACTGTCGGCGCGAAGATCAACGGGCGGCATATGCCGCTTCGCACGCCGCTTGAAAACGGCGATGTGGTCGAAATCATCAAGGGTAAGAATGCAGAGCCTCAGCTGAACTGGTTGAGCTTTGTCGTGACCGGCAAGGCGCGTGCTGCCATCCGCCGGGCGGTGCGCTTGAAACAGCGCGCTGAAGTGGCCGAGATTGGCCGCAAACTGTTCGATGAAATCGCCAGCAAAGTGCCTGCGCGGATCGGCAAGAAAGCCATCCGGGAAGCTGTAAAACGGCTCGAAATGGAAGAAGATCAGGACCTGATGTTTGCCATTGGTGCTGCCAAGCTGAGCGATCGTGAGGTGATGGAAGCGCTGGTTCCCGGCTGCACTGCTGACATTGATGACGATCACGATTGGTCCAAGCGCGATCATGCCATTTCCATTCGCGGCCTGACCGCCGGAGTGGGCTTCACTCTGGCCGATTGCTGCCATCCTGTGCCGGGCGACAGGATCGTCGGCCTGCGAAAGAAGGGTGACGGCGTGCAAGTGCACGCAATTGACTGCCTTGAGCTTGCCAGTGGGATTGATTCAGACTGGCTTGACCTCAGCTGGGGCAAGAAATCGCAAGGTGCGCTTGGCCGGATGCGCGTGACGATTTATGATCGACCTGGAACGCTTGCCGAAATGGCGGGGATATTCGCCCAGAATGTGGCCAATGTGAAATCGCTGGAGCAGGTGCAGAATGACGCGCCGTTTGCCAGTTACGATATCGATGCAGAGGTGCAGGATCTGGCGCACCTCACTCGCATCCTCAGCGCCCTTCGGGCAAGCGATGCAGTGGCTCAGGCGGAGCGTGCGTAATGGCGATAGTCGGGATCGATCACGTGCAATTGGCGATCCCCGAAGGCGGTGAAGACACCGCCCGCGGCTTCTTCTGCGGAATACTGGGTATGTCAGAGGTCCCCAAGCCCACTAATCTTTCGCCCGACGGATGTTGGATGGTTGCTGGCCCGGTCTCGCTCCATATTGGGGTCGACCCTGACTTTACCCCTGCAAAAAAAGCGCATCCGGCATTTCTGGTCGATGATCTGGAAGGCCTGCGCGAAACCTTGCATGCGGCCGGTTGCGAAACGATAGATGACAAGCCGGTTAAGGGTTACTCGCGATTTTTCACCGCTGATCCCTTCGGCAACCGGATCGAGCTGATGCAACGGGTTTAGAGCAATTCCAGCTCCAGCTCTACCGGATCACCCGCCGCCAAATCCTCGGCTCGCATCACCTTCTTGCTGATCAGCAGTGTCCATTGTTTTTGATGCGCTATCGCTTCGCTGCTTGAGCGCGTTGATTTCAGCGCTACCGCTTCGCTGCTTGAGCGCGTTGATTTCAGCGCTACCGCTTCGCTGCTTGAGCGCGTTGGTTTCAGCGCTACCGCTTCGCTGCTTGAGCGCTGGGGAAAAACCGAGCTTTTCCACTCCGTACCGCCGATCCGCGCTATCACCTTGACCGAGCCAAAGCCGCGCTGCTTGCCATATTCCATCCGGTGAAGCGCGGCGTGCGTGGTAATGTGTTCTGCCTGCTCACCGTCGATATTGACCAAGTGGTAGGTTCCGCGATCCCCCTGCCAGCGTTGCAGGTGCAGAGTCGCGTTTAAGGTGTCAGTCATCGTCCGCTACGCGCCGGATCGGGACGGGAATGTTGCAGATATCTGCGCCGCCTGCGGGATAGATAAAGAACGGATCGCGGCGGTTGGCGCGTGCTTCAGCGTACTTGGTGAAGGTTTCGGTTTCAGTCGAGAGATACTCGAAGGCAGGTTGCTCAGAATCCTCCAAATCACTGGCTACACGAACCGACAGAATGAGAGTGCGTTTGTGGGCCTCATCTTCAGTGTAGAAGCCTAACTCGCCCTTGCCGCGTGGCAGCGACGAGAGATGCTCCATACCTTCGATGATCCGCCCGACGAGAGCGATATTACGGTCCAGATGCCGCGGCGCATGGCCGATCACCGTGTAAAGCTCTGCGCCAGAGCCAGTGTCCGGTGAATAGTTGCGTCCGACGCCAACCATACCATAGCAATGGACGGGCCAAATATCTGCACTCAAGTCGGTACTATCAAAAGCGAATGAGAATCCCTCGAAAAACGAAGTGCGGACCGCATAAGGGTCGGTCAACAACATTTGGACTAGTTCGCTGTTAACTGCCTCACCGCTATCGTTATAAGCGCCTTCAGCAACCGTCGAAATTTCATCTTCCGAGATCTCGCCAAGTATTTTTTGCAGTACCTTTAATGACGGCTGCGAGTAATCATCTTCCTCCATCACGTTCAGCCCATCCGGTAGCGGCTTGGCCGCGCCTTCTGCTTCGGGATTGTCGTAATTGGGGTCACCCCATTGGACGACATAATTGTCCTGGACGCGATTGACGCTGATACCGTCATACCACTCGGCGCGGGCGAGCGTGCGGATGTTCTGCACCCAACCTTGCGAGAATGGCGCGGGCATCAACTGGATCACCACCTTGCGCGGATTGCCTTCACGGTCGGGCGCGAGCGTCATCACCAGCAAATCCTCCGCCGGGATCGCCACCCACTCGCTGGGCTCAGCTGTGGCGACGATTTGACCGGGCGATGGGGCATCGGTTGGTGCCTCTTGAGCCATTGCGGCAGGTTGCGAGGCCATAAGGGCGATTGCGCTCAGGGAAAGGATTGTCTTGTACATATACATTTCGTGCCATCATGCGGCTTGCGCTGCAATGGCAGGGAAGCTAGAGGCGCGCTTCGCGATATCGGACCAACCCGCTCAAGCAGCGGAGCGGTAGCGCGGATGGAAATGCGGAGACGTGGCCGAGTGGTCGAAGGCGCACGCCTGGAAAGTGTGTATACGGTAACCCCGTATCGTGGGTTCGAATCCCACCGTCTCCGCCATCCAGTCCTGGATACTTCCGGAAACAGCATCGTGACTTTGACGGGATCTGTTGTGAACTGAGTTGATATTCGCAAGACTGCCCTGTTTTCACGCCATGACCAGATAGCCACCTCAACGGTTTCAAGCTGCCGCCGGAAGACGCTTGGTGATGGCGCTGATACAAAGCCATTTTGCGCTCTATATACAAAAGCATGGGGGTGCCGTTGAATGGGGCGAACCGGACAGCGGGTTGACATGTGTTACAAGTGTAACATATGCGTCTATTTATGTCACAACCAAGCAAATCCGAACTGTCGATTCTGAAGGTCCTGTGGGCCGAGGCGCCATTGTCTGCCCGCGAGATTCAGGAAAAAGTGGGCCCTGAATTGGGTTGGTCGTTTTCGACAACGCGAACGACCTTATCGCGCATGGTCGAAAAATCGCTTCTCGAAATCTGCACGAAGCACGGCGTACGCATTTATGAACCGGTCGACAGCAAGGCGCGAACCTTGTCGGGCGTAATGCGTGAATTTTTCGGGACGGTTCTGGAAATGAAGGGGCCACTTCCGACGGCAGCTTTTCATGACAGCAAAGTGCTGACGGAAGAAGAATGGTTGGAGCTCGACGATCTGCTCAACGGAAGCAATCGTGATGATTGAGGCATTGGGCCTCGTCCATTTTTGGAGCCTCATCATTGCTGGCGGCGCTTGGTATCTCCAGCGCGATAATGATGGTGCATTCGGCTCGCGTTTTCCCGGTCCAGGTGTCTGGGGAATGCTCATCTGGGCAAGTCTTGTGCCCGGACTAATTTACCTCATTCCATTCGGCGAATACATCACCTTGCCGAACATGCAGGTCTTTGAAGTTGAGGCTTTGCGACCCGAAATGGGATCGCAGACAGCTGTCTGGTTGCCGAGTCTCCTCACGATCTACCTTGGTGGCGCTGGTATCCTGATGTTACGCACTGTGTGGCAGTGGCTGCAATTGCAGCGTTTACCGTTGCAGCCAACAACACAGGCCGGCGTTTATTCGACGACAGAAACGCTCCCGCCACTGACATTGTCATGGCCCAAGAGAGCGATTGTCATTCCCGACGGGATACAGCCGGTACCCGCATTGATCCGGCACGAACGCGCTCATCTGCAGCACAATGATGGCGAATTGACCTTGCTGCTGCTGCTTTTGCATGACGCACTGCTCAGAAACCCCGGGATCGGTTACCTGATAAAACAATGGCGTTTGGCCATTGAATTGCGCGCGGACCAGGCCGCCATTCGATTGCTTTCAGAACCCGAACGAAAGGATTACGCCAGGCTTCTGCTGGACGGTCATCGGCCAGCATGCGGTGATGAACTCTCCTTGCCATGCCCGACAGCCCGGCTTGGCAATCCGCACCACCGAGATGTCAAACTGCGGCTTACACAGATCGTCGCAAATCGCCCACCAAGGCTTGGGCGCAACTGGCGACCCCCGCTACTGTGTGCATTTGTTAGCGCCGGGATTCTGGGTCTCGCCAGTGCGGCGACTTCGGCGGAAACCGGAATTGGCGATCGGCGATCGGCAATTGTTGATTACGTCACGCAGACCTCGCCCGTCTTACCCACCCGTTGCCCGGATTTGGGAATCGGACAATTTATGCTCGAGAAGGCTTTTATCACGGTCAATGGCCAACGTGTGCCCGGCTACAAAGTGCGGCTGGGCACAGTGATTTTACGGCATGACGTGCGGCGAAACGGGACCGTCCATAATCCACGAATTCTCGATTCAACCAATCGCTGTTTCGAAGCTGAAGCCGCAAACGCGCTTGTGCAATGGAAGGCCGAGCCACAGCCCCGATCGCTACAGGGCGTCGTTATGAAGATGCACTTCGGGATATCGGGCGAAGATCCCGATGAACTCAAAGAGCAGATCGCAAACTTGAACCGATAATCCCTTCAGACTCAGGCCCAGGAGATCAATGCCGGATCTGATGCCACTCAAAGGACAGACTATGACGCGCAACCTCTATCATATCGCCCTGCTGACTGGACTTGCGCCTATCGGCGTCGTTGCATCGCTGCCTGCCGCAGCACAAGAAGCTGTGCAGGAAACCAAGCACTGGGGCGATCCCAACGTTGATTATGTTTCATCGGCGTGGCCAATTGAGGAAGGCAGCGATGTGTTGGACATCCGAGAAGTGCCGCCACTCAACACGGGCTTTTTCGATATTGCACCCGAGGAGAGAGGCGACGGTGTTGCGGTCGGTGAATTGGGCGTTGACGGCGGCGACCGGCAGATGATTTTGGGTCTGGCAGAGGAATTGTCCCGCGGCCAGCACGGTGCAGTCGATAGTTTGTTGATTTCCCACAAGGGTAAGCTCATTTTTGAGTCTTACTATCAAAGTGGCCGGATAAACCTTGGTCACCCTCAAGCTTCGGCGACGAAAACCTACACCAGCTTGGCGCTCGGCCGCGCGATCCAGCTGGGTTATCTGTCCTTGGACGATCTGCACAAACCCGTAATCAGCTTCTTCAAAGACATTGATACGTCTGACCTTGTTGAAGGCGCGGACAAAGTTACCTTGCATCAAGCCCTGACCATGCAATCTGGTATTCGTATCGAGGATGAAAAGGCCGGGGTGTTTGAGCAGTATCGTGACCTTATTGATGGTCAGAGACTGGCCCAGTCCATACTCGAGCAGAGCGATCCGATCACCGATGAGGTGCTGAACGAGTTCGCTTACGGCAATTACAGCAGCATGATGGTCATGCAGGTTATTGATGCCGTCGTGCCCGGTGGTGCGGAGAACTTTATCAAAACGGAGCTCCTCGGGAAGATGGGCATTAACAGCTATGAGTGGCGAACCGGCCTGGGCGGCCTTCCGGCAGGGGGCTGGAAAAGCAGCTTCACCTCGCGCGATATGCTCAAGTTTGGCACCCTCGCGATGAGCAAGGGCCGGTGGAACGGTGAGCAGCTGATTCCGGAGGCATATATTGCCAAAGCCACCAGCAGAATTCTCTACAACGGTGATGAACGCATCTTTGGAGGCGGCAAAGATGTCTCTGGTCAGGGGTATGGCTATTTCTGGTGGAGTGCTGACTTGAATGTAGGCGATCAAACGTACTTCGCGACATCTGCGCAAGGCGGCGGTGGGCAGTTCATTATACTGATTGAGGAGCTTGATCTGGTTATCGTGACAACGGCCGGCATGCGAGAACCAACGGCCTTGCAGGTAACGGCAGAAAAGATTGTTCCGGCCTTCGTGGATTGAACTCACGATCGGTCCGCGCATTGGGATCCTTGACAGAAATATGTGATGAGCAGGGCATATTCAGCCGATTGCACCCTTGGTCTCGCGACCAACGAAATTTGCATTGTTCCGCAAGGCACCTATGCTGGGTAGCGAATTTCCCAGACTGAACTGATCCAAAACACTGCGCTTGCAGCTGTTCCGTTCGTCAACCGAAAAGGGCTGCAGCAGCTTTCCTCATGGATAATGATTCCGACTTCCAAATCGCTCCTCCCATCGTCGATCTTCCTATCGAAACCCATGACGCAGGTTTCTACAATGGGTTCAGCCGCGCAGTGACGATCCCGTCCAAGATCATAGTTTCATTGATCATCATGTGGGCGATATTCTTTCCGGTGAGCGCAAGCGAAAGCCTGGGCATCGCCAATACGACGATCATTTCAAATTTCAGCGGCTGGTATGTTTATCTGATCGCCGTTCTCATGATGGTCTGCATTGCATTGGCCCTGTGGCCGGCTTCTGGTCGGTTGCGGATCGGTGCACCGGACGAAAAGCCGGAATTTTCGCGTTTTTCCTGGTTCGCAATGCTGTTTGGTGCCGGCATCGGAATCGGTATGTTGACCTATTCCACAGGCGAGCCGCTGGCCCATTTTGCCAACAGCCCTGACATCATCCGTGGCGCGGTGGAGGCTCAATCGGCCGAGGCGGTCCGCCCGGCTTTCATATACACCTTTCTGCACTGGGGATTTGGTGCATGGTGCACATATGCGCTGGTCGGTCTGGCAATCGGTTATGTCTCATACAGGCGAGATTTACCTTTGACGATCCGCTCAAGCCTCGCCCCACTGTTCGGCCACAGAATGTCTGGCATGTCGGGCCACGTGGTGGATGTTGTTGCGGTGGTTGCGACGATCCTGGGTGTGTCTGTGACGATGGGTCTGGGGGTTGAGCAATTTATTGCAGGCCTTAACCGTGTTGGCTTTGGCGACTGGCTGATCACGAACGAAGGGTCCTCCAGCACAGCGGCGATTGTTGCGGCACTGGTGGTTCTGGTGGGTGCGTCCACGATCAGTGCGTTGTCGGGTGTTGGCCGAGGGATCAAATGGCTGTCCAATCTCAATATGGGGCTCTCCTTTGCCCTGCTTGCGCTGTTTCTGGTCGCTGGGTCGGGTATTTATGGCCTTACTCTGCTGGCGACCGGCATCTGGGACTATGTCATCACCTTGCCAGCCAATTCCTTCACCCTGTTTAGGGATACAGGTGATGCAGCCAGCGCGGCCCTGGTTCAGTGGCAGCTCGACTGGTCGGTGTTCTACTGGGCCTGGTGGATTGCCTTTGCCCCCTTTGTTGGCATGTTCATCGCTCGAATCTCGCGCGGCCGCACGATCAGGGAATATATCATCGGCGTGGCCCTGGTGCCTTCGCTCATGTGTTTTGCCTGGATGGCCATCGCCGGCGGGACGGCAATCGATCTGGAATTGAGTGGACAGGCCGCGGGATCCATCATCGGGGCCGGTATCTCCGACCAGCTGTTTGCCACATTGGCGGTCCTGCTCAGCCCCGATGTGGCCTGGCTGGTATCTGGCCTGGTGGTCGTCTTGCTGATGACTTATCTCATTACATCAGCCGATAGCGCTATCCTGATTATCAACACCATTAACGGCGCGGGCGATGATGAGGGCTCGAGGCGGTATCACATATTGTTCTGGGGCGCGGCCTTGGCGTTTATGGTCGGCTCGATGCTCATACTCGGCGGTATTGAGGCGATCCGCGTAACTATGATTATCGGCGCTCTGCCGTTTTCCTTCGTGGTCGCATTGATGGCCGTCTCAATCATCAAGGCGATAGTTTATGACCTGATCCGCAAGCGGCAAGGCGTCCCCACAACGGCCGCAGCGTGTGAAGAGTGGGATGGGAAAGTATTCAAGCCCGAATAGGTGTTGGCCAGTTGTTGGTCTTCAGCATAGTAAAAATTTATTGATTTTCCTCTAGTTGACAGTACTTCAATCAGTATTGAACATTTGCAAGAATAAATGAAGAATAAAACTTTATTTGGCAAAATAATCAGAACATAACTTGATGTAACTGTTATATATAACGGTTGTGTTGTTATTTTACAACAATCTCTTTTCGATCCTGAAATCTTAAAGATCGTCTGTGGCCGAGCCATTGCCAGCTTGATACCTGCCGATTGAAAGACGGGGGTTCTTCAATTTCAGCCGTTTTTATTGAAGTCCGCTGACTGTTCTGTGTCGCGGACCAGAAAAATGTCTCAAGGGGACAAGTTACATGATCAAGTTCGTAAGCAGCGCGTCAGCTAGCGCGCTGGCTATCGCCATAGCATCGCCTGCCATTGCGCAGGATGCACAAGACGGCCAACAGGCTGACGAGGCTCAGGTTGGCGGTGTTCAAACCATTGTGGTTACCGCCCAACGCCGGAGTGAAGACTTGCAGGATGTTCCTGTGTCGGTTTCCGCCATTGGTTCTGAAGGTCTGGAAGAACTCAATATCGACACCTTCGAAGATTACCTTGATCAATTGCCGACGGTGACCGCCGGCGGCAGTGGCCCTGGACAGAGCACGATCTATATTCGCGGTTTGGCCTCCACCACACCCAACCTGACGACAGCAGGTGTTGCAGGCTTGGCGCCCAATGTGGCCCTGTATCTTGACGAACAGCCATTGGCGCAGCCTGGCCGTAATCTTGATGTTTACGCAGCTGACCTTGAACGCATCGAAGTGCTTTCTGGTCCGCAGGGAACCCTTTTCGGTGCTAGCTCTCAGGCTGGCGTGGTTCGGCTGATCACAAACAAGCCAACCCTGTCAGGCTTTGAGGCGTCCGGTTCAGCTGGCGTGTCATTCACCAAGGGTGGCGAGGCAAGCTACAAGGCCGAAGTGATGCTGAACGTGCCGGTCACGGATACTTTTGCGTTGCGCGGGGTGTTCTATCTTGATGATCAGGGTGGCTATGTCGACAATGTGGCCGGAACCCGTGATATCAGTGAAAGCGCTCGCTTCCGGACTGCGGATACTGTCCGCGCAAACGGCACGGTTGTTGGCGCCGGTCGCGCAGGCTTTCAGGCCGGGGCTGACCTTTCTGGTGCCAATCTGATTGCTGCCGATAATTCAGGCCTGGTGGAAGAGGATTTCAACGACACGCAATACACCGGATTTCGCGCAACCGCGTTGTGGGAAATTACGCCTGACTGGACAATCACCGTCGCCCATTCGCGCCAGAGCATCGAGTCTGACGGCGTCTTCTTTGCCGACCCTGAACTGGACGGATTGAATGATCTGGAAATCCAGCGGTTCGAAGATGACCGGATCGAGGATGATTTCTCCAACACCAGTTGGACCGTCGAAGGCCGGCTGGGAATGCTCGATATCGTCTATTCGGGTGCGTACACCGATCGTGAGACCGAACAGCGGGTGGACTATTCCGACTATCTGTTCGTCGGTCAGTATTTGCCTTACTACATCTGCGACACTGCAGTGGTTTATCCCGGTTCTGTCGCAGCTGCGCCCGCTGATCCGACTTGCCAGGCACCCAACCTGTTTGTCAGTTCGAACACGGACACCACTGTCTTCACACAGGAATTCCGGGCGAGCACGCCTCAGGAAAATCGCTGGCGTGTTTCGGTTGGCGGATTTTACAGCGATCTTGAGCTGAAAGAATTCAACGATTTTGTGTATCCAGGCTCGCAATTCGTGCGCGGATCGGATGGCAGCACGGTCGGCTTCCTGCCGAACTTCCCGTTGACCAATGTCGATGCGCTCCCTGGTGCTACTGGCAATGCCTCTGCCGGATTCTTCACCGATCCAGGCCCGTTCCCAAATGGCACGATCTTCCGCAACGATATTCGCCGGACCGACGAACAGATCGGTTTATTTGGCGAAGCGTCTTTCGACATCGTGCCCGACTTGCTGACCATTACCGCTGGTGCACGATATTATGATATCGAAGTTGATCTGGAAGGCAGCGCAAACTCTTCCTTCTTCAATCTCAACTCGGCGATCTTTGGACCCAATGCCGGTGCGGCGCCGGGAACCGGTGTGGACGCGCAACTGGCCGGGACGAATATCAGTGCGCAGTTTGCTCCGGGCAATGCTGTCGGCGCTCCAGACGTGGCAGAAACAAGCGGCACGATTTTCAAAGGCACGGTCACGCTGACCCCGACCGAAGATCTGCTGTTTTATGCGACCTATTCGGAAGGTTTCCGTCCGGGTCTGCTCAATCGCCCCGGCGGCGCATCCAACGGAGCAGGCTTTACCGTCCCATTCGAGCTTGAGACCGATGAGGTCGAGAATTACGAATTGGGTTGGAAACTGGACCTGGTTGACGGGCAGTTGCGCCTCAATGGTAGCGCCTTCTATGTCGACATCACCAATTTGCAGACCACGATTTTTGATCCCAGCATCACCAATCTGTTCTTCTCGGACAATGCGGCCAATGCGGAAATCTATGGTGTAGAAGCAGACTTTACCATCGCACCTTATGCCACTCCTGGCCTGACGGTGACGGGGGCATTTTCGTTCCTCGACACTGAAATCACCGATGTTCTGACTCCGACGGACGATGTCGTCGCTGGCGAGGATCTGGCGTTTGCTCCGTCTTTTCAGGGCAATCTGCGGGCCCGCTACGAATGGGACCTGAATCAGAATCTGGGGGCCTTCATCCAGCCTCAGATCAGCTATTCCGCTTCCAAATTCACCGACATTATCGAAATCAACAAGCTTCAGCTCGACAGCTACACGATTGTTGATCTGGCGGCCGGTGTATCGGGTGACCAATGGAAGTTCGAGGTGTTCGGTGAGAACCTGTTTGACGAGCGTGCGCAGATTTCCGGCAACTTTGTCAATGATCGCGCACGGATCACCACCAACCGTCCGCTGACGGTCGGCTTCAGAGTATCGTTCGACTACTGATCGATAAGCAGAATGCAGCAATCGGTGGAGGCGGGCCTGCAATCGCGGGTTCACCTCCACCGTTTTGCTTTGTAGAGACCCTCCATGTCCGAGCGTGATGATGCCCTGAAGTCTGCCCAGCAGGCTCTGCAATCCGGAAATTTTGCCGAAGGGCGTAGTCTGGTCGAAGAGCTACTCGCGATTGACGAGAAGGACGGTGAGGCGCTTTACATGGCAGCAGTCGCTGCCCGCTATCAGCAAGACTTTGCAGCTGCAGAGGACTATCTCAAGCGCCTCCATGCCGAGTTGCCCGAATATGGCCGCGCGTGGCAGGAGCAAGGTCATCTTGCGCTGGCCAAGGGATCAATTGACGAAGCGCTGGGTGCCTTTGCCCGCGCGACAAAATTCAACCCGGCACTTGAGGCAAGCTGGCGCGAGCAAGCCAAGCTCATGGCGCAGGCTGGTCAAACAGCAGAGGCGCATGCCGCCGATGCCCAGCATCAGCGATTGTCACGCCTGCCGCGCGAGTTGCTCGCCGTCACCAATCATCTGGCAGAGGGGCGCTTGCTGCGAGCAGAGGAAATCTGCCGTCACTACCTCCGTCAGCAACCTCGCGACGTCGAGGGAATGCGGCTGCTCGCCAAGATCGGTATCGAGCTTGGTATTCTGGACGACGCGGAATTTCTGCTCGAAAGCGCCGTTGCTTTTGCTCCAGATGATATCCAACTCAGGCTCGATTACATTGACGCCTTGCGGCGTCGGCAAAAATTTGCCCAGGCGCTGGAGCAGGCCAATGCCCTGCATGCACGCGATCCGGACAATCCGCTGTTTCAGTCCCGACTGGCGATTGAATCGATCCAAAGCGGCGACTTTGACCGGGGGCTAGAACTGTTCGACAATGTGCTCGACAAAATGCCGCATGACCCCGCCAATCTGACAAGCAAGGGCCATGCCCTGAAAACTACCGGCGCGCAGGAGCAGGCGATCGCCAGTTACCGTGCTGCGCTGGCTGCCAAACCGGACCACGGGGACGCATGGTATGCCTTGGCCAATTTGAAAACCTATCGTTTTGGCAACAGTGAAATTGCCCAGATGCGGGCGCTGGCCGAGCGCCCCGACCTTGCCTTCATGGACCGGGTCCATGTCTCGTTCGCACTGGGTAAGGCGCTGGAAGACAGCGGTGATTTCGAAGGCAGCATGCGCTTCTATACGCAGGGCAATGACCTCAAGAGAGCGCAGACCCGCTACAGTGCGGATGGCATGACCAGCGAGCTTAAGAAACAGCAAGAGCATTGCACCGCAGACCTGTTTGCCAAGCATCAAGGCGCAGGCCATCCGGCGCCTGATCCGATCTTCATACTGGGGCTGCCGCGGGCAGGCTCCACTTTGCTAGAACAGATTCTGGCCAGCCACTCGCAGATCGACGGCACTTTGGAACTGCCCAACATCCTTGCGCTGGCCCACCGGTTGCGCGGGCGCAAAGCAGGCACTTCACTTTATCCGCAGGTGCTGCATGATCTGAGCGGGGAGCAATTGGTCAAATTTGGCGAGGATTTCATCGAAAATACGCGCATTCACAGACAGGGCGCGCCGTTCTTTATCGACAAGATGCCCAACAATTTCCGGCACATCGCCCTGATCCATCTGATCCTTCCCAATGCCAAGATTATAGACGCGCGGCGCGACCCGATGGATTGCTGCTTCTCCGGCTTCAAACAGCTTTTTGCAGAGGGGCAGGAGTTTACCTACGGGCTCGAGCAGGTCGGCCGGTATTATACAGACTACGTCAAACTGATGGCACATTGGGACGATGTTCTGCCCGGTGCCGTTTTGCGTGTTCAGCACGAGGACGTCCTCGATGATCTCGACGGACAAGTGCACCGTATGCTCGACTATCTGGGCT
>CALBWA010000036.1 GCA_937969505.1 uncultured Erythrobacter sp. | reverse complement strand
GGAGGTGATCCGATGTCTCATGGTTCAGTAGCGAGGTCGGTGAAGATCCCTACGGAGCATATTCGGTAACATTATCCTTGCCGAGTAAGGCTTCGTGAGCGGCACTTCCGGCCGCTGACCATGCGAAGGGCAGTTTCTCTTGAGTGAGAAGCTGCCCTTCTCATTTTGTAAAATACGGATTTGGGGGCGGTCACCCTTGCGAAGCCTGCCACGTCGAGTGCAGCATTCCAGCACACTCCTGCTTGCCCCAATGTGCGCACCGCACTATCTGGCTCTGCATGGAATTTACGCACATCCCTCACCCGTCCCCGATGGACGCGTCGCAACGCGCTGAGATACTGGCCGACCCAGGCTTTGGCATGTCCTTTTCCGATCACATGAGCGTGGTGGAATATGACGAGGCAAAAGGCGGTTGGCATGCCGCCAGCATAGGCCCGCGCGAGCCATTGATGCTCGATCCGGCGGCGAGTGTGCTGCACTATGCGCAGGAAATCTTCGAAGGCATGAAAGCTTATAAGCAGGCCGATGGCGGCCTTGCCCTGTTCCGGCCACAGGCCAATGCCCAGCGCTACAACGCCAGTGCGCGCCGGATGGCAATGCCCGAACTGCCCGAAGAGCTATTCCTCGAATCAATCCGGCAATTGGTGGCGGTTGACCGCGATTGGATGCCAACCGTCGATGGCGGCGCGCTTTATTTGCGACCCTTTATGATCGCGACCGAAGCATTTTTGGGTGTTCGACCGGCCAAGCAGTACAAGCATATTGTCATCGCTAGCCCGGCCGGAAGCTATTTCAAGTCCGGTGCGCCAGCGGTCAGCATCTGGCTGTCAGAATACACTCGCGCGGCTCCCGGTGGCACAGGTGCGGCCAAGACGGGAGGCAATTACGCAGCCAGTCTGGTCCCAACCCGCGAAGCCTTTGATCGTGGCCACGACCAAGTGCTGTTCCTGGACGCGGTGGAGAAGAAGTGGATTGAAGAACTGGGCGGCATGAATTTGTTCTTCGTGTTTGACGATGGGCGCGTGATCACTCCCCCACTGACCGGCACCATCCTGCCCGGCATCACACGTGACAGCCTGATTACGATGCTGCGCGAGGAAGGTCTGGAAGTCACCGAGGAGCTGTATTCGATCGACCAGTGGCGCGATGACGCCAATTCTGGCCATCTGCTGGAAACAATGGCCTGCGGCACCGCCGCCGTTGTAACGCCGGTTGGCAAAGTCACCGGCAAGGACATGGAATTCACCATCGGTTCTGGCGGTCCGGGGCAGATCACCAGCAAAATCCGCGAGCGTCTTGTCGGCATTCAAAACGGCGCGACCCAGGACACCCATGGCTGGGTGATGAAGCTGGATTGATGGACAAAACAACGCCTGTTCAAGTCGCGGCGCTGTACCATTTCACGCGCTTTGACAACACAGCTGCCCTGCAAGGCCCGCTGCAAGTGGCCTGCGATGCGGCTGGCATTCGCGGCACCATTCTGCTGGCCAGCGAAGGCATCAATTGCACCATCGCCGGCGATACAAAGGGCATCGCTGATGTCCTCAGCTATATTCGCGCCATGCCCGGTTGCGCCGATCTGGAAGTGAAATTCTCCACCGCGCCGTCCATGCCGTTCAACCGGATGAAGGTGCGGTTGAAGCGAGAAATCGTGACCATGGGTGAGCCGGACATTGATCCGCGCGCCAGCGTTGGGCGCTATGTCGCTCCGCAAGACTGGAATGCTCTGATCGAAGATCCCGATACAATCGTGATCGACACGCGCAATGATTACGAGGTCGCGATTGGTCAGTTTGAGGGCGCTGTGGACCCAAAAACCGCCAGTTTCCGCGATTTTCCAGCATGGTTTCGCGATAACCGCGATGATCTTTTGGAGGGCAAGAAGAAGGTCCCTATGTATTGCACCGGCGGCATTCGCTGCGAGAAATCGACCAGTTTTCTGCGCAAGGAAGGCGTCGAGGAGGTTTATCACCTCAAAGGTGGCATCCTCAAATATCTCGAGACTGTGCCGGTCGATGAAAGCAAATGGCAGGGCGAATGTTTCGTTTTCGATCAGCGCGTAGCGGTCAAGCACGGTCTGGAACAGGGCAGCTATGCCCAATGTTTTGCCTGCCGTTTCCCGCTGAGCCAAGACGATCTGGCATCACCGGCCTATAATGAAGGCGTCAGCTGCCCACATTGCATTGACCAGCGCAATGACGAACAGCGCGCGCGTTATGTTGAGCGGCAAAAGCAACAAAAGCTCGCAAAAGAGCGCGGTGAGGCACACATCGGCGCGCCGATAGACAGCGCATCCAAGCCCGATCTCGAGCTGAGCGATGCATCTTGGGAAGCCAATTTCCCCAAGGGCCTTAATCCTGAACAGGACGAGGGGTGACAGACCTCCCCATCCTCTACAGCTTTCGCCGCTGCCCCTATGCGATGCGCGCACGCATGGCCCTATGGATCAGCGGAACTGCTTGCGAATTGCGCGAGGTGAAGCTGGCTGACAAGCCACCCGAACTGTTTGAAACCTCTCCCAAGGCAACGGTTCCCGTGCTGCAACTGCCCGATGGAACGGTGCTGGAAGAGAGTATCGAGATTATGCGCTGGGCATTGGCCCGCAATGATCCCGAAGATTGGCAGGCGGGCGACGATGCCGGATTGATCGCCTTGTTCGACGGGCCGTTCAAGCATCACCTCGACCGGTACAAATATCCCACGCGCTATACGGATGAGCCTGACCACGGCAAAATCGACCACCGCGGAGAAGGTCTGGCGATATTGAGCGACCTCAGCTTCCGTCTGGCAGAGCGGCCCCAACTGCAGGGGGCGCGGCGCACATTGGCCGATATCGCTCTGTTTCCCTTCATCCGCCAATTCGCCAATGTGGACCGGATTTGGTTCGACAGTCAGCCGATCCCGCAATTGCACAGCTGGTTGGAAGGCCATTTAACCAGCGATCTTTTCTTGAGCGTAATGGCAAAATACGCGCCATGGAAAGCGGGTGATGACCCCATCACCTTCGGTTCTGAGCGGGCTGCCTAGTCAGGGCATTCAGCCAGTTTGTCTCTGATCGCATCGATCAGCCAGCTGGTTGCAGGGCCCAGCGCCGCATCGCGCCGCCACAGTGCATTGAGCGAATATTGAGCGCCTGGCTTTTCAGGCAGATCAAGTTCGATCAAAACCCCGCTCGTTAGATCATCGCGAACCATGTGACGCGGCATATTACCCCATCCTATCCCTTGCTTGAGCAAGGAATGCTTGGCGCCCAAGTCTCCCAATTTCCAGGTGAGCGGGCTCAACACAGAAAATTCGACACCATCGGTAAAGCTTGAACGGTCTGACAAGACTAGCTGCAGATGTTTGCGCGTTTCGCCCGGCGGAATATTGCCAGCCGCGAGCGGATGTTGGGGAGCAGCAACAGGAATGAGGTCGACCTCGCCAATTTTTTGGCGCTCCAGCCCTTCATGATCGCCGATGACCGGCCCGCCAATGGCCAGTTGGGCATTGTTTTCCAGCAGACATGCCACCACAGCGCCCAGCCCTTCGACGAATAGATTGAGCGATACGGTGGGGAACATCATGCGGAATTCCCCTAGTACCTGCGCGGTCACATTGCCCGGTATCATCACATCCAGCACCAGACTGATATCGCTCTCCAACCCCTGATGCAGGCTTCGGGTCTTGGCCAGCAGGGCATCGGACCGATCCGTTACGGCGCGCGCTTCAGCCAGCAGACCGCGCCCGGGATCGGTCAATACCGGCTTACGAGAACCCTCACGTTCAAACAGGGAAACCCCAAGCTGGGCTTCCATTTGGGCAATGCCATAGCTGATGGCAGATACCGCACGCCCCATCCGTTTGGCCGCGCCGCCAAAGCTTCCCTCCTCCTCCACCGCAAGGAAGATGCGCAATTGATCAAGACTGGGTTCGCCTAAACGCATAGATCTATTCGTTCTGAATATTTGAACATCATGAGCAGTTTTATCTCACTTATCAGAACTACGCGCAAGGCCTATCTCCGCAGCACACAGTCACTCCGCCAGTAACGCGAACAGGAGAAAAGCCATGATTGAACTTCGCAAATTCGGCACTTTGGGCGCAGCCAACCACGGTTGGCTGGACGCTCGCCACCACTTTTCCTTCGCCAGCTACCACGATCCTGAGAGGACCAATTGGGGATCGCTGCGGGTTTGGAATGATGACGTGATCGCTGCGGGTACGGGTTTTCCCGAGCATCCCCACAATGACATGGAAATCATCACCTATGTCCGCAAAGGCGCGATTACGCACAAGGACAACCTTGGCAATGAAGGTCGCACAGAAGCTGGCGATGTGCAGGTGATGAGCGCTGGCAGCGGTGTGCGCCATTCGGAATACAATCACGAGGATGAAGACACCCAGATTTTCCAGATCTGGATCATCCCCGATGAGCGCGGCGGCGCCCCATCGTGGGGAGCACGTCCCTTCCCCAAGGGCGAGCGTTCAGGCCGCTTTGTCACTTTGGCCAGCGGTTTTGCCAATGACGATGGCGACGCTTTGCCAATCCGCACCGATGCACGCGTTCTCGGCGCGACAATCAAGGCGGGCGAGAGTGTGACCTACACCCCGCGCGATGCCTCTCGCCATCTCTATCTGGTGCCAGCCACGGGCCAGATCCGGATTGATGATGTCGAAGCTGAAGCCCGCGATGGTGTTGCAATCACTCAGCGCGAGGCAGTCACCATCACTGCAATTGAAGATAGCGAGCTGGTTCTCGTCGACGCTGCCTGAACTTCCCCTGCCGCTCCCCCCGACGTCCCGTTCAATCCCCCGGGGAGCGGCCCCCTTTTCAAATGAGGAATTACCATGCCCAACTTACTTCACATCAGCGCCAGCATTCAGGGCGACACGTCTGTGTCCCGCAGCCTCAGCACTGCGCTTGCTCATGCACTCGGCAAAAAGTCGGGAGGAGACATCATTGAGCGTGACTTGAGTGCCAATGACCTGCCGCTGATCGATGGCGCGCGCTTTGCCGCCAATGGAACCGCGCCAGAAGATCGGACTGATGCCCAATCCGAACTTGCCGCCATCGCTGACACGCTGATCAGCGAATTGCAGCAAGCTGATACAATCGTGTTGGGGGTCCCGATTTACAATTTCGGCGCGCCGGCCTCGCTCAAGGTGTGGGCAGATCTGGTTGCACGGGCAGGTACCACGTTCAAATACACGCCCGAAGGCCCGGTTGGCCTACTAACGGGCAAGAAGGCCTACATCACGGTCGCTTCAGGCGGCACTCGGGTGGACAGCGACACTGACTTCATGACGCCATGGCTGCGCCACTTCCTTGGTTTCATCGGCATAACCGATGTCGAAGTCATCGAAGCCAGCGCCCTGATGGCAGGCGATGCCGATGAAAAGGTCAGCGCCGCAAAAGCCAGGATCGAAGCGCTGGTGAGCTGATCCTCATACGTTGCTGTTCACGAGAGCCTGCCGGGTCGCATTATGCATCCGGCAGGTTGCCCCGTAATTCCTCGATCCACACATCTGCCACTGCATCGCTTGGTGCTCGCCAATCGCCGCGCGGCGAAAGCGCACCTTGCGAACTGACTTTCGGCCCATTGGGCAAGGCGCTGCGCTTGAACTGGCTGAAGCCGAAGAAGCGTTTCAAAAAGTGCTCCAGCCACTTCGAGATGGTCGCCAGATCATAGGCGTTCTTGCGATTGTCCGGAAAGCCAGCCGGCCACAGCCCGGCCTCTGCATCACCCCATGCGTGCAGCGCTAAAAAGGCGATCTTGCTCGGCTTGTGACCATATCGGATCACATGATGCAGGAAGAAGTCGTTGAGCTCATACGGGCCGATCTTTTCTTCCGTGCTCTGGATTTCGCCATCTTCGCCAGCTGGCACCAGTTCAGGAGATATTTCTGTATCGAGCACTGCGCCAAGCACATCGCTGCACGCAGGCGCGAACTGTTCTGTCTGGATTGTCCAGCGGATCAGATATTGGATCAACGTCTTGGGAACGCCCGCATTCACCCCGTAATGGCTCATGTGGTCACCCACACCATAAGTACACCAGCCAAGCGCCAATTCTGACAGATCGCCGGTGCCGATCACAAAGCCGCTGTGTTGCCCTGCCAGACGAAACAGGTAATCGGTGCGCAGGCCCGCCTGCACATTTTCAAACGTCACATCATAATGCGGCTCACCACCTGCAAAGGGGTGATCCATATCCTGAAGCATTTGCCGGGCTGCCGGCTTGATGTCGATTTCTTCAGCGGTGATTTCCATCGCCTGCATCAGTTTCCAGGCGTTCGACTTGGTCACATCAGAGGTCGCAAATCCGGGCATGGTGTAGCCGCGAATGGTCGTACGCGGCAGACCCAGCCGGTCGCATGCCTTCGCAGCCACGATCAGGGCATGAGTCGAATCCAACCCACCCGAAATGCCAATGATCAAAGACTTGGCGTGGGTCGCGTTGATCCGGCGGATCAGAGCGTCAACCTGGATATTGAACGCCTCGTAACAATCCTCGTCCAGCGCATGTTGGCGATTGGGCACGAAGGGAAACCGGCGCACCGGACGCTGAAGGCCAAGGTCACCGGGGGTGTCCGGTGCATAGCCGGTGTGATCAAACATAATGCGGCGGTACCAGTCCTCGGGCCGGTCATGCGCCTCGGCTGCATCGGCATAGGTCTGGTTGCGGGTGCGTTCGGTCACGATTCGCTGTAGATCGACATCGACCACACACAGTTCGGCCTCTCGATCAAAACGCTCGCTTTCTGCCAGCAGGTCGCCCATCTCGTAAATCACGCCCTGCCCGTCCCAAGCCAGATCGGTCGTGCTTTCGCCATGGCCGCTGGCCGAGTAGACATAAGCACAGATCGAGCGCGAGGAGCTGGACCGGCAATGCAAATGCCGATCGTCTGCCCGTCCGATGGTGATGGGTGATGCGGAAAGATTGCACAGGATGTGGGCACCGGCCAGCGCAGTCAGCGTTCCGGGCGGATTGGGTGCCCAGAAATCCTCGCAGATCTCAACGCCAAAGGTGAAATCGGCCATGGTGCTCGAGGCAAAGACCAGATCGGTGCCAAATGGCACTTCCTCGCCTGCCACATCAATCCACAAATCGCGGCAGTCGCGGCCATGCGCGAAATAGCGCTTTTCATAAAATTCACGGTAATTGGGAAGATAGCTTTTTGGCACCACGCCCAGCAATTCGCCCGCAGCGATCACCACCGCACAATTGTAAATCTTGTCACCGCGTTTGAGCGGGGCGCCGATGACCAGCACCGGATCAAGATCGGCAGAGGCAGCGATCACTTCGCCAATGGCTTGCTCGACACGGCCCAGCAAGGCCTGCTGCAGTAACAGGTCATCAATTGCGTAGGACGACAGTGTGAGTTCGGGATAGACCAGCAGGTCGACCTTCGCTGCATGTGCCTTTTCAGCTTCTGCGATCACACCTGCGGTGTTGTACGCCACATCTGCCGGGCGCGAACATGGGGTCGACGTTGCCACCCGCACAAAGCCGTGTGAATGCAGATCGTAGAACGGGTGGGTGCCGTCAGCGGCCATTGCGCAAGTCTCCTTCACTCAGCGCTTTAGCCGCGCATTGCCGCGCTGCCTAGGCAGCAAGCAATTCAGCCGCATCTGGGCTTTCTTCAATCAAATCAATCAGGCCCCGCTCTGTGCGTGATAGCCACCGGGTTGAACGAGGCAATTTGAGCGCCTCACGCCAGCCTTCCTGGTCTTCGACCTGTTCGATCACAGCAGGGTGGATATAGCTTTTTCGAGCGATCGCGGGCGTATTGCCAAGATGCTGCGAAACTGTGTCGAGAATGTCGGAGATGTTCACAGGACCTGCCGCAAGACACTCAAAAGCGAGCACGCTGCCATGCCATGTGCGAAAATTCTTGGCGGTAAAATCCTCGCCCATGGTTTCGCGCAGATACGCGTTTACATCATCGGAAGCGATCGTGTGGGCGGTCCCTGAGTCATCTTCAAACTGGAACATCTGATCCAATCCCAGTGCCTCCATATCGGCGATCGCAGTGGCCAACGGGGCTGAGGTCACCTCCATTTCCCGCTCGCGCCCTCCCTTGCCGGTAAAGTTGAGTTGAACTGTATCGCGACTCACTTCGACATGGTGCTGGCGCAGCGTGGTCGCACCAAAACTCGCATTGCGGCGCGTGTATTGTTCGTTGCCGATCCTGATCGAGGTCAGGTCAAGCAGGTGCACAGCACTGGCAAGCGCTCGCGTCAGTGTCGCAGATGACTGCCCAAGATCGTCAGCCACGCGCCTGCGCACCAGCGGCAACAATCTGCCAAACATGGCGCAACGATCAAACTTGCTTCCTTCACGCATGCGGCGGAATTCGGGGTGATAGCGATATTGCTTGCGCCCTGCATCGTCATAGCCGGTGGCCAGAATATGGCCGTTCTCGGCAGGACAAAACCAGGCATCGCGATAGGCTGGCGGCAAGGCAATTGCATTCAACCTGCGTTTCGTCGCGCTGTCGCGGATCAATTCTCCAGTGGGCGTGTAATAGGCAAAGCCCCTGCCCGCCCCGCGTCTGGTGATGCCGGGCAGACTGTCATCGACATAGATAAGCTTTTCCATAACCAAGCAAATGCGCAAAGGTCAGCGCTTGTTCCGGCCTTGCGCTTTGTTGGGCTAATTGCCAGATCACTGGGCAAGGATCTGATGACGGACATATCCTTCGCAAAAGGAGACATGAATAATGGCCGATCCCACCTACACGCCCCCCGCCGTATGGACTTACGATTCAGAAAATGGCGGACGCTTTGCCAGTATCAATCGTCCGACTGCCGGCGCTCGCGAGGAAAAGGCTTTGCCCGAGGGCGACAATCCTCTTCAGCTCTATTCATTGGCCACACCCAATGGCGTGAAGGTGACAGTGATGCTCGAGGAACTGCTCGAACTGGGGCACACCGGCGCGGAGTATGACGCCTATACCGTCAACATTGGCGATGGGGTGCAGTTCACCAGCGGTTTTGTCGATATCAATCCCAATTCCAAGATCCCGGCAATGCTCGACAAGAGCGGTGACACCCCTTTTCGAATCTTTGAATCGGGCGCCATTCTGGTCCACCTGGCCGACAAGTTCGGAGAATTTCTTCCCCGCGACCCCGCCAAGCGCGCAGAAGTGCTCAGCTGGGTCTTCTGGCAGGTCGGCACAGGCCCCTTCATCGGGGGCGGTTTTGGGCATTTCTATGCTTACGCACCGGAGAAATACGAATATCCGATCAACCGCTATGCGATGGAAACCAAACGCATTTTCGACGTTGCGGACCAGCAGCTGGGAAAGACCAGATATCTGGCTGGCGATGACTACACCATTGCCGACATTGCCAATTTCCCTTGGCTAGCCCCCTTCACCTTCGGCGCAATCTACAATGATGCAAAGACCTTCCTGTCAATCGATGATTACAAGAATGTCGGACGCTGGGTTCAGGATATTGCACAGCGTCCCGGCGTGCGCCGTGGCCGGATCGTCAACAAGACCTGGGGCGAGGAGGACGAGCAATTGCACGAACGCCACTCTGCTGCCGACTTTGACGGAAAGAAGTTTTGATCACTGATGCAGCGATGGGGTAAAAACCATCGCAGAGCAGTGCATTGGCCCTTCCCTTTCGCGAAGCGCGCGTTATAGGGGGGCCGTCTTCGCATCCGTGTGAGGCTGCTGGGGTGTGGCCAAGTGGTAAGGCACCGCTTTTTGGTAGCGGCATTCGCAGGTTCGATCCCTGCCACCCCAGCCACTTTTCCGATAGAGATTTCTCAAGGTATCAGGCCTGCGCCCGCAAGGTGTTGCAAGGCGCGCGGTCAGTGCTCAGCCATCGCGCCTCAGGGTTTTCCTGATAGCGCGATGTTCTGCCCGGTGATCCATTCCGATGCCGGCGCAACAAGGTAAAGCACCAGCGCTGCAATATCCTGCGGCGTGCCGAGCCGGCCGGCGGGCAGGTTCAAATCCTTTTCCAGCTGGATGAAATCCTCATCTTCCATACTCAGCGCCTTTTTCACCGTATCGGTGGGCACAAAGCCGGGCATGATCGTGTTTACGCGGGTCTTGGGGCCAAGCTCCATGGAAAGCGTTTTTGTGATCATGTTCACGCCAGCCTTGGCTGCACTGTAATGGCCGCTGCCAGGAAACGGCTCCAGCCCCGCGAGCGAGGAAATATTCACAATCGCGCTTTTGTCGCGAAGATGCGGAACCGCGGCCTGTACGCTGTAGAATACCGAAGACAGATTGACCGCGAGCGTCTTTTCCCACTCGGCCGGATCCAGTTCTGCCAGCGGTGTCGACACCAGTGATCCACCGGCATTGTTGACCCAGATGTCCAGCCCGCCGAACTCATCAACGGCCCGCTGAGCCAGCGCCTTCATCGCGGTAGCATCGGACACATCGGTCTGCTGATAGATCGCCCGTCCGCCGGCATTGCTTCCGGCATGCGCTTTATTGATGACATTGGTGGTGTTTTCGATCTGGTCGACCGACCTTGCGGCGCACACGATGTTCGCGCCAGCTTCTGCCAGCAGAGTGGCGATGCCTTCGCCAATCCCGCGTCCGGCACCGGTAACAACGGCAGTTTTTCCTGATAGATCGAACAATTGCATCATTTGGCTCCCAACACTTCAATGCCGGGAGCTATGCGCTGGACAGGTTGCGGTCCACTGGCCCTATTGAGGGGGCCGTGCAATGCATGACCTAAGCAGGTAACGGGCTAGCGCAGCTCCAACGGTTCCTGCGGATTGTTAGGCACCAGGATCATGGTTGTTCCCTCCACTCGCCAGCTGGCAAGGCGCGACAGCAAATTCATTCCGACAACATTGGTTTCGCCCAGCGTGGGTACGATTATAACATCGAGGCCACGCGCAGTAACGTTGCCGAAGCGCAATTGATCGCTGGTGGCCAATTGCGCAGAAACCGGCCCGTTGGCCGTGCTGATCTGGACGGGCAATCCGCCACGACGCGGCTCAAGACCAGCTCGCGCGGCCAGATTGCTGGACACTGCGGTTACCGTAGCTCCGGTATCGACCAGAAAATTGGCCGGAACGCCGTTCAATTCTGCTCTCAACCAGAAATGCCCGTCATTGGACATGGCTATCCGGGTTTCGTTGCCATCCACCACCTGCTCGGGAAGCCCGAGCTGCGGAACGGCAACCTCCAGCCGCGGGTCAAACCGGGAAAGTTGCAGGATTACCGTGACCAGCACCCCTACCAGAACGAAGGTACTGGCGGTTCTGATGAAACGCCCCAATGGGACCTTGCGCTTGATCATGATGGCACCGATCCATCCAACCAGCATTGCAGCCAGCGCCAGAACCAGCAGTTCGGACCGCGGGATTGCCGCTATCGAGCTTGCAACATTGTTCCAGAGGTTCGCGAGCGACATATCATCAATATAGGCAGCGGTGGGTTGTTCGTCCATCAACCCCGTCAGTCAGCCGGCCAGGATGATCTGCTCTGCCAATGCCCGGCCCGACAACCAGGCCCCTTCGACATCGGGCGAAACGCAATAATCGCCGCAAATGCCGATGCGCGCAGCATCGTCCCAGATGGCTTGGCGTCCCTTTGCAAGCGGCCCGTTGACCAGCGGGAAGGCATAGCGCCAGCGGTGCGCCACCAGATGGATGGGATCGACGGGTGCTACACCGTTTTGAGCAAAAAAGACGGCCAGAACCTGCTTGGCGGCCTCGTCTGCATCCAGTTCAAGGATGCTTTGCGAGAGGCTGGCAGACGCTTGAATGACCCAGTTTTCGAATCCGCTCCGGCCCGGCTTTGCCGAGTTGCGCGAAGCCCTACGAATAGCTTTGTTTGCGTCATCACTGGCATGGAAATCCCCGTCTATCGGCAGGGCTTCGGCAAAGCTGGCCATCACAGTCCAGCTCGGATCGGATTGCACAGCCTTTGCAAGATCAGCGAGCTGCGGGGCAGCTTCGGCACACAGGACAGCCGCCTGTTCGGCCGGAATGGCAATGGCCACATCGCTGAATTGCGCTTCGCCGGTCCCGTTCGCCACCATCCAGACACCGTCGTGAGACGTGATCGCTTCAACCCGATTGCCCCATTGTACGCCAAGGGGTTCGGCCATGGCTCTAAGTGGAGCGTTCATGCCTGGCGTGCCGACCCAGGCGCCCTCGCCAGCTGCTTGCCAAGGGGCGACAAACCCTGCTGAATTCCACGTGTCGACAGTCGCTCGAAACGAGTCATGTGTCGCAAAAAAGGCCTGGGTTCCGTGGTCGAACGACACCGTCTGTCCGTCCACCTCCGCCCGACGCGCAGCCATCCGACCGCCCGGTCCGCGGCCCTTGTCATAAATGCTTGTGGCGAGCCCTGCCTCGGCCAGCCGTGTGGCGCAAGATAGCCCGGCCATGCCGGCACCGATGATCGCGATATGTCTGTTGGATGATCCCATGCCCGCTTAACGAACCGGACCGGCAGAAGTTTCAGCCGTTGTTACGGCGCACTGCGCGGAACAGTCGCCTTGGCCAGAATGAGCGAGAAGCGCTGCTCGTCATCCAGCCAGCGCTGCACCGGTGTCCAACCGCCTGCCAACAGCAACGTCTGCGAGGTCCGTCGATCAAACTTGTGGCTGTTTTCCGTGTGGATCGTTTCGCCCTGCTTCATGGTGAAGGTCGTGCCACAGACGCTGAATGCTACATCGCGCTGCGCCACCAAGTGCATTTCTATCCGGGCGTACTCGTCATTCCAGTCTGCCCTGTGCTCCAAAGCATCGACCGGAATATCGCCATCGAGCTCGCGATTGATACGGCGCATGAGATTGAGGTTGAACTGTGCGGTGACCCCGCCAGCATCGTCGTAGGCAGCTTTCAGTACCGCCGAGTCCTTGATCAGATCCATTCCTATCAGGAGCTGCGCTTCTGCTCCCAGCGTTGCCCGCATGGTCCGCAAAAGGTCGACCGAGGTGCGCGCGACCATGTTGCCGATGGTCGAACCGGGGAAAAAGCCCAGTTTTGGCATATCGGCAACTTCTGCCGGTAGCTGGACCTGGCGCATGAAATCTGCCTCGACCGGATAAACCGGGACATCTGGAAACTTCTGCGACAGGGCCGCAGCCGAAGCCCGAAGAAAATCGCCTGAAATGTCGAGCGGCACATAGGCGGCCGGCGTAATAGCTTCGAGCAGCAACGGTGTCTTGACCGAACTTCCAGAGCCGAACTCAACCACAGCGCGGTCCGGACCGATGTGTTCGGCAAATTCGGTCGAGCGGGTGGATAGAATCTGCGTTTCAGCCCGGGTGGGGTAATATTCGGGGATCTTCGTGATATCTTCAAACAGCTGCGATCCGGCATCATCGTACAACCACCGTGCAGGAATCGCCTTTTGATCTTGCGCCAAGCCAGTCAGAACATCATCGCGAAAGGCGCAACTGACCCCATCGGCGTCCTTGTTGACCAGGGCCAGCCCCTTGTTCGTGCTCATGGACAATCCTTTGCCAGCCGCAATCCGGTGAATTGCCAGCGTTGGTGGGGGTAGAAGAAGTTGCGATAGGAGGCGCGCGAGTGGCCCCTGACCGTGGCACAGCTAGCGCCTTTCAGCACAAACTGCCCGCTCATGAACTTGCCATTATACTCGCCCACAGCCCCTTGTGCGGGTTGGAAGCGAGGATAGGGCAGATAGGCTGAGCGGGTGTATTGCCAGCAATCGCCGAACAGGCCGGCTGAGCCGGTGGGGTGCGGAGCTGCGGCATCATCCAGCTGATTGCCCGCCGCGGCATCGTGCGCTGCCGGGGCATCTGCGCTGTTTTGACCGCGCGCAATGGCCTCCCACTCAAATTCGCTGGGCAGGCGCGCGCCTGCCCAGGTGGCAAAGGCGTCCGCCTCGTAATAGGAAATATGCGTTACCGGGGCTGCGGGATCGCGTGGCTGCCAACCTTTATGGGTAAACTGCTGAGGGCCATCCGCACCGTCGCGCCAGTAAAGCGGCGCTCGCACTGCATTCTCGCGCACCCAGGCCCATCCATCAGACAGCCACAGAGATGCCGTTTCATACCCCTTGTCAGCGATAAAGGCGTCCCACTGCGCGTTGCTCACAAGACCCTTGGACAGGGAAAACGGTTCAAGCAGAACGCGGTGACGCGGCCCTTCACAGTCGAATGCAAAGCCGGACGCCTCGCCATGACCGATCAGGGCAATGCCGCCGGGATGGTCATACCAACCCTGCTCGTTCGCCTCTGCCGGTGCGAGCGTCCCGTCCCACATGGCCGGAGCCATGGGATTGGCGAAAAACGCGTGCTTGATGTCAGTCAGCAGCAATTCAATGTGTTGCTGTTCATGAGCGATGCCCAGGGTGACCAAGGCCCGCAGGTCATCCCGCTCCAGCAGCGGCTCCATCGCAGCATCGACATGGGCGCGCCATTCCAGGATCTGCTGCAGGCTGGGCCGAGACAGCATTCCGCGGGAAAAGCGCGCAATCCTGTCTCCTTCAGCCTCGTAATAGGAATTGAACAGAAACGGGTATTGGTCATTGAACAGCCGGTAACCACTTGCACCACTGCTGCCGTGGTCGCGCAGCAGAAATGTTTCCCAGAACCATGTGGTGTGCGCCAGATGCCATTTGGCAGGGGACGCATCCTCCATCGACTGCACACTTGCATCAGCATCGCTCAGCGGGCGAACCAGATCCTGATGCAGACGGCGGGTAGAGGCGAACTCGCGGGCCAGATTGCCTGACGCGGAATGCGCCGATTGTGCGTAAGTATCAGGCAAGAGTCTTTCCAACAGCGGCGGTTCAGCTCAATCCATGGAGCAAACTGGCACCAATGGAAACCCGGCAGCGCTGATTTTGCAAAATTGGGTCGTTTTTTGAGGACCTTATGCAGCCATCCGGATCGTGTTACGGCCTGCATCCTTGGCTTTATACAGCGCAGCATCTGCGCGCGCGAACAGGGTCAGCGCCGTATCACCGGCTTCTGCAGCGGCAAAGCCAACGCTGATCGTGACCGGAGGTACTGGCCCGGTTCCGCTGCCCAGAGCAATCGCTTGCCGCAGACGTTCGGATATGACGCGCGCCAAAACAAGATCGGCTTCAGGGACAATCCAGACGAATTCTTCCCCACCTATGCGGCCAACGATGTCATTCTGGCGTGACTGCTGGCAGGCAATTTCGGCAATCCGTTTGAGAACCGCATCCCCGGCTGGATGCCCATGGCGATCATTGACCTGTTTGAAATGGTCGATGTCAAAAATGATCAGCACCAGCGGCTCCGACGTCTGGCGAGACTGCATGACCAACAAATCCAGGTCAGCCATGGCCCGGCGGCGGTTGGCCAGGCCGGTCAAAGCGTCGGTTTCTGCAAGCTTCTGTGCGTTGCGCGCCTGCTCGATTGCTTCTTCGCGCGAGGCCGTTAGGTCCTGAACATGGCGAACCTGATCGGTCACATCCATCAAGACGGCGGTATAACTGCGAATGCTGCCCCGACGGTTGAAACGAGGGGTTCCGCGCATAGACAGCACGCGTGACGCACCATCAAGCCGCTGAATCTCGAACCGCTTTGTGGTATCGCAACTGGCCTGGTGCGTGCGCGTGGCGTAACCTGTCAGGTCGATGCCATTTGCCGCGAGAACCGTTTCCAGATCGCCAGCCTGTACATCCTCATCCGGGTCGATGCCAAACAGCTGCTTCATGCCGAGAGACCATCTCTGTCGCCCGCTCAAGGGATGATATTGCCACACACCCAGGCCGGCAATCTCTTCTGCCATGCGGAACATGCGAGCAGAATCGGCAATCCGGCGTGCACGCTTTTTCGCCAGACGCGAAGCGAAAGCCAGCCGGCGACTCACGCTGCGATAGGCCAGCGCAAGCACTGCCAGGGCGAGCACAATGGCCAGTACCAATATCCATGGTACCCCGATAACCTCGATCATGCTCTCCATCCGTCCTTTCGCAGGACAGAGGTAGGCCAGATGGGGTCAAGATTTTGCCAGCCGGACCTACGTAGAACTACGTGATGATCCGGCTGGAAAGTGGCTGTTCAGGCCTCCGAACGCAACCAGGGCTTCAGGCCGCGTCGGCCTGCTTCACGTTGATTTCGTCGTTCAGCATTTCAGCCAGTAGAAACGCCAGTTCCAGCGATTGCGCCGCGTTCAGGCGCGGGTCGCAATGGGTGTGATACCGGTCGCCCAAACGCTCGTCGGTGATAGCAACAGCGCCGCCCACACACTCGGTAACGTCTTGCCCGGTCATCTCGATATGGATTCCGCCGGGATGCGTACCTTCTGCTCGATGGACAGCGAAAAAGCCCTTCACTTCGCTCAGAATGCGATCAAATGGCCGGGTTTTGTATCCACTTTCCGACTTGATCACATTGCCGTGCATCGGGTCGCAGCTCCACACCACGGGATGCCCTTCGCGCTTGGCCGCACGGACCAAGGCAGGCAGGCCTTCTTCAACCTTGTCATGGCCGTAACGGCTGATCAGAGTGATCCTGCCCGGTTCGCGCGCTGGATTGAGCGTATCGAGCATTTTCAACAGCGCATCAGGGGTCAGGCTTGGCCCGCATTTCATGCCAAGCGGGTTTTGAATACCGCGCGCAAATTCAACGTGGGCGCTGCCTTCGAAACGCGTCCGATCGCCAATCCACAACATGTGGGCGCTGGTCGCATACCAATCCCCTGTGAGCGAATCCTGCCGGGTCAGCGCCTCTTCATACGGCAACAGCAGACCTTCGTGGCTAGTGTAGAAACTCGTGCCCTGCAATTGCGGCACGGTCGCCGGATCAATCCCGCATGCCTCCATGAAATCCAGTGCTTCGCCAATCCGGTCCGCAGTCTCGGCGAATTTGTCAGCCCAAGGCGTGCGCCCCATGAAATCGAGCGTCCATTGGTGTACCTGGCGCAAATTGGCATAGCCGCCGCCTGCAAAGGCGCGCAGCAAATTGAGCGTAGCGGCGGCCTGCGAATAGGCTTTCACCATGCGGCCAGGGTCATTGCGACGCTGCTCTGGATCAAAGTCGATGCCGTTGATGTTGTCACCGAAATAGCTCGGTAGCGTCATATCGCCCTTGGTCTCGGTCGCAGAGGAACGCGGCTTGGCAAATTGCCCAGCCATCCGGCCAACTTTCACCACCGGTTTCTTGCTGGCGAAGGTCATCACCACTGCCATCTGCAACAATACGCGGAAGGTATCGCGGATGTTGTTGGGATGGAATTCGGCAAAGCTTTCAGCGCAATCGCCACCTTGCAGCAAGAACGCATTGCCCGACGAAACCTCGGCCAGATCTGCCTTCAGCGCGCGCGCTTCTCCGGCAAACACCAAGGGGGGATAGGAAGCCAGCGTTTCTTCTGCCTGGGCAAGTTCGCCCGCGTCCAGATATTCCGGCAGGTGCTTTGCTTCAAAAGCTTTCCAACCGTCGGGTTTCCAATTCTGTGCCACAATCATTCTCTATTATTCGTTGGTTCGGATGGCGCGGTTACACGCTCAGCCTTTCAATTGCAAAGGAAGAGGCGCGCAATTGCTAATATTATTTCACGATCTGTGAGATCGAAAAAGGCGCATTTCCGCACTCTGTCACATTGCCGAAAATTACCGACCGATGACAGGAGCCCGGGGCGGCAAAGCCGCTGGCAACGCCGCAGCCGGTTCAGCGCCTTCCTGCAAACTTTGCCCTTCTGGAATGATCGCCAGACGCCAACCTGGCTGCCTGCCAAAGAACCGTTGCGCCAGGCCCTGCATGATTGCCGGAGTGGTGCTGGAATAGTCACTCAACAAACTGCGGATCAGCCCAACGCGCTGCGGATCCAGTGAAGCCCCCTGCAAGTGATAAAGCCAGAAATTGTTGCCAGTGGATGCACGGCTGACCTGCTGACGAAGCGGCTCGGTAACCCGCTCCAGTTCGTCTGCAGTTGGCGGCGCTGCGACCAGATCGCGGGCGATACGGTCCCCTTCGATGAAGAAGGCAGGCACGTCTTCCGGTCGCAATTGGGCAAGTCCAAAGATGGCACCACCACCATTCAGATCGACCGGCCAGTCTGAAATGACCTGCGGGGCATAGCTGGCACCGGCCCGCTCGCGCATCGCTTCGAGCAGGCGGTTGCTGAACACCTGGGTCAGGATTTCAAGCTGTCTCGACATGCGCAGGCCGGCCACTCCGCCTCCACTTGGCCATGCAATAACAGCGGCCGCCTGATTGGCATCGCCCCGGTGTTGCAGCACAGTGGTCTCGCCTGTTGGGGCCGGGAACGATGGCACGCGATTGGCCACCTCAGGCGCAATCGCCGTTCGCGGAGGCAAGGCACCAAAAGTGGTGCGCAAGGTTTCAACCACTTCGTCACGCTCAAATTCGCCAAAAACCAGAACTTCGACCGGTCCTTGAGCCATCAACGGTTCCCACACTTCGCGGAAGCCCTCCGGCGTGATCTGCGCCAATGCGGTACGGTCGGGTGTAGCAAAACGCGGATCGCGGTTCTTGAGCAGATAATCCAGATCGCGCCCCAGCACTCCGCCTGGACTGGTCGAGAATGTGTCATAGGCAAGTTCTGCTGCAGCCTTGGCGCGCAGGACCGGATTGGCATCCCAGCGCGGCATGCCCAGCTTGGCGGCGAACAGGTAGAGTTGGTCTGCCACATCTTCGGACCGGGTCTGTGCAGAAAAGCTGAAAACCGCATCATCGATGGCAAAATTGAAGCCCATCTTGCGGCCGTTGGAAATGCGATCAAGCTCCTCCTCACCCAATTCGCCAAGACCCGATGCGACCAGGGCCATTTCACCCAGCGTAATGTACGGGGCATCTTCGGCCTCAAAGGCGCGATAACCCGCACCGAAGCGAACCTTTACCGTGACCCGGCCAGGTTCAGCATCGTTCGGCCACAAGATGGCATTGGTGCCATTGCCAAACGAGACCTTTTCGACCTCCAACAGACCGATCGGACCCTCGCTTACCACGGTGCCGGGCGCACCGATGGCTGGCAATTCGTCAAACGAGATAGACTTGGCAGCCAGACGCGCGCTGGCGTCAGGGGCCGGCTGACTGGCCAGTGCCAGCTTGAGATCCGTCTCGCTTGCCTCACCTGCCTGAGGGGTCACATAGACAGCGCGCACCACATCGCCTTCGAATAATTGTTGCGAATGACGAAGAACGTTTTCGGGCGTGAAGCGGGGACGCATATTGCGAAAGACATTGAGAATTGTATCGGGTGCAGCAACGGTTTCGCGGATATCAACCGCCTGAACAATCTGATCGGCCAGTTTCGATCCGGCTATCACGCTTTTTTGTTCAAGTTCGCTGGCAAAGGCGATGTCGAATTCGGCAAGCTCGCGGTCGATTTCTTCCTGCGTCGGTGCATTGGCCAGCGCATCGGCAATCACGCCGCGAATATCAGTCAGAGCGGCCTGCCAGTCATCGGTCAACGGAGCAAAACCGATGAAAGTGGCGTCGGTTGAGCGGGACACATCGTCTTGCTGCACCTGCGCATAAAGAAAACTGCCGCCAGAACGGGCGCGCGATTCCAGTCGCCGGTTGATAATCGATTGCGCAACCGCATCGATCAGGAGGCCTTCGTTATAGACAATTGTGTCCTGTACCTGCCGCCAGGGACGCATGATCGCATAGGTCAGAGAACGCGGTAGATCGGGTTCAACGATTACGCCCAATTCGCCAATGGGCATTTCGGGATCAGCGCCCGGTGGTGGCACAGGGTCGCCAAAGTCAGGGGCCTGCTCACCTTCGCCGCGCCCTTCCCAATCGCCGAACCATTCCTCGATCAAGCGGGCCAGTTCGATGGGATCAGCATCGCCAGCGACAACAATAACCGTGTTTTCCGGCCGATACCAACGATCATGAAAGGCTTGCATGGCCTCTGCCCGAGCTGCGATCAGCGTTTCGTCCGTGCCGATGGGCAGGCGATTGGCAAGGCGCTGCCCGGCGAATAGGACCTGGCGGCTTGTGTCATTGACCCGCTGGCCTGCCCCGCCCCGTTCGCGCTTTTCCGCAAGTACGATGGGTATTTCTGCATCGAGATTGGTCTGGCTGAGAACGGGCTCCCGGATCATCCCAGACAGCAATTTGAAACTTTCCGCCACAGAGGCGGGCGTCGCGCCGGGCAAATCCAGCTTATAGGCGGTGTGTGTCGGGCTGGTTTCGGCATTCGTGTCGCTGCCGAAGGTCGCGCCCAACCTCTGCCAGGTCGGAATGGCCTCTGCCGGGCCCAGATACTTGCTTTCGCGGAAGCTGAGATGTTCGAGCAAATGGGCAAAACCCTGCTCTTCGTCGCGCTCGTGCAGGGAACCGGCATCGATGCGGATGCGGATAGAGACCTGCCCCGGTGGCACACGGTTGTTACGCACGGCATAGCGCAGGCCATTGTCCATCTCGCCAAACAACCATTCGCGGTCCTGAGGCACATCGCTGCCACGATAGATCCATGGAACTTCGTCTCCGGTCTGGAGCGATCGCGGTGCTTCGGCTTCTGCAGGAGCAGCGCCCTGAGCAAGCAGTGGGGCCGGAGCAGCCGCTGTGATGGTGATGATGGAGAAAGCGCAAGCAGCGCGAAGGATCGATGTCATGCCCTGCATATAGGGAGGTAAGTTGTGAAGGGATAGTGAATGAAGCGCTCAGCGCTGCAAACGTGCTCAAACACCTTGTTAGCGGCCACTTGCCGCCCTACATTCCACCCATGTTTATTGAAACCGAAACAACGCCCAATCCTGCCAGCTTGAAATTTTTGCCGGGCCGCCCGGTCATGACTGCTGGCACCCGCGAATTTGCGTCCCCCGAAGCGGCGGAGGCCAGTCCGCTGGCGCAAGCCATTTTTGACACGGGCGAAGTCGTCAATGTGTTTTTCGGATCGGACTTTGTTTCTGTAACGGCAGCGCCAGGCGTCAGCTGGACTGATCTGAAACCGATGGTTGTCTCCATCCTGCTCGACCATTTTGTATCGGAAGCACCCCTGTTTGCAGGGGGCGATGCATCTGGGATTGCCATTCCTGACGACACTGCGATGATTGTCGAGGAAAATGCAGATGACGCAGACATCGTCGCGCAAATCAACGAATTGCTGGAAACACGGGTGCGCCCCGCTGTGGCCGGCGATGGCGGCGATATTGCCTATCGCGGCTTCAAGGACGGAGTCGTATATCTAACCCTTCAGGGCGCATGCTCTGGCTGCCCGTCGTCAACAGCCACGCTCAAGCATGGAATTGAAGGATTGCTGAAACATTATGTGCCTGAAGTCGTTGAGGTTCGAGCAGCCTGAGCGTTGCCCCCCCTCAATTGACGAAGGCCCACCCGTATGACCAAACAGTTTCACGACAACATTCTTTCCCACACCGCGCTTGATCAGCTTTTCAATGAAGCACGAACCTACAATGGCTGGCTGGACAAGCCGGTGTCCGAGCAGCAGATTCGCGCGATATATGATCTGGCCAAAATGGGTGCGACGTCGGCTAATATGCAGCCGGGACGGTTTGTCTGGGTTACATCGCAGGATCAAAAGGAAAAGCTGGCGAAGCTCGCCTCGGACGGCAACAAGGACAAAATCCGCGCCGCTCCCGTCACAGTCATCATTGGTTATGATATCGATTTCCACGAGGAGCTTCCGTGGCTGTTTCCGCATACCGATGCCAAAAGCTGGTTTGAAGGTGACGAAGAAGGCCGCAAGGAAGGCGCGTTCCGCAATTCCGCACTGCAAGGGGCTTACCTGATGCTGGCGGCGCGTGCGACTGGCCTCGACTGTGGACCGATGTCCGGCGTTGATCTTGATGGTCTGACCAAGGAATTTTTTGCCGATCAACCCAAAGTCAAGGCGGACTGGGTCTGCTCAATCGGTTATGGCGACAAAAGCACAATTTTCGAACGAAGCCCGCGCCCGGATTTCGGCAAGTTCAATACGATCGTCTAAACGCGTCATGCTTGCCTTGAGGGGGCAACGCATGGCATCGCATACCTCATGAACAGCGCCACCCCCAACAATACGCTCGTCATCGAATGCGCCAGCGAGGCCTGTTCAGTCGCGCTACTCGATGGCAGTTCAATTGTGGCAAGCGAACACAAGGTCCTTGGCCGTGGCCATGCTGAACATCTGATCCCGATGATCGCTGCGCTTCCTAACAAGGGGCGAGCAAAACGCATTCTGGTCTCTCTTGGTCCGGGCAGCTTTACCGGTGTCCGGATCGGCATTGCCTCGGCGCGCGCGTTAGGGATAGCCTGGGGTTCGCGCGTAGCGGGCTACCCCACCCCCGCCCTGATAGCCTCAGAATGTTTGAACCGGTTTCAGCGCGAACCGCTGACCGTGTGCATGAATGGCGGCCATGGCGAATGGTTTGTCCAGAATTTCGCCGCAGACGGCACGGCAATAGACCAGGTTCAATCCATGCTTCCGGAAGATGCAGCGGCCGCTTGCACATCCGGTCGAATTGCGGGCAATCGCGCAGAACAGCTCGCCCAGCTGTGCCCGCATGATCCGACAGCGCACGACATGCTACCAAATGCTAGCGCTGCGCATTTGTTACGGACCGAACAATTGCTCGACAATCTGTCCCCGGCCTATGGACGCAAACCCGACGCCAAGCTTCCACAGGCACGCCAGTCCGTCGCATGAGCACTCTACCAAACCCATCGCCTGCACCAGAGCAGGAAAGCGTGATCGACCAGATCATGACCATCATGGGACTGGCATTCGATCCGGTTTGGCAAGAGGCGTGGAACCGGCGGCAGGTTCATGACGCGCTGACCTTTCCGGCGACCCATTACATCCTGATGGACGCAAATGGCGGCGACCCCGCCACATCGGGTCTGGACGCAGCAGGGTTTGTTCTCACCCGCCATGTGCCCGGTGAAGAGGAATTGCTGCTGATTGCGGTGGCGCCCCGGCACCGCCGGTGCGGTCTGGGCGAAAAATTGATCAAGCAAATGGCGAGCGACGCCCGCAACCGTGGGGCCAGCCGTATCTTCCTTGAAATGCGGTACAATAATCCCGCCCAGTCGCTATATCGCAAGGTCGGTTTTGAACCGATTGGAAAGCGGCCCAACTATTACAAGGCGGCTGACGGCACGCGCATCGACGCGATTACTTTCGGGCTTTCAGTTTGACTTGAACGGATCATATTCCGGGCTCTTTGTTTTTTGCGTTTGCATATTGAATGGCTCTGGTTAGGAAGACGGGGCCGATTGAATTTGGCGCAATAAAAACAAAAAATTCCGAGGGACTCATGGAAAACATCGAAATTGAGATGAAAGAAACTCTGATTACGCTCACGTCGGACATTGTCGCCGCCCACGTCAGCAACAACGCCGTGGACGTGGCCGACGTGCCGGTTCTGATCAACAATGTGTTCGGCGCTCTGTCGGGCCTGGGTGAAGCAAGCGCTGCCGCAGAGACCCGGCCTGATCCGGCTGTATCGGTGCGGTCATCAATCAAGCGCGATCACATCGTCTGCCTGGATTGCGGGAAGAAGATGAAAATGCTTAAGCGGCACCTGTCGACCGAGCATAATATGACGCCAGATGAATATCGCGCACGCTGGGATTTGAACAGCGACTATCCAGTGGTTGCACCGGCCTATGCTGAAACCCGCCGCGACCTTGCCAAGCAAATCGGCCTGGGCCGCAAGCCTGGTCAGAAACGTGGCCGCCCACGCAAAGCCGGGTAATTCGTAACCATCGACTTGAGAAGAAGGCTCTGCCTCTTTAAGGGGGCAGAGCAACTTCCATCCGGAGCAGGACTTGCCGCAGAAAATTGATCTTGAACAATTGTGTGCCGACAAGGGACTGCGCATTACGGAGCAGCGGCGGGTTATTGCTCGCGTCCTGTCCGAAAGCGACGATCACCCCGATGTCGAACTGGTCCACCAGCGATCATCGGCGATTGATCCCAAGATTTCCATCGCAACCGTCTATCGCACCGTTCGTCTGTTCGAGGATGCCGGCATTCTTGACCGCCACGATTTCGGCGATGGAAGGGCCCGTTACGAGGCAGCACCCGAAGCCCATCATGACCATCTGATTGATGTGGAAACGGGCAACGTCGTCGAATTCGTCGACCCGGAACTCGAAGCGCTGCAGAAGCAGATAGCAGAGAAGTTGGGGTACCGGCTGGTTGATCACCGGATGGAATTGTATGGCGTCCGGCTCTCCAGAGACGACTGAGGAAGAGTTGCGCCTCGCAGCAATGCGGGGTGAAAGCACACCTGTGTCTGTGCTCGGCTGGATGCGGATCGTCGCCCGTCTCCTGGTCCTGTTCTTGACCTTGGTAGTGATGGTGCCATTGCACTATATTTATCGCATATTTGCCTACGGCTCCCCTTTTCCCATGCTGTTCCTGCGCTTCGCCGCCGCCATCGTCGGCGCGCGTGTGCAAAAGGTTGGCGTACCCCTGCGCCGCGATGTCTTTTTTGTCGCCAATCATGTGTCTTGGGTGGACATTCTCTCACTCGCCGGTGCCAGCGGCACCGCCTTTGTTGCCAAGGCGGAACTGGCCGAAGTGCCGATTGTCGGCTGGCTCTCCAAACTGAACAGGACGGTTTTTGTAAAACGGGAAAACCGGCTTGGCGTGGCTGAGCAGATCAACGCTCTGCGAGAGGCCCTGGCGGACAATTGGTCAGTCACAGTGTTTCCCGAAGGCACCACTACTGATGGCCAGTCGCTGCTTCCCTTCAAGACCAGCATGTTGAGCGTCCTGGAACCACCTCCACCCGGAGTGCTGGTACAGCCTGTGCTGCTCGATTATGGCAATGTGGCCGAGTGGATCGGGTGGATTGGCGACGAACACGGCATCAACAATTTCAAGCGTGTGCTGGCGCGACCTGGCACCTTCCCCCTCCGACTGCATTTCTTGGAACCGTTCAGCCCCGAACAGTTTCGCGGGCGCAAGGCGATCGGAACCGAGGCGCGTATCCGCATCGAAGCCGCATTACTGGCAAGCCTCAACAAGCCCCTGCGCGATTTTGCCCATACCGTTCCCCCGATCCGGTACGAGGCACCAGAAAAGACTTTCCCGCTGGAGTAAGACCTGAGGAAACCCCGGGATTATGCCCTGCGTGCGCATCACCCAGCGATCACAAGTCGGCAGATACCAGCCAATCGTGAAACAGCCTGACGGGGCGATCTTCAAGCGCACTGGGCTTGCAAACGAACCAGTAACTGTACGGGCTTTCGACTTCGAGGCCGTACAACTCAGTCAAGCGGCTGTCCTCTGCCCGGCGCAGGTGATCATCATGCATGATCGCAATGCCCAAGCCCTGCGCAGCCGCTTCAAGCATCAACTGTCCCGAATCGTAATGATCAATTGCCGCAGGATCGAGATCCTCGGTTTTCACCGCCCGTTTCCAGGCCTCGAAACTGGCGGGCAGTTCATTGTGGATGAGAAAAGTCTGCTTTTCCAGCTTCTCCTCATCGATGACTTCACCCAGCGAATTGGCCAGTTCCCGACTGCAGATTGCATGCACCTTGTTATAGTCCAGTCGCACGGCATGCAGGCTTGTATCGGGGCCCTGCGACAGGATGATGGCCGCGTCCAAGGTGTCTCCAACGCGATCTTCCAGATGGGGCCCAGTGTCGATGTCGATATGCAGCAAGGGATGACGCTTGCGCAGCTCGCCCAGGTGCGGAAACAGCCGCTGGCTGCCAAACAGCGGCAAAACGCCAAGTCGCAAGCGCAGAAGCGAGATATTGTCAGATTGGCTGTCAATTGCACGCGCCAGCGCCTCAAGCTGAGGGTTGACCGCTTCGTAAAAGGCCTGCCCTTCCCCTGTCAGCTGCATGGACTGCCGTGCCCGGGTAAACAGCTTTTTGCCGATAAATTCTTCCAGATTGGTTATGCGGCGCGACAAGGCGGAAGGGCTGAGCCCGAGCTCATCCGCGGCCGCGCGTGCAGAGCCGAGTCGCACAGTTCGCATGAAGGCTTCTAAAGCACGTAGGGGCGGCAAACGTCTGGTTGGCATGGGCTTCTTTGACAAAATGCGTTGGGGCACGAAGAGTTTCAAAGAAGATACGCATGATGGGCAAAAAAGATGCAAAAAATCGAACTTGTCAGAGCGATTTCATCACTCGGTTGATTCTGTTTCATCCTCGGGCGCGTGCAATCTCAGGCGCGTCACATGGGTATCGTCGCCCGCCGTCACCTCGATTGTCCAGCCGCTGGAATGCTCCAGGGCGGTCCCGACCGGAGGCACTTGTTCTGCCAGAATGAAAGCCAAGCCGCCCAGCGTATCGACCGATTCCTCGACCTCGGCCAGACGTGGATCGACCTGTTCCGCAATATCGTCCAATTCTGCACGAGCGTCGCAATCCCACATCCCTTCGCCAATCGGCACAATCAGCGCTTCGGGCGTTTCGTCATGTTCATCCTCGATCTCCCCGACGATTTCTTCGACCAGATCTTCAATCGTGATGATACCGTCAGTGCCGGAAAACTCGTCCAGAACAATGGCCAGGTGCACCCTGCGAGAGCGCATATCCGCGAGCACATCAAGCGCCCCGCGTACTTGCGGTACGTAGAGCGGCTGACGCATCAGCGTCGTCCAATCTCGCGGAGGCTGCTCCCCATTGGCAAGGAAAGGGAAGACGTCCTTGATGTGGATCATGCCGATCACTTCATCCAGCGTCTCGCGATAGACCGGCATGCGCGAATGGCCGTGCTCGGAAAACGCTGCGACCAGTTCTTCCCAGCTGGCCTTGGCCGGCATGGCGATAATCTCGCTCCGCGGGACCGCAACATCGTCTGCGTCATGTTCGCTGAAGTGCAAAAGGTTGCGCAGCATCTGCCGCTCAACCGGCGACAGGTCACCATCGCCAGACTCAGATGGCGTATCATCGCCATTCTCGTCCTCATGCTCGTCAATCGCGTCCTCAAGCTGAGCGCGCAAAGAGCGGTCGCTGTCACCAAGGCGCAGGACTTTGCGGATCGCAGGCCAAAGCCCGCTTCTACTGTCCGCATCTCCGGCGGAAGGTTGGGAATCGGGCATTAGTTATTCAGGGCCCTCACTTGAGCACTCCTTCAGGATCACGATCACCATATGGGTCTGCGATACCCATTTTTGCAAGCGCTGCAATCTCCATCGCTTCCATTTTGTCCGCATCTTCATCGCTTGTTGCATGATCAAAACCGGCAAGATGAAGCAAACCATGCACAATCAAATGGGCAGCGTGATCCTCCAGACTGATTGCCTTGCCTTCGGCCTCGCGGGCGCAAATGCCACGGGCCAGAGCGATATCACCGAGCATTACGGGCGGCCCCTGGCCGATCAGGCCCATCAATTCTCCGCGTTCAAGCATCGGAAAGCTCAGCACATTGGTGGGCTTGTCCTTGCCTCGCCATTCTCGATTGAGTGACTGGATGTGATCATCGCTGGTGAACAGGATGCTGGTGGTCAGACGCGCATTGCCAAGCTCTGGCGCAACCGATTGTGCAGCATCAGCGACGCTTTCTGCCAAAGCCCCCCACTCACCCGTGGGCCAATCTTCAATGTCGATATCGAGGTTCACCTACTGGGTTGGACCCTCGTAGGCCTCGACGATGCGGCCAACGATGGGATGGCGCACAACGTCAGCAGCGGTGAAGCGGGTTACGGCGATGCCGTCCACCCCTTCCAGACGATCAACCGCATCGGCCAATCCGCTCATCCGGTCACCGCCGGGAATATCGACCTGTCGCGGATCGCCGCAAATCACCATCCGGCTGTTCTGGCCAAACCGGGTAAGAAACATCTTCATCTGCTCGCGCGTGGTGTTCTGCGCCTCGTCCAGAATGACAAAGGCATCGGCAAGTGTGCGGCCACGCATGAAAGCAATCGGTGCAATCTCGATCTCGCCGCTAGCGATGCGGCGCTCGACCTGTTCGGGTGGCATGCAATCATACAGCGCATCGTAAATCGGGCGCAGATAGGGATCGACTTTCTCTTTCATATCGCCAGGCAGGAAGCCCAGCTTCTCGCCCGCCTCCACTGCTGGACGCGACAGGATCAGGCGCTGGACGCTACCGGTAATCAGCTGGCTGACGGCTTGCGCGACCGCAAGATAGGTTTTGCCGGTCCCCGCCGGCCCGAGCGCAAAGATCAGCTCGTCACGCTGCAACTGGTGCATATAGGGGATCTGATTGGCGCTGCGCGGGACAATTGTCTTGCGCCGCGTGCGGATCATGATGGGCGGGTTTTTCTTGTCGCCCGAAACAATGCCTTCAAGCGTCGGCTCGTTGGACATGGCAATCAGCGATTCGATAGCACCTGCATCCAGGTCCTGCCCCATGGCGAGCCGGTCATACATGGTCTGCAGCACATCACGCGCGCGCGCCACGCTGTCCTCTGGCCCCTCGATCTGGATCTGGTCACCGCGAGCCGCAATGAACACGCCCAACCGGTTTTCCACCTGGACGAGATTGGCATCAAATTGTCCGAACAAGGGCCCGAGCAACGATTGATTGTCGAAAGAGACTTCCACCTTGGCCCGGCGGATTTCGCGTTGCGGTACAGGATCGGGTGAGAGAACCGGATCGCCTGATTGAGTTGGTCTGCGGCCCATAAATTCCTTTCACTGGGTGACACTGAATTTAGGGATTGCGCAGCGCATGGCAAGTTGGGCTGCCCAGATTGGCGGTGGAAAGTCACTCCATTGTAATGTGAAAAGCCCAAGCGGCAGGTTGCAAAAACCCTAGACAATGCGCCCTTCGAGCGAATTGTTGCCCGCTTCGAGCAATTCTGCGGTGATCATATCGCCAATCTCGCAATCTTGCTTGACCCAGACGCTTTGGAGCCATGGCGACTTGCCCAGCCATTGGCCTTCCAGCTTGCCCTTGCGCTCGATCAGGACCTTACAAGTCTTGCCCACGCTGGCAGCGTTAAAGGCAATCTGGTCGCGATTGATCCGGGCTTGCAAGCGCTGCAACCGGTCGTCCATCACATCCTTGGCGATCTGATCGTCCATTGTGGCCGCAGGCGTGCCGGGACGCGGCGAGTATTTGAAGCTGTACGCCTGAGCATAACTGACTTCATCCACCAGACTCAGCGTGTCTTCAAATTCTGCCTCGGTTTCGCCCGGAAAGCCAACGATAAAATCGCCTGACAATGCGATATCTGGCCGCACAGCACGAAACCTTTCAAGCAGTTTTAGGTAGCTTTCAGCCGTGTGGCTGCGGTTCATCGCCTTCAGCACGCGATCATTGCCCGACTGCACCGGAAGATGGAGATAAGGCATCAGCTTGTCGACCTCGCCATGAGCAGCGATCAGCGCATCGTCCATGTCATTGGGGTGGCTGGTGGTGTAACGAATACGCTCTAGACCATCCATTTTGGCCAGAGCGTGGATCAGCCCAGCCAGGCCAACTGGCTTGCCCACGTCATCCTCGCCGCTCCACGCATTCACATTCTGCCCAAGCAGGGTGATTTCGCGCGCGCCAGTCTCAACAAGCTTGCGTGCTTCGGTGATCAAATCTTTGAAAGGGCGAGATATTTCAGCGCCACGTGTGTATGGCACAACGCAATAGGTGCAGAATTTGTCGCACCCTTCCTGTACAGTCAAAAACGCGGTCGGCGAACGGCGTTTGCGCGCAGGAAGCTGATCAAACTTCGCAATCGCTGGCATATCTGTGTCGGTGCTGCGTTTACCTTCAACCGCCCGGTCCAGCATATCGGGCAGACGGTGATAGGCCTGCGGGCCAACGACCATGGATACGGCTGGCGCACGCTTCATGATCTCCTCACCCTCTGCCTGGGCAACGCACCCAGCAACCGCAATCATCGGTGCCTTCTTCTGCGTCTTGCCCTTGGTCAGCCGGCCAATGTCGGAATAGATCTTCTCCGCTGCTTTTTCGCGGATATGGCAAGTGTTCAGTACCACCAGATCGGCGTCTTCACCGTCAGGCGCGGGCGCGATGCCCTTTTCGGCCAACATCTCTCCCATACGCTCGCCATCATAGACGTTCATCTGGCAGCCGAAGCTCTTGACCCTATAGGTCTTGGGAGGCGTGGTGGTCGGTTTCATGATGCGGGCGCGTCTAGCC
>CALBWA010000035.1 GCA_937969505.1 uncultured Erythrobacter sp. | reverse complement strand
TGCACGCCCGTTTTGTTACCCGGCTGTGGCATGATCTGCGCCACGGCTATCTGGGCGCAGATTACGTCGCGGCGCGGATTGCCGAGCTGGACAATATGCAGGGCGGAATTGACACACTGCAGGGGCGCATCGCTGCAATTCGCAGCTGGGCCTATATCTGTCAGCGCCCGGATTGGGTATTGGCACGCGATGAGATGGCGGCGCGGGCACGCGGGGTCGAAGCAAAATTGTCCGACGCGCTTCATGCGCGCCTGTCGGAACGATTCGTAAATCGAAGGACGACGATACTGATGAAATCCCTGGGAAAAGACGCTGGCATCCTGCCTGTTCGGCTGGAAGAAGACGGCAGCGTCATGGTCGAGGACGAGGCCATTGGGCGGCTGGAGGGCTTGCGCTTTATTGCTGATCACAGCGATGGCCACGCCGATCACAAGATGCTGATGGCGGCGGGCGAGAAAGCTTTGCCCGGCCTGCTGGCACAGCGCGCAAAGATTATCCGCGAACATGACCTAGATTCGCTGGAACTGAAGGCGGGCGCTATCGCATGGAACGGCCATGAATTGGCGCAGGTGGAATTGAGCGAGGGGATTGCGCGACGTCGGATTGTGGCCGCGCGGGAGCTTGACCGACTGCCCCCATCAGACCGGACAGCAATGATGGATGCGCTGGAGACGTGGCTGGAGGCGAAGCTGGCCCCGCTGGCCCCGCTCAATGCTCTGGTGGCTGCAACACAGGATCAGGACGCCGGATCGCAAGCCAGAGCGGTGGTGCACACATTGGTCGCGGGCCATGGCGTGGTTGCGCGTGAAAATGCCGGGCTGGAACATTTGCCTAAGGAAATGAGGCCTTTCCTCAGACGCAACGGCGTCATTTTTGGGGCGCTGGATATTTTTGCGCCTGCCCTGCTCAAGCCTGCACCACGCCAATTGCTCCATGCGCTGGGGCTGGATGAGCGCGCGCTGGAACCTGCCATGCGGTCTGTAATCGTTTCAGAGGGCAGACTGCCCGCTGGCTATCGCCCGGCGGGTGAACAGGCCATCCGCGTGGATGTTGCAGAAAAGATTATTCGCGCCGCGCATGATGCCAGAGCAAAATCGGGTGGCGCTGCGAAGGCGCGCTGGTTCACACTGGATCCGGCCCTTGCCATCAGCACCGGCCTGACCCCGGCCAGCTGGCTGCGGCTGCTGGGTGCGGCAGGGTTTCGCTGCAAACAGGCCAAACCTTTGGCCGAGGGCGTGTTCGGCCCGGCTATGCCCGATCTGTGGAACTGGAAACCTGCCCATCTGCGCAAGGACCACAGGCGCGGCCCGGCACACGCCGCAGCTAACCCGGGCGCCAAGGGCAAGCGCGGTAGAGGTAAAGAAGGCGGCAAAGAGGGCGCAAAGCACCACAAACCCAAACGCGGTAAAACGCCCGGACATGGCCGCAGCAAGAGCAATGGCCCATCCGAATCGCGGCCTGAAAACGCCTTTGCCGGGCTGCGCGACCTCCTCCGTTAATGCGGGTCGACCGTCTGCTTTTCTTCCTTCGCTTTGCAAAAAGCCGGGCGCTTGCCCAAGCCATTGTGCGCAAGGGGCATTGCCGATTGAACGGAGAGCGGTTGCGCCGGGTCAGCACAGAGATCACCCCCGGTGATGTGCTCACACTGCCTCGCGGGGACGCTGTGACCGTGATCCGGATTCAGGCGCTTCCGCCTCGTCGCGGGCCTGCAACCGAGGCCCGCTGCTATTATCATGAGCTTGACGAAAATGGGCAAAGCGCCTTAGCAGCCGATGACAACCGCCGAACCGAAGGAATTCACCGCCCATGACCTATGTCGTCACCGATGCCTGCATCAAGTGCAAGTACACCGACTGCGTCGAAGTTTGCCCAGTCGATTGCTTCTACGAAGGCGAAAATATGCTGGTCATCAATCCCAGCGAATGCATCGATTGCGGCGTGTGCGAGCCTGAATGCCCTGCCGAAGCGATTCTGCCCGACACCGAAGACGGGCTGGAAAAAGTTCTGGAGCTGAACACCAAATATTCAGCTGAATGGCCAAACATCACCAGCCAGAAAGAACCACCTGCCGACGCCGACGATTTCAAAGGCGTCGAAGGCAAGATGGAGAAGTTCTTCTCCGCAGAACCAGGCGAGGGCGATTAAGTCGCCGCCTGCGGACACTCGCAAGAACCACTCTAGCGCAAACTGCTGACCAATAATTGCGCCGCTGGCCAAGGGCATAGCGGCCCCAATATCCTGCCTATCCAAAAGCGATTCGCAATTTTGTTGCGAATGTGCTATATAATGTTGCGACCGCGCCGGTTTGGTCCCGGCAGCGGCGGTGTATCTGGAAAGGTTTCTGACCAAATTCTGACAATCAATCGGCTGGGAAGCTGTATCATGTGATGCGGCGCGCGGTGATTTTGACTGTCATTTGGCCCGGAGCCGCAGGAAAGGACTTTTTATGGCTGGTAAGGCACTCGCCTTCGATGTCGGCGACTATGTCGTCTACCCAAAGCACGGCGTGGGCCGTGTGACAGAAATTCAGAACGAAGAAATTGCCGGTATGGCGCTGGAACTTTACGTTCTGCGTTTCGAGAAAGAACGGATGACGCTCCGCGTGCCGACCAATAAGGTCGAAGCGATCGGCATGCGCAAGCTTTCCAGCGATAAGACGCTGAAAGAAGCGATGGAAACTCTGAAGGGCAAACCGAAGGTCAAGCGCACGATGTGGTCGCGCCGGGCCCAGGAATATGAAGCGAAGATCAACTCCGGTGATCTTGTTTCCATTGCCGAGGTGACGCGCGATCTGTTCCGTCCGGACGATCAGCCGGAGCAAAGCTATTCAGAGCGTCAGATTTTCGAGGCTGCGTCCAGCCGTCTGGCCCGAGAGCTTGCCGCAATGGACAAGACCGACGAGCCAACAGCGCTTGAGAAAGTGTTGGACATTCTGCGCGAACACGCGCCGCAATATTACGATAATGACGACGACGACAGCTGATCGACGAACCGTTATTTGAAATCGATTAGGGCTGCCTGAAAGGGCGGCCCTTTTTCGTATCCGCCTTGCGGAGATGTGCTTGCCGTATTATATCGGCAATACACATACGGAGGAACTCATGCTTCATACATTTTTCAAACGCGCCATGCCCGCTGCGGCTATGGCCATCGGTCTGACATTGTCCGGTTGCGGCGATATGGACATCAAAATCGGCGATACTGACGGCGTGCCGCTCGCCGAGCTGGATATGTCAGGCGCTGTGCCAACTGACGTCGTACTGGCCGGTCCTGATAAGATCATCATTACCGACGGCGACGTACTTGATATCCAGGTCGAAGGCGATGCTGATAGCACAGCAGCATTGCGGTTCGCGCTTGATGACGGGACCCTCGCTATCTCGCGCGAAAAAGACGGATGGAAAGATGGTTCCTCCGCAACGGTTCGGATCACCATGCCTTCGCCCTCCTCACTGGTTCTGGCCGGCTCGGGCTCGCTAGAAGCAGCATCTATGGCGAAGGAATCCAGCGTCACAATCGCCGGTTCGGGCAAAGCC
>CALBWA010000034.1 GCA_937969505.1 uncultured Erythrobacter sp. | reverse complement strand
TTTAGCGATCATCGGATCGTAGAATGGCGAAATCTCACTGCCTTCTACGACCCCTGTTTCAATCCGACCGTCATCACCAAGATCAAAATGCTCTAACCGCCCCGTACTCGGCAAGAATCCTTTTGCAGGGTCCTCTGCATAGAGCCGCGCTTCAATCGCATGGCCGTTTATGCTGAGATCTTCCTGTTTCAGCGGGATTGGCTCACCGCTCGCGACCCGCAACTGCCACTCGACCAAGTCGACACCGGTGATCTCCTCGGTCACTGGATGCTCGACCTGGAGCCTGGTGTTCATCTCCATAAAGAAGATGCGGTCGGCGCGCAGGCCCTCGCTGGCATCGGCGATGAATTCGATGGTGCCTGCGCCTTCGTAATCGACCGCCTTGGCGGCGCGCACAGCGGCGGCGCAGATGTCTTCGCGCGTCGCCTCGTCCATGCCGGGTGCGGGGGCTTCCTCGATCACCTTCTGGTGGCGGCGCTGGAGCGAACAATCGCGTTCGAACAAATGCACCACATTGCCGTGGCTGTCGCCGAACACCTGTACTTCGATATGGCGGGGCGAAGTGATCCACTTCTCCAGCAGCACTTCATCGTTGGAGAAGCTCGCCTTGGCCTCGCGCTGGCAGCTTTCGAGGCTGGCGGCGAAGTCGGCGGGGTCATCGACCTTGCGCATGCCCTTGCCGCCGCCGCCCGCGACGGCCTTGATGAGGACGGGATAGCCGATGGCGTCAGCCTCTTTGGTAAGGCGTTCTAGTGACTGGTCTTCGCCCAGATAGCCCGGAGTAACAGGAACGCCCGCATCCATCATCAACTGCTTAGCAGCGTCCTTCAGACCCATGGCGCGGATGCTGTCCGGCTTGGGCCCAACCCAGATCAGCCCGGCATCGATCACCGCCTGAGCAAAGTCGGCGTTTTCTGACAGAAAGCCATAGCCGGGATGGATCGCCTCTGCGCCAGTGTCTTTGGCAGCCGCGATGATCTTTTCGCCGACCAGATAGCTTTCAGCAGCGGGCGAGGGGCCGATATGGACCGCCTCGTCAGCCTGCCTTACATGCAGCGCCTTGGCATCAGCATCGGAATAGACCGCCACCGTCGCCACACCCATTGCGCGCGCGGTTCGAATGATGCGGCAGGCAATCTCGCCACGGTTTGCGATGAGGAGCTTTTGTATCATGTGCAACCGGTTAGGCTGCGTCGGCGGCTTGGGCAAGTTCTGTGCGCGACCAGCGCGGCATTTCATCGGGCGGCTTAGGGTTGTTTATGACCGCTTCGAAGAAAGCGGCAGCCACATGCCCCAGCTTCTGCAATTTGGAAGTGTAAACGCGGTGGTCCCAGGCTGCGGTTCCCTTGGCCCGCACTTCGCGCCCGATGGCGGTGTAAATGCGTGCAGCACTCAGGATCGCCCAACGGCTGCGGAAGGGGAGGCGCGCAGCCCCCAGCCGTGAAGCAGCCGCGTGGCGTTCCATCATCAACACCAGCCGTTCGGCCATGTCGGACAATTCGGGCCGGTGGTGCGGCTTGGTATGCTGGCCCGGCTCGATATCCTCCTCGACCAGCCATTCAACCGGCAGGTAACAGCGCCCAGCCGCGTCATCTTCAACCAGATCGCGGGCGATATTGGCCAATTGAAAGGCAAGACCCAGATCACACGCTCGGTCGAGCGTATCGGCATCATCGCGGCGAACGCCCATCACCAGCGCCATCATCACGCCCACAGCGCCTGCGACATGCCAGCAATATTGCATCATGTCCTTTTCGCTGCGGGGGCGCCAATCTGCTGCATCCAGCTCGAACCCGGCGATCACCGCGTCGGCATCCTCCATCGTCAGGCCAGCTTCGGAGGCAACCAGTCCGAACGCGTCAAAGGCGGGTTCGGCGGTGGGTTGCCCCTCCAGGGCTGCGCGGGTCAGCACGCGGATATGTTTCACCCGATTGGCAATATCCGTCTGATCGCCCAATTTTCCGCCCATATCCTGTGCATCGGCCAGATCATCGCAGCGGCGGCACCAGGCATAGAGCAACCACACTCGCTCGCGCGTCTTGCGGTCGAACAGCATGCTGGCCGCAGCAAAGCTTTTCGATCCTTCAGCAATGGCGTTATAACTTTTTTCGACCAGCGGCTCCCGATTGCGTGCACCACCGGGAGTGCGGATGGTTTCGCGCAAAATTCGCGACGGAGAGAGCAGCCGGGGCCGCTTCACAAATCGTCGGCTTTCATGCGAAAAATGGGCGTATGCGGTTCATAGGCCGCCATCTTGTCGAGCAGATCAGGCATGGTGTCAGCTGCAATCAGGATGTTCTGATGCGCCGGGCGAACAAAGCCGACCTCGGCCATTTTGGCGTTGAAGGCGATCAGATCGTCGTAAAAGCCGAACGCGTTGAGCAGGCCAACTGGATCACTATGATAGCCCAATTGGGCCCAGCTCATCGCTTCCCACAATTCGTCCATTGTGCCCACGCCGCCGGGTATGGTGATGAAGCCATCGGACAGGTCGGTGAAGCGCTGCTTGCGTTCATGCATGCCCGACACCGTGATCAGTTCATCGCAATTGTGATTGGCTACTTCGGAATTGACCAGCGCCTCGGGGATGACGCCGATCACTTCGCCGCCGGCGTCCTTCGCGCCATTGGCCACAGCGCCCATCAGGCCCAGCCGCCCGCCGCCATAGACAAGGCCGATCCCGCGCTCCGCCAGTGTCTGCCCGACCTGGGTAGCCAGTTCGATATAGCGCGGATCGTCCGGCGTGGCCGAACCGCAATAGACTGCAAGGCGCTTCATTCAGCGGGCTCCACCGCCAGATCGTCCAGCATCAATCCGGCTGTTGCCTTGGCGCTGCCAACCACGCCGGGAATCCCAGCACCAGGGTGCGTGCCGGCACCCACCAGATAGAAGTTTTCAATCACATCATCGCGATTATGGCCACGGAACCAGGCGCTTTGGGTCAGCAGGGGTTCAAGGCTGAACGCGCTGCCCAGATGGGCATTGAGGTCGAGCGAGAAATCCTTGGGGGCATAGTGGAACTTGGTCACGATCCGGTCGTGAATGTCGGGAATCAGGCGGCGGCCGATCTCGTCCAGAATGCGTTTTTCCAGGATCGGGCCAACCTCGTCCCAGTCAACCGCCAGCTTGCCCATATGGGCGACCGGCACCAGCGCATAAAACGTGCTCTTGCCTTCGGGCGCCATGCTCGGATCAGTCACCGTGGGGTGATGCAGATAGATGCTGAAATCCTGCGGCAACACGCCGTGGTCGTAAATATCGTCGAGCAGACCCTTATAGCGCGGGCCAAACAGGATCATGTGATGGGCGATGCCCGGCCATGTCCCGTCGAGGCCGAAATGGACCACGAACAGTCCGGGGCTGAAGCTCTTTTTCGACAGCGTCTTGGCGTAATCCTTGCCCCGCTTGGTATCGCCCAGAAGGTCGCGATAGGAATGCATGATATCGGCATTGGACGCGACGGCATCAAACCGCTGGCGGAACCCGCTGGCAGTTTCCACTTCGCTGGCACGATTGCCCACGCTGTGCACCTTGGTCACGGCATCGCCGACCCGCATCGTGCCGCCCAGCCGTTCGAAATGGCGGATCATTCCGGCAATCAAGCGATTGGTGCCGCCCCGCGTCCACCACACGCCGCCATCTTTTTCCAGCTTGTGGATCAGGGCGTAGATCGCGCTGGTCTTCATCGGATTGCCGCCCACCAACAAGGTATGGAAGCTCAACGCCTCGCGCAGCTTTTCGTTTTTGACGAAGCTGGAGACCATCGAATAAACGCTGCGCCAGGCTTGCTTCTTGGCCAGTGCCAGGGCCGCTTTCACCATCGATTTGAAATCGAGGAAGGGCACATGGCCCAGCTTCACATAGCCTTCTTCATAAACGCCGGCGGCATATTTCAGGAATTCCTGATAGCCGGCGATATCAACCGGATCGAGCTTTGCAATTTCCTCGTCGAGGCTGTCCTGGTCGTTTGAGTAATCAAAATTGGTCCCGTCAGGCCAGTTGAGGCGGTAGAACGGCATGACGGGCATCAATTCCACATCATCGGCCATGTCATGACCGGTCAGCTGCCATAATTCTTCAAGGCAGGGCGGGTCGGTGATGACAGTGGGGCCGCCATCAAAGGTAAAGCCGTCCTTCTCCCAGAAATAGGCGCGGCCGCCCGGCTTGTCGCGCGATTCAATCACGGTTGTTGCAATGCCAGCCGACTGCAGCCGGATGGCCAACGCCATGCCGCCAAAGCCCGATCCGACAACGCAGGCGCTGCGGCCTTCATAGCGAGCAGCGGTGGCTGGATTGATACCTTTGGCAGCGGGGCCGCCCGGACTCGCCGATCCAAAATCCATGTCGAGGGTTTGTCCACCGCTCATTGCAATTTCTCCGAAGACAGGGGTGCGCCGGAATTGGCAAGCGCGCGAATGGCGCGCGGGATAGATACGGGCGGTTTGCCGCACAAGATGCGAAATCTATCAAACCGGGTGGAGTGGGCGGAATAGAAACGCTCGATAAGACCCTCTGGCAAGCGGTAGAACCTTTGAAAAATGTTCACGCGGCGGCTCGGTTCCGCAGCACCGAACAACATTCTGCCAAGCAGGCGATAAAACCCGGTCCTGCGCCAGTGCTGGCGACTGCGCTTGCGACAGAATTTGGCCAGCGAAGGCCCATCCATTTGCGAATTGTTGGCCCATGCCTCGCCAATTGCCAAAGCGTTCTCGACCGCTATCGGAACGGTGTAGCTGGTCAGGGGATGCGTGAACCCGCCGCGCGCGCCGGCCATGGCGACGCCATCAATCTCCAGACCTCTGCGAAAGGCATCAAAATCGCCCCCGGTTATCACGGGCAGAATGCCTGTCTCCTCACCCACGATTTGTCCGGTCCAGCCTTTGGCATGCTGATAGGCATCAATCCTTGATGCAAGCATCGTTTTGTCGAGCCGGGGCTCATCGGCGTAATAGGTGTCTTCGATAAACACTTCGTCATCGGCCAGCGGCAGGACATAGACGAAGCGATAGGCATCGCCATTGCCATAGGGGGCGTGCTGGGTCACGCTGGCGTCCATGATCGTGGGCCGGGTCAGGCCGTGCGGACGGTCAAGCCGGATGTGGCGGCCCAGGAATATCTGCCAGCCCCCTTCCAATTCAGCCGATGGCACAAAAGGGCGGCAGTCGATCACTGCGCGTGCAGTGATTTCAGAGCCATCGGACAAGCTTACCCGGCCTGCTTCAAGGTCTTGTGCGCTCGCCCCAAGCATGACGCTTTGCGGGCCAAGTTCAAGCATCAGCGCGGCGTGGAAATCATCGCTGACGAGCGACCGATAGGAACTGCCCAGAGTGCGGGTGTGCTCGGGGAACAGAACGTCATAGCCGGCATTCCAACCCTTGCAGCGGAACGGGACAAGCAGTTCGCGGCCTTGATCACCCAGATCGCTTTCAAACCAGCTCCAGCGATGGTTCCCGCCCAGCGTATCACCTTGTTCGATCAGCGTTATTGGCAGGTCAGGACAACGCTGGCGCAGGGCCAGGGCAATCAGCCCTCCGGCCAATCCGCCGCCCACTATGGCCACATCTGTGTTGCGCCCGCTCATCACACAGCGGCCCTAGGGCAGGCGCAGAGTTCGGGCAATCATCTTGGTGGCGCGTTGCGTGTTGCGGCCACACTGCTGCTGGCGCTGCGTTTGAGGCGCGCTGCTTGCGATGCAAACCGATTTCGCGACCAGAACGACCGGTTTACCGCAGGTTTCGCGATGCCGATGGGCTGGACCTGCATTGGGCGAGACTGTATATCTGCCCCCATGCAGATCAGACCAATTCTTCGCCGCGCAGCCCAGCCATTGATAGCTGCCACCTCCCTTTTGATCGCTGCCGCATTGCCAGCCAGCACTTCAGCGCAGGAAACGGCGGTTGCAGACGAGCCGCTTAGCCGCGCGGTCTTTATCCAGCAAATGGATGCCGAATTTGCCCGGCTCGATCTGGATGGAAGCGGCTTTGTCGTGCCGTCGGAGATCATTGAAAGCCAACGCCGTGCGGCGCAGGCCGAGGCGCTGCGGCAGAACCAGGCCGTTTTTGTCCGGCTGGATACTGATGGCAATGGCATGGTAAGCCCGCAGGAATTTGCGGCATTGGCCAATCCCGATGCGCTGCCGGTCGATGCCACGCCGCTCATGACGCAGTTCGACAGTGATCAGGATGAGGTGATCACACTGGTTGAATATCGTATTGCAACGCAGGCCAATTTTGACCGGATCGACTCTGACCGTGACGGTGTGGTGACCGCGTTGGAAATGCGCGCCGCGGGTATCGCGCCCTGAACCTGACGACGAACGGGCGGCGCATCCGGCACCGCCCGCCTGTTTGGTCGCCCGCCTGTTTGGTCGCTTTGTCGTGGTAGCGATCAGCGCCGCCTTACCACGCGATCTGGAAGCCGGCGCGCGTTCCCACCTTGCCGCTGTTTGCCCCAACACCCAGTCCGGCCGAGACGCTCGCTTTCTCGCTCACAGCGGCGGATACCGCCATGGCCAGGCTTGTGCGGCCTTCGTAATTTCCGACGCCGCCTGACAGGGCAAAGGTTGAACCGGCCGGGATGGACGGGCTTTCCATCGCCAGCGCCATGGCAACGCCTTCATTGGCCCGGTCAATCCCCTCGGCATTGGATGATGCAAGATCGAACAGATTGTCGACCCGTCCGCCCAGTGCGCTGACCTCGCTTGACAGGGCATTGAACTGCGTGTCGGAGACCGCAGCCAGGGCGCGCAGAGAATTGCCGACATTGGCAAGCGATTGCGCGCTGGCGGCCTGCTGCCGGCCCAGCGTGCCATTGCCATCGATGGTGACCACATCGACCGGACCCTGCTGGGCC
>CALBWA010000033.1 GCA_937969505.1 uncultured Erythrobacter sp. | reverse complement strand
CATTTCCTTTGGTAAGGATGACATGATCATCCCCGAAGAAAAGATCGGCATGGTTGAAGAGACCAAGGCTCTGGTTGCTGACTATGAACAGCAATATCAGGACGGTCTGATCACCAAGCAGGAAAAGTACAACAAGGTGATTGATGCCTGGAGCCGTTGCGGTGACCAGGTTGCGGACGCCATGATGGACAAGATTAAGGCCCGTCCAAAGGACAAGGATGGCCGCGAGGCTCAGATCAACTCGATCTATATGATGAGCCACTCGGGTGCGCGTGGTTCGCCAGCGCAGATGAAGCAGCTTGCCGGTATGCGCGGCCTGATGGCCAAGCCTTCGGGCGAGATCATCGAAACGCCGATCATCTCGAACTTCAAGGAAGGTCTGACCGTTCTTGAGTACTTCAACTCCACCCACGGTGCCCGTAAGGGTCTGGCGGATACGGCGTTGAAGACGGCAAACTCGGGTTATCTGACCCGCCGACTGGTTGACGTTTCGCAGGACTGCGTGATCGTGACAGAGGACTGCAAGACCGAAAACGCGCTGGAAATGCGCGCCATCGTTCAGGGTGGTTCGGTCATTGCCTCACTTGGCGAGCGTATTCTGGGCCGGACCACGGCCGAGGATCTGGTCAATGCCAAGACAGGCGAAGTGATCGTACCTGCTGGCACACTGATCGACGAACCGATGGTGGTCGAAATCGAAGCGGCTGAAGTTCAGTCTGCCAAGATCCGCTCGCCACTGGTTTGTGAAGCCGAACAGGGTGTTTGCGGCACATGCTATGGCCGTGACCTTGCTCGCGGTACTCCGGTTAACATCGGTGAAGCTGTCGGCGTTATCGCTGCTCAGTCGATCGGTGAGCCGGGCACCCAGCTGACCATGCGTACCTTCCACATTGGTGGTGCCGCGCAGCTGAATGAAACATCGCATCTGGAAGCCATTTCGGACGGTACGATCGAACTTCGTGACATGCCGACCATCATGGACAAGAAGGGTCGCATCCTGTCGCTCGCTCGTAATGGCGAGATTGCCGTGATCGATGCCGAGGGCCGTGAACGTGAAATGCACAAGGTGCCTTATGGTACCGTGTTGATGTTCAAGCACGGCGCCAAGGTCAAAGAAGGCGATCGTCTGGCGGAATGGGATCCCTTCACCTTGCCAATCATCACCGAGCAATCGGGTGTTGTGCGGTATCAGGACCTTGTTGAAGGCACCACGATGGAAGAACGTTCGGACGAGGCCACCGGCATCGCCCAGCGCGTCGTGACCGAAAACCGGGCAACCGGCCGCAAGAAGAAGGAAGATCTGCGTCCGCGTATGACTCTTCTGGGCGAGGGCCAGACCGATGATGGTGAAACCGAAGCTCAGCGTTATATGCTGGCGCCGGGCACAACCTTGTCGGTTGAAGACGGTCAAACGGTAGAGGCCGGTGACATTCTTGCCCGTGCTTCACGCGAAGCTGCGAAAACACGCGATAGTACCGGTGGTCTGCCACGGGTTGCTGAACTGTTCGAGGCGCGTATGCCGAAGGACGTTTCGGTCATCGCCAAGATTTCGGGTAAGATCGAATTCGTTCGCGAATATAAGGCCAAGCGTAAGATTGCGATCGTTCCCGAGGAAGGTGATGCAGTCGAATATCTGATCCCCAAGACCAAGGTGATCGACGTGCAGGAAGGCGACTTTGTGAAGAAGGGCGATACGCTCATCTCCGGTTCGCCAAACCCGCATGACATCCTCGAAGTCATGGGTGTCGAAGCGCTGGCTGAATATCTCGTCAACGAGATCCAGGAAGTTTACCGACTGCAGGGCGTGAAGATCAACGACAAGCATATCGAGGTGATCGTTCGCCAGATGCTGCAAAAGGTTGAGATCACCGATGGTGGCGATACCACGCTGCTGCCGGGTGAGCAGGTCGATTACGAGGAAATGCTTGAGTACAATGCGAAGCTGACCAAGAGCAAGAAGCCTGCCCAGGGCACGCCAATCCTGCTCGGCATTACAAAGGCTTCGCTGCAAACTCGTTCGTTCATCTCTGCCGCTTCGTTCCAGGAAACCACCCGCGTGCTGACGCAGGCGGCGGTTGAAGGGAAGAAGGACACACTGATCGGTCTGAAGGAAAACGTCATCGTGGGTCGTCTCATCCCGGCCGGCACCGGCGCGGGAATGAACCGGATGCGCGTGACAGCCAACAGCCGCGACGCTGCACTGAAAGCTCAGTGGAAGAAGCAACAGGACAAGTTGGCTGCGGCCAATGCGGCTGAAGCTGAACCCGCTGCTGATCCGGTGATGAGCGAAGATGCCATGAAGGCGGCGATGGGTGGCGGTGAAGCGCCTGCTGGTGACGCTGCCGAATAAGCCTTAGGCTTATCTGGCCCAAGATTAAGGCCCCGTCGCACATTCCCTCCATGGGAATGCTCGGCGGGGTCTTTTTGTGCGGCTGACTGTGGGCCGAAAGGATCGCACTTGCGACCGAACGCAAACGTGTCCCTCGGCCCTGCCTAGGTGCAGCATTGGCAAGGCAGCGTAGCGACTTTCAGGCATTTATCCTTGGTGGCTGAGCTCACTCTTCCGGCGGTGTGGACTCGCTGACCGAAAGCTGGGTGAAGGTTGCCTGGGCGTAGTCGCCATTGGCCTTGTCGACAGTCCAATCGCCCATTCCAGCGCAGGCCGCGTACCAATTCCCGCCGCCGCTTTTGGTGCTGCACTGGTTGTAAACACCTGCTTTGAAATACAGCGAATCCCCACCATAGGCGAGGGGGTTGTCCTTCGCATCAGCGCCCCGGACCAGACTTCTGGCATGCACGACAGTGCCCAGGCGATCGTTATGGAAGGTCACATACATGGTATTTTCATGGACGTTGATTTCATAGCTGAATTCCTCGCCCAGTTTGATTCCGTTCTCGCCAGGATCTTCAGTGCTGTCCCAGTTTCCGCCGAATACAGGAACGGATAGATCGTTGCGATCCGGATCATCCTTGCCCAGATTGCGCTCGTAATTCCAGAACACCATGCCGGCGTCATGATCCGGGAATTTCTTGTAGTATATTTTGATCGGTTCGTTGCCATAACCAAAGCCGCTGCGCGTGTTGTCATATTTGACCGCATGGATCTGGCCAACCACAACTGAATAGGCAGCGCGCGCTTGTGGCTCGCCAGCGTTCAGCGCGACATGGTCAATCCTGAGCGCCGCATTCAATTTTCCGCCAATGGCTGCAAACTTGTCTGAACCCTTTCGCGCGCGAACGGCAAAATTGTTGCCAGCATCATGGGTCCCGATCCGGGTATTGGTCCCACGCAGCATCTGGCGCAGTTCGCTGCGTGTGTTGCTGCTGTTGGCTGTGGTGATCGCCTTGTTGGGTGCGGCGAAAACCATGTGTCCGTCTTCATTCAGAAAGAAGAAGTCGGGATGGCTGTACGACTGGATTTTGGCCACTGTCACCTCATCCGGCTTGTTGTCTCCATCATCGTCCATGGGAAGGGTAATTTTCCACTGGCTGAGATCAAAGGCGCTGGCTGGAGGTGCTTGTTTGACATCGTGGACAGGTTCGTCATGCGCGAAGGCCGGCGTAGTGGCCAATAATACAACTGCCGACCAGAAGCTGGTCATGCGCCCGGGCGCTGGTTTATCCAGGTCGAGCTTGTCCAGGCTATTCATGCTTTTCTCTCCGTTCTTGCAAGACCTGCTAGCGTCTCCGGCCTTAAACCCCAATGTCGCAAGCATACGCGGGTCAATTGCCAACCTGAACGCGCAACGTCACGGCACAATCAGCAGTAAATTGAAAATGATAATCAATTGCATTGATGCATATCGCCGTAGCATGTTGAGTTGAGCGGATATTGAAACCAGCAAGCTTGCTTGCAAAGATCAGTGATCATGCTCGTGTTCCCGCCATGCCAGCCGGGCAGCGCGGATTGCTGCTTCTCCGTGCAAAAGCTCGCCGTCTTCTGGCTTGTAAGAAAACTTCTCAATCTCGGTTTGTACCGGTTCGCTCGCGCAAGCGGAATATTCGACCTCGGTCAAGCTACTCACTGGCGCCACGCATCGAAAGATCGCAATTTGGGCAGGTACCAGATTGGCAGGTTCCTTGTACGGATTTTCCTGTTCAAGCAGAGCGCGCAATTGATCGCCGAAAAACTTTGCATTCTCGATATCGGAGTCATCGGAAGGCAAATATTTTGGCGCCATCACGCGATTGAGCCTGGCCAGCCCTTCGGCAAAATAGCCCAGTTCACGCATGGCATTGATCGCGCGCATATTGAGCCAGAACCAGTCTACTGCATTCTCCTCCGACCGGGTCATCGCCATGACGAGATTAACGAATTCAACCTGATACCGGATTTTGCGCTGTGCATCATGGTCCGTCTCCCAAGACGCAACGAGCAACGAATCCGCCTGGCTAACTGGGTCCAGATTGATTTGCTTCTTGAGCCACCACACGCGGTAATGCTGAGTTTCCTGTTTGCGCATCGCTTGAAATTCATCCGTAGCAATGGCTGCCGCAAGCAGAGCTAATTCCTCCTCGGAAAAGTCTTCCTTGAACAGCAAGAGACCATTGTCCGGACATTCCACCACCGGATAGACCGGTAACGGGCTGTACCGCTTGCCGTCGGGACGTTGGCCGAACGTGCTGTTGCTCATGACGACACTCGTCTTGAACGTTTCTCCGCCAATCGGGCAGGTGAACTTTTCCTCAAACCAGGTTGTCGCGCCAGCCGGACCGCTCGATAGGGTGAGGAAGCCGACCAAAACGGAAGCGGATAATACACAAAGTCGATTCATCTCTTTTGCCTTTCGGTGAAAGGTTCTAGCGCAAGTTTCATGACTATCACCACACGTTTTGCCCCTTCGCCCACCGGCCGTCTCCATGTCGGCAATATCCGCATGGCTCTGCACAACTGGATGCTCGCCCGAAAAAATGGCGGGCAGTTCATACTGCGCATTGATGATACTGACGCCGAGCGGTCGAAGGAAGAATATGTCGAGGCGATCCGTGCCGATCTGGCGTGGCTGGGGCTAAGCTTTGATGCAGAAGAGCGTCAGTCTGAGCGATTGGGCCGCTATGATAATGCCTTCGATTTGTTGAAGGCAGCGGGCAGGATTTATCCCGCCTATGAAACCGCACAGGAACTGGATCTGAAGCGAAAGATCCAGCTGGGGAGGGGCAAGCCGCCGATTTATGATCGCGCTGCGCTTGATCTGACCGAAGATCAGCGCGCGGCGAAAGAGGCCGAAGGCAGTGCGCCGCACTGGCGGTTCAAGCTGGATCACGATGCACCCATCGTGTGGCAGGACGGTGTTCGCGGACCACAGAAATTTGATCCCGCGACCTTGTCAGACCCGGTCATCCGCCGGGCCGACGGATCGTGGCTCTATATGTTGCCCAGCGCTGTCGACGATCTCGATATGGGCATCTCTCACGTACTGCGTGGTGAGGATCACGTTTCCAATACAGCCGTTCAAATTCAGATGTTTACCGCACTTCATGCTGCAAAATTTGCTGCAGCAAAACCGTCCGGAAAAACCGTTCCGGAATTCGCGCACGAGGCGCTGCTTGTCGGCAAGGAAGGCAAGCTGTCGAAGCGTCTGGGATCGCTCGGCTGCGACAGCTTCCGCGAAAGACATATTGAACCTGAAGCCCTGATTGCGCATCTGGCAAGGCTGGGGACTTCCCTGCCAGTCGAGCCTATCGCTGATCGCAGTGTTTTGCTCGACAGTTTTGATCTGGCAACATTTGGCCGCGCGCCGGCGAAGTTCGACGAAGCTGACCTTGAGCGGATCAACACGGCCATCGTGCATGCCATGCCCTATGATGCGGTGAAGGATCGTTTGCCCGCCGGAATGGATGAGGCTGGCTGGCATGCCGTGCAGCCCAACATTGCCAATATGGGCGAAGTGGGTGAATGGTGGCGACTGGTAACTGGACCGATTGATCAGCCCGAATTTTCCGAAGAGGATCGGGCCTATATCGCCACTGCCGCGAAAGCGCTCAACTGGAGCGACGACCCCTGGTCCGGCCTGACATCTGCGCTGAAGGTAGCGACCGGGCGCAAGGGCAAGGCCTTGTTCCTGCCACTGCGTCAGGCGCTGACGGGAATGAACCACGGACCCGATATGGGGGAATTGCTGCCCTTGATTGGTGAGAGCGAGGCACGCGCACGGTTGGAACGCGCCTCAACCTGACAATAAGTTGTCCGTTGGCGAGCGCTGGGTTCCCGGTATCAGCGCGGCTACCCCTCGTGATCGTCCAATTCGTTGCCCTGCAAAGTGACAACGTGAAGCAGATTGGTGCTGCCCGGCGTGCCAAAGGGCACACCGGCAAGAGCAATCAAGCGGCTCCCTCCTGCTCCAAATCCATGACGCAGGGCCATGCGCTTGCCCTTGGCTATCATCTCTTCGAAACTGCCGATGTCCTTGGTGGTCACAGCATGCGCGCCCCACAACAGGCCCACCCGGCGTGCGGTTCGCATGGAGGGGGTCAACACCAACATGGGTGTGTCGGGACGTTCGCGGGCGACGCGCCGCGCGGTCGATCCCGATGACGTAAACACCGTGATGGCGCTGATCGGCACCGTGTCGGCAATGGTCATGCAGCTGTGCGCCAGCGCATCGGATGTGGTTGCATCAGGCGGTGTATCGAGAAAGCGAACGCGCGCCTTGTACCCTTCATCCCGCTCGACCTGAATCGCAATCTTGTCCATCATGGTGACCGATTCCTCGGGCCAATCACCCGCTGCGCTTTCCGCGCTGAGCATCACTGCATCGGCCCCGTCGTAGACCGCATTGGCCACGTCGGAGACTTCCGCGCGGGTCGGCATCGGGCTCTCAATCATCGACTCCAGCATTTGCGTGGCGACGATCACCGGCTTGCCAGCGGTCCGCGCTGCATTGACGATTTTCTTCTGTAACGGAGGCACTTCTTGCGGTTCCAGTTCGACGCCCAGATCACCGCGAGCCACCATCAGCCCATCCGACATTTCCAGTATCTCTGCCAACCTCCGCACAGCCATCGGTTTTTCGATCTTTGCGCAAAGGGCACCATATCCCCCCATCAAGCGCCGCGCTTCGGCCAGATCTTCCGGGCGCTGGACGAAGCTGAGGCCGATCCAGTCAGCCCCGTGGCTGACAGCAAAGGCCAGATCCTTGCGATCTTTTTCTGTCAGGGCCGGGATCGGCACCTCGGCATCGGGCACATTCACACCCTTGCGATCGGAAATGACCCCGCCAACCTCAGCCGAGCAGAAGATGCGGTCATCATCCGCCTCAATCACCTTGAGCCGGATTTTGCCATCGTTGATCAGCAGGCGCTGGCCGCGCTCAAGCAAGCCGAACAATTCCGGATGCGGCAGCTCCACCCGCGTTTCGTCGCCGGGTTCAGGATTGCGATCGAGTGTAAAATGGCCCGAGTGGCGGATCACCGCCTTGCCATCCTTGAACGTACCAACGCGCAGTTTTGGCCCCTGCAAGTCGCAGAGGATTGAAATGGGGCGGCGGAATTCTTTTTCCAGAGCGCGGATTGCGGCAATCGTTTCGCCATGCGTCTTGTGCTCGCCGTGGCTCATATTGACGCGGAATGCGTCGGCGCCTGCCAGAAACAGCTTGCGCAGCATGTCGGGCGAGCGACTGGCCGGACCCACAGTCGCCAGAATTTTTACCTTGCGCTCGCGCGGGCCAACCTGCTTGCGGCCTGATCCTTCGCTGCCAGACTTGTCTTGATCGTGCTTTGCCATCAGGTTCAGCTATGACACAGCTTTGTTGCAACTCAAGGAATAGTCGCATGAACACAGGATCCGCGGATACGAATGCACCCGATTTGCTCGATGAATTGGACGATGCCGTCGCCGCCGCTGCATTCCGCAGACTGGTGGGACATTTGCGCCATCGCCATGACGCGCAGAACATTGAACTGATGGGTTTGGCCGGCTTTTGCCGCAATTGCCTGGCGGACTGGATCCGCGATGCCGGATTTGAAGGGGACAAGTCGACGGCGCGCGAAGTGATCCATGGTATGCCAATGGAGGAATGGAAAGCGACTCGCCAATCACCGGCAACACCTGAGCAACTGACGGCGATGGAAGAGAGCTTGAAAAAGAACCAATGACGTCCGGCCAGGCGAGCAAAAGGCGTGCGAGGGTTATTGGTCCATCAGCTTTTTACAAACGTGTGGATTTGCCTCTTTTGCGAATCTGCTCAGCGCACTAACGCAGCGCCCAATACCAACACCATGAACCACTGGAGCGAAAATGGCTGAAGCCACCGATGACCGCCTGCGCCTGCTGATCGAACGGATCGAGCGGCTGGAAGAAGAAAAAAAGGGTATCGCTGACGATATTCGCGACGTGTATGCCGAAGCCAAGGCGGTTGGTTATGACGTGAAGATCATGCGCCAGATCGTGCGCCTGCGCAAAATGAAGCCGGACGATCGCAGCGAAATGGAAATTATTCTGGAAACGTACAAGGCTGCTCTCGGCTTGGGTTAGCGCTTGGGCTGATCCTTCGGTTTTCCTTGCAAGAAAAGCTGTATTAGTATAGTAATACGGCAGGTTGGCATTCGCCGACAGAAGCTTAAGAAAACAAGGAGAACCACCCATGGCCAGTCCCTGGAAAGATGCGCGCGGTATGACCGTGTCGACCACCCCGACGCTGGAAGGGCAACCGATCCAGCAATATCTCGGCATCGTCACCGGCGAGGTTATCGTTGGCGCGAATTTGTTCCGCGACCTGTTTGCCAATATTCGCGACATCGTCGGTGGCCGCTCAGGCAGTTACGAACGGATTTTGGCCGATGCGCGCAAGCAGGCCATTGAGGAATTGCAGGCGGAATGCGCTGCCTTGGGCGGCAATGCAGTGGTCGGGGTTGATCTCGATTACGAAGTGATCGGCGACACTGGATCGATGCTGATGGTCAGCGCCAGCGGCACCGCGGTCAAGGTGTGATGCCCAAGCCGTGCTGACCGTTCGCTTACTCGAGCAATTCGAGCCCTGACAGGACGAATAGCACAACAGTGCCATTATGGAGCGCGTGCAGCACAATCGCGCTCCACAACCCATGGTTGACGCGTAGATAGGCGCAGACGGTACCCAGAGCGAACTGTGGCAGGACCAGCGGCAGAAGGGCCAGGATGCTGCCCTCTTCATAGTTGAACACATGGATGAAGGCGAAAACGAGCGTGCTGCCCCAGAAGAACCAGGGGAACGCTCGGGCAAACCATCCCATTTGCCCTCGTTTGCGCAGCAGGAAAGCCGCAAGTAGAGAACCGATCAGCGCTCCGATGGCGATGATGGCAACCAGTGGTGGCGACGCGATGGTCAAATTGACACCAACCATGGCAGCAACACCGATTACCACAATTGCTATCGCCAAGACGTGACCCGGTTTGCCTGACAACCAGCTGCGGAAGATGACTTCCTCGATCACGGGGGCTGCCACAACAATGCCCAGTATGATCGGGGCGGTCATTTCCAGATCGTCCAGCGCATTGGCGGGCAATTCAAATCCGGACAAGACTGCAATCAGCACCATGCCGAGCAGAACGACCATGATGGCAAGGTCGAGCACCAGCATGCGCATGGTTGCGCGTAATCCATCGCCAAACCGCGTGGTTTGCGCGGGCAATTGCGGCTGGCGCAGAAACTGGAAGAAATGCCGCCATTGGCCCAGAAATGTTTTGGGCAATTCTGCCGGTGGCTGACCGCCTGATGTGGTGTCCGGATCAGTCGGGCCAGAATTAGCCGGTCCAAGGCTTGTCGTTTGCGTGGTCATGCGGCTATTGCGATCCCTCGATTCCAACCACCAGATGACAAAGAGTTCTCATGGCAGGCCATTCCAAATTCAAGAATATCATGCACCGCAAAGGCGCGCAGGACAAGAAGCGTTCGAACCTCTTTTCCAAGCTGAGCCGGGAAATCACTGTTGCAGCGAAGATGGGCACGCCCGATCCGGACATGAACCCACGTCTGCGTCTGGCGGTCAACACGGCCAAGTCGCAGTCCATGCCCAAGGACAACATCCAGCGAGCCATCGACAAGGCATCGGCAGGCGATGACGAGAATTATGAAGAAGTGCGCTACGAAGGCTATGGCCCTGGTGGCAGCGCGATCATCGTCGAGGCGTTGACCGACAATCGTAACCGCACAGCCACGGCCGTCCGCACCGCCTTCAGCAAAAATGGTGGCAATCTGGGTACTGAAGGTTCGGTTGCCCATGGCTTTGAACGGCTGGGCTATATCGAATATTCGATCGAGGCGGGTGATGAGGAGACCGTGTTGGAAGCGGCTCTGGAAGCCGGTGCGGAAGACATTCAGTCGTCCGACGATGGTCATGAAATCTGGACCGCAGCAGAAGATCTGCACGAAGTGGCGGCCAGCTTGGAGAAAGCCCTGGGCGAAGCGAAGGAAGTGAAATTGGCATGGAAGCCCAATATCACCGTCGAAATGGACGAAAAGGGCGCAGGCACCCTTCTCAAGTTGATTGATGCTCTGGACGATGATGACGATGTGCAGACGGTTTGGGGCAATTACGACATTTCGGATGAAGTGATGGACAAGCTCGACGCGTGATCCACGCGGCCTGCAGCTTGGGACAATTCGCGCTTTGATCATCCTTGGCCTTGATCCCTCACTCAGTTGTACCGGCTGGGGCCTAGTCCGCACGCAAGGGTCTCGCCTGATGCATATAGCCAACGGCCAGATCAAGACCGATGCCAAGGCGCCGATGGTGGCCCGGCTCGATCATTTGTACGCGGCCATTTGCGCAGTGATTGCAACCCATTCGCCTGATCGCGGTGCTGCCGAAGAGGTTTTCCTCAACAAGAACCCGCAATCCACGCTCAAGCTTGCCCAGGCGCGTGGTGCCGTGCTGGCTGCCTGCGGTGCGAGCAATCTGGCGGTCAACGAGCATGCCGCGCGGCTGGTCAAGAAGTCGGTGGTTGGCACCGGCGCTGCCGACAAGACACAAGTGCAGGCCATGCTCGGCGTGTTGTTGCCGGGCGCCGAAATTGCCGGTTCCGATGCTGCCGATGCTCTGGCGGTCGCCATTGCCGATGCGCATCACGGCTGAGATTCGAAACGAAGACGTGGCCTCTTTCAGGAAATTCTCCCAGCATTATCAGACTGCAAGGCCGCGCGCTTTGAACCGTCGAAAAAGCGTGGTAGTTTTCCGATTAGGGAGCTGATCGATTTTGCTCTTTCCAGGGTCGCAGGAACACCTTGGGAGACTATCTATGAAGAAACTGACTGTTGGCGTGCTCGCCACTGCATCCTTGCTGACTGCTGGAGCCGCGCATGCGCAAAGCTTCACCTATGATGTCGTTTGGGAGCCGGTTGAAAGCATCGGCGGATTGGTCGGGCCCAACGGCCCACAATATCAAGGCGGTGTGGTCGAGGGGAAATACACCACCACTTATGCAGACGGCACGGTGTCCACGGGCGATGTAAAATGCGTCGGCGTCGATCAGCCTGACGGCGGGATCTTCGCGATTCATCTGGCCTGCACCACAACTGAGGAAGCGGGCAAAGCCTCGCTTGCATATGGCTGCAACTTCATCGGCGAGCCTGGCCCCGATACGCCGCTCAGCTGCGTCGGGGCACTGCAAGGCAAGGAAGGCGCTTTTGCCGGGCGCAATGGCAATCTGACCATGGAATGGTACACCGATGCCAACGCGCGCGGAACCGGAGCGTGGTTCGCCGAATAAGCACTGCTTTTTCCAAAAGGGGTCGCTGGCATTGGTCCGGCGGCCCTTTTTGCTGCCTGGTTGTAGCAAACGGTCCCACCCCCGCGTTCAGCTTGGCTAACTCCGCTTGCGAATAAGAGCCATGCAAGGGTAAACACCGGCCCGATCCAGGCTTTGGCAGAAAGCGTCTTCACGATGACCATCACATTCTACGGCATTCCCAACTGCGATACCGTCAAAAAAGCGCGCAAATGGCTGAATGCTCGCGACGCAGAATATGAATTCCACGACTACAAGAAGCAGGGCGCGGACGCTGAAAAACTTGCGCGATGGTCAGACACAGTCGGTTGGGAAAAGCTGCTCAACAAGCGTGGCACGACCTTCCGCAAACTGCCTGATGCAGACAAGGCTGATATTGACCAGGCCAAGGCGGTCGCGCTGATGGCTGCCAACCCATCCATGATCAAGCGCCCTGTGGTCGAGCACGCAGGTGGTTTGCTGGTTGGTTTTGACGAAGTGGAATGGGGAGCGCAGCTGTAGGGGAAGCGGACCCGGCACGGTTTAGTCAGGCCTCGGGGCCCCAATTGTCATCCGACAACGTTGATTGGCCGCTGAATTTTCCCGCTTGCTGATCGGCGGTTTTTACAAGATCATCCTTGAAACCAAACACGTCATAACCCGCACCCCATAGGCCCAGGATGACAATCAAGGTTGCCAGAAGAAGTTTCTTGAACATAGCTAGGATTGATACGGTGGAAATGGCTAAGATTTGGTTAAGTTCGGGGCAAAGTTGTGCCCGCCCTGGCCGGTTGGCCGGCATTGGCATCGGCATTATCCTGCTGTCTGCGTTTGCCTCCTCGGCAAACCTGCTTCCCAGCGCAGCCTTGGCCCAGGCGCGCGCGGCAGACGAGCTGCTGATTATTGCCCATCGTGGTGCCAGCGCGCAACGCCCGGAACATACATTGGCGGCTTATGAGCTCGCGATTGACGAGGGGGCAGATTACATCGAACCGGATCTGGTTGCGACCAAGGACCTGGTGCTGGTCTCGCGCCATGAAAATGAATTGTCGGACACAACCGATGTCGCCAGCCGCGAAGAATTTGAAGATCGCCGTCGCGACAAGATGATTGACGGTCAACGCGTAGCGGGATGGTTCGCCGAGGATTTCACTCTGGCGGAATTGCGTACCTTGCGCGTCAAGGAACGCCTGCCCACGATCCGTCCGGCCAATGTTCGCTTCAACGGATTGTACCAGGTGCCCACGCTTGAAGAGATCATTCAGCTGGTGCGGGCCAAGCAGGCTGAAACTGGGCGCAGCATCGGCATCTATCCTGAGCTGAAACATCCCAATTTCCTGTTGCAGGAAGCCGGCATCGACATGGTTGATCTGCTGCTGAAGGAATTACGCAGCGCAGGTGTCGGCGCGTCCGACCCTGTTTTCATCCAGAGCTTTGAAGTGGGCGTGCTGCAACGCCTCAACCAGCGTAGCGATTATGCATTGATTCAGCTTCTGCATCCCCAAGGCGGCCCGGCAGATGAACCCGACATGCGCTATGCCGAAATGCAGACCCCGTCTGGTCTGGCAGAGATCGCCAAATATGCCGAAGGGATTGGCGTCAGCATCCCGAAAGTGGTGAACCCGGATGGCTCTGCGACGGCATTGGTGGCTGATGCGCACGCCGCCGGTTTGCTGGTTCATGCCTGGACGCTGCGCCCTGAAAACGCGTTTCTCCCCCAAAGCATGCACCGACCAGGAGGTGACAGCGCCTGGGGCTGCCACAACAAGGTGATGGCCGCTTTGCTAGCTGCCGATGTGGACGGTGTCTTTGCCGACCATCCTGGCAGTGCGCGCGAGCTTATCGGGGCGACCACGACGGGGTGGTGCGCCGCTGAATAGCCGCCGGTCAGTTGCGTCTGGCGGCCATGATATAATTGAGTGATTGATCGTCCGAAAGGTGCAATCCCTTGCCCGGCCTCCATGCGATCCCGCGCGGATCGCTGACCGTGAGGCCAGCATCGCCGAGCAAGTCGGTCAACTCGTCTGGCGTTATAAAATCGTTCCAGTCATGCGTTCCCTTGGGCACATAACCTACCGCTTCAGCGGCTTCGACCAGCAGGATCCTACTTGCCGCAGTGCGGTTGGGGGTGCTCAGGACCATCAGACCGCCGGGCGCCAGACGCGCGGCCAGATCGGCCACGAAGCCGGCCTTTTCGGCGACATGTTCGATCACTTCCATGGACGTGACGAGATCAAACTGGCCAATATCCAGACCTGACAATTCGCCTGCCAAATAGCGTATGTCCAAACCGGCAGCTGCGCTGTGGGCACTCGCAACGCCGATATTTTCTGCCGAGGCATCGACGCCGGTGACTTGCGCGCCTAGTCGCGCCATCGGTTCGCACAGCAGGCCTGCTCCGCAGCCCACGTCCAGTGCGCTCTTGCCGCCAAGCGGTCGCGCAGCGCGAATATCGCCGCCCCAATGCAGATCAATGGCCTCGCGCAGATATTTCAGGCGGACCGGATTGATCTGGTGCAATGATGCCATCGGCCCCTTGGGATCCCACCATGTGCTGGCCAATTTGCCGAAATGCGCAGCTTCATCTGGACGGATAGTTACATTTGAGACATTTGCCTTTGCCATGCAGCGTCCCTAACAGCGCGCGGGACGCGAAACCAGCGGACAATTGTTGGTCCAGACAGAAGGTGGCAACACGTGGCACGCATTGTGATGAAATTCGGGGGGACCTCTATGGCGGGGACCGAGCGGATTCGGCGCGTCGCCAATATCGTGCGCAAGCAGCAGGCCGCCGGGCACGAAGTGGCCGTTGTGGTCTCTGCCATGGCCGGCGAAACGGACCGACTGGTCAATTTCTGCCGTGAGGCAAATGCGCTGTATGACCCGGCCGAGTATGACGTGGTTGTTGCCAGCGGCGAACAGGTGACAAGCGGATTGCTGGCGCTGACCCTGCAATCCATGGGGTGCAAGGCGCGCAGTTGGCTGGGCTGGCAATTGCCGGTCAACACGGTGGGTGACCATGCCAAGGCGCGAGTTGAGACCATCAATGCGGAACAGCTGATTGCCTCCATGCAGGACGGACAGATTGCCGTTATTCCCGGTTTCCAGGGCGTTTCGGACGAGGGCCGCATTTCTACGCTGGGCCGAGGCGGATCGGATACGTCCGCTGTGGCTGTGGCCGCCGCGGTTAAGGCTGACCGGTGCGACATCTACACCGATGTCGATGGGGTCTATACCACCGACCCACGCATTGTGGCCAAGGCGCGCAAGCAGACCGCGGTGACTTATGAAGAGATGCTCGAACTGGCTTCTGTCGGGGCGAAAGTTTTGCAAACCCGTTCGGTCGGTCTGGCCATGAAGGAAGGGGTTCGTTTGCAGGTCCTGTCCAGCTTTCTGGGCGATGATGCGATCCCTGCGGACGACTTGCCCGGCACGATGATCGTGTCGGACGAGGAAATGGATCAATTAGTGGAGAAGGGCGATATGGAACGCCAGCACGTCACCGGAATTGCGCATGACAAGAACGAGGCGAAGATCATCCTCACCCGCGTGCCGGATGAACCTGGTGCAGTGGCACATATCTTCGAACCGCTGGCCGGGGCTTCGATCAATGTCGATATGATCATCCAGAACGTGGGGCGCGACAAGGGCGAAACCGACGTGACCTTCACCGTGCCGCAGACCGATCTGGCGCGTGCGCAGGCCCTTTTGGAGGACAAGCGGGAAGAAATCGGATTCAACCGGATCATCACCGACAGCAAGATCGCAAAGATCAGCGTGGTGGGTGTGGGGATGAAAAGCCATGCCGGTGTGGCCAGCACCATGTTCCGTGCGCTGTCTGATCGCGGGATCAACATTCAGGCGATCTCCACATCGGAGATCAAGGTCAGTGTGATGATCGATGAAGACGAGACGGAACTGGCCGTACGCCTTCTGCACACGGCCTATGGGCTTGATGCCAAGGATGGCTAGGTTTTTGCCTTATGGTGCGGTTTGAACAAATCTGCCGGTTCTGTGCAAACCTGTTGCGAACTAAATTCTGACTAACGATTAATTAGCCATTGATTTCAGGAACGTGTTAACTTTGTTAGCGGACGTTCGGCTCTCCTAGGAGGAGAGTAATTTTGTCTGGCAACGCCTACCTTGAACCCGCTGCGAATAGTGACGCTGATGAACGGCTTCATCGGCGGCGGCATCTGCGGCTCGAAACTGTTGGGTCGGGGTCTGAAGGTGGCACGGCTAATGTCACGATCCATAATGTATCGGAAACCGGTCTGCTGATCGAGACAACACTGCCACTGGGGCGCGATGAAGCTTTGCTGGTTGATTTGCCCGAATCCGGTCCGGTCGAGGCGCAGATCAGATGGAGCAGCGTTCCCATGTACGGCTGCCAGTTCCGTCACCCGATTACCGCCTCTGTTCTCAGCGCGATCCAGCTCAAGGCTGCCAGTGTCGATACCGATGTCGATCAGGCGCCAACGAGCGGGTTTGCCGCCGGATCAAGCGCGACCATGGGCAAGCAGCTGGAGCAGTTGCGCAAGAAGCGCAGCATGACGCTGGCTGATGTTGCCACCCAACTGGGCGTCAGCAAGCCAACTGTCTGGGCATGGGAGAAAGGCAAGGCGCGCCCGGTTGAAAGCCGCTTGCCTGAAATCGCCCGTGTGCTGGGGATTACGCCAGATGAATTGGCATCCATGTCGATGCCGCCCGCCGTCAACGACCTGCTCGATACAAGCAAGCGGCGCATAGCTGACGCGTTTGGCACATTGCCGGAAAAAGTGCGGATCATGATCGAACTATAGTCCAAGACCTATGTGTTCATACGGATTTCGAACTGCCCAAAGCTCCGTAGTATGGTAAACAAGACCTAGTGTTGATTCGTAAATTAGTTGAGTTAGTTTAACTAACTAAATCACATTAGGTTTAATGTTGCGGTTTAAATGGATTCAAATAAGTAATAATGAAATCCGGAAGCCAAAAGTAAACTAATGGGATTGTTTATTGACTGAATTTACGGCTCGACGGGGGTAAGTCGTCAACGCCGGGGGCAATCGGCAATGAACAAGGCAATAACCGTCAAAGACGGGTCGTTACTGTATGGATTGCTGGCCGAAATGGCCGGAGATATCATTCTCAACACCGATCAGGCCGGCTTCATAGAGCACGCCTCTCCGGGTCTCGATGTGTTGGGTATCTACATGTCGGACATGCTGATTGCTCCGCACATCAGTGATCTGGCGGTGGCCGCTGATCGGCCTGCAATCCATGCCTACATAGCAGAGGCGTCGAGCGGGATTTCCGTGACCGAAAATGTGCAGTTTGCCGCTCCGCCCTGCGCCTCGGAAGCCGGGCAGGACGCCAGTCAAAAGTACTATTCGCTGACCTTGCGCCCAGCGCTGGGAAACGCCGGGGAGGTTGCGGGGCTGGTCGGCGTCATGCGGCAGGTCGAACCCGCCCACCTTCGCGAAGAGCAATTGATCGCCGCCTCCATGACCGATTCGCTGACCGGCCTGCCCAATAGACGAGCGTTTCTTGCGTCGGCGAACGATCTCCTCGGGCGCGGGCCGGGCGGGGCGCTGGCTTTGCTTGAGATCGACGATTTCCGCGCAGTTGCGCTGCGATTCGGCCAAACTGCGGCGGATGAGGTGGTGACCGCTTTTGCCCAGTTCCTCAGCGTAATGCACAAGCAAGGGCACACCCTCGCCCGGATCGAAGGGGGTCGGTTTGCCCTGCTGATGCCCGACGCACACAAGCACACCGCCTTTGGTATCGTCGAAGAGATCGTCTCGACATTTGCGCGGGTCACCACCGGGACAAAGCAGGAAGCAGGCGTCGTCACCGCTAGCGCTGGCGTCGTCACTCTGGCTGGTTCGCTCGATGCCATACTGTCGCGGGCGGAGCGGGCGCTGGTATTGGCGAGGGCAGGCGGTGGCACCCGCACGGAGCTGGGCGACCAACCGCCGCGCTACCTGGCTGGAAGGGTGCGCATTTAAGGCCATGCTTGCCGAGCGCTGCCATCCCGCCTAATCGCGCGGTATGAGCGATTATCCAAAGACCCATGCGCTGATGCAGCGCGGCATTGATTTTCTTGGTTCCGAGCATGCCATCCTGTGCGGCGCGATGAGCTGGGTATCCGAACGCAACCTGGTATCCGCCATCTCCAACGCGGGCGGTTTCGGCGTGATTGCTTGCGGAGCGATGACGCCCGATCTGCTCGACACGGAAATTGCCGAAACGTGCAAACTGACCGACAAGCCATTCGGTGTGAACCTGATCACCATGCATCCGCAATTGTTCGACCTGATCGAGGTGTGTGCCAAACATGGCGTCACCCATGTGGTGCTGGCTGGCGGTATTCCGCCCAAGGGCAGTGTCGAGGCGATCAAGGCTTTCGGCGCGAAGGTGGTTGTTTTTGCCCCGACATTGGCGCTCGCGAAAAAGCTGCTGCGCAGCGGCGGCGATGCACTGGTGATTGAAGGGATGGAAGCAGGTGGCCACATCGGCCCGGTGTCGACCAGCGTGCTGGCGCAGGAATTTCTGCCCGAGTTGAGCGAGGATCATCTGGTTTTCGTCGCTGGCGGGATTGGCCGGGGTCAGGCGATAGCCGGCTATCTGGAGATGGGCGCGGTCGGCGTGCAACTGGGCACCCGCTTTGCCTGCGCGAAGGAAAGCATCGCTCATGAAAATTTCAAGAAAGCGTTCTTCCGCGCCAATGCGCGTGATGCCATCACCAGCGTTCAGGTTGACCCACGCCTGCCGGTGATCCCGGTGCGCGCCCTGAAAAACAAGGGTACAGAAGAATTCACCGCCAAGCAGATCGAGGTCGCCAAATCGCTCGATGCTGGCGATATCCAAATGGCCGAAGCCCAATTGCAGATCGAGCATTACTGGGCCGGTGCGCTGCGCCGTGCAGTGATTGATGGCGATGTTGAAGGCGGTTCAATCATGGCCGGTCAATCGGTGGGCATGCTGAAGGAAGAAGAACCTGTTGCCGATATCATGACCAAGCTGATGACACAGAGCGAAGAGGCGCTCTCGCGGCGCTGATGGCCATGCGCGACCCTCTCGTCCTGACCCTGTCCTGCGCAGATCAGCCGGGCATTACAGCGCAGGTAACAGCATTCCTGTCAGAGCGCGGCAGCAACATTCTGGAAGCTCAGCAGTTCAATGATCGGGCCAGCGATGCGTTTTTCATGCGCGTCGAATTTGATCCCGGTGGCAATTCCCGTGACGCCATCAGGCTGGAATTTGCGCCGCTGGCACAATCACTGGGAATGGAATGGAAGTTGGCCCTGCGCGACCGGCCGCGCCGCGTGCTGATCATGGTCAGCAAGTTTGACCATTGTCTGGCCGATTTGCTGTATCGCTGGCGCATTGGCGAGCTGGCGATGGATCCGGTTGCGATCATATCCAACCATCCACGCGAAGCGATCCATTCAACCGATATTGGTGATGTGCCGTTTCATCATCTCCCTGTGACAGCTGCGACCAAGGCAGAGCAGGAGGCAGCAGTGCGCGCGATCGCTGAAGACAGCGATGCTGAACTGATCGTGCTGGCGCGCTACATGCAAATTCTGTCGGACGAGCAAAGCGCCCATTTCGCCGGGCGCTGTATCAATATCCATCACAGCTTCCTGCCCGGTTTCAAAGGCGCAAAGCCATATCATCAGGCGCATCAGCGCGGAGTGAAAATGATCGGTGCAACCGCCCATTATGTTACCACTGATCTGGATGAGGGGCCGATCATCCATCAGGATGTGGAGCGCATTACCCATGCCGACAGCGCCGAACAGCTGGTCCGCAAGGGCCGTGATATTGAACGCAGGGTTCTGGCAGAGGCGGTGCGGCTGCATATCGAAGAGCGCGTTTTGCAATCCGCAGGTCGAACAATTGTCTTCGACGGATAAAGGCGCGGAATGTCAGCCCCGCACAGAAAGGCAGTACGATGATCGTTGAACGTCTGGACCATGTGAACATCATCACCGATCGGCTCGAAGAGACTGCCCGGTTTTACGCCGAACTGCTCGATCTGGAGGCCCGCGATGGCCCGCCGCCAATGAAGCCGGATCAGGTTCAATGGATGCATGATGCATCAGGCCAGGCAATCCTGCATCTCAATGCGATGGATTTCCCGCGCTTGTACGACCGCGACGTTGCGCCGGGCGCTGAAACGGGCGCCATCCACCATGTGGCCTTGCGCTGCGGCGACTTCGACTGCGTAAAGCAGCGGCTCGATGCACGCAGCGCGGATTATCAGATCAATGACGTTCCCTCGATAGGACTGAAGCAGATTTTCACCACCGATCCCAACAATGTTCTGCTCGAACTGAACTTCTTCACCGGCTGATCCCCTGGACAAACGGCAACCATACAAGACTACAGGAACAAGGCTTATGTGCGACGAGAGAAAACTGGAGCTGTGGGCCAAGGACGCCCTCTCGCGGCGGCAGTTTGGAGCAGTGGCAGGCGCTGCTGCTCTGACGGCATGCGCGCCAGAAGACATGGTAGCGTCATCTGCGGGTACTGATGCGGATATGGCTGATGGTATGGCTGGCCGCATGGTCAGCTTTGCGACACAGGACGGGACGATGGATGCACGTTTCTTTGCTGCCACTGGCGGCGCTGCTGCACCTGCCGTCATCCACTGGCCCGATATCGCCGGCATTCGCGCATCACACATCGACATGGCCCAGCGCACCGCAAATGATGGATATGCCGTGCTGCTGGTGAACCCTTATTACCGCGATGCGCAAGGGGTGATCTGGCCTGACTTTGCCAGCTTTGCCGATGGCGGCTGGGACCGGGCGCGAGCCATGCGTGGCAAGCTTTCCTCTGATGCGATTGGCCGCGATACGGCTGCCATCGTTGCCTGGCTGGATCAGCAGGCCGAGGTCGACAGCGATCGCGGTGTCGGGGCAGAGGGGTACTGCATGGGCGGCCCCTTCACGGTCTATTCTGCGCACAGCGTACCAGGCCGGGTGAAGGCAGCCGCAAGATTCCATGGCGGCGGACTGGTCCGCGATGATGACAACAGCCCGCATCGTCTGCTCGCAGCGACGCAGGCGCACTATCTGTTCGCCATTGCCAAGGATGATGATGCCGAGGCACCCGATGACAAAGTGGCCTTGCGCCAGGCATCGGATGCCGCCGATGTGTCCGCGGCGGTTGACGTGTACGACGGCGATCATGGTTGGACCGTGCCGGACAGCCCGTCCTATGCAGAGCCTGCCGCAGAGCGCGCCTATGCCGACAAGATTGCGCTTTACGCCAAGGCCCTGTGACCCGCCGACATTGCGGAACGTTCAGAAGAAGGGACCTGCACTGCGCGGCCCTTTGCTTTTGTACATTTGCCCGCGAAGCCCGTGGCCACTGAACGCTTTCCTACGCGGGTTCACCCGGCCTAGACCCGCCCAATGCCTTACCCTCTACCTATTCCTGATGGTGTGCATGACCTGCACACGAGCTGTTTCTGCGAGCCGTTGCGCGCCTGTCTTGCGGTCATCTTCGGGCCAACACAGTTTGCCCTCTGGACTGTGTAACATGTGTAACCAACAAGACTGCTCTGACGGGGGTGAGCCTTGGTGGGTGCGTGACCGTTTTTCGCTTTTGCTTGGACCTGCGCGCGCAGCAAGCTATCCTGTCCGACAACAAATTGGCAGAGGGACCGAAGAGATGATTTACGCGCTTATTGGCTTGTTGTTCGTGCTGGTCGTATTTCTGGTCTTGGCCGTCCGGGTCGTGAAGCAGGGTTACGTTTACACAATCGAACGGCTCGGCAAATTCACTCTGGCAGCAGAGCCGGGTCTGCACATCATCGTTCCCTTCATTGATCGTGTCGGCCGCAAGGTGAATGTGATGGAGCAGGTGCTCGACATTCCGGGACAGGAAATCATCACCGCAGATAACGCCATGGTGGGTGTGGATGCTGTTGTGTTTTTCCAGGTCCTGGACGCGGGCAAGGCGGCCTATGAAGTGGCCAATTTATACGCTGCGATTATGGCACTCACCACCACCAATCTGCGCACCGTCATGGGCTCGATGGACCTTGATGGTACGCTGTCAAAGCGCGATGAAATCAATGCCCGGCTGCTGTCTGTGGTTGACCACGCAACATCGCCTTGGGGCGTCAAGATTACGCGCGTTGAAATCAAGGATATCCGCCCGCCAGTCGACATTTCTGAAGCTATGGCCCGCCAGATGAAGGCAGAGCGATTGAAGCGTGCCGAAATCCTCGAAGCAGAAGGCGATCGCGCCTCCAACATCTTGCGGGCAGAAGGCGACAAGCAATCCGCCATCCTTAAGGCTGAAGGCACCAGAGAGGCAGCCTTCCGCGATGCCGAGGCGCGCGAACGGGCGGCTGAAGCCGAGGCGAAGGCCACTCAGATGGTGTCGGACGCGATTTCCGCATCTGGCAATCAGGCGATCAACTACTTTATCGCACAGGAATACACCAAGGCGGTGGCCAAGTTTGCTGACAGCCCGAATGCCAAGACGATCCTGTTCCCGGTCGAAGCAACCCAGCTGATCGGATCGCTGGGCGGGATCGGCGAGCTGGTAGGTGATGCGCTCAAACCGGCAGAGGGCAATGTAACAGCGCGATCGGGCACGCCGGTTCCCAAGAGCCGCGCCGGTGCAAGCGTGCGTGCCAGCGTTCCGCGTTCAGGCGATAGCTGATGGACGGGCTGAACAGTCTGGACGCGCACTGGGCGTGGATTGTTATCGGGTTGGTGCTGGCCACGCTCGAGATGCTGGTGCCCGGCGTCTATCTGATCTGGCTGGCTGTGGCCGCGCTGATCACCGGGGCGCTGACGTTTGGTCTTGATCTGGGGCTGGCATCCCAGGTCATCGTGTTTGTGTCGCTTGCGCTGATCTCGGTATTCAGCGTCAGGCGGTTTCTGCGCGAATCTCCGATTGTCAGCTCCGATCCGCTGATGAATCAACGTGGTTCGCGCATGATCGGTCAAACCGCCATCATCACTCAAGCCATCGAAGGTGGCACCGGGCGGGTCCGGTTCGGTGATGGCGAATGGTTGGCGCGTGGCCCCGATACAGAAGCTGGCGTCAGGGTCAGGGTTACAGGGACCGAAGGCGCGATCCTGGTGGTCGAGCCGGCCAATCTCTTGCCACCTGGCGACAGCGAGCAGGCAAGCCCGGCGGAAGGCTGATCAGCTGGCGACGGGCGGCGAGTTGGTGACACCGAAGCGGCCGTGCTTGCGATAGCGGACCATCCATTTGTCGAGGAACAGCCCCAACGGCCGGGGCTCGATCCCCAGCTTGTCAAACCCGCGCGCGCCGGGGGAGACCTGGTTGCCGGCCTTCAGCAGCGTCCACTGCTCGCTCGACATCGGCGTCAGCGGCATGGCAGCGAACAGGGCTGATGCGGGGTCAGGTACCGGAATGAAGCTGCGCTTGCGGTTTTGCGCAGCGGCGATGCGCTGATTGACATCCATCATGGTGAGGACCTCTGGCCCTCCCAGCTCATATGTTTTTCCGCCATGCTTGGCCGGATTTTCAAGAGCCGTCGCAATCGCCTCGGCCACATCATTGACGTAGACCAGCTGCATGGTCGCGTCAGGGCCAAAGACAGGCAGAACGGGCATGAACTGGATCAGCTGGGCAAACATGTTGAGGAAATTGTCATCTTCGCCAAAAATGACCGAGGGTCGCATGATTGTTGCTTTGGGGAAGGCGTCTTTCACCAATTTTTCGCCAATTCCCTTGCCGCGTGCGTAACTGGCAGTGGAATCAGCATCCGCACCGATCGCGCTGACCTGCACCATGCGGGTAACGCCAGCTTGTTTGGCGGCATTGGCAAGTTTTCCTGCGGTCTCGCCCATCAACTTGACCATGTCGCCTTCGAATGATCCGACCAGATTGACGACCGCATCTGCACCATCGAGCGCTGCAGCAACGCTGGTCTCGTTGGTCAGGTCGCACCGGGCAAATTGCAATTGCCCCAGATTGGCAAGCGGCTTGAGCGAGAACGATGCTTCGGGATTGCGGCTGGCAATCCTGAGGCGGGCACCGCGCTCCAACAGCGTTTGGGCAACGTAATTGCCTAGAAACCCGCTGCCGCCAAACACGGTTACGAGCTTGTTATTGATCGGTGATGCCTTGGCCATTTTCACTCTCTTGCGCGGGAGAAGTTCTTCGAGGTTTGCATTGCCGTAATGCAGCAGCACCTGCAAGCGTTCCTGAACCAGTCGTTGGCTTTTTCAGTGGTGCGATCACAAGCGTTGACAGAGGGAGCGCCGGACCGCTATTGGCCCGCGCCTACCGCGGAGCGATCTCATGATGATCGCACTGCTCCGGTGCCCAGATGGCGGAATTGGTAGACGCGCATGCTTCAGGTGCATGTATTCGCAAGGATGTGGAGGTTCGAGTCCTCTTCTGGGCACCAACGGTTTAAGCTTTTGAAATATAACATAAAAGTATCACAAATGTGAGTCCTTGTTTAGGACTCTAAGTTGTTGTCTCTACTTGTCTTTTCTCTTCTCTCTCGAGCCCAGCAACGCTCCGCTCGAATCGCCTCACAGAGCCCCAGCTTCAAATTTTTGCGGGCCTTTCTGCGAGCCTTCGCGAAAACCGCATTCAGAAATCCCATGGGGGGCCGGCACATTACTGCACAGGGCCGCCGCACTGACACCATATATTGCGCGCCAAAATCGATAGCGGAGTTTTTCAACAGAATAGACCCACAAACAGACAATAGGCAACTTAGCCGGAACACCAACCTAAGCCGCCACTACAGGTCACTTGACCTAGAACGTTTGGTTGATGTGATCCTACGGGCCAGGTGGTTTTTCGGCAGGGTACGCGCTAATTCGCCGTCGCCGTACCACCTCGACCCGTAGTCGGAACAATCACACTCGTGGAGCCATCGCCTAAAATTCGTACGCGACGGTGACAGCCCATTCGCGAGGCCTAGAAAATGTTGCCTCTGTAAAGCCGACTCCGGGCTGATCGAATCCTGAGATGATATAGCGCTCGTCAGTGATATTTCGAACCGTCGCTGCGATCGACCAACCGGCATTTCCGTGACTGTAGGTAACACCCGCATTGAAAAGGTGCAGATCGGGCTCGAGCAGCTCGAGAGTATTCTCGGCATTATTGAAAATGTCGCTCGTGTAGGTCCAATCTCCACGGATGCGAATGTCCCCTGGGCCAATGTCCTGACTGTATTCAGCAGTAAGGCTTGTCTTATACTTGGGGGTATTAGCAAACTCGGAATCGATGTTGATTGTTGATGAAAGAAAGCTGCTCGTATCGATTTCGGTATAACGCGCTTCGGTCCAAGCGAAGTTGCCTGTTACGAAGAAAGCCTCCGTCATCTGCAACTGAAAATCGGCTTCCAAGCCATATATTTCAGCCGCCGCGGCATTCACCGTGATCGGAGTGATACCTTCCTGAACAACAATTTGAATATCGCTATAATCAGAATAGAACACAGCCGCGTTAAAGCGCGCTTTGTTGTTCAGGAAATCGGACTTGAAGCCTAGTTCGTATTGGATGAGATTTTCTTCATCAAACGGAATCGGGGCAGTTTGCGGGTCTACGGTTCGCCCAACAAATCCTCCCGCCTTAAAGCCAGAGGAAACATTGGCATAGAGGAACACGTCATCTGTCGCGCGATATTCAACCCCTGCGCGAAACGAGAGGTCAGAGAAGCTCAGTTCAACTTCTCCTAGCGGCAAGAGCAAGGTCGCGCCGGTAGCCGGATTGAGGCCATTAGGCCCGGCGCCGAAGAAATTGCCAAAGTCTTGGTGAACCGGATCATAGCGGCGTGTCTCATCGGTATAGCGTAATCCGCCAGTAATGCTCAGGGCATCGGTAAGGAAGAAGGAGCCTTCGCCAAACAAAGCGAAGCTCTCATTGTCTACCTGGTTCAATTCATCCAGTTGCAGCAATGGCGTAGGACCCAATGCGCCAAGCGGCACGAACACATTGTCCGATCCGCTTTCTTCAAAATAGAATGCGCCGATGGTCCAATTCAGAATTCCTGAGAAGCTTGTGCCACTCGCCTTTAGTTCTTGGGTGAATTGCTCATGGCTGTAAAGGTTGGATGTGTGATCAATGACCAATGGTGAATTGTCACCATCGCGGCCAAAAGCAGCATCAAGGTCTCGATAGGCCGTGATAGAGGTTAGTGTTATTTCGTCGGTAATATCGTGATCGACACTGAGACTCAGACCGAATAGGTCGAGATTCGAAAAATTTGGCCCAGTTGCGAAAGTCGTATCAGGATCGCCTGTGATAAACCTATCATCGAATTGGGTGACAGTCGTGGCGAGAGCTGGTGTCGCAGCTACGATTGTATTGCGCAGCGAACCAAGCGAGTCAGGGCCAAAAGGCTGCGGCACTATTAAGCCCGGGTTGGCGTTGCCCATAGCATCAGTCACAATGGGCGCGGATGTTGCAAGAAGGGTGGACGCTGTCCCTGTTTCCCTAGTCCGGGTGTAATCAGCTGACACCTTGATCTTTGTTCTAGCGCCGGGCCTCCATACCAATGTGCCACGTGCCGAATCGGTATTCTCATTCCCAAGCTCGGTTGAGTTAACATCCGCTTGGACCAGGAAAGGATTACCGGTCAGCGCAAAAACTGCAGGTGTGGGACCTGTGAGCAGAATATCGCCATTTTGGGGACCAAGAAACGGGATTCTTTCCGCATAACCATCGCGGTTTTTCGAAGAAAAGGCCAAAGAAGCGCTGAGGCTATCCGTCAGGGGAATGTCCAGTGCACCTCGGACATCCAGCCTGTTGAAGTTCCCTACCGTGACTTCACCTTGCCCGAAAAATTCATCGCCTGGCTCTCTGGTGGTTATGTTAATCGCACCGCCGATTGTGTTGCGGCCAAACAAAGTTCCCTGTGGACCTTTGAGAACCTCAACACGTTCCGTGTTCAGCAGATCAACTACGCCGCCAACGGAACGCGCGATGTAGACCCCATCAATATAAATACCGACACCAGGATCGATGGTAAGGAGGAAGTCAGACTGCCCAACACCTCTTATGAAGGTTGATGCAGAAGCTGAAGACCCCGAAATAGGGGAGGTAAAGTCAATTACCAAGCCCGGTGTAAAATCACCAATCTGAGTAATATTGCTGAGACCTCGTGCCGCTAGCTCCTCGCTCGAGAAGCTATTCACGGTGATCGGGACTTCCTGTTGATTCTCCTCAACACGCCTCGCGGTGACGACAATTTGATTGATACCTAGACCACCCGACGAACCGGAAGCCTGATCATCTTGATCCGCGCTCGACTGATCCTGACTGGCGTTGCTTTGGGCCACGTCTTGTGCTGCCGCTGGCTGTGCTAATGCCGTTAATGCAAGACCAGCCGTTCCACAGACGAGCGATTTTCTAAGTGCATCTGTCATATTAAAGTCCTCTCCGAATACTTTGAGCGAGGTTCTCGCGGTTCATTTAATTTCACCGACCAATCGGTTTATTATTGAGATAAGGTCCTTTGATCTGGCTTCAGGCGTAATTGTCTAAAGTGTTTCTACTGAGACTCGCGCGATCTCGAGATGGCGTATGCCCGGATCAGATCGAGCTCTTCGGGCGAATAGTCCTCGCCAAACCCGACCATTCCATTTGTCGCTAATGCGCCCTCGCCAACAATCGCGTACCACGCGTCAGCGCTTTGCAAGACTGGGGTGTAGCGCAAATCCGGCAAGACACCGCCCGATACCACTGAATCTCCATGACATGCGCCGCACGAGCGATGATAAATCGCCTTGCCTTTGGCAATCCCAGCAGCGCTGGCAAACTGCTCAGGTGGAGCCGACCTAGCTTCCACAAGCGCCTCAGGCTCGGGTAATGTGGCCGTTCCGTCCAGCACGAAAGTCAGCACTCTCCCTTTCGGAGCCCGCTCCCCGGTAATGAGCGCCACCTCGCCGGTAAGCAGAGGGAAAATCCCCCCCCATCCAACAACGATGGTTATGTATTGCTTGCCATCGACAGCATATGAGATTGGTGCTGCAATAATTCCTGTTTGGGCAAAGAAGGACCATAGTTTCTCACCAGAACTGGCGTTAAAGGCGTTGAAGTTTCCTTCGGCATCGCCCTGAAAAACAAGGCCGCCCCCGGTGGATAGAACTCCGCCATTGCCAGCGCTCTTATGTTCGAAACGCCAGGCTTCTTTCTGATTGACTGGATCCCATGCAAGCAAGTGCCCTTTGATGCCTGCCTTCACCTGCTTCTTGATTTCATCATCTTGAGGAAGGCTGGCTGCATTAAGATCAACACCCAGATTGACACCCACCTTCTTAGGCTCGAAATTCGTGTCTGCGATGTATGGGAAGCCCAATTCCTGCACTGGAATATACACCAGACCGGTTTGCAAGTTGAATGACATGGAATGCCAGCTATGCGCGCCAAGCGGACCTGGCATCGCAAGCCACGGCTTCCCGGTTTTGTTATAATATGCATCAGGGGTAATGACCGGCCTGCCTGACTCAAGATCGATTTCTGACGCCCAATTAACCGGAGCAAATGGCTCGGCAGACAACAGCTCCCCCGTCTCCCGGTCGAGAATATAGTAGAAGCCATTTTTCGGGGCCTGCATCAGCACTTTGCGCTCGCTGCCTTTGATAGGCAGGTCGGCCAAGATCATTTGTTGGGTTGCGGTGTAATCCCACTGATCGCCAGGCACTTGCTGGTAATGCCAGACATATTCGCCGGTATCAGGACGTAGCGCCAGGATGGAAGAAAGGAACAAGTTGTCGCCACCACCCGGCGATCGGATGTCAGGGTTCCAGGGACTGCCATTGCCAACACCGACATACAAGAGGTCCAATTCTGGGTCATAGGCAATAGAATCCCAAACGGTTCCACCACCGCCCCATTCCCACCATTCACCGCTCCAAGTGTCGCCCGCAAGCTTCTCGTGAATTTCGTCTGATGCCGAACCGTCCTTCTCACCGGGCTTTCCCGGGACCGTGTAGAAACGCCACGCCTCTTCGCCGGTTTGCGCATCGTACGCGCCAATGTAGCCGCGCACCCCATACTCGCCGCCGCCATTGCCGATGAGAACCTTCCCCTTCACAACCCGCGGCGCGCCGGTAATTGTATAGGCCTTATCTTGATCAACCGTGAGCGTGGCCCAAACCTCGTCTCCACTTTCTGCGTCAAGTGCGACTAGCCGACCGTCAAGTGTCCCAACATAGACTTTTCCATCATAGACCGCGACTCCCCGGTTGACGACGTCACAACATGCTTTCACAGCCGTCTCGCCAGGAACTTCGGGATCATATTGCCATAAGAGCTCGCCGGTTGCAGCGTTGAAAGCTTGCACTTTCGACCAGGCAGATGTGGTGTACATAACACCGTCAACGACAATGGGTGTAGCTTCTTGCCCGCGTTTCGTGTCGAAATCATGGTACCAGGCTAGCTTTAGATCGCCGATATTGCTGGCATCGATCTGATCGAGAGGGCTGAAGCGTTCCTCACTGTATGTTCGACCATGAGTTAGCCAATTTGCTGGTTCACTATCTGCATTGACTAGGCGATCGTGATCAACTGGTCCTTGGCTCGAACTGCATGCAGCAACCGCTATTGCGAGCGGCGCCAGCAGGCTTAGTCGAAGTTGGCGGACTATCATACCCTCTCCCAAATTGCGCCTTATGGAAGCGCTTGTTGGATGCATATCAATTTATGCGATAAAAACAAGACCGAACGGTCGGTCTTTTAAAGGCAGCGCGCTCTGCAGCCAATTTGCAACACACCCTGTTTTTAGTGTCGTTTAACGGTGGCTAGTAAAAAATTACCTTAATATCAGTGTATTCCGCCAACCCCTCTTCGGCGAACTCTACGCCCAGACCGGACTTTTTGACCCCGCCAAATGGAGCGTTAGGTTGGATCATTCCATGCTTATTCACCCAGACAGAGCCGCACTCCATGCTTGCCGCAATCTCTTTTGCGGCGTCTTTGTCGTTTGTCCAAACAGAGCCGCCTAGCCCATTTTCCGAATCGTTGGCCAAAGCAATAGCCTCAGCATGTGATGAGAATTTTACGATCGGTAATGCCGGCCCAAATTGTTCTTCCCTTACGAGCGGATTGTGGTTGTCGAGATCTGCAATAATGGTCGGATTATAGAATAGCCCATCTTGCGCTTGACCACCCAGAAGCACACGTCCTTGCTCAGCCCCTGCCTTCACCAATCGATCAATGATATCGAATTGGGCTTGGTTTTGGATTGGGCCCAATATGCTGGTCTCATCCATCCCATCACCAACTGGAATGGCGCGTGCAAAATCGACAAGCGCCTTGCAGACGTCATCATAGACATCCTCGTGCACGTAAAGCCGTTTTAGCGCAGCACAGGTTTGGCCATTGTTGATGAAGGCACCCCAGAACAGCGGCTCGGCAATGGCCTGAGCATCAACATCGCCGAGCACAATACCAGCGTCATTTCCTCCCATTTCCAAAGTAAGGCGCTTCATCGTTTCTGAGGCCGATCTCATGATTTTCTGCCCGGTGGAGCACGAGCCAGTGAAAACCACTTTCCGAATGTCTGGGTGTGAGGACATGGCGCTGCCAATGTTGCTCGCACCATCGCTCGCAGTGATACAATTGACCACTCCCGCAGGAAGCACGCTGTTCATTATCTCGACCAGACGAATGGTCGAAAGCGGCGTGTTGGGGGATGGCTTGATTACGACCGTATTCCCCGTGCGCAAGGCAGGCATAATATGCCAGACCGCGATCATCACCGGGAAATTCCATGGGGTGATGGAACCAACGACGCCCAAAGGTTCGCGGTGCATCTCTACACGCCCTTCTTCATTGTCCTGAATAACTTTGACAGGCAAGGACAAGGAGGCTGTATAATGCGCCCACGCGCTTGCTGCGCCCAGTTCCCAGCGCGACCCCAGTCCATTGAGCGGCTTACCTTGCTCCAATGTCACAAGCTGGGCCAGCTCCTCAGAGTGCGCGTCAATTTGTGCCGCAACCGCCTCGCATGCTTTTTGAAGTTCGTCATCAGGCAGTCTCGACCAGCTCTTAAAGGCTGCATTGGCGGCTTCCACAGCCAGATCAAGATCAGCGATGCTCGCCTCTGGTGCTTCTCCGACTGTTTCCCCAGTCGAAGGATTGATCACATCAAAGCTTGCATTGGCTGATCGAGCTTCACCACCAATGATTAGCGAGAATTTCTCTGCAAGCGTTGTTGTACTCATGGTGACTTTCCCTTTGCTCAGGTTGATCGGTGTTTTCGTACTCGCAGGTAAATCTCGTTGTCGCGGCCCATTAAGCTTCAGTGATCGATGGCAGCTTCGGCACCCAATCCAGTTTCGGCGCGAACCTGCTGAGCGGAAAAACGCTCCCGTTCCTTGTTTCCCTTCGAACTGCGATCCAAGACGGAAAATATGATGATCAGCAGGAAGCCGATCGGCATCGTTAGAACCGTTGGATACACATACGGGAAGAGTGCATCCTCATGGCCCAGGATCTGCACCCAAACGCCATCGCTCAAGATGATTGTGACCATCGCGATGAAAAGCGTGATTGAGCCGCCTAGCAGAGCTCCGCGGCCAGTCAGACCCGGCCAGTAGATGGACAAAGCAAGGAGTGGGAAATTTACGCTGGCTGCGATGGCAAGTGCAGTTGAAACGATAACGGCGATATTCTGTTGCTCAAAAAGAAGACCCAGAAAAACCGAGATGACACCAAAACCTAAAACCGAAATCCTAGAGATTTTGAGTTCTGTTGCTGGATCAGCTTTTCCTCGCTTGATCGCCACTCCGTAAAGGTCGTGGGCGATCGCCGCAGCTCCGGATAGGGAAAGCCCGGCAACCACAGCAAGAATGGTGGCAAAAGCAACCGCAGACATAAAACCCAGAAGGGCACTGCCTCCAACCGCATCTGCGGCATGTAACGCGACCATGTTGTTGCCACCTAACAATGCTCCCGCCCCATCATAATACTGAGGGTTCTGCCAAAGCAGTGCGATCGCCCCAAAGCCTATGACGATCACGAGAAGATAAAATATCGATATGAGGCCCGTGGCATACCCTACCGATTTTCTCGCACTGGCTCCGTCACGCACGGTCAGAAACCGCATTAGAATATGGGGCAACCCCATAATTCCAAACGCTAAGGTTAGGCCAACGGTCCATACATTAAGGGGGTCTGCATTCAGCCACCCACCCGGCGCCGTGATGGCTTCTCCCAAGTCGTGTTTTTCAGCAGCGCCAGCCAGCAAAGCGGAAAAGTCAAAGTCAAACCTGTTGAGAATGAGCAAGGCGATCAACAAGCCGCCAAGCATGAGCATTGCAGCTTTGATCATCTGAACCCAGGTGGTGGCGATCATGCCCCCAAAATAGACATAGACGACCATCATCGCGCTTACGAGCGCGACCGCATAACCATATTTGATACCGAAAAGCAGCTCAATCAGCTTGCCAGCGCCAACCATCTGCCCGACGAGATAAAAGAGTATTACGAGTAAAGAGCAAGCCACTAAGAGGACGCGTACCGCCTGCCCGTCAAATCGATATGTGATCACGTCGACGAAAGTGAACCTGCCGAGATTGCGAAGCTTTTCGGCAATAAGAACCAAGGCCATTGTCCAACCAATGATAACGGTAAAGCTCATCACCAACCCATCAACACCGGTAAAGAAGACCAAGCTGGTGATGCCCAAAAGGGTGGCAGCTGACATGAAGTCTCCCGCTAGGGCGAAACCATTTTGCATGGGTGAGATAGTGCCACCGGCGGTTAGGAAGTCCTCACGGCTCTTGGTTGCCTTCGCAGCGCGCCAAGTTACTAGAACGGTGACGGCCACGAACGCAAGAAACACGCTGATTGCAAACCAGTTGGTCTGCGGCCCAGATTGAATTGATGATAACGGTGCTTCTGCGTGGACAGGCTGGCCCATCGCGAACAATGCAGTATAGCAACAAAACCCGAGGAGAGGCCTCACAAGCCGCCTCTCTCTTTTTCACATTCTGCTTTGGCTTGAGCAACAATCGTATCGAGCACGCGATTGGCCCAAATGATATAGCCGACCCCGATAAGCGCTGCAAAAATGATGGATCCGATTATGGTGGCGAGGCAAAGACTCACAACGCTGCCTTCGAAAACCGGTTTAGCGCCAAGATCACTCCAGCTTGAGAGCAGCAAGAGATTAAACGCCAAAAGAAGCATGAGTGTGCAGCAGAGCAGCGTTGTCACACCCATCCGCAACTTTATCAGCTGCTCCAATTTGCCAGAACTATCCGACACCACCTTCTCAAGCCTCCTCTTGCATGACCCCCCACAGGTGTGGCCATAACTCGATTGATAGACTGTCCGGTCGGTCTTTATTATTGAAATCGCCTCTTTGTCAAAGAAATCTTCGAGCAGATTTTCCAGAACAGGAGACACTAGCAAACATAGCCGACTGGGAGACGCTAAGCTGCTCAAGAGTTTGCTCTATCAATTTTATGCGTAAGCGCTCATTTGCAATGGTTCGCGATTGACTGGTGCGCAGCAGTGTTGCCACCGTTTAACAAGCCGCAATGCGCGTGCCTTGATGGCATTTGATGCGGTTTGCCTAAAATCCGCCGAGAGTGGCTTTGGCAGCGATATCGGCAAGCTCGTCGCGCGATAGAGGCCCAGATTCACTGAACCAGCTATGTGACCAGTTCAGCATGCCAAAAAACAGCATGGTACGCGCGCGCATGTCCTCACCTTCAGACGGCGCTCCAGGAACCGCATCTGCCAACAAATCTTGCGCGTAACTTACAAGCTGCCGTTGGAGCCCAACGATTTTCTTTCGGTTAGCATCTGGCAACGAATTTAGCTCGTAGAGCAGGACTTTCTGGCTATGCGCAGCTCCCATGTAGTGTGCCATCAGGGCGCGAGAAAATGCATGGAATGCCTCAGGGCCTTCAAGTCCCAAACCATCAACTTCTTCAGTGACCTCTACCAGCTCCTCCATGTGAGTGAGCATAACGTCAAGGAGAAGATCCTCTTTCGAGGCATAATAGTGATAGATCAGTGACTTTGACATGCCGCATTCTTTGGCAATCCTTGCCAAAGACGCCCCTGCCACCCCTTCCAAAGCGAACAGCTCGGCTGCTTTGTCCGCTATCGCTTGACGTTTTTCGTCATAGTCCTCAGCTTGAGTTCGCGCCATGTTTGTCTCGCTTCACTGTTCCTAACTGTGTCACATAGATGTCTGGTCAAACACGTTCAATGACCATTGCAATTCCTTGCCCAACACCGATACACATTGTGCACAGAGCTTTGCCGCCTTTGCGATCCTGCAACTCCTGAGTGGCCGTCATAACGAGGCGAGCACATGACATGCCCAGCGGATGCCCCAAGGCAATTGCCCTGCCATTTGGGTTTACGTGATCAGCGGTTTCAGGGATGCCCAGATCGCGCAATACTGCAAGACCTTGAGCGGCAAAGGCTTCATTGAGTTCAATGACGTCCAAATCGTTTATCGAAAGCCCGAGACGCGCGAGCAGCTTGCGTGTCGCTGGAGCCGGACCAATCGCCATAATGCGAGGTTCTACTCCTGTCACTGAACATCCCAAGATGCGAGCGCGCGGTGTTAGATTGTGAGCCTTTGCTGCGGCTTCGGACGCAACAATGATCGCGGCTGCTCCATCATTGACGCCGCTGGAATTCGCAGCCGTTACAGTGCCATTTGGTTTTACGATGGGCTTCAGCTTCGAGAATTTCTCAATCGGCGTGAGGCGAGGGTGCTCATCGGTCTCAAAGCTAACAGGATCGCCTTTCCTCTGGGGTATGGACACAGGCACGATCTCTTTAGCCAATCGACCCCGCTCAATTGCCTTAGCTGCTCTTCGCTGACTCTCAAAAGCAAAGGCATCTTGATCTTCGCGGGAAATCCCGCGTTCCTCAGCCAAGTTCTCCGCCGTGGCCGGCATCGCGTCGATCCCGAATTCGGCCTCCATCTTAGAGTTGATAAAGCTCCAACCTATAGTGGTGTCGAAAATCTCGGATTGACGCGAAAGTGCGCTTCCCGCTTTTGGTACTACGAAGGGCGCGCGGGTCATACTTTCTACACCACCGGCTATCATCAGTTCCGCATCGCCAACGCCAATGGCGCGCGCAGCCATGGCAACTGCGCCAAGGCCCGATCCGCGCAATCGATTCAGTGTTACTCCACCCGATTTGGCAGGGAATCCGGCTAGCAAAGAGGCCATTTTTGCAACGTTGCGATTGTCTTCGCCTGCCTGATTGGCACATCCCAGAATGACGTCATCCAGTGCCTCCCAATCCACGCCTGAATTGCGCTCCATCAAGCTAACCAACGGGATCGCGCCAAGATCATCCGCTCTTACCGTTGACAAGGCGCCGCCAAATTTTCCAATTGGAGTACGAATTGCATCACAGATGTAAGCTACTATATTCATTGATACTTCTTTCCATGAAGCATGAGCTGGCTGGGGGTGAAATCCCGCGACTCGGTCTCATTCATATTTTCGGATTATGCGACAATCAATAGTTGACTGACTAGTCGGCTTATTATAGGCGGCCACGTCAAATAGCTAACCGGTTTAATCGTCAACAAGAGGATGTGACCATGAGCAATGACGGATATGATACGATCCAGTTCGAGCTTTCCGACGGGGTTGCAAAGCTGACACTTAATCGGCCTGAGCGCCTGAACAGCTTTACCGTTCAAATGCATCAAGAGGTGGCGGATGCTCTTGATCAAACGCAAAATGGCGGGGGCCGCTGCCTGCTAATTACAGGAGCTGGACGTGGATTTTGCGCTGGACAGGATCTCAGTGACCGGGCCGTCGCCCCGAGCGGCGATGCAGTTGACCTGGGCCACTCGGTAGATTCCTATTACAACCCCCTCGTGCGGCGGTTGGTAAATCTCCCAATGCCGGTGATCGCTGCCGTCAATGGCGTGGCGGCAGGGGCAGGAGCGAACATCGCTCTTGCATGCGATATCGTTCTCGCCGCGCGTTCGGCAAAATTTATTCAGTCATTTGCTGCGATCGGCCTCATCCCTGACACGGGCGGTACCTGGATATTGCCGCGCCTTATTGGAATGCAGCGAGCGATGGGCTTGGCGCTAACCGGCGAGCCGATTTTGGCCGACAAGGCCGAAGCTTGGGGGATGATCTGGAAAACATTCGACGATGATGAACTGGACGCCCAAGCGACCAGCATGGCCGAGCGTTTTGCAGCGGGACCAACTCTGGGTTTGGCTGAAACCAAGAAGCGTTTGCGAGCAGCGATGCTCAATGACCTGGATGCAGAGCTTGATGCTGAACGTGATGCCATGCGTATGCTTGGGAATACGGCTGACTATGCCGAAGGCGTCGATGCGTTCGCAAACAAGCGTCGGCCAATTTTCACAGGCAGCTAGCGCCAAATCACGCAAGACGGGCCTGATGGCCCGTTCTTCCTATTTCGATTTTCGGTCTGACAAAAGGTAATGACATGACGATCACGGTACAGAATTTTGTTGAGGGAAATTGGTCGAGTTCAGCAAGCGAGATGCGCCCAATTGCCTCGGCCGTGACTGGTGCGATTATCGCTGAGAACGGAAGCTCTGGGTTGGATTTTGGTGCTATGGCTGAATTCGCCAGACTGGTTGGCGGTCCCGCGCTGCGCAAGCTCACATTTCACGATAGAGCGCGCATGTTGAAGGTGCTGGCGCTTAAGATCATGGAGCAAAAAGAAGCCCTTTACGAACTGTCCTTCGCAACCGGGGCAACGCGTGCCGATAGTTGGATTGACATAGAAGGGGGTGCGGGAACATTTTTTGCCTACGCTTCAAAAGGCAAGAAGGAACTGCCTGATGATACAGTTCTGATCGACGGCGATATGGAGCCGTTGAGCAAAAAGGGCAGCTTCATTGGCCAGCATGTTTACACAAGCTTGCAAGGCGTCTCGGTTCAAATCAATGCATTCAACTTTCCCATCTGGGGAATGATGGAAAAGATGGCTCCATGCCTGCTTGCAGGGGTTCCTGTGATCGTCAAGCCAGCGTCGTCTACGAGCTATCTAGCTCAGGCCGCATTTCGGATCATGGTGGAGGCTGATATCATGCCTGCTGGTGCTGTCCAGTTCGTTGGCGGCTCTGTTGGCGATCTCTTGGATCACATGACGTGCCAGGATGTTGTCGCATTCACTGGTAGTGCCTCCACGGCGATCAAGCTGCAAAATCATCCGCTCATTGCCGAAGAGTCAGTGCGGTTTAGTGCGGAACGTGACAGCCTCAATGCCTCGATTCTGGGCGCTGATGCCGAGCCAGACAGCGAAGAGTTTGATCTGTTTGTTAAAGAAGTTGCGCGTGAAATGACCGTTAAGGCGGGTCAAAAGTGTACTGCAATCCGGCGCGCATTGGTGCCGCAAGACCGCATTGAGGCCGTGCAAGAGGCATTGAGCGCCCGTCTTGCAAAAACCACCATTGGCGATCCGCGGGATGAAAAGGTTCGCATGGGAGCGCTGGCCAGTTTGGATCAACTCGCTGATGTCCGTCAGAAAGTGAACGAACTTTCGGCTTCTGCGCAGGTTGTTTTTGGAAATCCGTATGATGTCGAGCTGATCGGGGATGATCTGGAAAACGGGGCATTCATTTCACCGATCTTGATGCGGTGTGACGATCCAAGCAGTTCATCTAACGTTCACGATATCGAGGCCTTTGGACCGGTCGCAACCCTTCTCCCATACAAAGACATGGACGATGCGGTCGCACTCGCAAATGCGGGCAAAGGATCGCTTGCCTTGTCGTGCTTCACCTATGACAACCAATCAGCGCGCGACTTTGTTGTTGGCGCTGGTGCGTTTCACGGGCGGATCGTGCTGATCAATCGCGACTGCGCTGCTGAATCTACGGGGCACGGCTCTCCATTGCCCGTGATGGTGCATGGTGGACCGGGGCGCGCAGGCGGAGGGGAAGAGCTGGGAGGCATCCGTGGCGTCAAACACTACATGCAGCGCACAGCGCTTCAGGGCAGCCCCAGCCAGATTGCTTCGATTGTGGGGCAATACTTGCCAGGGGCGCAAACTACGCCTGCGGATGAACACCCTTTCCGCAAAAAAATGTCTGAACTTGAGGTTGGATACACTTTGAAAACGGCAGAGCGAACAGTGACGCTGGAAGACATCGAACATTTCGCCAATTTTACCGGCGACACCTTTTACGCCCATATGGACGAGGAAGCGGCAGCGAAAAGCCCAATTTTCGGGGGCAGGGTCGCGCATGGATATCTCATCCTATCGTTTGCAGCTGGCCTTTTTGTTGAACCCGATCCAGGTCCCGTCCTTGCCAATTTTGGGCTAGAAGGCTTGCGCTTCGTAACGCCTCTCAAGCCCGATGACAGTATGAAAGTAGCATTGACGGTGAAAACGAAGAAGCTTCGGACGCCTGAGATGGGTGAAGTCCGCTGGGCGGTGTCGGTCACCAATCAGAATGATGAGCTCGTGGCAACCTACGACCTTCTTACCATGAATGAAGCTTGAGCAATGGTAGTTGATCGATTCGATATCGATGCAAATGAAACGCTGACCATCGAAGCGCTGCGCGAGATGCAGCTGGAACGACTGAGGGGTCAACTGCGCCACGCCTATGAGGGAAATGCTGTCTACAGGCAGAACTTTGACGATGCTAAAGTGACGCCCGATAGCCTGCAATCGCTAGAAGATCTGTCCAGGTTCCCCTTCACCACCAAAGTAGAGTTTCGCGACAATTATCCCTTCGGATTTTTTGCAGTGCCGCAGGACGATCTGGCCCGCATCCATGCGTCCTCTGGGACCACTGGTCAGCCCACCGTAGTGGGTTATACCAAGCAAGATATCGCGACATGGGCAGGACTGGTGGCGCGGTCGATCAAAGCTGCTGGCGGTAGACCCGGTATGAAAGTCCATGTGGCCTATGGCTATGGCCTATTCACTGGCGGCCTTGGCGCTCATTATGGCGCAGAAGAATTGGGATGTACTGTGATCCCGATGTCAGGCGGCCAAAGCGAAAAGCAAGTCCAACTTATCACTGATTTCCAGCCGGAAATTATCATGGTTACGCCTAGCTATATGCTGGCATTGCTCGATGCTTTCCGCGCACAGGGTGTCGACCCAAGGCAGAGTTCCCTCAAGATCGGGATTTTCGGAGCCGAACCCTGGACGCAAGAGATGCGCGAGGAAATTGAACAGGCTTTTGGGATTAGAGCGGTCGACATTTATGGCTTATCGGAGTTGATGGGGCCTGGGGTCGCGCAGGAATACGCGGCTACTCAGGATGGACCGACTTTGTGGGAAGATCATTTCTACCCTGAGATCATCGACCCAGAAACGAATGAGCTAGTGCCGGATGGAGAAGAGGGAGAACTTGTCCTTACTTCGCTGACGAAACAGGCCAGCCCAGTAGTCAGATACCGCACACGCGACATCACTAGATTGTTGCCCGGGACAAATGGTCCAATGCGGCGCCTTGCAAAGATCACTGGTCGGACTGACGACATGCTGATTATCCGCGGTGTCAACGTGTTTCCAAGCCAGATCGAAACCGAAATCCTCAAACTCAAACAATTGGCGCCACATTACTCAATCGAGGTCTGGCGCGATGGAGCATTGGATAAAGTCTCAATTAACGTGGAATCGCGCGATCCGGCAGACGATCATACAGCGCGCAAAAGCGCAGCGAACCTTGCTGGCAATATAAAGACATTTGTTGGCATCAGCACAAATGTTGATGTGGTCGCACCGGGCAGCTTGCCCAGATCAAAAGGCAAGGCAGCACGCGTAACAGATCGTCGCAAGCGATGAACGTAAGAAAACCCCGGTGCGAAGCATCGCCAACACTGAAAAGGAATGATTTATGTCAACCAAATTGGTCGCCGTATACGACAAGCCTGATGATGAGGCTGCCTTCTTGGCGCATTATGAACAGGTGCATACGCCCATTGTTCTTGGTCTTCCAGGCCTGCAAGAGCTGCGCATCACCAAGGTGCGGGGCCATTTTATGGGCGATGTTGAGCCCTACATGATTGCCGAAATGCTTTTCGAAGACAAAGCCAGCTTCGATGCAGCAATGGCATCAGAAGCAAATAAGAACGCCGGCGCTGACTTGGCTAACTTCGCCAGAGGCAAGGTGAGTGTATTTTTTGCGCAAGAGTAAACCAGGCCTGCGCAATATTTAATTGACCATCCAGTCGGTTTATTATACATTCAGGATGACGGGCAAATAGGCAAGCTACAAAGGCGCATAATAATGTACGCACAAATGGTGAAATCGACCGGACAACCCGTTAAGACACTGGATGAGATGGATCCTCTCGAACGCGCATTTCAGGAACGTATAAACGCAAATGAGATGATAGAACCCAAAGACTTTATGCCGGATAGTTATCGGCAAACGTTGATCCGTCAGATTTCTCAACATGCCAATTCTGAAATCGTAGGCCAATTGCCAGAGGGCAATTGGATTACACGTGCTCCAACGCTTGAACGAAAAGCTATTTTGTTGGCGAAAGTCCAAGACGAAGCTGGGCACGGTCTTTATCTTTACTGTGCAGCAGAGACCCTCGGGATTTCGCGTGAAGAAATGTCGCAAAAGCTGGTTGATGGCAAAGCTCGGTATTCCTCAATCTTCAATTACCCGACCCTGACCTGGGCAGATATCGGCGCAGTTGGATGGTTGGTTGATGGTGCAGCGATCATCAATCAGGTGCCACTCCAAAGGTGCTCTTATGGACCCTACAGTCGAGCGATGGTCCGGATATGCAAGGAAGAGAGTTTCCACCAACGCCAAGGCTATGCAATGCTTCAGACGCTTTGCACTGGTACAGACGAGCAAAAGGCAATGGTGCAAGACGCGGTCAATCGCTGGTGGTGGCCGTCCATCATGATGTTCGGCCCTCCCGATCAAGAATCGGTCCACAGCGCCCAATCCGAAGCGTGGAAGATCAAGCTCTATTCCAATGATGAGCTGCGGCAGAAATTCGTCAATCAATGTGTACCGCAGGCTGATCATCTGGGCATTTCGCTGCCTGATCCGGACCTTAAGTGGAACGAGGAAACCGGCAATTACGATTTTGGTGAAATCAATTGGGATGAGTTTTATTCGGTCCTGCAAGGCAATGGTCCTTGCAACAATGAGCGCTTGGGTGCGCGAAGAAAGGCGTGGGAAGACGGGCGTTGGTTCCGTGATGGCCTTGCTGCGCATCAAGCCAAGCAAGACGATGCTGCCCGCAAAATGCCCAAAGTTGCATAGGATACTAAGATGTCGAAGGAATGGCCTCTTTGGGAAATTTTTGTTCGCGGTCAGCATGGGCTGAGCCATCGCCATGTTGGTAGTCTTCATGCACCTGATGCTGAATTGGCGATCAAAAATGCCCGTGATGTTTACACGAGGCGGCGCGAGGGTCTGTCGATTTGGGCAGTCCGGTCCAGAGATGTCGTTGCAAGCGCGCCGCTGGATCGAGGTAAGCTGTTTGATCCTGCAAACTCCAAAATCTACCGCCACCCCGAGTTCTTTAGCATTCCGGAAGAAGTGGGGCCGATGTGAGGCCTAGTCAGACGGATAACACTTTGACCACTTCGGCAGATGGTCCCGACACCGACGTGCTGTTTTGTGCATTGCTCCGTCTTGGCGACAACTGCCTCATCTTGGCGCAGCAAATAGGGAAATGGTGCGGCCATGCCCCTGACCTTGAGGAAGATATTGCCCTTGCCAATGTTGGGCTCGACCTGATTGGTCAAACGCAGATGTGGCTTAACTATGCAGGAGAAGTTGAAGGCAAAGGCCGATCCGCAGATGATCTAGCGTTTTTCCGGGATACGCGAGAGTTTCGCAACGCCTTGTTGGTTGAACAGCGCGACGAAGATTACGGTGGAACGATTATGCGCCAGTTTTTGTTTGATCTCTGGCACTTCAATCTTCTTCAGCATCTTTGCCAATCTAGCGATTCTGGCATCCAGGAGATTGCGGCCAAGGCGGTCAAGGAAGTTGCTTATCATGCTGATCGCTCAACGGACCTTGTAATAAGGCTTGGCGATGGCAGCGACGAAAGCCATCGCAAGATGCAAGATGCGCTTGATTCAATTTGGTTTTGCGTTGAGGAATTGCATTCGCCTGACCGTATGGACGAAGCGGCAACCGACCTTGGAATGCTTCCAGATCTCGTCAAGATTGGCGTCGATTTCCGTGGCCAACTCAGCAACATCTTAGCCAAAGCCAATCTGACCGAACCTTCTGATGTCGCCATGCGGCACGGTGGCAAGTCGGGACTGCACGGCGAAGGGTTGGGATATCTTCTCGCCGAAATGCAGTCACTTCAGCGCATCCATCCTGGTGCTCAATGGTAGGGTCTGAAAACCTCCCTGGCGCACGTTTCAGCGAGGCGCAAATCTGGGATTGGCTCACTGAAGTTCCAGACCCTGAACTTCCATTTGTGTCGGTCGTGGACTTGGGCATCGTTCGCTCTGTTCGCACGACAGACGACGAGACGCAGGTGGTGGTAACCCCGACCTACTCCGGATGCCCTGCCACGGCGGTGATAACCTTAGCCATTGAACAAAAATTGGCTGAGAAAGGTCTGCAGAACTGTTGGGTGACTCAGAAGATATCACCTCCATGGACCACTGATTGGATTTCCGATGACGGTCGGGCGAAACTGAAAGCCAATGGCATTGCCCCGCCTAGTGGGCAGGCAAGCTGTGCCGGGATGATGGCCAAGGCGCCTGTCAGGTGTCCCCGTTGCAACTCTGCCAATACGAGCCGCATGAGTTTTTTCGGATCCACGCCCTGCAAAGCCAGTTATCGTTGCGATGATTGCCTTGAACCCTTTGACTATTTCAAACCGTTTTGATGCGGCCTGCCAAGATTGAGAGCCATGCCCCAGTTTTTCCCTCTTAAGGTAACGGAAATTGTCAGCGAAACACGAGACTCTGTGGTGGTTTCCCTAAGCCCTCGCGCACAGGACAGAGAAAAGTTTGTCTTCAAGCAGGGGCAATATTTGACCTTCAGAAGAGATTTTGATGGCACTGAGCTGCGCCGCTCATACTCGATCTGCTCGGGCGAAGGAGCGCAAGGGCTGCGAGTTGGCATCAAAAAACATATGGGTGGTGCATTCTCGAGCTGGGCTAATGATAACCTTAAGGTTGGCGATGAGCTCAACTCAATGACCCCGCGTGGCAATTTTTACGTCCCAACAGATCCTTCGGCCAGCAGACATTACCTCGGGTTTGCTGGTGGTAGTGGCATTACGCCCCTTATCAGCATGATTTACACCGTGATGGAACACGAACCGAATTCCAGATTCACCCTTGTTTACAGCAACAGCGTTTCGAATGCGATTATGTTTAAGAATGAGCTCGATGATCTCAAATCGCGCTACATAGAACGCATTGCATTGTTGCACGTGCTGGGGAGCGAAAACGATTTGGATCTGTTTTCTGGTCGCCTTGATAGCCAAAAATGCGCACAGATCTTTGATGGCTGGGTCAACATAGCTTCGGTTGATCACGCTTTAATCTGCGGTCCAGAAGGGATGATGAACACTGTTTCACAAGCTCTAGCCAAAGCTGGGATGAGCAAGGACCGCATAAAGCTGGAAATGTTTGGCGCCCCTCAAGTTGGCCGGGCTACCCAAGTTGTTCGTGAAGTTGATAATGCCGACACAAAACAGATTAATGTGCAGATTACGGTCGATGGCGTAACGCGCGATATCGAAATGCCACTTACTAAGCAGTCAGTCCTGGATGCAGCGCTTGAGGCTGGTTTGGATGCGCCATATTCTTGCAAAGCGGGTGTGTGCTCAACCTGCAGGGCCAGGGTTGTCTCAGGCAAGACTGAGATGATCGCCAATCATTCGCTCGAGGAATATGAGATCGAAAGAGGGTATGTCCTCGCCTGTCAGTGTTATCCCTTGAGCGATAAGGTTGAGGTCGACTTCGATAGCTAGGGCTCTGTATGGGGCGCGTTCAAGCGCGCACCCTCGATAGGGCTGTGCGAGCGGACAGACGCAGTTTCCAAAAGGTGAATTGCTAGCTGAACTCTTCAGAACTGCGCGATCCCCAAATGCGGAGACAATCGACCTAATGCAAACGAAGTTGTTGCTTGCTACGGTTTTGAATGTTTGACGGTTTACGAGATGGCGTTGAGTGTCGAAGTGATTATGGAAGTTGGCGTGAACGGAAGCGAATTTCTGCAGCGACTTCATCCTACGGAACCGCTGCATCACCCGCTCTCTTCGTCGGAATGGTAAGTGACTATTCTCGGCCCGATTGTTCAGCCAC
>CALBWA010000032.1 GCA_937969505.1 uncultured Erythrobacter sp. | reverse complement strand
GCAATTCAAAGACCGCGATTTCGAGGTGTTGGGTTTTCCTTGCAACCAATTTGGCGGCCAGGAACCTGGCAATGCCGACGAGATTGCCGAGTTTTGCAAGATCAATTTCGGCGTCACATTCCCGTTGATGGAGAAGGTGGACGTCAATGGAGACAAGGCTTCACCGCTGTTTGACTGGATGAAGTCGGAGGCCAAGGGGCTGATGGGTTCAACTTCGATCAAGTGGAATTTCACCAAATTCCTGATTGATCGTGAAGGCAATGTTGTGAAGCGGTTTGGTCCGCAAGACACGCCTGCGATGATCGCCAAGCATATCGAGAAGCTCCTCTGAGGGAATTTCTCCACAGATGGCGGTTTAGTGCGCCCGCTATCTTCCGATTTCCCATGAAATTCGCATAGTAGCGCTATGGCTTTTGCTCCGTTCATTCCGCTGCGTGTTTTGTCGTCCTACTCCATGCTGGAGGGGGCGATTGATCCCAAAGCCATCGCGAAGCTGGCCAAGGAGCGGGGCTTTCCCGCCATCGCAATTTGCGACCGCAATGGGCTGTATGGCGCGGTCGCCTTTGCCGCTGCTTGCAAAGCGGAAGGCATTCAGCCGATCATCGGTGCTTTGCTGGGGGTCGCGCGGCCCGGTGCAGAGGGTGCCGATAGCAAGCAGGTCGATTATCTGCCGCTGCTGGCGCAGGACGAGACCGGCTATGACAATCTGTGTCATCTGGTCAGCCGCGCGCATCTTGAACGACCGTTGGAGTTGGAGCCCCATGTCTCGATGGGCGATCTGGACGGCCACACAGATGGATTGATCGCTCTGTCTGGCGCGGGCGAGGGGGCCTTGACGCGCCTGCTGGCCGAAGGTCAGGATGCCCATGCGTTGCCCTTGTGCGATCGCTTGCAGAAACTGTTTCCCGATCGATTCTATATCGAGCTGGCGCGCAACCGTGATGCTGTCGCGGAACAGGCCGAGAAGGCGCTGATTGATCTGGCCTATGATCGAGACCTGCCCTTGGTCGCCACCAATCCGGCCCATTTTGCCGACCCACATTTCCATGATGCGCATGACGCGATGCTGTGCATTGCAAACTCAACCCACGTTGAGGCCGAAGATCGTCCGAGGTCCAATCGGCAGTCATTCGTCAAATCGCATTTGATGATGGAAGAATTGTTCGCCGACCTACCCGAGGCCACCGCCAACACATTAATTGTGGCCCAGCGATGCGCCTTTGCTCCGCCCAATCGTGCACCGATCTTGCCCAGTCTGGCGGGCGATCTAGAAGGCGAGGCCAAAGCCTTGGCCGAAGATGCGCGCAACGGTTTGGAAGAACGTCTGAAGCCCTATGGCGAGATGAGCGAGGAAGAGCGCAAACCCTATTTTGATCGGCTTGATTTTGAAATCCAAGTTATCGTCAACATGGGCTTCCCCGGCTATTTCCTGATCGTTGCCGATTTTATCAAATGGGCCAAGGATCAAGGCATTCCGGTGGGTCCGGGGCGCGGGTCTGGTGCTGGCTCATTGGTTGCTTGGGCGCTGACCATTACCGATCTTGATCCGATAAAATTGGGCCTGCTGTTCGAACGGTTCTTGAACCCTGAACGTGTGTCCATGCCCGATTTCGATATCGATTTCTGCGAAACGCGCCGGGGAGAAGTAATCCGGTATGTTCAGGCTAAATATGGCCATGACCATGTGGCGCAGATCATTACCTTTGGTAAGCTGAAAGCGCGTGCAGTTCTGCGCGATTGCGGGCGTATTTTGCAGATGAGCTATGGCCATGTGGACCGTCTGTGCAAGATGGTGCCCAATCATCCGACCGACCCGTGGACGTTGCCGCGCGCTTTGAATGGCGCCGCGGATTTCAAGCGTGAATACAACAATGATAACGAGGTAAAACGCCTGGTCGATCTGGCGATGCAGCTGGAGGGGCTGCCGCGCAACAGCTCTACCCATGCCGCTGGTGTTGTGATTGGCGATCGCCCGTTGGCGCAATTGGTCCCGCTGTATCGTGACCCGCGTTCAGACATGCCGGTGACGCAGTTCGACATGAAGCATGTCGAGAGTTCCGGCCTGGTGAAGTTCGACTTTTTGGGCCTCAAAACTCTGTCGGTCCTGCGTAAAGCCGTCGATCTGCTGGAAAATCGTGGGATTGCGCTCGACCTCGGGTCGTTAGAATGGGACGATCCGGCCGTTTACGAGCTGATGCAATCTGGGAATACGGTTGGCGTGTTTCAGCTTGAATCGGAAGGGATGCGCCGCACGCTTTCGGCGGTAAGGCCGACCAGTTTCGGCGATATCATCGCGCTCGTCTCGCTTTATCGGCCTGGTCCGATGGACAACATCCCCTTGTTCGGAAAGCGTAAGAATGGAGAGGCGGAAATTGAATATCCGCATCCCAAGCTGGAAGGCATTCTGGCCGAGACATACGGCATTTTTGTCTATCAAGAACAGGTTATGCAGGCCGCCCAGATTTTGGCCGGATACTCGCTTGGCGATGCAGATCTGCTGCGCCGCGCGATGGGCAAGAAAGTTCAGGCAGAGATGGATGCGCAGCGTCAGCGCTTTGTTGATGGATGCAAAGGCGTCAGCGGCATTGAAGCAAAGCAGGCCAATGAACTGTTCGATTTGATCGATAAATTTGCTGGCTATGGCTTTAATAAATCGCACGCCGCGGCATACGCCTTGCTGGCCTATCAAACGGCGTGGATGAAGGCGCATTATCCCGAGGAATTCTTTGCCGCATCGATGTGTTTTGACATGCATCAGTCGGAAAAGTTGGCGGTGTTTGTCGATGATGCCCGGCGTTCGGGGATCACGGTGCTGCGGCCCGACATCAACAAATCCGAAGCGCGCTTCTCGGTTGAACAAATCGATGATGGTTATGGGGTACGATATGCCTTGGCGGGGATCCGCAATGTGGGCGAAAAGGCGATGGAAGCCATCGTGGCCGAGCGCGACGCGACCGCCCCGTTCACCAGTCTGCAGGATTTGTTTGAACGCATTCCGCATGGGTCAATGAACCGCCGGCAATTGGAAGGCTTGGCCTGCGCTGGCGCTTTGGATGGATTGGAGCCCAATCGGGCCGCGATCTTTGCCAATGCAGATATGCTGTTGGCGGTTGCCGATGCGGCGGAGCGAGAGCGTGTGAGCGGCCAGACAGCCTTGTTTGGCGGCGATGTGGATGATGACGACACGCTTCGCCTGGTGGCCACGGACGAATGGTCCAGGACCGAGCAAATGGCTAAGGAACGCGAAAACTTTGGTTTCTATTTCTCCGCCCATCCGGTTCAACAGCATTGGACCTTGGCTTCGGCCAATGGGGCCCGAACCTATCAGAATTTGATGGAAGCAGGCGCGCCGCCAGGGGGAAGGGCTCCAGCCGTTATGGCGGCGATGGTCGAAGGCTTTAGCAAAGGCCGCACAAAGCGAGGGGCCGATTTCATCAGAGCGGACTTTTCCGATTCATCGGGTCAGTTCTCGGCGGCTTGTTTCGAGGAATCCCTGGTCAGCTCGTTCGAGAAATGGGGATCAGAGGGCACCTGCCTGCTGCTGAATGTAGAGCTGGACTCGCCCAATCCCAGCGAGGCCCCGCGGATAACCGTGCGCGGTGCTCGTCCGTTGGAAGAGGTGCGCGGTGGCACCAAGATGATCATGCATCTCGATGTGTTCAGTCAGTCGGCGCTGGCGCAATTGCAGTTGGAGCTGAAACCGGGTGAGCCGGGACAAGGCGAAGTGCTGGTGAGGCTGATTTTGTCTGACGAGGAGCACGCCCTGGTAAGGCTGGGCCGCAATTATGCGCTGGATGGCGATATGGCCGAACGGCTCGCCTTGGTTGATGGGATAGACAAGGTTGATCTGCAACCGCTGCGAGCCAAGGCCAATTTGCGATTGGTCGCCTGATGGAGAAAAGCAGCGACGACCTGACTGATAAGGAAAAGGAAGCTTTGCGCCTTCTCCTCGCCGGACATGATGCCAAATCCAGCGCAGCGAAACTCGATCTATCAGTCCACACGATCAATGATCGGCTGCGCAATGCGCGGCGCAAGTTGGGTGTGTCGAGCAGTCGTGAAGCCGCAAGAATTTTGGGTGGTTCTGAGGGGATCAGCCCACAAAACTCTGTGCACCAATCTTTCGGGCTACCTTCGCCGGATGGAGACGCAGATACTGCAGACCTCACTAACACACAGCCACGAAAGGTCTTCGGCCTGACGTGGTTTGCAGGAGGAATGCTAATCATGTCACTAACCATCGCAGCCGCAATCATTGGAGTCGTTTATTTCGCAGATGGGGGTGTCACCTCGATGGCCGCGCACCCGCCTTCTGAGACCGAAACAAGCCAAGCTACACCTGCTGCAGATCCTGACTCGCTCGCCAGAGCGGAGAATTTCCTGAAATTTGTGGATGCAGACGACTGGGCTGGCAGCTGGGATGCCGCCGGAGCATCGTTCCAAGATCAGGCTACTCTTGAAGAATGGATCGGAGCAATTGAACCTGTCCGCGAACAAGTCGGCGAGCTTCAAAGCCGTAAGCTCTTAACCGTGCAGCGTACCTCTACTTTGCCGGGCGTACCCGAGGGCGAATATGAGATACTTCAGTATCAAAGCGAGTTCTCTGGCATCGATATCGGGGCGGTTGAGACGTTGATTATGGTACAGACCAGTGAAGGTTGGGATGTTACTGGCTATTTCGTGCGACCCGGTCAGCTCTAAAGCACAAGCAATTTGACAGGATGTGGGGCGGCGTGAGCTGCCCCTTTTCCATTGGTCTGTGTCTTTTGAGTGATTGCAAAGCGTACCCTCTCTCGGCATGACAGTTCCAAACAGAAATGACCCTTGAGGAGAGAGTGGACAATGCTTGGAGCGATGCAAGACTGGACCATGCGGATCACTCATGTGATTGATCATGCAGCACGAGAAGCCGGCGCCCGCGAAATAGTCACCCATTGGGCAGACGGCAGTGAAAGCCGAACCAATTGGGCAGGTATCCGCGCTGACGCGCTCAAGATGGCTCAGGCATTGCAGGCTCTGGGGATCAAGAAAGGCGACAAGGTCGCCAGTCTTGCGATGAACCACTCCCGCCATCTGGTCAGCTGGTATGGCGTCGCCGGGATGGGCGGGGTGCTCCACACCGTCAACCCGCGCCTGTTCGACGATCAGCTGGAGTACATCGTCAATCATGCCGAGGATAAGGTGCTGTGTTATGACGCGGCCTTTCAGCCGATCGTCGACCGGATGAAAGACAAATGGACCACGGTCGAGCACTACATCTGCTATGACAGCGGCGAACACTCGCCAGCTTTTGAGGACTGGATCGGCGAACAGGACGGTGATTTCGAGTGGGTGGAGGGCGCCGAGACAGACCCTTGCATGATCTGTTACACCTCTGGCACCACCGGCAATCCCAAGGGTGTTCAGTACGAGCATCGCTCGACCCTCATTCATGCGATGGCGGGGTTGCAGCCCTCGACTTTCAATTTCAGCGCATCATCGGTGATGCTGCCGGTTGTGCCGATGTTCCACGCAGCTAGCTGGGGCCTACCCTATGCCGGCGCGATGGCGGGCATCAAATTCGTTTTCTCAGCTGTTAACGATCCTGCTGTGCTGCACGATCTGATGCTGCGCGAGAAAGTGACCGACAGCGCGGGCGTGCCCACAGTCTGGCTCGCGCATTTCCAATATTGCGACAAGGAAGGAATCGATCTGCCACCGCTCAAGGCTGCGACAATTGGCGGTTCGGCTTGTCCGCGTTTCATGATCGAACGGTTGATGAAGAACGGCACCCGGGTGCAGCACGCATGGGGCATGACCGAAACATCGCCGATCGGCACAGTCGGCGGCCCGACCTGGGACTGGGAGCAGCTTTCGTTCGAGGAAAAGGTCGACAAGACCGCAATGCAGGGCCGCCCGATTTTCGGCGTGGAACTGCGCACTGTCGACCTTGATGACATGATGACCGAACTGCCGCGCGATGGAAAAACTTCGGGTGCGCTGCAAATCCGCGGGCCGTGGATCATCAAACGCTATTACAAGGCGGAGCAGGACGCAGCCAGTCAGGAAGGTTGGTTCGATACTGGCGATGTCGGGATCATTCATCCAGACGGGACGCTACAACTGACCGACCGGACAAAGGATGTGATCAAATCCGGCGGTGAATGGATCAGCTCGGTCGAACTGGAGAACGCGGCCGTCGGGTGTCCCGGTGTGGCCGAGGCGGCATGTGTCGGTATGCCCCATCCCAAATGGGACGAACGGCCTGTGCTGTTCGTGGTTCGATCCGAAGGGTCAGATTGTACAGCAGAAGACGTAATAGAGCATCTCAAGCCGCTGATTGCGAAGTGGTGGCTGCCCGATGCGGTCGAGTTCGTCGATGATATCCCGCACACGGCAACGGGCAAGATCAGCAAGAAAGACCTGCGAGACCGTTTCGCAGTCTACCAGCTGGAGACATAGGCGTGACACAATTCTACATCGATCCATCGCCCGAGAACTTTCAGGCGTTCAAGGATCTGCCCCGTGACGAGCCGATCCATATGCTCAATCTGCTGCGTTATCGTGATCTCGCGGAGTATCCGCAGGGTCACGAGCATCACGGCAATGGCTGGTCTGGCAGACGCGCTTATCATGAGTATGGGAAGACGTCAGGGCCGATATTTCAACGGGTTGGCGGAACAGTGGTCTGGCGCGGTGCCTTTCAAACCATGGTCACCGGGCCAACGCCTGATGACAAGCTCTGGCATGATGGCTTTGTTGCGCAATATCCAAACTCGGGCGCTTTTTTCGAGATGATCAAGGATGCTGACTATCAATTGGCAGTGGTGAACCGGACCGCAGCTCTGATCGATAGCCGTTTGATGCGATTTTCACCGGGTGAGGCCGGTGGAGGTTTTGGCTAGCTTGTTTCGATTTGCGGGAAGCTTTTGATAGGCTGGCGTTTCTGAATTTGTGGTTCAAATATTGCGCCAAACCATGCGAAAAGCCGCCAGCATATATGCGGCTCCTGTGAGGCAGGGGCCATCAAACTTCCTTCAATCGCGGCATCAGCTCGACAAAATTGCACGGCCGGTTGCGGCTGTCCAATTGCTCGGCAAGGATACCATCCCAGCCATCCTTTACCGCTCCGTTGGAACCCGGAAGGGCAAAGATATAGGTTCCGCCCGCGACAATCGCGCATGCGCGTGATTGGACTGTGCTGGTGCCGATCGTTTGTAAGCTGAGGTAACGAAACACCTCGCCAAAGCCGGGAATATCACGCCCGTCATGTGAATTCTTGACCTGTTCAAGCGCTTCTGGAGTTACGTCTCGGCCGGTCAGGCCAGTGCCGCCGGTGGATACTATTGCGTCAACGTCAGGATCGTTGATCCACAGGTTGATCTGGTCTGCCAGAACTGCGGCTTCATCTTTCACGATGAGGCGTTTTGCCAGATTGTGACCAGCTGCTTGCAAACGTTCGACCAGAATATCGCCCGACGTATCATTTTCGGCGGTGCGCGTGTCGGACACAGTCAAAACCGCAATGTTGATTGGCTTGAATTGCCGGCCGGTATCAATCGCCATTATCTGCTCCTGGTCAGGCGAACACCGGTCGCCGTGTTTGACGTTCCATTAAGGGCGGGAAATGTGGGCCACTTGCCTTCTGCCAATGCCTTGCGACTGGGCGAGGCGGCATTCGCTTGGCGTTCGTACATCCAGTAATTGCGCATCACGATTGAAACATAACCACGGGTTTCCCAATAGGGAATCGATTCCATGTAGAGTAGCGGATCACCGCCGTCGCGTATTTCATTGTTCCACCGGGTGATCGGGCTGAGGCCCGCATTGTATGCCGCCATGATCTTGGGTAGAAGGCCCTGCGTCGCGCGACTGTCACGCAACATCGCGAGATTTTCCTGCCCAAAAGACAGATTGATCGCAGGATCGTTCAGATTGACATAGGTCGCATTCATATTCAGCCGTCCGGCGTGCTGGCGCACCGTGATGGGCGTAATCTGCATCAATCCGCGCGCATCGGCAGGGCTGACGACAGATGTGCGAAAGCCGGATTCCTGCAAAGCATGCGCAAAAGCGAGAGCAGGATCGACCCGCCAGCCATCACTTGGCTGCCAATTGGCCGTGGGGTATTTCAGCGCAGGCTCGCTCTGGCTGCCGCGCGGTGCGTTATGGGCCATCCACAATTGGGTGCCTGGCAGGCCAAACTCGCGGGCAAGGCGGGATAAGCGGGCAAAGTCACCGCGGCTGCCGATGCGAGCCTGATGGCGCAGCACTTCGCCAGCCAGATTATCCTGCCCAATCTCCATCAGAGCTGCCGCAATGCGCACATTTTCCAGATTGGACAGCGCGCGCCAATCGTTGCTTGTCAGATCAGCATCCGCATGGGTGCTGGGCAAAGTCTGGCCGCGTTGTTCAATAGCCAGCATGCCATACATGGTCTCGTCAAACCGTGTGGCGGATTGCAAGTGCCGGTCGGCCTCAGCCGGTTTGCGGCATCGGATAAAGGCGCGATTGGCCCAGAAGTGAGCCGCAGCGGTCAGTTCATTGTTGGTCGATTGGCTCGCAGCGCGGACAAAGGCATTGGCGGCTGTGCCGCAATCGCCAAGCCGCCAAGCAGCAAGACCTTCAACCCAAGCGCCTTCTGCCACCCAGGCACCCGATCCGCCTGCCACCGTCCGCGCCATCGCCAGAGCTGCGCGGTCATCATTTTCGATGTAGTAACTCCAAGCGATCTTCTGCCGCCACTCTGCACGGGCAGCTGAGCTAAGGTTGGCATCAATTCCGTCCAGCAGGATGCGCGCGCCGCCCGGGTCATCATTGCGAATGTGATCAAGAATGGCTGCTTCAACCTCGGCAGGCATGGTCCCGTCGTCCACGCTGCGCGGACGAATGCGCTTGGAGGCACTTGGCTGCCTTTGAAAGGATTGTTCACGGGGGAGGGAGGGTAAGTCCTCCAAGCCGCGGCGTTGTCCAAGCCGGCTCAGCTGTGCGGCTTGTGGCAAATAAAGCCCGTCGCCAAACCAGCGTGCGACCTGATCGGCAGAGACTTCGGGGCTGTTGACATGGGTATAATATTCAGCCCTGGCGACGCCGTGCAACAAGCCACCCGGCCGTTCGTCGAGCAGTGCGACCACGCCATCCCAATTTTCCGCATCAATGGCGGCAAACACAGCCCGGTAGTACGCCTGATCGGCTGCGCTCAGGATATCGGGTACAGCGGAATTGGCTGCGCGCGTGGTGAAATATTGCGCCGCAGTTACGGTTTGAGCCAAAGCCGGCGCAGCGCCCAGCGCCGCCACCGAGGCTGCTGCAAGGGTCATAGCGACCGAACGGCGAACCCGCCGTGTCACTGTGCGTTTTGCGTCCATACAAGCCACCTCCGCCAAAACCTCGCCTTGAGCCGGGGCGACCCCATCATGCTTTCCAGGCTTTCCGATACCATAAGAGGTATACGCAGATCTTCATGACAGTATTCGCTTAACGCTGCATGATCCTGCGCTGCATCGTGCCCCAGAAACGGCAGAATGTTGCGGCCAAGAGCCAAGATTTTCTGTGGCTGAGCAAGGGCGATATGGTGCTGCAGCAAATCGGCGTGCCCGCCAGCTGCCAGCGCGTGGCAATCGGCCATGGGCGTATGGCGGGGCAGAGCCGAGGCGAGATAAATGTCTCTGCGTCCAATCCCCATGGCCGTCAAAATGCGGTCCAGCAATTTTCCTTGTGCTTGTGAAAGCAAGTCATCGGTATCGCCGCTCTCGGGATCGACCACCAGGATCATCAATTGGGCGTTTGCAGAGCCGCTGGGAGCGATGCGTCCGCGTGGGCCGATGGCATCAAGTCCGGGTGTGTCGCACCAGAACGCGCGCCAGCCTTCCAGATCTTGAGGCGGATTTTCGCCAAGCAGATCAATTTTTTGTGGCGGTGGTGCAGTGGGCGCATCGGCGCGCTTGGTGGCAGGCGGTGCGGCTTTATTGGCAGCAGGCGTTGCTTGTTCAACTTCTGGTTCTGCCAGCCACTCCGTAGCGTTATCGGCAAAGTCCATGTCAACGCCGGCCGTCTTCCACCACGCGATGGCAGCATTGAATTGCTCTGCGAGAGAGTGGCTATGGTCTGGCATACTCACTAATGCGGGTCTTGACCTTCCCCAAGCCAGCAATCAAGGCATTTGCAACGTTTGAACACGAATATTTCTAAGGACGAGTAGCGATATGAGCGCCGAAGCAATTGAACGCGAATCCATGCCCTGCGATGTTGTTATTGTTGGCGGAGGCCCGGCAGGTCTGTCTGCGGCAATCCGGCTGAAACAGATCAATGACGAGCTGGAAGTTGTGGTCCTTGAAAAAGGGTCGGAGATCGGCGCACATATCCTGTCAGGCGCGGTTGTCGATCCCAAGGCTTTAGACGAGCTGTTCCCTGAATGGCGCGACATGGATTGTCCGATGGCGGAAACGCCTGTGACCGACAATTGGCATTGGGCGCTGAGCAAGAACAAGCATTACTCTCTGCCCCATATCGCCATGCCTCCGCTGATGAGCAATCACGGATGCTACACCGGATCGCTGGGCAACATGACCCGTTGGTTGGGCGAGCAGGCCGAAGCGCTCGGCGTGATGGTATTTCCCGGCTTCCCTGCCGCAGACGTAATTATCGGCGATGATGGAGCGGTGAAGGGCGTCATCACCCAGGATATGGGCGTTGCGGCTGATGGATCGCATAAAGGCGATTATCAGCCCGGCATGGAGATCGAGGCGAAGTACACCCTGTTTGCCGAAGGTGCTCGTGGTAGCCTGACCAAGCAAATGAAGTCCAAGTACGAGCTTGAGGCGGATTGCCAGCCGCAAGTCTATGGCCTTGGCGTGAAAGAATTGTGGGATATTGATCCCAAGAAACATGTGCCTGGTCGGGTCATTCACACGCAGGGTTGGCCACTTTCGGAGAGCAACAGCTGGGGCGGCGGTTTCCTCTATCATCAGGCCAACGGCCAGGTCGCTATCGGTTTCGTGACCGCGCTCGATTACGAAAATCCTTACGTTTCGCCATTTCAGGAATTCCAACGCTGGAAACAACACCCAGCGATCCGGGAATATCTCGAAGGGGGCAAGCGGGTTGCTTATGGTGCCCGCGCGATCAACGAGGGTGGCTGGCAGTCTGTGCCCAAGCTTGCATTCCCCGGCGGAGCCCTGATCGGTTGCGCTGCGGGCTTCGTCAATGTGCCGCGGATCAAGGGAAGCCATACCGCGATGAAGAGTGGCATGCTGGCCGCTGAGAGCCTTGCGGCAGCGATTGCAGACGGCAAAGAGCATGACGAGCGCTCTGATTACGATACAGCAGTGCGATCAAGCTGGATCGCGGATGAGTTGAAACTGGTGCAGAATGCACAGCCTGCTGTGGCCAAATTTGGCGGCGATATCGGCACCGTGCTGGCCGGGGCTGACATGTGGATGCGCACGCTCAAGATCGGTCTCCCGATCTCAATGAAGCATCATCCCGATTACACCGAAACACGTCGTGCCGATCTGTTCAAGCCGATTGCCTATCCCAAGCCGGATGGCGAAATCAGTTTCGATCGGCTTTCCTCGGTCGCATTCAGCTTCACCAACCATGCGGAAGATCAGCCGGTCCATCTGCAGGTCGAAGATCTGGAACTGCAAAAGGAAAGTGAATTCGAGATTTTTGCAGGGCCATCGACGCGTTATTGTCCGGCCGGCGTATACGAATGGATTGAAGAGGAGGGCAAGGAGCCCAAGTTCGTGATCAACTCGCAGAACTGTGTCCACTGCAAGACCTGCGATATCAAGGACCCGAACCAGAATATCAATTGGGTCACGCCAGAAGGCGGCGGCGGCCCCAATTATCCCAATATGTAAGTGCTTAAAACAAGGCATTAATCATAGCATCTGACACAGTTTGATTGGAACATTCCCAGTATCTTGCCGTTAAGGCGGTAGATGTGGAGATTTTCTATGACTTACCGAATTGGCACTGCACTCGTTGGCGGAGTGGCGGCTCTCGCGCTTGCTGCGTCCCCAGCTGCATTTGCTCAAGGCAAAGGCAATGATAAGGGCAATGGCAACGGCAAAAGCAACTCTGCTGCTGCCAACAAGGGTAATGGCGGAAACGGCAAGGCCAAACGTGATCAGGGCAATGGTAACAAAGGTGCCTCGGCATCCAAGCGAGGCAATCAGGGCCAGGGAAATGCTCGCAATGGCAGAGATAACATCCGCAAGATTGTCACTGGAAACAACGGCAATGGCAACAATTCCGTTCGCAAGATCGTTCGCGGCAATAACGGAAACGGAAATCGCGACTCGCTGATCCGTGTTCGCTCACGCGATGGTGTCGATATTGATGTCGGTTTTGCGCTGCCGCAATTGCGACAGGCTTTTACACGCGACAATCGCATCATCAACGGCTGCCCTCCAGGCCTTGCCAAGAAGAACAATGGTTGTCTTCCACCCGGCCAGGCGAAGAAGGTCTATGGCAATTACAGCCCTGGTTTCTTCGGTCTGAGCGGCATTAATCAAGGGGACTATTTTTACAACGGCGGCTATTTGCTGCGTTATGATGCAGGCGGACTGGGCGGGTTTCTGCCCTTGCTCGGCGGAGCGCTTGGTATCGGGAACATATGGCCGCGCAGCTATTCTGCCGCGCCGCTACCCGATTATTACACCAGCTATTACGGGCTGAATGATCCGCGCGGATATCGCTATGCTGACGATGTAATTTATCGCGTTGACCCGGAAACTGCAGCCATCACCTCCGTAGCTGCCCTTCTGACAGGCAATGACATCACCATCGGTTCGCCAATGCCGCGCGGGTATGATGTCTACAATGTGCCCTATGCCTATCGCGATCGGTATTACGATAGCCCAAGCGCGCGTTACCGTTATTCCGACGGCTACATCTACGAAGTTGATCCGGAAACAGCATTGGTTGTTTCAGCGATTGATCTGGTAGTTTGAGGAGTCCTGACGTGAAACGATTTATTGCAAACACGGCTATGGCCGCAGCACTGGCACTCACGCTTACTGCCTGCGGGAGCGAGATTGAGGCCGAAAATCCCGGCGTGGAAGATCGTACTGGCGACACCATGGCAGACGTGCTTTCCGACATTGGTTCGGTATCAACAGTTGCGAGTGCGTTCGAGAGCACCGGGCTCAACGGTGTTCTGGAAGGTGAGGCGAATTATACTGTCCTTGCTCCCACCGACGATGCGTTTGGCAGTTTGGGTGCCACAGGTGAAACCCTGCTCGCTGATGAGGGATATGGTGCGATCGTTGCTGCCGCTCTACGCGAGCACATGGTCCCGGGTGCTCTGACGCCGGACGCGATCAGTCAGGCAATCACGGACAATGGCGGCCCGGTCACCATGACAAGTTTCGGCAATAGCGAACTGACCTTTGCCATGGACGGTGACATTATCACTGTTACCAATGGTGCCGGTGCAAGCGCCAATCTGACCGGAGAAACTGTTGTTGCCAGCAATGGGGCAGTTCTGACTATCGATACTGTTTTGCTTGATGTCTCATCGCTGGATCTGTCGCCCAGTACACCTGAATAAGCGGCCACCCGTTCGTCGCGCGGGCCGGTATTCGGGCTCAACGGGTGCCGGCCCTTTAACACGCGGCTTTGCACTGGGCGGATAAGACAATCACGAGCGAGACAGGCTGCATTTTTGCCGTTATGGGCTGCCAGCGTGACCATGATGGAAACTGCCTACGCCAAGATCAATCTCGCGCTTCATGTGCGCGCGCGCCGTAATGATGGCTATCACGAGCTTGAGACACTATTCGCCTTCGTCGATGCAGGCGATGTTTTGAGCGTCAGGTCTGCCGAACGCGATACCGTCACCACTGTCGGGGAATTCGCTGTCGGGATCGACAATCCCCTCGACAATCTGGTCGCCCGCGCCCTCGCGCAAATCCCTCGCAAGGGTGGTATCGCGATAGATTTGGAGAAAAATCTGCCAGTGGCCGCGGGTTTGGGCGGCGGGTCCGCAGATGCAGGCGCAGTGTTCCGCATCATTGAACAGATGCATGGCTTGCCGGAAGACTGGCCTAAGAGAGCTGCCAAGCTGGGTGCTGATGTGCCGTGCTGTGTTCGTAGTGAAACAGTGGTCGGGCGCGGAACGGGGACGGACCTCGAGACAATCGACAACGATATGGCCGGAATGTCGGTTCTGCTCGTCAATCCGCGTATCCCACTGCTTACCGGACCTGTGTTCAAGGCTTGGGATGGGCAGGATCGGGGCGCCTTGCCGCAAGGTTCCGCCCGCGACATTGCGCTCAACGGGCGCAACGATCTTGCCGACCCTGCAATATCGCTTTGCCCGCCAATTGGTGCACTGCTTGCTGCGCTTGAGGCAACTGATCCGTGGATGGCGCGAATGTCCGGCTCCGGCGCGACCTGCTTTGCGCTATACGAAAATTCGGATGAGCGCGATGCCGCTGCGGATCGCATTGCGCAGGCATATCCCGGTTATTGGCAAATGTCCGGCCGATTGCGCTAGAGTGGCTCGGAAATGATCCATGAGGAGCTCCCCTACCGCCGTATCGGCGAGCCTGGCCATAGAGGTATTGTGTGCGTTGCCGATCATGCGTCCAATCATGTTCCTGCTGATATTGAATTGGGTATCGCGACCGAATTGCTCGACGAACATATTGCAATAGATATTGGCGTCGAAGGCGTTGCCGAACGCATGGCCCATCGCCACGGCATTGCAGCGCATCTTGCCACGGTCAGCCGTCTTGTGTGTGATCTCCACCGAGAGGAAGATAATCCGGCCGTGGTTCCCCAGTCGAGCGACGGGCACGTCGTTCCCGGCAACATCGGGGCCAATGTTGAAGCAAGGCTGGAAAGGTTTCACCGGCCTTATCACACCGCGCTCGGCACATGGCTGAAAGACGCCAATCCTTCGCTGATCGTTTCATTGCACAGTTTTACACCAAAGCTGGCGACCAGCGACGATCCGCGCCCTTGGGAAGTGGCTCTGCTCTACAATCAGGATGACCGGGCTGCTCGCCATGCGATACGCCTGTTTGCCGATCATGGGCTGGTCGTGGGCGAGAATGAGCCATATTCGGGCAAACAATTGAATGCGACCATGAACCGCCATGCCGAGGCGCATGGTCGCCCCTATCTTGCGCTTGAGCTTCGTCAGGACCTGATTTCAAACCGGGCAGACCAGTCGCGCTGGGCCGGTTTGGTCGCCGATGTGGCGAACGGGGTTGCGTTGGCGCTGCAGTAAAGGCAGTGCGCGTTTCAATTACTGCCTTCGATGGGAAACATTATGTCCAAGCGTTTCGACAAAACCAAATTGCCCAGCCGCCACGTTTCGGTCGGCCCTGAGCGCGCACCCCACCGGTCATACTATTATGCCATGGGCATGACCGAAGAAGAGATCAATCGACCCTTCGTTGCCATTGCGTCGGCAGGCAATGACAGCGCGCCTTGCAATACGACCCTTGATCCGCAGGCCAATCTTTGTCGCGAAGGGGTGATTGCCAATGGCGGAACCCCGCGGCGGTTCAATACAATCACAGTTACCGATGGCATTGCCATGGGCCATCAAGGCATGAAGAGTTCGCTCATCAGTCGCGAGATTATCGCCGACTCCGTCGAAGTGTCCGTGCGCGGGCACTGTTACGATGCTTTGGTCGGATTTGCCGGATGCGACAAAAGCTTGCCCGGTATGATGATGTCCATGCTGCGGCTCAACGTCCCATCGATCTTTGTCTATGGTGGCTCGATCCTGCCTGGCACCTATCGCGGCGAGGATGTTACCGTTGTCGATGTGTTTGAAGCCGTTGGCCAGCATGCCGCTGGCAATTGCCCGCTACAGGAACTGATCGAACTGGAAAAAGTGGCCTGCCCCGGACACGGTGCTTGCGGTGGTCAGTTCACGGCGAACACCATGGCGTGTGTTGGTGAGGCGATTGGTTTATCCTTGCCAAACAGCAATATGTCCCCGGCTCCTTACAAATCGCGCGAGGAAATCGCAATTGCCGCCGGCAAGCAGGTGATGGAGCTTCTGGCGCTTAATCTGCGCCCTCGCGATATCTGTACGCGCGAAGCTTTCGAAAATGCCGCACGCGTTGTCGCGGCGACCGGTGGTTCAACCAATGCGGCACTGCACCTGCCCGCCATGGCAAGCGAGTGCGGCATTGAATTTGACCTGTTTGATGTTGCCGAGATTTTCAAATCGACGCCCTATATTGCCGATCTCAAGCCGGGCGGAAAATACGTCGCCAAGGATATGCACGAAGCGGGCGGGGTTTATATGGGCATGAAAACGCTGCTCGACGGCGGTTTCCTTGATCCCAATCCGATGACGGTGACAGGAAAGACCTTGGGTGAGAATCTTGAGGAGATCACCTGGAACCCGGATCAGAAGGTGTTCTACGAAGTCAGCAATCCTATCACGCCGACCGGGGGTGTTGTGGGTTTGAAGGGTTCGCTCGCACCTGATGGTGCCATCGTCAAAGTTGCGGGGATGGACCGTCTGCAATTCACCGGGCCTGCTCGCGTGTTCGATTGCGAAGAAGATGCTTTTGCTGCTGTAGAAAAACGTGATATTGCAGAGGGTTGCGTAATTATCATCCGTTATGAAGGGCCCAAGGGTGGTCCCGGCATGCGCGAGATGCTGTCGACGACAGCGGCCTTGTACGGGCAGGGAATGGGCGAAAAGGTTGCCCTGATCACCGACGGGCGTTTCTCTGGTGCGACTCGAGGGTTTTGCATTGGCCACGTAGGTCCGGAGGCTGCAGAAGGCGGTCCAATCGGGCTGGTCGAGGATGGCGATACCATCGCGATTGATGCGGTTGCCGGAACCATCGATCTGGATGTCAGCGATGATGTTTTGGCAGAACGCAAAGCCAGGTGGAAACCGCGCACAAATGACTACCAGTCAGGTGCCTTGTGGCGCTTTGCCCAGAATGTTGGCCCAGCCAGCAAGGGGGCATTGACCCATCCTGGTGCGAGCTCTGAAACCCATGTTTATGCCGACATCTGACGGTCCAGAGACCAAGGGGGCCAAAAGCGAGACCTCGCGTTCAAATGCGAGATGTCCAGCAGATTGGCGACCCGTTTATGGACGATAGCCAGGTTCTCACTGTTGCTCAGATGAAAGCGGGCGAACAGGCACTGTTTGATCGCGGCATTGGTGAGGGTGAGCTGATGGATATCGCCGGCACAGGCGCGGCTGAATGGGTCTGGCGGATTGCTGCTGGCCGCCCGGTCACTGTGTTGTGCGGCCCAGGGAATAATGGCGGCGATGGCTATGTCATAGCACGCGTTTTGCAGGAGCGTGGGCTGGAGGTGCAGGTGGTTGCACCGATGGCTCCAACAACTGCCACTGCCAAGGCAGCGTGCGAGCTATACAAGGGCACCGTCCTGACTTCTGGATCTGACGCCTGCGGAGAGGTGCTCGTAGACTGTCTTTTCGGTTCAGGCTTGTCGCGTCCCTTGAGCGCAGAACTGGTGGTCATGCTGCTTGATCTGTCCGAGCGACATAGCTTTACCATCGCAGTCGACATGCCCTCCGGGGTTGAAAGCGACAGCGGGGCGCTGCTCAATGATCGACTGCCGCCCTGCGATCTGACTTTGGCCTTGGGTGCGTGGAAATTTGCCCATTGGAGGTTGCCCGCCCGAACAATGATGGGTGTGCAACAGCTCGTGCCAATGGGCATAGCTCCAGTGCCCGAAGCCGCCCGGCTGATAGAACAGCCCCGGATTCCCGATCAACCAGCCGACGCGCACAAATACACCCGTGGGCTTTGTGCCGTGGTTGGCGGTGTGATGCCCGGGGCCTCGATCCTGTCGGCAAAGGCAGCGATGAGATCGGGCGCAGGCTATGTGAAACTACTCTCTGACCGTGCGGCTGGCTTCACCAAGCCTGCTGGCCTGGTGGTTTCCGATGCCGATCTGTCCAGCGAGCTGACGGATCAGCGCATCAATGCTCTTTTGGTCGGTCCTGGCCTTGGACGCGATGAAGATGCTTTGGAGCGCCTAAATGCAGTCTCGAAAACCGGAAAGCCGTGCGTTCTGGATGCTGACGCCTTGCAACTGCTGGCACCGCAAATGATTGCAAATAACACCCCTCGGCTTGCGACGCCGCATGATGGCGAGCTTGATGCTTTGTGCCGCACTTTCGGGATAGTTGCCTCAGGCCGTCAGGCCAAGGCGCAGGCGCTGGCCAAGGCTAGCGGAATGGTGGTTTTGGCTAAAGGTCCTGACACTGTAATTGCAGCGCCGGATGGACAATTGGCGCTGGCCCGGCCGGCAACGCCCTGGCTTTCGGTAGCGGGCAGTGGGGATGTATTGGCCGGTATTGCGGCAAGCCGGATGGCGACGGGGGTGCAGCCTTTTGAGGCCGCCTGTCAGGCAGTCTGGTTGCATGGCAAGGCAGCGCAGCTGTGCAGCCCTGCCTTCACTGCAGATGGTCTGGCCGCAATGACGTCAAACGCACTGTCGCAGGCGATTTTCCCATGAATGATCCCAACACCATCATTCGGGTTGCGGCACGTGGTGATGGCGTCACGGCTGATGGCCGGCATATCGCTGGCGCAGCACCAGGTGACGTCGCTTTGGATGGTGGCACTTTGCAACATGGCCCCCATCACGCCGAACCGCCGTGCCGTCATTTTGGAACGTGTGGCGGTTGCGAGTTGCAGCATCTCGATGACCATGCTCTGGCGCAATTCATAACCGAGCGGGTCAGCAACGCTGCCGAGGGGCAGGGGATTGCCATTGGCGAGTTGCTGGCGACCCATATCTCACCAGCGCACACGCGCAGACGGGCAACCCTGCATGCATTGGCCAGTCGGGGAAACTGTACGATCGGCTTTAAGCAGCGCGGATCACATAAACTCATTGATCTGCGCGAATGCCCGATATTACGGCCCGAACTGATCCAATTAATTGCTCCCTTGCGTAAATTCATCGGGCAACAGTCGGGGCAGGGTAATGCCAAAAAGGTCCGGAAGCGATCGGGCCCTAAACGTTCTGAAAAGCCCCAAATGGTCGATATCGGCCTGTCACTTAGCGATCAGGAGATCGATTGCAGCCTCAGTCATCTGGCGCTGGACGGGCTGCGAGGCACAGAGTCGGCGCTTGAGTTTGCGCAAGCCAATGGCCTGGCCAGATTGTCGATCGATCAAGGGTACGGCCCGGAAACACTGTTCGAGCCCGAACCTGTGACGCAAACGCTCTCCCACGTCCCTGTATCTTTTCCCAGCGGTGCCTTCCTGCAGGCGACTGCAGACGCTGAGCGGCAAATGCTAGCCGATGCAAGCGACTGGATTGGCGATGCCGGGACGATTGCCGATCTGTTTTCCGGACTTGGCACATTTGCCTTCGCATTAGCGGGGCAGAAAACCCGGGCTACGGGCAGTCAAATTAAAGTTTTGGCAGCTGAAGCTGCCCGTGACGCTTATCTCGCCTGCCAAGCAGCGGCCAACGCACGGCAATTGCCCGTCCATGCGCTGCATCGCGATCTTTTCCGTAACCCGTTGCAGCCAGACGAATTGAGCCGGTTTGAAGCAGTACTGCTTGATCCGCCCAGAGCTGGTGCGCGCGATCAGATTGAACAGATTACAAACAGCAGCGTCGGCCGCGTGGTCTATGTCAGCTGCAATCCGTCAAGTTGGGCAAAGGATGCCAAGAAACTGGTGGAAAGTGGTTTTTCCCTGGAGAAGTTGAGGCCGGTGGGACAATTCCGTTGGTCAACCCATGTGGAATTGACAAGTTACTTTACCCGCGACGGGTAAGATTCTGCTACCCAACAATAATCTTGGATTCCGCAAAGGCCAGGAGGCCACCGTAAGTTTCCAACATTTCGCCATCTACATCATCATCTTCGATTATGATATCGAGCCGGTCTTCCATCTCGGTCAGCAATCCGGCGACAGCCATGGAATCTAGCTCGGGGACATGGCCAAACAGCCCTGTGTCCCCGTCATATTGCTCAACATCATCGGGATCGAGGCCGAGTACATCACACAGGATCTGCTTTAGATGAGTGTCGATTGCAGCGCGGCTCATCCCGAGGGGGGACGCAGAATCGCTATTCTTAACAACTGTCGGACCAGACATGAACGAGCTCTCCCCTCGCGGTATCGGGCGCTCGCCTTAGCTTTCTGGGCAGCGAGAGGCAAGTTGAGCGTTTCAATCATAACAAAGCTATCTGTTACGCTATAATGGGGTGGTGTCGCACAAAACGCGCTGGCATAGATGTTCAAGTCGGTGCGAGCCTTTGCTTGCACAGATGAAAGGGAAGGGCTGGCCAGACCGAATTATGGCACACATCGATGTTCCACAGGCTAAGCCCCTTGATCACATAGTTGAATGCGGGCGGGAGCAGGACCCTGCATTGATCTTGCGCTCTGGTTCGCTTTCACATGGCGATTTACGCCAGCGCGTGGCGCAATTGGCGGGCTGGCTGGCGCAACAGATGCCTGAGAATGGCGCCCGAGTTGCAACCTGGGCAGCAAAGGGTGAATTGACTTGCCTGATGCCTCTGGCTGCCGCGCGAGCGGGACTTGTACATGTACCGATCAATCCATTGCTCAAACGCACTCAGGCTGCCCATATACTGGCTGACAGCGGCGCTTTTATGCTGATCGCGAACAAATCGAGGCTGGGCTCGCTTGAAAATGGCGATGTCCCGATGGACTGTACACTTGTCGAGGAAGCAGAGGCGCTCGCCGCAGCGAAGGATCTGGGTGAAACCTTGCCTGCTTCCACTCATGATCCGGATGACTTGACGGCAATCTTGTACACTAGCGGATCGACCGGGCGGCCCAAGGGCGTGATGCTGAGCCATGCGAACTTGTGGCTGGGTGCGGTCAGCGTGGCGCGCTACCTTAATATGCTGGCCGACGATGTAACCCTGGCCGTGTTGCCGCTGTCCTTTGATTATGGCCAAAATCAACTGCTTAGCACGTGGATTGCTGGTGGCAGTGTCGTGCCGCTCGATTACCTGTTTCCGCGCGATGTGATGAAAGCGTGCGCCAAGCATCAGATTACTACGCTGGCAGCGGTTCCGCCCTTGTGGGTGCAGTTGATGGAGCTGGACTGGACCGAGGAAGCGGTTGCATCGATGCAGCGTATGACAAACAGCGGCGGGGCGCTCACTCGCGATCTGGTGGCTGATTTGCGCGCTACCTTTCCTGCCGCGCAGCTTTTCCCGATGTACGGGCTGACCGAAGCATTTCGCTCGACCTATCTCGATCCGGAACTGGTGGATTTGCACCCAACTTCAATGGGTAAGGCGATTCCCTTCGCTGAGATTCTAGTCATTGATGATGAGGGTGAAGTCGCCAATCCTGGTGAAGAGGGCGAACTGGTGCATTGCGGACCTCTGGTTGCGCAAGGATATTGGCAGGATCCCGAACGGACAGCGGCCCGGTTCAAGCCGGCACCTTCCATGTCGCAATTTGGCGGAATGGCTGTCTGGTCGGGTGACCGGGTGCGGCGTGAGGAAAATGGGTTGCTCTATTTCGTGGGGCGACGCGATGCGATGATCAAGAGCGCTGGCAATCGGATCAGCCCTCAGGAAGTGGAGGAGGCTGCCATCGCCAGCGATCTGGTGGCTGAGGCCGTCGCTATGGGTATTCCAGACGACCGCCTGGGTCATGCAGTGCATTTGGTTGTACGTAGCTCGGGTGACAATAGCGATACTGAGCCGCTATTGCGCAAATATCTCAGCAAGGAATTGCCCAACTTTATGCAGCCCAAAATGATCCATTGGCGCGAAGCGATGCCGCTCAATCCCAATGGAAAGATTGATCGCACCGCCTTATTTCGGGATTTGACCGAATGAAGCCCGTTGGACCCATTCCTCCCGGTTATGAAGCCCTTGATGGCGAACTTGTCATTGGTGGGCACACGGTCAGCGCACTGGTGGCCAATGCGGGCCGGACACCGCTGTTCGTGTATTCGCGCGCGCATCTCGATAAACGGATGAGCGAATTGCGATCTGCGATCCCGGCGCGGATCGGGGTCAATTACGCGGTGAAAGCAAACCCCCATCCTGATGTTATCGCCCACATGGCTGGGCTGGCTGATGGTTTCGATATTGCTTCATCCGGCGAGTTGGCAATGTTGCAAGCTGCCGGAATTGATGCAGGCAGGGTCAGTTTCGCTGGTCCTGGCAAGCGGGATGATGAGCTGGAAGCCGCGATCACTTCTGGCGTGACGCTGAATTGTGAATCCGAAGGCGAAGCCGAGCGCACGCTCGCTATTGCAGATCATCTTGGCATTGCGCCCAGAATGGCCTTGCGGGTCAATCCCGACTTTGAGCTGCGCGGGTCTGGCATGAAGATGGGAGGCGGGGCGAAACCCTTTGGCGTGGACGCAAGCCAGGTGCCCCCACTGGCTCGCAAATTGATCGACGCAGGCGTTGAGTGGCGCGGCCTGCACATCTTTACAGGCAGCCAGGCGCTTAATGAAGAAGCCATCATAGAAACCCAGGGCAACGTACTGAAGTTAGCTGCCAATCTGGCTGGGGAAATCGATTCCTCATTACCAAAACTGAACATGGGCGGTGGCTTTGGCATCCCCTATTTTCCCGGTGATGAGGCCATCGATCCGACCATGATCGGCGCCGCGTTGGCTGACATGGTTGCAAATCTGCCGCCGCTACTGGCCAATACAGAGCTGTGTCTGGAACTGGGGCGTTATCTGGTGGGCGAAGCGGGCGTCTACCTCACCCGCATTGTCGACAAGAAGGAGAGTCACGGCGTCGCCTATCTCGTCACAGATGGCGGGTTGCATCATCAACTGGCCGCTTCGGGCAATTTCGGGACTGTCGTCCGACGCAATTACCCCGTTGCCATCGCGAGCCAATTTGATGCCGAACCATCCGAAGAGGTCAATGTGGTGGGGTGCCTGTGCACCCCGCTCGACCGACTGGCGGATAAGGCGTTCCTGCCTCGCGCCGAGGTGGGCGATCTGGTCGCAGTGTTCTGCGCGGGCGCGTATGGCGCCACAGCGTCGCCAGCAGCGTTTCTGGGGCAGGGGCCAGCGGCGGAAATGCTGATCTAAGGCTTAACGCAGAAATGCGGGCAATAACGCAATATTCACGGATTGATGCGATGCCGTCTGGTGTATTTGATTATACCGAGGGCGACAGATGATGAGCGAGACAATTTCGGAAAAGGCACCTGATCTCGAAGCGCTGGTCGAGCAGCAAGCGGAGCGTATTGCTGCGCTCGAGGATCGTCTCGACAATCAGGAACAGTCCCTGCGTCATGTGTTGGGCATGCTGATCGAGTGGATGGAGGATGAGGGCGCGCGCCAAGCCGCGTAACCGCTTAGCCCTCGTCGAAACCGTGGCCCGTGGCCATGTAATCAGCGCTCTGCATCTCCATCAACCGGCTCGCGGTGCGTTCGAATTCAAACGACCCGTCACCCGATTGATAGAGGTCGCCTGGCTCTGCGTCAGCGGTCGCAAACAGCTTTACCTTATGTTCGTAAAGGGCATCAATCAGCGTAACAAAGCGGGCTGCCTCATTGCGCATATCAGGGCCCATTTGCGGGATACCTACCAGGATGACAGTATGGAAATGGCGTGCGATCGCGAGGTAGTCTGGCGCACCCTTGGCCTCTACGCACAGTCTTTTGAAGCTGAACACGGCGACGCCTTTCAACGCTTTGGGCACGTGGATTGACCGCTTGGGACTGACCTCCAATTCCAGCGAGGGCACATGCTCGGCATCTTCCGGGGCGTAATCCGTCAGGCGAAAAAACGCTTCGCGCACCTGTGCGGTTGCATCTTCACCAAGCGGGGTGTGCCATGTATCGAGACCGGCCAGCCGGTTCAGTCGATAGTCCAACGGACCATTGAGCGGCACGGTTTCCAGCCGATCTTCAATCAAGTCGATAAAGGGCAAGAAATGCTCGCGATTAAGACCGTCCTTGTAGAGGTCTGCGGGAGGGCGGTTGGATGTCGTTACCACTGCGACACCTTCATCCACGATCAAGGCGCGGAACAGACGGCTCATGATCATCGCGTCAGCGGAATTGTTGACCACCATTTCGTCAAAGGCGAGGCAGCGCACGTCACGCGCAATAATTTCAGCCACCGGCGCAATCGGATCGCCGCTTTCCTTCTTCCGCTCGTCACGCAGAAGCCCGTGGACCTCCTGCATGAAGGCGTGGAAATGGACCCGGCGCTTGCGGCTGATGGCCAGAGAATCGTGGAACAGGTCCATCAGCATGGATTTGCCGCGACCTACTCCGCCCCACATATAAATTCCGCGCGGGGGGTTAGGTTTGCCTTTCAGCGCACGCCACAGAATGCTTCCGCGCTTCGGTACTGCTTCGAGTTCAATCTGCAGACGGTCAAGCGCCACGACTGCGCGTCTCTGATCCTCGTCCGCGGTTAGTTCTTGCGCTGCGATCAGCGCTTCGTAACGCTGCAGCATTCTGGTCATCGTGGGGTGAATTTCCTGACAATACCGGAATAGGCAGCGACCCGGTTGTCTTCCTGTTCGACCGTTCCCCGCAGGAACACCAGCTTGCCGGTTTCCTGAACGATTTCAGCCACCGCATCGAGTGGTTTCTGCGGATCACCAGCGCCGACAAATTGTGTGGAAATTTCCACCGTAACCGAAGGACCGGCATTGCCCGTACCGACAACGCGCATGGCTGAAAATAGCGAGATGTCGATCAGCGATTGGGTAACCGCACCATGAATCACCCCTTGCAAGTTTTCGTGACGCCGCTCGGGAAACATGCGCAGGCGGCACCTGGCGCCACTCGAGGAGGATTCCTTGCGCGTGATAAGCTTTCCCATCACCGCGCCATTGAAAATCGTCTCGTCTTTCAGATTCCAGAAATGCCAACCCGGGTTTTCCGGATCGGGCGAAAAGTCGAACAGCTCGTCATCAGTCGCCACGAGGCGTCAGATGCTCCGCTCGGCCATCATCTTCTTGGTTTCGGCTATGGCTTTGGCCGGGCTCAGGCCCTTGGGGCAAACATTGGCGCAATTCATGATCGTGTGGCAGCGATACAGGCGGAATGGGTCTTCCAGATCATCCAGACGTTCACCGGTCATTTCATCGCGGCTGTCAGCCAACCAGCGATAGGCTTGCAGCAGGATGGCAGGACCCAGGAATTTGTCCGAATTCCACCAATAACTGGGGCACGCCGTCGAACAACAGGCGCACAATATGCATTCATACAGTCCATCGAGCTGTTCACGCTGTTCAGGCGACTGTAAACGCTCTTTGCCGCTGGGTGTCGGGGTAACAGTCTGCAGCCAAGGCCGGATTGACGCATATTGAGCATAAAAATGGGTGAAGTCAGGGACCAGATCCTTGATCACGTCCATATGGGGAAGAGGCGTGATGCGGATTTCGCCGTTCATATCCTCGATGGCCGAGGTGCATGCCAGACCATTCTTGCCGTTCATGTTCATCGCACACGAACCGCAGATACCCTCCCGGCAAGACCGGCGAAAGGTCAGTGTAGGATCAAGTTCGTTCTTGATCTTGAACAGGGCATCGAGGACCATTGGGCCGCATTCATCGAGGTCGATTTCAAACGTATCATAGCGCGGGTTCTGGCCGCTATCGGGATCGAACCGGTAAATTTTGAATTTCTTGACCTTACCGCCGCCTTCAGCCCGATGGACGTGGCCATCTTTCTTGATCTTGGAATTCTTGGGCAGGGTAAAAGTGGCCATGAGGTCGATATCCTGATTTAGTCTCTCGAAAGAAGCCCGCACAAAGCACTTTGCGGCATGGCTGCCTATTAACAATTGTGCGCGGCAACACAAGCGTGCAGCCGAGACGGTGTGCGGCTTTACACGGGTTTGAAACTGCGCTTCAGGCGGGGTGGTTCCTGGGGTGCAATCGCTTTTGCAAATTTTGCGTGGATTGAGGGAACCATCGCAGAAGCCCATCCGTCTTGTTGGCAATGGACAATCAGGAAAATGCAGCACAACCGCGCGCGGCAATATTCGGAGCTTCCGGCGGCATTGGCGCCGCCTTTTGCAATGCATTGGCCGCCGATGGTTTCAAGCGTATTTATGCCGGGTCACGATCAGGAGGCATGCCTGATGTTTCCTTTGGCCGGGAAGTTTGTTTGCCTTTCACATTCGACCTCGGTCAGGAAGATACGCTTGAAGGCGCGGCTGATCTCATGCGAGCGTCGCCGCCCAATCTGGTAATTGTGGCCACCGGAGCTCTGACATTGCCCGACGGCTCGGGGCCTGAGCGAAGCTACAAAAAAATTGATGCTGATCACATGGCGCAGGTGTTTGCGGTGAACACAATTGGTCCCGCCATGATTGCCAAGCACATGTTGCCACTGTTCGCGCGCGACAAGCCATGCGTCTTTGCAGTCCTTTCTGCACGTGTGGGGTCCATTGGCGATAACAATCTGGGTGGCTGGCATAGCTATCGAGCGTCAAAGGCGGCACTCAACATGCTTTTGCGCAATTTTGCACTTGAGCTTGGCAGGACGCACAAAAACGCGATCGTTGCAGGTCTCCACCCCGGCACTGTGGATACCGAACTGTCTGAGCCGTTCCAGGGTAATGTACCGGATGGAAAACTCTTCACGCCGGAATTCTCGGCCCGCGCTATGCTGGATGTGTTGGTTGGCTTGAGCCCCGAAGACAGCGGTTCGGTCTTTGACTGGCAGGGCAAACGCATTCCTGAATAAACAAGGTTTGGGGCAAGTCACTTGCGAATGAAATCAGTCGATTTCCTGCTTTATAACTCAGTGATTGCTTCCAGCGCTCGCCCAGCGTAGCTTTAGGTTTCGTTTCGTCGGACTTTGGAGGGGACCGATGGGAATTCAACAGTGGTATGATACCCGGATTTTGCCTGCCGTGCTCAAGTTCGCTTGCAGTCAGGGGCAGATCATGAAGCATCGATCGCATGTGGTCCCGCTGGCCAGCGGGGCGGTGTTTGAATTGGGCTGTGGCGGCGGTATCAATCAGTCGATGTACACGCCGGGGCGCCTGACCAGCTACGCTGGTATCGACCCGCACTCGGGTCTACTCGATGACACACGTGAACATGCCGCAAAACTTGGTGTCGATGTCGATATCAGAGAGGGTGTTGGTGAGAATATTCCCTTTTCTTCCGGTTCGTTTGATTCAGTTGTTTGCACCTATACGCTGTGCTCGGTTCAGGACCCCGGTCGTGTGATTTCAGAAATGCGCCGAATCCTAAGACCGGGCGGAAAGCTGCTTTTTCTTGAGCATGGCCGCGCGCCTGACGCAGGGGTGGCCCGATGGCAGCAAAGAATTGAACCGATGTGGAAGCGATTGTGCGGTGGATGCCATTTGACCCGGCCAATTGGGTCGACACTGCGCGGGGCAGGCTTCGAGGTTGAGCCTCTGGGGCAGGGTTATATGCGGAAAGTTCCCCGGTTTGCCGGTTGGAATGAATGGGGCATAGCACGAAAAGCAGGGGTCTGAATCCCGAAGGATCCAAACCCCTGACCTTTTGATCAATGCTAGCTGTGCGGTGCTAATTAAACACGCGTGCTTTGCCTACTCGCCAAAGGTGCGTTGCCACCAGCCCTTGCGCGGTTGCGCATCGCTGGTCTCGGCGTCCTTGTCAGTGGTATCCGCTTCCTTGGCCTTTGCTTTGGGTTTCGCCCGAGACTTCGCAGCAGGCTTTTCAGTAGCCTTTGTTGCTGTCTTGGCTCTGGGTTTCGGCTTGGTTGCCGGCTTGTCCTCCGCCGTTTCAGCTGCGCCTGCGGAACTTGTTGGCACCTCCGCCTTGGTATCGGCCTCGACGTCAGCTTTTTTCTTGCGAGGCGCGCGCTTGCGCTTGGGCTTTTCTTCGGTGGCGGCGGCGTCGCTTGGCTCATCCTTGGCTTCGGTGGCGCTCTCGGCTTCAACGATCGCCTTTTTCTTGCGCGGAGCGCGCTTGCGCTTCGGCTTTTCTTCCGGGGCATCCTGACCAGCTTTTGCAGCCATTGCACCAGCAGTTTCCGGAGCATCATCCGGGCCTGCGACCACGGTCATGTCTTCCTTTACCTGCTCGGCAACCTCCTCGAGCTGTTCGGCATCCTGCTCCGTTACCGTGTCATCACCGCCTCTGCGACGACCACGGCCACCGCGCCGGCGGCGCTTGCGCGGCTTATCGGCATTATCATCATCGCCACTGTCATCGGACGCCTGATCCGTTGACGATGCATCGCCATTATCATCATTCCCGCCGTTGCGATCGTCCGAGCCATTGTCTTCATGCTCGTCATTGCGGCGGTTCTTGTTGCGTCCGCGACCACCCCGACGGCGACGGCGGCGTTTCTTGCGCCCATCGCCATCCCCGTCACCATCATGGTGTCTGTCGGTATCGCGATCATCATCGTCTGTATCGATCGGTTCGTCATCGTCGTCATCGTCGACAATGGGTTCGAACTTTGGTGCCTCGGTCGGGCGAGGGCCGGAACTGGCCACAGTCATCTTGGCGCCTTCGTCCTCGCCTTCGGGGATGACCTGGACTGTTACATTATAGCGATCTTCTATCTCAGCGAGATCTGCGCGCTTGCTGTTGAGCATGTAAACCGCAGCCTCGGTGCTGGCTCCAAGCGTGATAACCGTACCTTTGCCGCGTGCCGCTTCGTCTTCGATCAGGCGCAATGCGGATAGGCCGGCGGACGATGCCGTGCGCACCAGGCCAGTGCCGTCACAATGGGGGCATTCCCGCGTAGTCGCCTCCAGAACACCCGTTCGCAGGCGCTGGCGGCTCATCTCCATGAGCCCAAAGCTGGAAATGCGTCCAACTTGGATACGTGCGCGGTCGTTCTTCAGCGCATCTTTCATCGCCTTTTCGACTTTACGGATGTTGGAATTGTATTCCATGTCGATGAAGTCGATCACGACCAGCCCGGCCATATCGCGCAAACGCAATTGGCGTGCGATTTCGCGCGCGGCCTCTACATTGGTGGCGACGGCGGTCTGCTCGATGCCATGCTCTTTGGTCGAACGGCCCGAGTTGATGTCGATCGACACCAGCGCCTCGGTCGGGTTGATCACCAAATAGCCTCCCGACTTCAGCTGCACCACGGGGTCATACATGGCCCTCAACTGGTCTTCTGCGCCATAACGCTGGAACAGCGGGACCGGATCGGAATAGGCTTTAATTCGGCGCGCATGGCTAGGCATCAGCAATTTCATGAACTGCTTGGCCAATTTGTAGCCTTCCTCGCCTTCGACTACGACTTCTTCGATATCGCGGTTATAGATGTCGCGGATGGCTCGCTTGATCAGGTCGGAGTCCGAATGAATCAGGGCAGGGGCGGTCGATGACAGGGTCTTCTCGCGGATTTCATCCCACAAGCGAGCGAGATAATCGAAATCGCGGCGGATTTCAGGCTTGGTCCGGCTGAGACCAGCGGTGCGTACGATCAGCCCCATGCTTTTGGGTAGGCTTAGATCGGATACTACTTGCTTCAAGCGTTTGCGATCGGCTGCAGAGCTGATTTTGCGGCTGATCCCGCCCCCGTGGGAGGAATTGGGCATGAGAACTGTATAGCGGCCGGCCAGGCTGAGATAACTGGTAAGCGCTGCACCCTTGTTGCCGCGTTCTTCCTTGACCACTTGCACCAGCAAAACCTGGCGGCGCTGGATCACGTCCTGAATCTTGTAGCGGCGACGCAAGGCCTGACGCTTCGCGCGGGCCTCGTCTACCTGCTTGGACCGCCCGCGGGGCTTTCGACCACCTTGCCGACGGCCGCGACGTCCACGACTGCGGCGATTATCGCGAGGCTTGGCGCCATCTTCATCGCTCCTCTCGTCACCGTCGTCGCTGTCGTCATCATCAGAATCGTCGTCGTCATCCTCGTCATCCTCCGACGAATCATCATCGTCGTTATCGAGTTGTCCGTCTTCGATTGTGTCAACTTTGTCCTTCTCGCTGGTATCGATTTCCTCGACACCGTCTTCGGCAAGGTCTTCGGCGAGCGCTTCTGCCGATTCATCTTCAGCATCATATTCTTCGCCGGGCGTTACACCATCTTCTTCCTCTTCCGCTCGCAGGCGTGCCTCTTCTTCGGCGGCCTCGGCTTCTTCTTCAAGCAGCCGCAGCCGGTCTTCATGAGGGATTTGGTAGTAATCTGGATGGATTTCGCTGAAAGCGAGGAAGCCATGGCGATTTCCGCCAAAATCGACGAATGCAGCCTGCAGTGATGGTTCTACCCTGGTGACTTTGGCGAGGTAGATATTGCCTTTGATTTGCTTGTGTTCAGCAGATTCAAAGTCGAATTCTTCAATCCGGTTTCCCTTGAGGACCGCCACCCGTGTTTCTTCCGGGTGGCGCGCGTCGATTAGCATGCGCGTAGCCATTAGTATTTCTCCGAGCGCCATCGGGCGGGGACGAACCTCCACCACAAGAGCGCGCATATGTGTGATTGCCGGCCATACTTTCTTGGCGACCAGCGTTAAGAGTTTGGCCCCGGGCAGCCAGCCGTCGGGGCAAAAGTTTCGTGTCTGCAGAAACAAGAATGCGCCAATCGGGCGCAGTCCGGCCGGCAATTTCCATAGCGCGCGTGCTGCGCTGCTGTTGGAATTGCGGGGAGAGACTTCTCATCAAATGCATCAACCTGTTGAAAATTCGAGCAGGGGACCCGCCCGAATGTTGGGGTATCGTCTGGCAGAACATCCGCAACAAGCGGTTAAACCGAACTTATCCCCGTTCAATGCTGCTAGCACCGTGGGTTAAGCGCCGCAACCATATTGCGTTTGCCTGCCGCAACACAGTAACTATGGCGCGCAATGTCACTGCGCAGCCTTGTTGGAATTGTGATCCTGGTGCCGATGATGCTCTTCGCCGGGCTTTTCGCGCTGGGCGCCAACCTTCCGATCCCGGAGCTTGGACGTGACTATGTTTTGCGTCTGATTCTGCCGGACTACGGGGCTGAGGTTGATCTTCCCCAGATTTATGGCGCTTCGGATGAGACCCGCCCGTTGGTCGTTGTGGATCCGGGTCATGGCGGTCGTGATCCGGGCGCCGTGGGCGAAGGTGTTTTGGAAAAAGAAGTTACGCTGGGTCTGGCCTTGGCCCTGCGCGATGCTTTGGTTCGCCAAGGCGGAGTGAGGGTTGCATTGACGCGGGAGGACGACCGACTGCTTTCGCTGGAAGAGCGGCCCGGCATAGCCCAACGGTTGAATGCTGACCTGTTTGTATCCATTCATGCTGATTCGGCAGGAGAATTTTCGGAAGTCAGTGGTGCGAGCATTTACACTCTATCGACAGAAGCATCGAGTAGGGCAGCGGCTCGCTTTGCTCAGCGTGAGAACAGTGCCGATGAACTTAATGGCTTGTCGTTCGAAGGGCAAAGCGACGAGGTGAACGCAATCCTGTTCGAACTGTCTCAACGCCGCGTACAAGATGAAACGGCCGGACTCACCTCATTGATCCTGCGCGAAGGAGCAGAACGGATTGACTTTCACATTCAACCGCGCCGCTCGGCAAATCTGGTGGTTCTGCGCACTCCCGATCTTCCCTCTATCTTGTTTGAGGCCGGTTTTGTGACCAATTCGGAAGATGCAGCGCGACTAACGTCGGAAGAATGGCAGACCGAATTTGGAGAAGTCATGGCACGCGCTGTTCGGGTTCATTTCGCTCGTCAGTCAACGAACTGACTATGTGGACTGGCATACGATATGCGACGATTGTGTAGCTTTGGTTCTGGCAAGTGACAGAAACCCCGTGCTAAAGCGCTGGACTGATTATGGAAGACAAGTCTGCCTTTGAAAATGTCCGGTTTCGTTTGAAGCGAGATACTGGAGCTGCTGCCGATTGGTTCAAGCACAATTGGCATGCGAGCCGCTGGTTCAAACTGATAGCGGTCGCTGTGGGGCTGGGTATATTGGTCTGGGTTGCGGCCTGGGCTTTGCTCGCTCGCGATTTGCCCGATGCCGAATCACTGCTTGAGTATGAAACACCACTGCCCACTGTTGTGCGCGGGATCGATGGCGAAATTGTCCACTCTTACGCTCGTGAACGCCGGGTGCAGCTGCAGTATGCGGACTTTCCCGAACAATTGATCGAGGCTTATCTGGCAGCGGAAGACAAGACTTTTTTCAGTCATGGTGGGGTGGATATCACCGGTACCGCCAACGCCGTATTCGATTATGCAACCAAATATGGTTCGGGCGAGCGGGCCGTGGGGGGATCGACCATCACTCAGCAGGTCGCCAAGAACATCCTTCTGGGCGATGAATATTCGGTCACCCGAAAGCTGAAGGAAATGATTCTGGCTCGACGGATCGAAGGGGTTCTGACGAAGCAGGAAATTCTTGAGCTCTATCTCAACGAGATTCCACTGGGTCGACGCAGTTTCGGAGTTCAGGCAGCATCGCGAGCCTATTTCGACCGGGATGTTGGTGATCTTGAGCTGCATCAGATGGCGTTCCTCGCCATTCTGCCCAAGGCGCCGGAACGTTATGGCCGCTCTGCCAATCGCGATCTCGCGATGGAGCGCCGCAATTTTGTACTGTCCCAGATGGAAGACAATGGCTTTATCAACGAAGCTGATATGCGCGACGCTCAGGCCAAGCCGCTTGGGTTGGTGACGCAGCGTTCCCAGACCCGCTCTGTTGACGCTGGGTATTTCCTGGAAGAAGTGCGGCGCCAGTTGATTGCTGAATTTGGCGAGACGGCAGAGGCCGGTGGAAATAGCGTATATGCGGGCGGGCTGTGGGTACGGACTTCGCTCGACCCCGAATTACAAGAGGCCGCGCGCGACAGTCTGCGTGCGGGACTACGGCGTTACCATGGTAATCGCGGTTGGGCAGGGGCCATCGCAACAATTGATGTTAGTGAAGGCAATTGGGCAAGCCAACTGGCCAGCTCGTATCTTGCGGTGAGATATGAAAACTGGCGTGTCGGAGTCGTCACTGCGCGTCAAGGTTCGTCAGCGCGGATCGGATTTTCTGACGGAACAGAATCGCCATTGATTGGACCACCCAATGCATTGAAGGCCGGCGACGTGGTCGCTGTGGCACCAAGCGGTAGCGGGTTTCGTGTTCAATCCATTCCTGAAGTGTCTGGTGGATTTCTCGCGCAATCGGTGCAGACCGGACGTATTTTGGCCATGCAAGGCGGCTTTGATCATCGGTTGTCTGATTTCAACCGTGCAACACAAGCTGATCGCCAGCCGGGATCGACCATCAAACCCTTTGTCTATGCAACCGGGCTCGACAATGGTTTGACCCCCGCGAGTGAAGTGCCGGATGAGACATTTTGTTACTATCAGGGCGCCAATCTTGGTGAGAAATGTTTCCGAAATTTCAGCGGAAGCTCTGGTGGTGTGCACACCATGCGCTGGGGCCTGGAGCAGTCGCGTAATTTGATGACGATTCACATTGCGATGGAAGCCGGCATGCCTCAGGTGATCGACACATTCGAGAAGGTCGGTATCGGCAGCTATCAACCATTTCCGGCATTTGCCTTGGGGTCAGGTGACACCACGGTCAAACAGATGGTAAATGCCTATGCGGCGCTGGCAAACCATGGCCGTCTGCATGAACCCACGGTGATCGATTATGTGCAGGATCGTCGTGGCAAAGTTATCTGGAAAGCCGACAAGCGTAAGTGCGAAGGCTGCAACATGGCGCAGTGGGACGGCAAGTCGATGCCACGCATGGGACAGATGGGTCGCACAGTCATGGATGCCCGAACGGCCTATCAGGTGGTTCACATGCTCGAAGGCGTGGTGACCCGCGGCACCGCCGTGCGTTTGCGCGATCTGGATCTCCCACTGTTCGGCAAGACTGGGACGACTTCGGGTCCTACCAATGCATGGTTCGTTGGCGGCTCACCCGAGATTGTTGCTGGCGTCTATGTCGGTCACGACCGACCGCGTAACCTGGGGGGATGGGTGCAGGGTGGGAATACCGCCGCCCCAATTTTCAAGCAGTTTGTTCAATCCACTAAGGAACGCTGGAGCGATGAACCAGCGGTCGCACCAAACGGAATCCGGATGGTTCGGGTTGACCGTCGCACCGGCAAACGCGTGTTTGATAGCTGGCCAGGTGATGAGCCTTTGGCCTCTACAATATGGGAAGCATTCAAGCCTGATACCGAACCACCACGCTCCACCAGGCAAGACGAAATTGCTGCCATGCGGACCGAGCTGCTCGAGTTGATCCGACGGGCAAAGGCAGGGCCGACACGGCAGACAGATGACTTTGGCCAGCCGAGTGATTTCGTCGAGGATCAGGGCGGCATCTACTGACAGGCCACGTTAGTGCTATCTTGTCGGTCCCGATTTACATGCCAATGTTTACAATACGAGCGTGTCCGCTAAGCGGGCAGACTATTGATTAGGGAATTATGATATGCGTGCCGAGGGGCAGGCCAATATTGACCGGATAGAAGCGGCCTTGGCGCTGGTTCGCCAATCGCTCGATTGGGATCGGGCTTTGCGGCGTCTGGATGAGCTCAACGCCAGAGTTCAGGATCCGACGCTGTGGGACAATCCCAAGGAAGCGCAGGCCATTTCCAGAGAGCAGAAACTGCTCGAAAGTGCTGTGGATACAGTCAACACGATCTCCTCGGAAATGGCCGATGCGATCGAGTTCATCGAAATGGGTGAAGCTGAGGGCGAGGACGACATCGTAACTGATGGACTTGCCAGCTTGCAAAAGCTTGCCGATCGAGCCGATGCTGACAAGGTCCAGGCGCTGCTTTCAGGCGAGGCGGATGGCAACGATACCTACATCGAAATTCACGCGGGCGCAGGTGGTACAGAAAGTCAGGACTGGGCCGAAATGTTGCAGCGCATGTACACTCGCTGGGCAGAGCGGCGCGGTTACAAGGTGGAACTGGTCGATTATCATTCTGGCGATCAAGCCGGTATCAAGTCGGCCACGCTTCTGGTCAAGGGCGAGAATGCTTACGGCTATGCCAAGACGGAAAGCGGCGTCCATCGGCTCGTGCGAATCAGTCCGTACGACAGTTCCGCCCGCCGGCATACCAGCTTCAGCTCAATCTGGGTCTATCCGGTGATTGACGATGACTTTGAAGTTGAAATCAACGAGGGTGATCTGAAGATTGATACTTATCGTGCTTCGGGCGCAGGCGGCCAGCATGTAAATACTACCGATTCAGCGGTACGCATTACGCACCAGCCCACCGGCATTGTCGTTGCGAGTCAGAATGACCGGAGCCAGCACAAGAACCGCGCTACTGCGATGAACATGCTGAAGGCGCGCTTGTTTGAACGCGAAATGGCAGAGCGCGAAGCGGCGGCTAGCGGCGAATACCAAGAAAAGAGCGACATTGGCTGGGGCCACCAGATCCGCTCGTACGTTCTGCAGCCTTATCAGATGGTCAAGGACCTTCGGACCGGAGAGACGTCCAGTTCGCCCGACAATGTGCTGGACGGTGAACTTGATCCGTTCATTTCGGCTGCGCTGGCTCAGCGCGTCACCGGCGAAACGGTTGAGGTGGAGGACGTCGAATAATGCGCGCTAATGCGCTCTTGGTTGTTCTTGCCGCATTTGTCGGACTGCCCGGGTGCCAGCCCGCACCCAGTGATCAAGAGCGTCTGGGAACAGCGCTGACTTTCCCCGTGCCCGACCGGCCGGTCTCCAAGGTAACATCAAACCAGTTTTCCAATGAAGACGCGCGAGACAGCCGGGGCGAGGCCCAAAAGGTTATGGACTTGGCCAACATCAGCGACGGTATGACGGTGGCTGATATTGGTGCGGGAGAGGGTTACTACACTGTGCGTTTGGCGGAACGTGTCGGGAGTGCTGGCAGGGTGTTGGCCCAGGACATCGACCGACAGGCGCTGGAGCGGCTCGGGTCACGAGTCGAGCGGCAGCGGTTCGACAATATTTCGATCAAGCTGGGCCGCCCCGACGATCCGCAGCTTCCAGCCGATAGTTTTGACCGCATCTTTTTGGTCCACATGTACCATGAAGTGACCGAGCCTTATGCATTTCTCTGGCGCTTATGGCCCGCCCTGGCCGAGGAAGGACAAATCATCGTAGTGGACACCGATCGCCCCACTGACCGCCATGGCATTCCGCCATTGCTTCTGGTCTGTGAATTCGAAGCAGTGGGCTATCGCCTCGTGGAATTTATCGAGAAGCCGGACATTCGTGGTTATTTCGCGCGATTTGAGCGTGACGAAAAAAGGCGGGAGGCTGACCAAATTGTGCCGTGCAGCCTCAAGAAACCTGATTAAGGCGGGCATCCACAGGCAGGTGCAGAAAATGTTACGCAATACTGCAATGTTTCGTCTAGGGAGGTTCGAAAGCGGGCGCCATTCAGGGGACGCGGCGCCAAAGGGAGTTTTTCATTGTTCAAGGGATTGAGCCCAATCGAGTACGGTGGGCGCGAAGTTTGGCCTTTGGTCGAAGGCGGCAAGGGTGTCTCGGCCACCAATCACGCAAGTTCAGGTGCATGGGCGGCTGCGGGCGGTATTGGCACAGTCAGCGCAGTCAATGCGGACAGCTACGATGAAAATGGCAAACCGATCGAGCAGGTGTATCCCCAGGCAACGCGCAAAGAGCGCCACGAACAGCTGATCCGCTATGCCATCGACGGAGCGACCGAACAGGTTCGTCGCGCGCACGATATTTCCGGTGGCAAGGGAGCGCTGAACATTAACGTCCTGTGGGAGATGGGCGGTGCGCAGGCTGTGCTCGAAGGGGTTCTGGAAAACACGAAGGGTTTGGTGACTGGCGTCACATGCGGTGCAGGCATGCCATATAAGCTGGCCGAGATCGCCGCTCGTCACAATGTCCACTATTTACCGATTATAAGCTCGGCCCGCGCGTTTCGTGCCTTGTGGAAGCGCAGCTATTCCAAGGTGCCCGAGCTTATGGCTGCTGTCGTCTACGAAGACCCATGGCTCGCGGGCGGGCATAACGGCCTGTCCAATGCTGAAGATCCGCGCCAGCCCGAAGACCCCTATCCAAGGGTGAAAGCTCTGCGTGAAACCATGCGTAAGGAAGGCGTGTCTGAAGATACAGCAATCGTTATGGCCGGCGGTGTGTGGTTCCTGCGCGAATGGGAAGACTGGATCGACAATCCGGAACTGGGCAAGATAGCGTTTCAATACGGTACGCGGCCCTTGTTGACCAAGGAAAGCCCGATCCCGGATGTGTGGAAGGAGATGCTGCGCACGGTTGAGCCGGGCGGGGTGCTGTTGCACAAATTCTCTCCTACCGGTTTTTATTCATCAGCAGTGAAGACTCCCTTCCTGTATGATCTGATGGAGCGGAGCGAACGCCAGATTGCCGTGCACAAGCGCGGTGAAGAAGAAGGCACTGTACCTCTGTCTGATGAGGGCAAGGGGAAGAATTTTTGGGTGCAGCCCGATGATCGGCAGAAAGCTTTGGGCTGGATGGCTGAAGGACATATCGAAGCTCTCAAGACGCCCGATGGCACGATAGTGTTTGTCACGCCTGACAAACGAGATGTGATCCGCCAGGACCAGCAGGACTGTATGGGATGCCTGTCGCACTGTGGGTTCTCGTCGTGGAAAGATCATGATGATTACACAACCGGTCGCTTGGCCGATCCGCGCAGTTTCTGCATTCAGAAAACCCTGCAGGATATTGCCCACGGGGGACACCCGGACAACAATCTGGCGTTTGCAGGGCATGCCGCATACCGGTTCAAGCAGGACCCATTCTATTCCAACAATTTCACCCCGACGGTGAAGGAATTGGTCGACCGCATCCTTTCAGGTGACTGATTTGCCCCTCTGAAAAACGCGTCAATCGGGTTTCGCTGGTTTGGTGTCAATCAACTGGTCCCCCTCGGTTCGGAAGTGTTTGTCGATCATTATCTGCAGTGCGAGATAAGAAAGCCGCGCTTTTTGAAAGTCAGCCAGTGCAACTGTCTCAGGCTTTTCACCGCTGAGAACGATGGCAGCACTTTGGCTGAGTGACGTCGCAGTCGGGATTCCGCTTCTTACGTCGTCAAGCAATCGGAGGGCTTGGCTGATAATGACCAAGGCTTTGTTCATTGGTACATCAGCCCGATCAACATTTTTGGCAAGTGCACAGAGAAACTCCCCGCAGACTTTCGGGCGCCCCTGCTCATAGATGCTGCACATGGTGCCGCTCAGGAAGTGGCATGGCAGATTCAGTCTCTCACCGGATACGACCTTATCAAGACTATCAGGCGCAATCCGGGCCAGCAGACTCTTGTCCTCCGCGTCAACCTTGGCATGGGAAAACATCATCCCGGTGCAGCACAGCCCGCAACTGCGGCATAAATCGCTCAGATCAACGTGAGTCTCGGACATAGATAAATCGAAGTTTTTCTAACGCTCTATTAGCGCTTCCAACACTTGATCGGGTGGCCGATGCCCGTCCATCCAGAACCGAATGTTGGCGATGATCTTTTCCCCAGAGGCTTCGCGCCCCTCGGCCGTAGCGCTCCCGATATGGGGCAGCGTCATGACATTGGGATGCGCAATCAGGCGTGGATCGACGTGAGGTTCATCTGGGTAAACATCCAAACCGGCACCAGCCAGTTTGCCGGCATACAAAGCGTCAATCAGCGCCTCGTGATCTATCAACTCGCCGCGCGCGGTGTTGATGATGCTTGCGCCGTCTTTCATCGATGCGATGCGACTATAATCCAGCAACCCGCGCGTTTCTTCAGTAAGTGGGCAGTGGAGTGTCAAAATGTCCGCTTCGGCGACAAGCGCATCCACACTTTCGACATAGCGCGCACCGAGCATCTGCTCGAGCGCAGCCGGTAAGGGTTTGCGGTTAAAATAGGCGATATCAAGACCAAAGGCGCGTGCGCGATGGGCAACTGCTTGCCCGATACGGCCCATGCCGACAATACCCAACACTTTTCCGCTTAACTTGCGACCCAGCAAGCCTGACGGTGCCCAACCGCTCCATTCACCGCGCCGGACCAGTGCCGTACCTTCCCTGATGCGTCGGGGCACGCCGATGATACCGGCCATTGCGATGTCAGCTGTGTCATCGGTGAACACGCCGGGTGTGTTGGTGACAATTATCCTCCGCTTTGCTGCTGCCGATAGTGCGATATGCTCTGTGCCGGCACCAAAATTGGCAATCAGTTTGAGGTCGGGGCCAGCAGCTTCAATGATGCCTGCATCAATCGCGTCTGTCACAGCTGGAACCAGAACATCGCAATTCTGGACGGCAGCTATCAACTCTTTTCGGCTTAGCGGTGCGTCGGCCGTGTTCAACGTGACGTCGAACAGTTCGCTCATCCTGTCTTCAACCGTTGGCATCAGTTGTCGGGTAACAAAGACGCGCGGCGTGCGCTCAATTGGTTTCGAACTGGCGGGGTGCAAGGCAGCGTTAGATGACATAAGGCTAGCGCTAGGACGCACACCCCAGCCGGGTCAAGCGCATAGGCAGATAAGGGCGGTTGCCGGACCCGACTTTTGGATAGTATGAGTGTCCCATGCGAGCGATAGCCATCATCATTTCTTCCTGGGCCATTTTGCTTACAGCTGGTGCTGCAAATGCTCAGAATAGAGAGGTTCCCTATTGGGCGGCGATGCGTGCGGTGGAGGTAAACATGCGGGTCGGGCCGAGCCCCGAATATCGCATTGATTGGGTCTACAAACGCCAAGGCCTGCCGGTGAAAGTGGTCAGGGTCATGGAGGGCTGGCGGTTGATCCAGGATCCTGATGGCACCCAGGGTTGGGTGGCTGCCCGCCTTCTGACGCCCGATCGTGGCGCCATTGTTGTTGGTGAAGGGCTGGCGGCGATGCGGGCTGAACCGTCAAGTTCCAGCAGCCTGAAATGGAATTTGGAACCCGGCGTTGTGGGCTCTCTGGGGCAATGCGCACAGGGTTGGTGCGAATTGAACGTCAACGGTCATGAAGGCTGGGTTGAGCAAGACAGGCTATGGGGGCCTGGTGAACCCTGAGCGGTTCTTGTTGGAGGTTATCCTTCAACAAAAAGGGGCAGCCTGGAAAAAGACTGCCCCGTTTCGTGTATTATCTCAAAAATCAGCCGTCTGTTTCAGCAACAACAGGGACAACTGATACAGTCTCGCCTTCGTCACTCACTGAAGTGAATGAGCCGTCGTCGGCCGCAGGACTGTTGGTCCAGCACTGGGCGCCTTCCTCATCACCATCAGAATCGAAGCAGACTTGGCCATCTGTATCGGTGTAGGTTCCGGAGCCGGCAACTTCACCATCAATCGATGTCGTGAAAGTTCCATCTTCAGCGCTGACCATGGTGCCAATGGTACCGTCAGCATAGGTAACTTCGTAAGTGCCCGGTCCGACTGGCGCAGGAACAGCCACTTCTTCAACAACCGCTTCTTCTACCTCAGGCGCTTCAGCTTCGGCACAACCGGCCAAGGCAACAACACACGCCAATGTAATCAGTCTTTTCATTAAAACCCTCCAATGGTTCATGATCCTTTTGGATCAACAACCGACCCTCATCACAGCGCATCTTTCGCCAATCAAAATGGCTGGCCGCAAGATTAACTGTGCAAAGTAGCTATAACGAAAACTAGGATTGGCGCAATCAAGGGTCAGGACGTGATCTCGACTGCGATGGCCGTTGCTTCCCCGCCTCCAATACAGAGGCTCGCGACACCCTTTGTCTTGCCTTGTTGTTTAAGAGCATTGAGTAAGGTCACGATGATCCGTGTACCCGAAGCACCAATAGGATGACCGAGCGCGGTTGCGCCCCCGTTCACGTTAATCTTGTCGTGCGGAATGCCGATATCCTTCATTGCGAACATGGCGACACAAGCAAACGCTTCATTGACTTCCCAAAGGTCCACATCGTCCACGGTCCAGCCAGCGCTATCGAGGACCTTCTCAATCGCGCCTACCGGCGCAATGGTGAAATCCTTTGGCTCACGAGCGTGAGCGGCAACTGCCGCAATCTTGGCCACAGGCTCCAGGCCTTTTTCCTGCGCAACGCTGCTGCGTGTTAGAACGACTGCCGCCGCCCCGTCAGAGATTGAGCTGGATGTCGCAGCAGTGATCGTACCCTCCTTGGCAAAAGCAGCGCGCAGGGTCGGGATCTTGTCCGGGCGGCCCTTGCCAGGCGCCTCATCAGTATCAACCGTGACCTCGCCCTTGCGAGTGGAGAAGCTGACCGGCACGACTTCATCAGCAAAGGCACCACTATCGATCGCGGCATTTGCACGCCGCAGGGACTCGATCGAATATTCATCCATATTCTCGCGCGTCAGCTGATATTGATCGGCTGTGTCCTGAGCGAAAGTGCCCATCGCTCGGCCTTCTTCATAAGCGTCCTCGAGCCCATCAAGGAACATGTGATCATAGGTTGTATCATGCCCCAGGCGCGCGCCGGAGCGATGCTTTTTCAGCAGATATGGCGCATTGGTCCTGCTTTCCATTCCGCCGGCAATGACCATGTCGATGGTGCCAGATGCCAATGCCTCGGACCCCATGATAACCGTCTGCATACCGCTGCCGCACACCTTGTTGACGGTAGTTGCCTCAACGGATTTTGGTAGGCCAGCCTTAATCCCCGCCTGGCGGGCAGGGGCCTGGCCAAGGCCAGCGGGGAGTACGCAGCCCATGTAAATCCGGTCAAATTCGTCGCTTCCGACGCCTGACCGATCCACTGCTGCTTTGACCGCAGTCGCACCCAGGTCCGTGGCCGACACATCTGCCAAAGCCCCTTGCATACCGCCCATGGGAGTGCGTGCATAAGAAAGGATGACAATCGGATCGGCTGACGAAATCTGAGGCATAATTTGGGACCTTGTTTGGAGAGAAAAATATTGACCCTAACTATGGAGGCAATTGCGCGAATTCAATTCGTAAAGCTGCGATGCGCGCGAAAACACGCGTGAATTGGTATGAACTTGTCATTCGCGGCTCAATCGGCAAGAAGCCGGGAGGCATGCCACGGCAATGACCGCTGGCGTAAATTATAAGAGAACATAGGGAAGCGACAGGATGGCTGACAATAATCGCGCAGAACTTGAACGCATACTGGAGCTGCAAAGAACCACCTTCACCTCCAAACGCCCCGAGCCGATGCACATGCGTAAGGATCGAATCAAGCGGGCTATCGCGCTGGTACGCGACAATGGAGACAGTTTTGCCAAGGCGATGAGCGCCGATTTCGGCAACCGCGCCTTCATGCAGTCCATGATTACCGATATTGCCGCGACTGTGGCAGCTGGCAACGATGCTCTCAAACACATGGATGAGTGGGCAAAACCAGATAAGCGCAAGGTCAAGTTCCCTCTCGGCCTAATGGGCGCGAAAGCTGAAGTCAGGTATGAGCCCAAGGGTGTCGTTGGCATCCTCAGCCCATGGAATTTCCCGGTCAATCTTGCGTTTGCACCTCTGATGCAAATTCTGGCTGCGGGAAATCGCGCCATGATCAAACCAAGCGAATTCACCGAGCGGACTTCGCTGCTCATGTCCGAACTTGTGGCTGAGTACTTCACTCCTGACGAAGTTGCTGTCTTTACCGGCGGGCCCGAAGTGGCTGCTGCATTTTCGTCGCTCCCCTTCGATCATCTGGTTTTCACCGGCTCGACCGCGACGGGACGCAAAGTCATGGAAGCTGCTGCAGCCAATCTGGTCCCAGTTACACTCGAACTCGGTGGTAAGTCCCCGGTCATTATGGGGCGCAGCGCTGATCTTGAGAAAGCGGGTGAACGGATTGCTCTGGGCAAGATGATGAATGCTGGACAGATATGTCTTGCACCAGACTACATGTACGTGCCTGAGGACAAAGAAGAAGAAGCGATCAATGGCGTCACGCAAGGTGTTGCTTCAATGTATCCCACCCTGCTTCACAATGACGATTATGCCAGCGTTGTGACAGACGAGCACTTCGACCGGCTTCAGAATATGGTGTCAGATGCCCGTGACAAGGGCGCAGATATTATCGAGGTCAATCCCGGCAACGAGGATTTCTCGACCACCAACAGTCGCAAGATGCCGCTGACGATCCTGCGCAATGTTACGGATGATATGCAGGCCATGCAGGAAGAAATCTTTGGCCCGGTCCTGCCGGTAAAAACCTACAAGAATCTGGAAACTGCGATTGATTACGTTAACGCCAATGATCGACCGCTGGCCCTGTATTATTTCGGTCAGGACAAAGGCGAGCAAGAACAGGTACTGAGCAAGACAATATCAGGCGGTGTCACCACCAATGATGTGATCTTCCATGTCTCGATGGACGATCTTCCGTTTGGCGGGGTGGGGCCGTCTGGGATGGGCTCCTACCATGCCGTCGAAGGTTTCCGGGAGTTCAGTCACGCCCGCGCGGTATATCATCAGACAAAGGTTGATGTGGCAAAGCTGGGCGGGTTCAAGCCACCCTATGGAGACGCCGCCAAAAAGGCGATCAAGGCGATGATGAAGTAAAGCATCCTCGTCCGTGCTTTCCCGCCAGCTGGCAGTAAGCAGTTAATTGGGCGGAAGATCATTGCGGTTTGCGCGACAAACATAGCAGGGATTTCACGATTCGCGCCCTTGCGCCAAGCATCTTTGGGGCCTAGAGGCGGGCGAAGTTTTAGCCCCCTCTAGGATTCCTCTGTGGTCGAACTCAGCCAATATCTGCCGATCCTGATTTTCCTGATCATCGCACTAGGCCTCTCGTGCTTGTTTGTGTTCTTGCCGATGGGCGTTTCGCGCCTGACCGGTGCGCACAATCCCGATGCGGAAAAGCTCAGCGAATATGAATGCGGATTTCCCGCATTTGATGATGCGCGCAGTAGGTTCGATGTGCGTTTTTACCTCGTCGCAATCAGCTTCATCATTTTCGATCTTGAGGCGGCATTCTTGTTCCCTTGGGCGGTTAGCCTTGGTGAAACGGGTTGGCAGGGTTGGATTGGCATGATGATCTTCCTTGGCATTTTGGCCATTGGCCTTGCCTATGAATGGAAGAAGGGAGCTCTGGACTGGGAATGAGCAATTCTACAAACATGACATCGAGCACCATCATCACTCCGCCAACCGCGCCAATCAGCGCGACCGAAGCAGCTGCACAAATGCCCACCGCTCGCGGTGGCGAAGTGCGTCAGCCTGACGCGGACTATTTCAATGCGCTTCAGACAGAGGTGAATGACAAGGGCTTTCTGCTTACCTCGACCGAGGATGTGTTCCAATGGGCGCGGACGGGTTCTCTGTGGTGGATGACCTTTGGCCTTGCATGCTGCGCGGTGGAGATGATCCACGTCAACATGCCACGCTATGATATGGAACGCTTTGGCGCTGCACCGCGCGCATCACCGCGTCAGTCTGACTTGATGATTGTCGCCGGGACATTGTGCAACAAGATGGCGCCTGCCTTGCGCAAGGTTTACGACCAGATGTCTGATCCCAAATATGTGATCAGCATGGGCAGCTGTGCCAATGGTGGTGGCTATTATCATTATAGCTATTCGGTGGTGCGCGGTTGCGACCGGATTGTGCCAGTCGATATCTATGTACCAGGTTGCCCGCCCACCGCAGAGGCATTGCTGTATGGTGTGATGCAATTGCAGCGCAAAATCCGCCGTTCAGGGACGATTGAACGGTAATGGCTGTTCTTCATTCAGCTCCGAAATTTGCCACCAATGACGGCGTGCGCGAAGCGCTCGTGTCGGCATTGGGGGATGCAGTGCTGTCTTCAAGCGAAGACCACGGCGAGATTATCCTGACTGTGAAGCGGGACATGATCGTCGATGTCCTCACGACCCTTCGCGATGATCATGCCTATCAGCAGATGATGGAAATTGCCGGCGTGGACTTTCCCGAGCGCGCCGAGCGTTTCGAGGTTGTCTATATGCTGCTCAGCCTGACCAAGAACCATCGGATCATGATCAAGCTGTCGACGGATGAGGTAACGCCGGTTCCTTCGATCACTGACCTTTGGCCCAATGCAGGTTGGCTGGAGCGCGAAGTTTTTGATCTGTACGGTGTTCTTTTCGCAGGAAATAATGATCTGCGCCGAATTCTGACCGATTACGGATTTGAAGGGCACCCCTTCCGTAAGGATTTCCCTCTGACGGGCTACACCGAATTGCGCTATTCCGAAGAGGAAAAGCGGGTTGTTTACGAACCGGTTGAGCTTGCGCAGGATTTGCGCCAGTTTGATTTCCTCAGCCCATGGGAAGGTACAGAGTATACGCTTCCCGGTGACGAGAAGGCCGAAGGTCCGCCCGAAGTGGACAAGCCAAAGGTGACAGAGAAGCCCGCCGATACTGGTGCTGGTCCCAAGGCCGAGAAACTCGCAGATGACAAGGTTTCCCCTGAGGCACCCGCAATGAAAGATTCTGGTGAACAGGAGGACGATGCATGAGCATGCAGCTCGAAGAATCGCCCACCACAGATGGCGAAGTCGTCAACAATTACACGATCAATTTCGGTCCCCAGCACCCCGCAGCCCACGGCGTTTTGCGGATGGTTATGGAGCTGGATGGCGAAATTATCGAACGGGTCGATCCGCATGTCGGCTTGCTCCATCGCGGCACCGAAAAACTGATCGAGCACAAGACCTATTTGCAGGCCTTGCCCTATTTTGACCGGCTCGATTACTGTTCGCCGCTGTGTCAGGAACATTCCTATGTGCTGGCAATTGAAAAGCTTCTCAATCTGGAGGTTCCAGAACGGGCGCAATATCTACGGGTGTTGTTTGCCGAACTGACCCGCATTTCCAATCACATGCTCAATATGGGCGCCCATGTGTTGGATGTTGGCGCGTTCACGCCAAACCTGTGGATCATGGATCTGCGCGAAGATTGCATGAACTTCTTCGAGCGTGCTTCGGGCGCGCGGATGCACTCGGCCTGGTTCCGCCCCGGCGGTGTGCATCAGGATGTTCCCGAGAAATTGCTGGTCGATATTGGCGAGTGGCTCGACAATCGCTTCTTCCAGTTGTTCGACGATGCGATGAGCCTGGTGATCGACAACCGGATCTTCAAACAGCGCAATGTCGATATTGCCGTGGTCAGCCGCGATGATGCGGTGGCCTGGGGCTTTTCCGGTCCGATGATCCGCGCTGCCGGCATCCCATGGGATCTGCGCAAGTCGCAGCCTTACGATGTCTATGATCGGATGGATTTTGACATTCCTGTTGGCACCAATTCGGACTGTTATGACCGGTTCATGGTCCGGGTGAATGAAATTCGTCAGAGCGCCCGGATTATTCGTCAATGTCTGGCGGAGATACCCCAAGGCCCAATTGCAAGCGACGATGGCAAAGTCTCTCCGCCCAAACGCGGGGCGATGAAGCAATCGATGGAAAGCCTGATCCACCACTTCAAGCTGTACACCGAAGGCTTCCATGTTCCCGCTGGCGAAGTTTACGTCGCCACGGAAAGCCCCAAGGGTGAATTTGGCGTTTATCTGGTTAGCGATGGCACCAACAAGCCGTATCGCTGTAAAATCCGCCCCACCGCATTCTCGCACCTGCAGGCGATGGATATGATGTGCAAAGGGCACATGCTGCCCGATGCCACCGCCATCCTTGGCGCTATCGACGTTGTATTCGGGGAGTGTGACCGGTGATCCTGCGCGAGGTCTTGATCCTTTTGGCCGCGATCTGCCTGTTTGCAGGCGGGGTTTACGCCTATCTCACCGCATTTCATGGGGAGGCTCCGATGAAGGAGGTTCTCTCCACCGCATTTGCCGCGCTGATCGGGCTGTATGCCGGACGTGCCCTAGAGCGTGCATTACAACGGAGGCTCAGCCGTGGCTGATCGT
>CALBWA010000031.1 GCA_937969505.1 uncultured Erythrobacter sp. | reverse complement strand
CAGCATAGAGGATGTGGCAACCGTGGGCCTGCTCTATCTCGCCTATGAATATCCCTTGGCCGCAGGCGGCATAGCGCTTGTGCTGCTGGTGCTGGTGATTTTGTTGCTGTTGTGGGCGCGCCGCGTGATCAAGCGATTGTTTTTCCGAGCGCCCAAGCCTGAGGGTTAGTCTGGCCAGTCAACCGGACAGACCTGAGCAGCGGCTCCTTCACGGCTTAGCTATGTGCGGCGATGAATTCTTCCACTGTCGGCGCGACGTTGTCCCGCCAGCGGCTGCCATTGAAGATGCCGTAATGTCCTGCACCCTCGGCCATGTAATATTTCTTCTTCTTCTCTGACAGGCCGGTCGCCAGTTTCAGAGCGGCGCGGGTCTGGCCAAGGCCTGAAATATCGTCGCGCTCTCCTTCGATAGCCAGCAGAGCAGTCTGATTGATGCTGCTAAGATCAACAACTTCGCCCTTATGCTCGAATGTGCCCTTGGGGATTGAGTGTTTCTGGAAGACTTCTTCCACCGTCTGAAGGTAGAATTCAGCCGTCATGTCGCACACGCTGCGATATTCGTCGTAGAAATCCTTGGTCGCCTGAGCGCTGGCGTCATCGCCCGACGTAAGGTGTTTGAACATCTCGTAATGGCTCATCATATGGCTGCGCAGATTCATGCTCATGAAAGCCGAGAGCTGCATGAAACCGGGGTATACCCGCCGACCAGCTCCGCGATAATTCATCGGTACGGTCGCGATTACGGAGTTGCGGAACCACTCGATCGGGCGATTCATTGCGTGGTCGTTCACGCTGGTGGGGCATTCGCGCGTATCGATAGGGCCGCCCATCATTGTCAGCGTGGCTGGAGCCGCAGCAGACTTATGGCCATTGAGCAACGCGGTTGCCGCAAAGGCTGGAACCGAAGGTTGGCACACGGCCAGCATATGCGGGCGCTGGCCGGGGTTCTGCTTCTCGATATATCCCAGAAATTCGATCAGGTAGTCGATATAGGTGTCGAGGTCGAATTCACCCTCGTGCAGTGGCACCAGTTTCGCATCGGCCCAGTCTGTTATGTATACCTCAAACTTTTGCAGCATCCGTTCGACGGTTCCGCGTAGCAAGGTAGCGTAATGGCCGCTCATCGGGGCAACGATCAGCATTTTGGGCCGGTCATCGGACACACCATCCAGCCGGAACCGCTTGAGATCGCCGAATGGTCGATTCACTACCGTCGCCTCGATCACCGGAAACACGGTGCCATCTGCTTCGACTTCGGTGATGCCAAATGCTGGCTTGCCGTAATTCGCTGTTGCATGGGCGAATACGTCCAATGCATTGGCGGTGACCGGGCCCAAGCCCATGGATCCCAGCGGATTGGCCGGATTGGACAGCATTTGTGAGCTGATTGAGGCCCAAGAGCTGACGCTGTTCAACCATGATCGCTGAATTTCATAAGCTTGATAAAGCACGCATATTCCTTCGCTTCATTCCAGCCACGAGGCACTGCATGTGCCCAATTGCCGTAAAACTGGAAGTCGATTAAGCGACCGAGATGGGCGCATTTGCCTTATTGTGCAATGCACAATTTTCTAATTTCTGCGCCCGGTCGTTCCTTGCATCGCCTGGCGGTCTTTCAGTAATTGCCTAGCGAGTACGAGAATTAGCGGCATTTTGCGCGTGAATTTTCCAGCGCCAATCCCTAAATGGTTAGTCAATGGATGGCGAGCTCACACAGAAAAGCAGAAAGCGGGAGCGGCGCGGGCTGTTTGGCCGCGGTGGTGGCTCGACAATTGTCGACGAGGCGACAGAACAAAGTGAGCCAGTGGCCGCTGACGAGCCCAAGCCTGCACGATCCTTGGGACCGTTGCGCATGGTCTATCGCGCCGCAGCAAATTACCCCTTGCAGATTGGGCTCGCATTGGCGGCTTTGTTCATCACGGCAGGCGCGATGCTGGCCATTCCAGCCGGCTTCAAAATGATCATTGATCGCGGTTTTGCAGCTGGCGGCGACCCGGCGGATATCGGGCGCTGGTTTCGCTACCTTCTGATGATTGTCGGGGTGCTGGCTGCTGGCACAGCACTGCGATTCTATTTCGTAAGCTGGATTGGCGAGCGCGTGGTGGCTGACATCCGACGCAATGTGCAGACCAATCTTTTGCGACTTGCCCCCGGCTTCTATGAGGAAAACAGTCCCAAGGAAATTTCCAGCCGGATGACGTCAGATACGGCCATAATCGAGCAGGTCGTGGGCACTACGGTTTCTGTCGCGTTGCGCAATGTCTTGATGGCAATCGGTGGAACGATATACCTGTTTTATCTGGCTCCGGGCATGACCTTGGGCCTGGCATTGGTTATCCCGGCTATAGTCATACCAATCACCATTTTCGGTCGCCGCTTGCGCAATGTTTCGCGCACCAGCCAAGATAGAGTAGCTGATGTAGGCGCGATGGTTTCCGAAGTGCTCTCGGGCATGAAGATTGTGCAGGCCTTCAATCAGGAAACGCGCGAGCAGGCCCGATTTGGTGAAGCCGTCGAGCGCACATTTTCTATCGCCAAACGTCGCATTCTCATCCGCGCAGCAATGACTTCCATTGTCATACTCATGATTTTTGGCTCCATCACAATGCTCATGTGGCGCGGCGCGATCGGAGTAGCGCAGGGCGACATTAGCGGAGGCACCATCGCCGCCTTTGTCATTACCGGGGGTCTTGTTGCAGGGGCTTTTGGCGCCTTGACGGAGGTTTATGGCGATCTGCTTCGCGGTGCCGGGGCTGCCAGCCGCCTGGCCGAACTGCTCGAAGCACGGCCGGTGATCGCTCCACCAGCAAGACCGGAGAAACTGCCAGATCCTGCGCGGGGCAATCTGTCCTTTCGCAATGTCACTTTCCGTTATCCCACCAGACCCGAAACCGCTGCCATCAAGGATTTTACGCTGGAGGTTGAGCCTGGCGAAACCGTGGCAATTGTTGGTCCGTCAGGCGCGGGCAAGTCGACCATCTTTCAATTGGTGGAGCGCTTTTATGATCCCCAATCGGGCACAATCCGCTTGGACGGCGTGCCACTGACCAAAGCGGACCCTTCAGAAATACGCCAGCGGATTGCCTTTGTGCCACAAGAAGGTGTGCTGTTCAGTTCCAATGCCCGCGACAATCTGCGTTATGGCCGGTGGGACGCGACTGACGAGGAAATCTGGGAAGCGGCTCGTGCGGCCAATGCAGAAGAATTTCTGCGCGACTTGCCCGAAGGGCTCGACACTTATCTTGGCGAGAGCGGAACCCGGCTTTCTGGTGGTCAGCAGCAGCGCCTCGCAATTGCCCGGGCATTGTTGCGCGATGCGCCGATCCTGTTGCTGGACGAAGCCACCAGCGCACTGGATGCTGAAAGCGAACAATTGGTGCAGCAGGCGTTGGATCGCTTGATGGCTGAGCGCACGACGCTGGTGATTGCGCACCGGCTTGCCACAGTCCGCAACGCTGACCGGATCGTGGTGATGGAGCACGGCCAGATTGTGGAGCAAGGTACACATGAGCAATTGGCCGATGCAGGCGGTCTCTATGCACGGCTGGCGAAACTGCAATTCACTGTAGGTCAAGCCGCCTGATTCCAGACTGACGGAAGTTACCGAAGCCAAACCAACTTGTAATTTCGCGACAAAGTTGCAATTGAAACCGGGCATTTGCACTCACCGTGCGGCAATTCAAGCTGCGTAGATGACGCTCTATGATCGCCCGGCAGTGCCTCGGGTATGAAAACCAAATTTCATGAAGGACGACCAGTCATGCGGACCCTGATTACACTCTCAGCCAGCCTGATCGCGCTGGCGACAACTTTACCGGCAATTGCACATGAGGGTCACGCTGGCGACACCATTGCTAATGGTGACGGGGCTACGTTTCAGGCCGCACCGGAAAGCGATGCAGCAGCTGTTGCGACCATCGATTATGGCGAATGGGGTGTCGGTCTAGATCTGATCGATCCCGAGGTCGACCCGGGCGATGACTACAACGCTTACGTCAATGGAAAATGGATTGCCCAGACGGATATTCCAGCAGATCGCTCATCCTTCGGTTCCTTCCAGATTCTGGCGGACAAGTCGACTGCCGACGTGGAATCACTCATCGCCGATCTGGTGGCGTCCAATCCGGCTGCTGGGACGACCGAGAAACGCATCGTTGATGCCTATAATGCATTCTACGACACCGATGCTATCGATGCTTCAGGTCTTGTCCCGGCCTATCCTTACCTCACAGATATATTCGCAGCGCCCGACCTTAAGCGGCTGGCAGAGCTGTTCCAGACACCGGGCTACCCAGGCCTGGTTTCCGTAAATGTTACGGTCGACAGCAAGAATCCCGATTCCTATATTCCCTCAGCAGGTTTCAGTGGCATGGGTCTGCCGGATCGGGACTACTATCTGGTGGATTCCGAACGCAATCTCGAGATACGCGGCAAGTATAAGGAGTATCTCACCTTCCTGCTTGGCCAGGCCGGCTATGCGGAACCTGCTGCTGCTGCCGATGCTGTTTACCGTTTCGAACATAAGGTTGCCGAGCTTGAATGGGCACGTCCCGTTTTGCGGATTCCGGAGTTGCGCTACAATTCGCTCAGCAAGGACGAGCTGCAAGAACTGTCGCCTGAGTTTCCGCTCGACGCGCTTTTGGAAGCCGGCGATCTGGACAGCCAACCACGATTTCTTGCCAGCCAAATTCCGCCCACCGAGGAAGAAATTGAAGAGCTTGAGCTGACCGAAGATCAGCTGGCTATGATTGGTGGCGGGCTGCCGGCAATGATGGATCTGATTGTTGAAACGGATTTGGCCACTACCAAAGCGTGGATGGCTGCTCGCTTCCTGTCTTCCTATGCCCCCTATCTGAGCAGCGAGCTGGACGAAGCTGCCTTTGCCTTTAACGGCACCGTCCTGAATGGTCAGGAAGAGCAACGGCCGCGCTGGAAACGTTCAATTGGTGTGGTCGGTTCACAGCTGGGTGAGCAATTGGCCGCCTTGTACGTGGCGCGCTATTTCCCACCCGAGGCAAAGGCGCGGATGGATGATCTGGTTGCCAATCTGAAGTTATCGATGGCGCAGGGGCTCGATCAAGTCAGCTGGATGAGCGAGGCAACGGTCAGCGAAGCCCGGGCGAAGCTGGATACGATGTCAGTCCAGGTCGGATATCCAGCAGAGTTTGAAACCTATGACGGCTTGGATATCGCCGGCGATGATCCGTTGGCCAACGCCATCAGCACAGTCGCTTGGTCGCAGCAGGATTCGCTATCGAAACTGGGTCAGCAGGTAGACAAAAATGAATGGCAGCTGCTCCCGCAAACCGTCAACGCCTACTACGCCCCGAACTTCAATCAGATCGTTTTCCCTGCCGCTATACTGCAACCCCCGTTCTTCAATCTGAATGCCGATCCCGCCGTCAATTATGGCGGTGTAGGTGCCGTCATTGGACACGAAATCGGCCATGGATTTGATGACCAAGGCTCGCAATTTGATAGCGAAGGTAGCCTGCGGAATTGGTGGCAAGCAGAAGATCGCGCCGGCTTTGAGCGCTTGGCCGATAGAATGGGCGAGTTGATCGAAGCCTATTGCCCGATTGATGAAGGTGATGATGGCAAATTGTGCCTCAAGGCCGATCTTTCGATTGGGGAAACGCTTGGCGATGTGGTGGGCCTGCAAATGGCCTATCGCGCTTATCGCATGTCGCTTGACGGCGAAGAGGCGCCAGTCATTGACGGGCTGACCGGAGATCAGCGGTTCTTGCTCGGTTTTGGTCAGATCTGGCGCTCCAAAAATCGTGATGAAGCTCTGCGCAACCTCGTGCTCACAGCGTACCATCCACCGTCCGAGTTCCGCCTGAATAATGCCGTGAGGCATCTGGACGCCTGGTACGATGCCTTTGATGTGGGTCCCGACAATGCGCTATACCTCGCGCCTGAGGACCGGATCAAAATCTGGGAATAATAAGGGATCGCTAAAACTTCACCATGGCTGCGCGCTTGACTTGGCGCGTGGCCATGCAAAGGCTTACCTGCTTATTGTCGAGACAGGATAGGGAAAGCCGCGCGTGACAATTCTCCAGCTTCTGCTGATTGCTGTGGTCCAGGGAATATCGGAGTTTCTGCCGATATCCTCGTCCGGCCACCTCATCCTGATTCCCTACCTTACCGACCTGCCAGATCAGGGGCCGCAAATTGACGTTGCTGTCCATGTCGGGTCACTTCTCGCCATTATCGTTTACTTTTTGAAGGATGTGCTGGTTCTGGCGCGTGGCGGCCTGGCAAACGTTGGCATTGGGGCGCAGGCACCCAATGCACCGGCAGAGCGCAAATTGTTCTGGTGGATCGTGCTTGGCACAATCCCTGCGGTGCTGTTCGGCTTGTCGATCAAGCTGGGCCTGTTCAATTCGACTGCTGAGGCGATGTTTGGCATCACCGTCGTTGATGACGACTTGATGGGATCGATCCGTTTCACTGACCTGATTGCCTTCAACCTGATCGCTTACGGCATAGCTTTGGGAATTGCTGACTGGCTGGGCAAAGAAATAAAATCCTTCGAGGATATGAGTTGGAAGGACGGCCTTATTGTCGGTCTGGCGCAGGCACTGGCCATCATTCCGGGTACTAGCCGATCTGGCGTGACCATGACCGCTGCGCGCGCGCTGGGTTACAAGCGGGTCGAGGCTGCGCGGTTCAGCTTTTTGCTTTCGATCCCTGCTGTGGCGGGTGCCGGGGTATTGATCGTCCCGGAAATTTTCGAAGCCGGCGCCGGGTTGGCCATGGATGCGCTGATTGCCGGGGTGATGACCTTCATTGCAGCCTTCGTAACGATGGCATTCCTGATGAACTTCCTGAAGAAGGCATCGATGATGGTCTTTGTCGTATATCGCGTTGCGCTCGGCCTGGCTTTATTGTGGGCCTTCTAAGCAGATAGCGTTCTCAACGCTGGAACTTTTCCCCTCTTTTGCCTGTTAGAACAACAGGTCAAACAAAAGAGGAAATCATGACAATCGTCTTAGTTACCTTGATTGGAAGCATGCTTGGCTGGCTTGCCACAATCATTGCCCGCGTCAAATCTTCTGCCCAGATTGCCAAGAGCATATTTGCAGGAATTCTGGGTGCCATGGTTGGTGGATTGCTTGCCAATAACGGGACTTTACTGGGCGGATTGAGTATCAAGGCCCTGATGTCCGCGATTGCTGGCGCTGTTTTAGTTTTGGCAGCCTATCATCTGGCAATTCGCAATTTGCTGAACTGAGGACCTGAACGGGCAGGTGCAATGCCGCTATCGTCAAACCGCCGGGGCGCCCGACCCTCGCCCGCCGCGCAGCAGATATTCCTGGGTCCCGCGATGCACCACATTGTCGACATCAATCACCGCCGAATTCGCATAGGTAAAAGCGGGGGCCAAGCTGCGGTACAGCCGATCAAAATCGCGCTCTACAGTTTGCCGAAACAGATCTTCGAAGCTTTCAATTACGAAATAGGTCGGTTGCAGGTCGCTGATCACGTAATCGGTGCGCATAACCCGGTCGACATTGAGCATGATGCGATTGGGGCTTTGTGCTTCGACTGCGAATTTCGCTTCGGTCGGGCCCGATAAAATACCAGCGCCATAGGCCTTGATGCCATTTGCCTCTTCGATCAGGCCAAACTCAACGGTGTACCAGTACAGCGCTCCTAAAGCCTTGAGGCGATTGTAACGCATGGCTTTCCATCCTGCGCGACCGTATTCCTGCATATAGTCGGCAAATACCGGGTCGGTCAGCATTGGCACATGGCCAAAGACGTCATGAAAGACATCGGGTTCCTGAATATAATCGAAGGTTTCGCGGGTGCGAATGAAATTGCCTGCCGGGAAACGCCGATTTGCCAGATGCCAGAAAAACACATGATCGGGGATCAGCATGGGGACTGGGACGACACTCCACCCGGTCAGAGCATCAAGTTCTTCCGAAAGCCGTCCAAAATCAGGCACGCCGCCCCGCGCCAGATCGAGCTTGTCCAGCCCTTCCATGAAAGCAGAAGCTGCTCGACCAGGCAAAACGCCCAGCTGGCGTGCGAACAGTTCATCCCATATCGCATCGTCCTCTGCCCCGTAATCGGCCTGTGCGGGCTCTACCCAATCAAGGCCCAGATGGTCGGGCCGTTTCAGTGGCGCGGTAAAAATATCCTCGCTCAATTCGGGAAGCGCGCTGAAGTCGGTTTCGGATTGTGCTAATGATGCCATAATTGGTTTCAATTCATACCATTGCCGGGCGGCAGTGACAATCGCGGAGGACGTATTGAGCGCATTGAAAGGCAAGGCCTATCGCAAGTTGCTGGAGCCGCTTGAAGAGGAATTGGTCAGCATGGCGCGCTGGGCACGCACCACCGGGCAGCGGATTTGCGTGATCTTTGAGGGCCGAGATACGGCAGGCAAGGGCGGAGCGATACGGGCTGTCTCGAACCGGCTCAATCCTCGCCAGTGCAAGGTCGTGGCGCTGGCCAAGCCGACTCCTGCCGAGCAGTCACAATGGTACTTTCAGCGCTATGTTGCTCATTTGCCGAGCGCCGGCGAAATAACCCTTTTCGATCGCAGCTGGTACAATCGGGCAGGTGTCGAAAAAGTCATGGGCTATGCCGATGACACCCAAATTGAATTGTTTCTGGAACAGGTGCCGGCCTTTGAAAAAATGCTGACCGATGATGGCATCTTATTGTTCAAATACTGGCTTACTACGGACCAATCCAAGCAGGAGGAACGGCTGAAAGAGCGGCTCGAAGATCCGTTGAAGCGCTGGAAGCTGTCCCCGGTCGATCTGGCCGCGCGGGACAAGTATGATGATTACACCAGGGCTCGCGAGGGGATGCTAGAGCGCACTCATACAGAGAACGCCCCATGGACCTTGGTGGATTTCAATGATCAGAAGCGTGGCCGACTTACTCTTGTTCGCGATCTTCTCGACCGGCTGCCCGACACCCATATCGATCCGCCAGAGATTGAATTTGACGAACTGGGCCATGAACCGCACGAAGAAAGCTATGCCGTTTTGCAGCCGATCAAGGATTACCCGATTGAATAGGCTCTAGCTTGCAGGAACCCTGGCCGTTGCCTTTACGCATTGCCTGCCATCGGAAGCAAATGTGCCAAGCTCCAATTTTTCGCCAGCTTTCCGCATGGCCAAGTGAAGCTTTTCTCCGACGATTGCCGGGCTGACCGCGCGGAATGTGAATTCGGACAAGTGGTTCTGACCCAGTGTGCCGGCGGCCAGTTGTAACAACAAGCTGGCCATCAACGGACCATGCACCACCAGCCCGCGATAGCGCTCTTCCTCAAGAGCGTAAGGCAGGTCGTAATGGATACGGTGAGTGTTGAAAGTCAGTGCAGAGAAGCGAAACAGCAATGTTTCGGTCGGCTCGATTGTTGCCGTAGCGTCCCAGTTGGCCGCGTCGAAATGACCGTTCGCTGGTGGGGGCGGGGCCAGTGGAGCATCGCCGGGCGCAGCGTCGCGATAAACTAGTGTTTGCCGCTCGCGTACAGCCTCCGCGCCATCGGCAAGGGTGATGTGATCGACATCGACAAAGGCAAGCTTACCACTTTTGCCGTCTTTCTCACTGATTGAGGCAATGCGGCTGGTGCGTTCGATCTTCGCACCAATCGAAAGGGGGGCATCGAAATTAATAGAACTGGAAGCCCACATGCGGCGCGGCAGCGGGATAGGCGGAAAGAAACTGTCCGGACTGTCATCGCGTTGAGGATGACCGTCTGCTCCCAAATCCTTGGTTGGCGCTTCCGGCGTGCAAAGGCAAAAATGGATCCCCTGCGGCATGTTGCCTGACGCCGGAGCGGTCCGGTCAAATAGACCTGCCCAGCGTCGTGCAAGCGCGGCGTCGAGTGCATCATGCGCTTCCATTTCACGCCCGATCCAGCCGTCCCATTGGCCACTTTGTTCACTCATGTCGCGCGCTCAAACACCGCAGCGATTCCCTGGCCACCACCGATGCACATCGTCTCAAGGCCATAACGGACTTCGCGCCGATGCATTTCGTGGGCCATATCGGCGAGAATGCGCCCGCCAGTGGCCCCGATGGGGTGGCCTAGCGAAATGCCCGAGCCATTGACATTGAGAATGTCGCGACGGGAATCGTCATCGGACCAGCCCCAACCTTTCAGCACAGCCAGCACTTGCGGTGCGAAGGCCTCATTCACTTCAACCATACCGATATCATCCCAACTGTACCCGCGCCGCTCAAACAGGCGCTGGGTCGCGGGGACTGGGCCGATGCCCATACGGGCCGGATCACACCCAGCCGCTGCCCATCCGCCAAACCACAGCATGGGTTCCAGTCCAAGCTCTTCCAGCTTGTCTTCTGCAACCACCAGACAGGCAGCGGCCGCATCATTTTGCTGACTAGCGTTGCCTGCCGTCACAATCGCATCAGCATCGCGCCTGCTATCGATGGCGCGCAATTTGCCCAAGGTCTCCAATGATGCGTCGGCGCGATAGCCCTCATCCTGAGATAAAATGGCCGGATCACCTCTACGCTGGGGCACCGCGACCGGCACAAGCTGAGCATCAAACTTGCCCGCGTCCCAGGCTGCCGCTGCATTCTGGTGGCTGCGTACAGCAAAGGCATCGGCATTCTCGCGCGAAATGCCATAGTCTTTGGCCAGATTTTCCGCCGTTTCGATCATGCCGGTGATCACGCCAAAGCGTTCGATCGGCTGGCTCATCACCCTTCCGCGAGACAGCCGGTCATGCAAGGTCATGTCGCCCATGCGCGCGCCGCCGCGTGCCTGGGTGGTGTAGTGCTCGACATTGGACATGCTTTCGCAACCACCAGCCACAACCACATCGGCCATGCCGGTTTCCACCATCATGGCTGCGTTGGCGATGGCCTGCAGACCCGAGCCACAACGCCGATCCAGCTGATACCCCGGCACTTCCAAAGGCAGGTCAGCGGCGAGCCAGGACCAATGGCCGATGCACGGGGCCTCACCATTGCCATACCCCTGGCTGAAAACGACATCATCGACCCTTGCAGGGTCAATTCCGCTTCGCTCGACGAGCGCCTTGAGAATGATGGCGCCGAGTTCTCCTGCATTGAGCGATGACAAGCTGCCCAGAAATTTGCCCACCGGTGTGCGCAGGGGTGAAACGATTGCGGCGCGTCTGGTCATGGGATTTCCTTGGTTTGGCAGTTTCAGTCGGACTTGTCGGAGAGAGATACGGTCCCGGCGTCGATCAGCTTGCCGATCGCGCCAGACGAGAGCCCCAGGCGCTCGGCCAGAACCTCTTCGCTATGCTCTCCGAGGTAAGGGGCGGGTTGCGGATCACCGGCTTCCCGATCTGGAATATTGGCAAAGCTGCGAGTGGCGGGATAGTCGAAGCCGCTGGGGTTGGCAGGGGCCGGCCCGAACATCGGGTTACTGTCCAGCAAAACCGGATCATTGGCCGCTTCGAAAGCGGTTCGATAATGTTCAAAGGTGCAACCCTTCGCCGCCATCCGCTCTGCCAGTTCTGCATAGGGTAGGCTTCCAGCGACGCTCTGAAACAAGTCAAACAGTCTCTGGCGATGAGTGAAGCGTGGCTCATCGCCGCTGGAAAAATCAACGCCCAGTTCGCGCTCAAGCGCTGCAATATCGTCAGCCAGGCCAAAGGCGGCAACCAATCCGTTCCATTGCTTCGCGGTCAGCGCCGCAACCATGAACCGTTGTCCCTCCTGAGAACGAAAATCACGGCCAAATGCGCCCCAGATGGCGTTGCCCAAACGCTCGCGATCTCCGCCGCGATACAGCACTTCTGCCATGACCCCGGCATTGGCCATGGTGCCAATGGCGACATTGGCCAAGGGGACGCGCATTTCGCTTCCCCCGCCGCCACCTTCGCGATGGCGCAACGCGGCCATCAACGCGAACGCGCAATAAGCACCGGTGATGAAATCCCATGCGGGCATGATCTGATTGACTGGCGGCGCTGTGTCCGGGTCCCATTCCTCGGGTCCGGTCATGAGGGGATACCCAGAGGCGGCATTCACGGTGAAATCCATGGCTTGCCGGCCGTCGTGCCAGCCCAGAATGCGCACCGAAATCATGTCATCGGTGCCGCATCGCTCCTGCCGCGCTTTGGCCATGGCGGAATGGCTGAAAAAGCTTTTCTCAGGCAGATTGGTGATGCACTGGCCTGTCGTTGCCGCCAACGCGACACACAATTCCCGCCCTTCGCCAGAACGTAGATCCAGGGCGACCGATTTCTTGGCGCGGTTGAGATTTTCCCAGCTGAGCGAGCGGCCTTCCTCGGTCAGCATGAAGCGATCGTAATCCAGGCCACCCGCCTTGTGATCTACGCGGATCACCTCGGCCCCCATCTGCGCGCAATACAGGCCCGCGGTTGGCGACGCGACAAAACTGGAGACTTCGACAATCGAAAGGTCGTTGAGCAAATTGTACATTCAAGCTCCTAAAGACGAGGGCAGAAGAGCCGACATGGCGCCCATGCCCCGCGCGCGGATCAGTTGTTCTTTTCCCATTCGCGCAGCATGTGCTTGGCGATCTGCAATTGCAGGATCTGGGTCGTGCCCTCGTAAATGCGGTAAATGCGCGCATCGCGGAAGAACCGCTCAGCATCATATTCTGCGAGGTATCCGGCCCCGCCATAGATCTGGACAACACGGTCGACCACGCGGCCGCACATCTCTGAGGCAAAGACCTTGAACGCAGCGGCCTTGCCGATGATATCCTCGCCCCGATCAGCGCGTTCAGTCACATCGCGCATCATGCATTCTGCGGCGTAAATCTCGGTTTCGCTATCGGCAAGCATGGCCTGAACCAGCTGGAACCGCGCGATGGGTTCGCCAAAAGCCTTGCGCTCATTGGCGTAGCGCAGCGCTGAATCGAGCGCCCGGCGGGCATAGCCTGTTGCAGCCGACCCTACCGAAATGCGCCCATTGTCGAGGCTTTGCATGGCAAAGCGAAAACCTTTGCCGGTCTCTGCGCCCAGCAAAGCGTCACCGGTTACCTTCACATCATCGAGCATGATATCGGAAATATGGCTGCCCGCCTGGCCCATTTTCTTGTCGGGCGACCCGGTAGAAACACCCGGTGCATCCATGGGCACGATAAAGGCGCTGACGTGAGCATTCTTGGGCAGCGCATCCTTTTCAGTGCGTGCCATGATTAGAGCGACATCGGCATGAGGGGCATTGGTGATGTAGCGTTTGGTGCCATTGATGATCCAGCCATTGCCGTCCGGATCGGGCACTGCGGTTGTCTGCATGGCGGCGCTGTCGCTGCCTGAGCCCGGCTCGGTCAGGCCAAAACAGGCGATCTTGCCTTCAGCCAGCTGGGGATACCAATAGGCCTGCTGCTCGGGCGTCCCGCCGTTTTTCAACGCACTGGCAAACATGCCGACATTGATCGAGAAGATCGAGCGATAGGCAGGCGCGGCATAGCTCATGATATTGACCACGCGGGCGTATTGCGACGTGCTAAGGCCGGCTCCGCCGTGTTCTTCCGGGATCGATATGCCGAACAACCCTATATCGCACATTTCGTCGAGGATTTCGGAAGGGATGCGGTCGTTTGCGATCACCTCCTCTTCAGCCGGGATCAGGCGTTCAGTGACATAGCGTTCCAACTGCTGGGCAAACTGGTCGAAACTTTCTGGGTCCATTCCGGCTTGGGTCATTGGGTCATCCTCTTGGCTAAACGGCGTCGATTGCATGCGTAAAGGATCGCTATGGAGCGCCCTCGGCTTTGGTGTCGCCTGCGGTTTGTGGCAGGTCCTTTCCTGTCGTTTGCGTGTCGCCCGGACGCGGATGTTCCAGCATCGCGGTAGCTTCCTCGATTGCACGGGCTTCGCCAATGCTGGGTTCGGCGGGCTCGAACCGCTGCTCTCCTTCGGGGACGCATGCCGTCAATATTGACGCTGTAATAATACCACTCAGAAAATTGGCTGGATGAAGTCTTGCGGGGCGGCTGCATGCATTGCTCATTGGTCTTGACCATAGAAAGGGTCAGGCGAAAGGGGAACATGCAATTTGAACGGGCGAGCATGCCCGGCTGAAGGCAGAATTCAAGTCCCACAACCCCTGACACCAGAGTTGCCTGCGAAAGGCCGGTTGGCGTTACTCGACTTCCAGATCCAGTGCGTCGATGTCCGCTTCAGCAGCTGCCACTGCAGCAGCAATGTCGGCTGCATTGTCAGCCGCATCTTCGGCTACTTCCTGGGTTACAGCCGGTGGCCCTGAAACCTCGGCTTCTGCCTCAATGGCATCGTCAGCGACCGGTTCGTCGGTGACATCCGCGAGCGCCTCTTCAGCGGCGACTTCGACCGTTTCTGCTTCGACATCATTCGATGCATCATCAGCGCTGCCGCAAGCTGCCAGAATAATCGTAGCGCTGGCAGCGGCCAGCATGCTGGTAAACTTCTTCATTGGTATTCTCTCCCCGACAGGTTTGGCGCGATCTGACTGTACTTGCGCCTTGGTCAAGCGTGTAACCTCGCAGGTGGCTCTGTGCCAAGCCTTATTCGGCCAGGATCAAGCGGCATCAAAGGCGGGGGCAAAACGAACTTCGCCCTGCGGCATGTCTCCTGACAGGACAAGGTATTGAAAATAGGCTGCTGGTGGCCCTGGATATGAGAGGCGAGGGTCGGACTCGAAGCCGAACCGGCCATAATAATCCGGATCGCCGAGCAAAAAGATCGCGGCCGCACCCATTTCCCGCATATCGGCAATGCCGCGCCGGACCAGGGCACCGCCAATGCCCAAGCCTTGAAGGCGGGGCCAGACCGAAACCGGGCCGAGGCCGAACCAGAGGCCCGCCAAGCCGGAAATTGTCACTGGAGAAAAGGCAATATGGCCAGCGAGCCCATCAGCATTTTCGGCTACGAGCGACAATGTCAGATCGCCGCCTTCACGCAGACCGTTGATCACGGCTGGTTCTGACCCATTGGAATAGGGTTTGCCGGCAAAGGCTGCGTTCGTCAGGGCATGGATGCCGGTCACATCTGACTGCATTTCGGGCCGCAATGTAATGGCTTCTGCGGGACCGGTCAGAGCGAAAACTCGGTAATCAGTGGAATGTGATCAGACGGTTTTTCCCAATCGCGTGCATCTTCACGCAAGCGGTGACCGGTGACTTTATCAGCCAGTTCGGGGCTGGCCCACATATGATCAAGTCGCCGCCCGCGGTCATTCACCTTCCAGTCTTTTGAACGATAGCTCCACCAGCTGTAATAGCGTTCAGGATCACGGATGTGCTCGCGCCCGATATCGCGCCAGCCATGGGCGTCCATAAAGCCCTGCAGGGTCTCCACTTCCAAAGGCGTATGGCTGACCACCTTGAGCAGCTGCTTGTGGTTCCAGACATCGCTTTCCAGTGGCGCGATGTTGAAATCGCCTACGATCAGCGTGGGTCGGTCAATTTGCTCAGCCCAACGTGTCATCCGCTCGAGAAAATCGAGCTTCTGACCAAATTTGGGGTTCCTGTCCCGGTTGGGTTCATCACCTCCGGCGGGGACATAGACATTCTCGACGATCGTGCCTTTGCCTTCGCCCAGCAATTCAACCCCGACATGGCGTGCCTCGCCATTGTCCTGCCAATCGTGCCGGGAAAATTCGCGCAGCGGGATGCGACTGACGGTAGCGACCCCGTGATAGCCCTTCTGGCCATGCACTGCGGTATGTTCATAGCCCAGTTCGGCCAACGCTTCGTAGGGGAACTGATGCTCCTGACACTTGATTTCCTGCAGGCAAAGGACATCGGGCGCTTCCTCTTGCAGAAAGCGAGTGACAATCGGCAAGCGCAAGCGGACCGAGTTGATATTCCAAGTGGCAACAGAAATCATGCGCGCTCAATACGGGGCCTGCAGTGGGCGGTCCAGTTGCGGATTGATCCCGTCCACAGCGAGCACAATTGCAACCGGCCGGGTGCAATTGCCATCGAATGGCAGGCGCGCTAAAAAAGAAAACCCCCATCCCGGGGGCATTGGGATGAGGGTTCCTTATTAGCGTTCGTCACGCCTGCATCAGATCGGCACATTATCGAAGGAGGGCAACAGGGGGTAAACCGTCCTTCCCACCGACTTGATAAACAATATTATCGCGATCGGGCTTTCACACGCATGAACAATGCCAGGTATTTTGTCGCAAACTTACAACCGGTCATGGCCAACCCGTTTATCTTGGTCGACGAGATGATTTGCGCGGATCCTTGAAACTGAACGCGCTGTCGGCAACCGTCATCCCGTAACGGTGATTGCGCAATCTGACAGTCGTACGATGATTTTGTGCATCAAGTGCAACCCAATGCGTCAATTCGAACCCCCCGGGGGCCGATGGATTGCGCACAAAGATAAGGGTTATGTGGCCAAATTCGGGGCGTTTCGGATCGCGTACCTCGATACTGATAACAGCCGGATCATTTGTCGGAACGGTCTTGCCGTAGCGTTTGATGTCTCGTTCGGGATCAAGCAGTGCGCCGAGCGGCGAATTGCGGATCGGCCAGCGTTGGACCTGATCCACTTCGTAATCGACCAAGTACAAGGATCGGCCGTTGGAGACGACCAGTAGCGCATCATCCGTGCCATATTCAAACCTGATCTTGCCCGGGCGCTTCAGCGTCATTTGACCGCTGGTGCTGCGACCCATCCGGTCGGTCTGGGTAAAATCGGCCTGCATCGTACCAATAGCGCGCAGAGCCTGTGCTGCCCGTTCAAGATTGTCCTGTTGGGCAAAGGCCGGGGAGCTGGAAACGCCAATCGCTGTGGTTGGCACGGCCACAGCCAGTGCTGCGCCAAGAATGGTGCGCAATGGTTGGCGTGATATCATGTGCAAGATGTTCATGGCTCGTCCTTTAGTTACGACGCCTTGAACCGATACTGAACCCGAGGTGTTCCCTCCGGTTCAGGAAAAAGATCACTTGATCTTAGCTTCCTTGAACTCGACATGCTTGCGCACGACCGGATCATATTTACGGAAGGTCATCTTCTCGGTGATGTTGCGTGGGTTCTTTTTCGTCACGTAGAAAAATCCCGTATCGGCGGTCGAGACGAGCTTGATCTTGACAGTTGCGGGCTTCGCCATGGCGTATTCCTAAGATCGGGTGAGGCCAGCCCAAAACGGGAATGGCCGAAAAAACACGGGCGGCACGTTGATCGCACCGCCTCTCAAGCCGCGCCCATTTGCCGATTCACGGGCAAAAGTCAAGCGCTCAGACGCAGAATTACCAATCGCCCCGGCTGACCTTGCCGCGGGTTGCCTTGACCGCTCCACGCGCCTTCTTGGACTTGAGCCGCTTGGCCTTGCCAAGACGGTTCACTCTCGATTTCGCCCGTTTTTTCGGGCTTCGCTGGGCTTCCCGAAGCAAATTGGCCAGCCGCTCGCGTGCCTCGACCCGATTCATCTCTTGCGTCCGGTGGCTGCGTGCGGTCAGGACGATTTCTCCGCTGGCCGTCATTTTTGATCCGGCGAGCGATTTCAGGCGGTTGAACACCTGCGGCTGAAGGCGCAGCGCGAACACATCGAGGCGCAATTGCACCGCTGTTGCCACCTTGTTGACATTCTGGCCCCCCGGCCCGCTTGCTGCGATGAATTTCTCCTCGACCTGGCCCAACGCGCGGTCGACCAAGACATCTTCAGCCTGCTTTCGCTGGGCATCATCCACTGTAACCCGCCTTGCGGAAATCATCGGGTAACGGTGCTGTGGCGACAATGTCAGGTTTCCCAGCGCGGGGAACGGTCAGTGATTCTGCATGCAACATGGTGCGCGGGGCACCTTCTCCTGAACCGTAAACGGGATCGCCCAGCAGCGGTATCTTCAGTCCTGCCAGTGCATGAATGCGCAATTGGTGGGTGCGACCAGTTTCCGGACGGAAACGCACCACGCTGCGCTCATCCAGAATGGTGAGGCGTTCCCAGTGGGTGACCGAAGGCTTACCCTTCTTCGCGGCAATCATTCGCCAGCCTTTGGCCTCGCTGCTGATCTTGGACAGGGCAAGGGCGATCGTACCCGATCCGTCCGTCGGTACACCGTCCAGAATGGCGAGATAGGTCTTGATGACCAGTCGGTCTTCAAAGCTGCGGGCAAATCTCTTGTGAGCCTTGGGATTGCGCGCAAGTAGCAGACAACCAGACGTATCAGTGTCCAACCTGTGAACGGGGGAAGGCTGGCGCTGAAATCCCAGTTTCAGCGTATCGAGATGGTCTTCCAGGCAGAGCCCGCCCTTTCGCGGCCGATCGATTGGCAGGCCTGCGGGCTTATCTATGACAAGCGCTTCGGCATCTTCATACAATATCGGAATTGCTTGGCTGCCACTCATTTCGCAAGCCTGGCTTTGATAAGGCCTCGCAGGGAATTGCCCAGCCAGAACCCGTCAACCAGATCGGCCAGTTGCAGCCGCGCCTCGCGTGCCTTGCCGGACTCGATCAGGGATCGCCGCAAGACACCAGGCAAAAGGCCAAGTTCAGCAGGCGGGGTCAGCAGCGCGTCGCCATGTTCAACGAAAATATTGGTGAAGCAACCTTCGGTTATCAAGCCTTCGTCGAGAATGAAGATCGCTTCATCAGCCCCTTCATCGCGGGCAACGCCCAGCGCTTCTTCGTAAAAGCCGCGATCGCTCGTCTTGTGGCGCAATCGCCAATCCCCCGGATCGACCGGTATTGGCAAGGCGATCACATTCATCACTCGATCCGCATTATCGCCTGTTTCGGGTATCGTTAAAGTTTCCAGAGCCATCGCTCCACGGCGAGAGGCGAGCAGTCGCACCTTGCTTTTCTGGTCAAGTTGGAAGCATAGCGCCTGGATCTGGTTGCGGGCAGCGTGCCGATCAAAATCAAAGCCGAGTTCCTTGGCGCTGGCCTTCATTCGTTCCAGATGCATCTCGAGCAATTGAATCCCGCTTGCAGGCTCAAATCGCATGGTTTCAATAAGATCAAACTGCGCGGCTTGATGGTCGAGAGAACTCGTCCGCGCAAAGCCTGCTTTCACTTCGCTTTCGCGCCGCTCGGCCAAGGCATCACTGTCCGCTACGATGGCTGATCCCACACCCAGAACGGCGCTGCCCTGATCATTCTCGATCGGTGTCAAGCGCAGGGTCCGGATGGTGACATTGAAGGCTGCCTGCAATTCTCCATTGGCGCCTGGTGGATCAATCCGCCCGACGGCACCGCAATAGGGCCCGCGCGCATCGCGTTCGACCTGATCAATCCATTCCATCGCGCGAATTTTGGGGGCCCCTGTGATTGATCCGCACGGGAAGATCGCCTGAACAAGGTCGGCAATCGTCTTGTCTTCGGCGAGCCTGGCCCGGACACCGGACACCATCTGATGCACTGTAGGGTAGGTTTCGACTGCAAAGGGGGCGTCCACCACCACGCTGCCCGGCTCTGCAATGCGCGCCAGATCGTTGCGCATTAAATCTACGATCATGAGGTTTTCAGCCTTGTCCTTTTCCGACGAGGCGAGTTCCTGCTTCAAGGCTTCATCGCGTGCGGGATCGTTGCTGCGTGGCCGGGTGCCTTTCATCGGTTTGACCCGCGCTTGGCTTCCCTTGATCGAGACAAACAGTTCCGGCGACAGGCTAAGCAGCCAGTGCGAACCGTCGAAGAGAATGCCGCCATATCCTGAACGGGCAGAGGGCCGCAGCGCGCCGTATAATGCGATGGGATCGCCGCGATAGGACCCTGCCAGTGGATAGGTCAGATTGGCCTGATAGATGTCGCCTGCGTGGATCGCCTCGCGCAGCTGCTCGAAATTGTCTGTGTAGCCTCCGGTCGAGACTTGCGGGATCATCGGGCCCAATGACGCAGAGTCAGCGCTGTTGGCCTGCAGCCATCGTGGAATGTCTGCCGCAGGGATTTCTTGCGCTTCATCAAACAGGGCAAGCCAGACCAGCGGCCCATTGGCACCGGTGCGCGCTGGCGCTTTGCCTTGCAGACGTGCTTCCAGCGCCAGGCCGGCTTCGTAAGCGATATATCCTGCCAGCGGCGCATTGTGTTTGCGCTGCGCGGCTTGCGCTTGCGACAGCACATCAGCGACCTCTTCCGGCCGGTTGGCGACAAAAATCTCGCGCGGCTGGGTGTAGAGATGCGCTGGAGCTGCATCGTCGTCGCGTGCGTCATCAAGCAAGACAAAGGGAGTTTTCTGACCCATGTTTGCAGCCTTAGCCGCTTCGTCGCACAAGTCGAGAACTTGACCGCGCATACCTGGCTTTGCCACACGGTCCCGACACAACCCGCGAGCAGGAGCCGTTGACCCAATATGAGTGAAATTTTCCTAGGGCTTGCCAGCAATGGCGAACAACAGTTCCTCGATTTGTCGCGGGCCAACCGTCACGGTCTGATTGCTGGCGCGACAGGAACCGGTAAAACCGTCACCCTGCAAGGCATGGCCGAGAGCTTTTCCGCCCACGGCGTTCCGGTGTTTGTCGCTGATGTCAAAGGCGATCTGTCTGGCATCGCCATGCCGGGTTCACCCACCTTCAAACATGCCGACAAGCTGGAAAGCCGGGCTAAGGAATTGGGCATGGATGACTATGCCTATTCGGATAATCCGGTCGTGTTTTGGGATCTGTATGGCGAACAAGGTCACCCGATCCGGACGACGATTTCAGAAATGGGGCCGTTGTTGCTGGCACGGTTGTTGGACCTGAACGATACGCAGGAAGGCGTGCTGCAGATCATCTTTAGACATGCCGATGACAATGGTCTCCTGCTGCTCGACTTTGAGGACTTGCAGGCGATGCTGGCTTGGGCGTCGGCCAATGCAAAGGAATTGTCCGGCCAGTATGGCAATGTCAGCAAGCAAAGCGTCGGAGCCATTCAACGCCAGCTGTTGAGTTTTGAATCGCAAGGCGCGAACCATTTCTTCGGCGAACCCGCTCTTGAAATCGATGATTTCCTGAAGCTGGACGAAAACGGCAAGGGCTATGTCAATGTGCTGGCCGCAGACAAATTGATGCGCAGCCCCAAGCTTTATGCGACCTTCCTGCTGTGGCTGCTGGCTGAATTGTTCGAGAGCCTGCCCGAAGTGGGCGATCCGGAAAAACCCAAGCTGGTGTTCTTCTTTGACGAGGCGCACCTGCTATTCGATGATGCTCCAAAGGCGTTGGAGGACAAGATCGAACAGGTCGTGCGCCTGATCCGGTCCAAGGGCGTTGGCGTTTTCTTCGTCACCCAGAATCCGATCGACATTCCTGAAGAGGTGGCCGGCCAGCTAGGCAACCGGGTCCAGCACGCTCTGCGCGCCTTCACGCCTCGCGACAAGAAAGCAATCAAGGCTGCTGCAGACACTTTCCGCATCAACGAAGATTTGGATGTAGAAGAGGCGATTACTGAACTGCGGGTGGGTGAGGCTTTGGTGTCTACCTTGATGGAAGACGGGGCGCCATCCATTGTGCAGCGTACGCTGATCAAGCCGCCGCGTTCCCGCCTTGGCCCGGTGACCAAGAAAGAACGCGCGATCATGCAGTCGATCTCTCCGGTCGAGGGCAAGTATGACGAGCGGGTAGACCGGGAAAGTGCAGAAGAAGTGCTTGCGCAAAAAGCGTTGGATGCCGCCAAGACGGCTCAGGAAGTCGAGGAGAAGGGCGAAACCGAAGTTCGCAAGCAAAGCCGCAAGAGCACCTCGATCTGGCAGAAAGCGGGCAAACGGGCGATGACCGCTGCGGCCGGATCGCTTGCCTCGGTCGCTGCTGCGGCGGTCCTTGGCAAGAAATCACGTGCCAATCCGATGCGTACGGCCGCGACCTCTGCTGCTGGCACCATTGCCACAGAACTGGGTGGCGGGCTTGCCGGCCGGTTCGTGCGTAATCTTGTGGGCGGGCTGATGCGCTGATCAGGCGCGGTAGAGCCGGTGATCTTCAAACTTCAGCCGAAAGGGCATCGGAAAGTCGAGCAGGGCTGCTCCGCCGACTTCGTGTAGCAAAGCTTCGCAGCTCGCCAGATCCTGGCCTTTCAGTGAGGCAAGATAATCGGTCGCGCGCTGCACCATCCATAGGCTGAAAGGTGTCGCCATGCGGGCTGACGACACATCGCCAAGGGCGTACTCGGCCATGCCAACAGCGCGGGGCAATTCCCGATCTGTGCAGGCTTTGCCCCACTCTGCCATGAGCTCCGCGATGCGGACAAGATTGGGCAATTGTTCTGACATCATCCGTTGCAGCACCGGCAATACGGTTTGCGGGACTTCGTCTCCGGCCAAGAATTGGCCCGATCGCGGCGTTTCAACATTGACCATGCGTTCGACCCACCTGCCCACTTGCGGCGCAAGGCGCTGCATGATCTCGCCAGAAGCCGGGTCACGGTAAAGATGGGCGTAAAGGGGGCCGATCAGACCATAATCACCGATTGAAGGACGGCTGCCGAACAGAAAATCGTGCTGTGAGAAATGCGCGTCCAAATCAGCGAGCAAAGCCTCATAGCTGGCCTCGATCGCAGGAACAGTTTGTTCGTTAATGCCCAGCATTGGCACGAACCCGCGGAACCTTTCTCCCACGGACTTGCCAATGGCCGCTTGTTGCTCTGGTGTCGCATCAGGCGCCATGGAGCGGCCAAATTCGGAAAAGATCCATTCCTCATTGTAGTTCCAACGATAATGCATCGCGGGAATAACCAGCCACTCGTCACCATAACACTCCAGTAGCAGTGCAGCGAGATGCTGGCGCGGGGTTTGTGGATAGACAGAAGGGCTGGGCGATGCGGCTTCGTAATGATCGATGATCACCGTCGTATCCTGCAGGATCGCCCCATCTGCCAGCTGCATGACCGGGATGACCATCCTTCCAACAGCAGGCATGATTATCGAATCGCGGACCTTCTGGTCGGGCGTCAATTCGCGGTAATCGACGGCTTTCCAGTCAAGATAGGCGCGGGCCTTGCCGGAAAACAGCGAGGGTGCAGAACCATAAAGAATATCGGTCATATCAGGTCTTTCGCTAGAGCATGCGAAAGGGTTACGCTTGGTATCCGGTGTGATCCAGCGGCAAACGCAGTTCAGCGGTCAGGCCGCCGCTTTCGCGGTTCGACAGGCTGAGCGATCCGCCATGCTGATCGGCGATTGCCCGTGCCAGCGTCAGCCCCAGTCCCGCGCCGCCCGTGGCCCGGTTGCGTGAGGTTTCACCTCTGGCAAACGGCTCCAGCATAGCCTCGATTTGGTCGGGGGGAATGCCTGGGCCATCATCCTCAATCCTGATAATTGCCTCATGCTCAGTTTGACCCAGGGTGATGGTTGCACTGCCGCCATAGCGGACCGCGTTTGAAATGAGATTGCGCAGCCCCCGCTTGATCCATGTAATCTGCACCGGCGCCACAACCCGGGGGCTGTCAGCAAGCTCAACCTGCTGGCCCAAATCTTCAAATTCCTCGGCAATAGACGCCGCTAGAGCAGACAGATTAACCCGCTCTGGTGCATCATCGCCCCGCCCGACCCGTGCGAGCGACAAGATGTCATCCAGCGTTTGCGTGATGTCTTCTATGCTGTCGGCCATGCGCTCGCGCTGGGCTGTGTCGCTCACGCTTTCAATGCGGACTCGCAAGGCTGCAAGCGGGGTCTTGAGGTCGTGCCCGATGGCGCCCAGCATCACGTCCTTTTCATCCAGCATGGCAGCGATGCGCGCTTCCATGGAATTGTGCGCGGCAATCAATTGCCGGATATCGCGTGGTCCGCTTTCTTCCAGCGCGAGCGCGCGGTCCGGATTGCGCGAGAAGGCCTCGACTCGCCGGGTCAGCTGGACCAGCGGCTGTGTGATACGGCGCATTACCAGATACAACAGGCCAAACAGGATGAAGAAGATCAGCACGGTTTGCAGGATCGCTGATCCTGCGATTGCGGTTGGCGCCAAAGGCTTGGTCGCGCGGATTATGCGCCAGCCAGCATCCCCTTGCAGCTGAACGGCTGCCACCAGAAGCTGGCGGTCCTGCCAACCAGCTTGCCGCAGCCTAGGCCGCACGCTCGCGCGGTGAATGACAAAAGGATCGTTCCCTGCCGTACGTTCCACGATGATGATGCGCTGAAATTCGAATAATTGTTCATTCAAAATGTCGGCAACAGCTGCTTCGAGAGCGGGATTGCGTTGGTCCAGGTCACGCTGCACGAACTCTTGAGCCCGTTCGGTTCCATACCGGCCGCGGCGCCAGCCCCGCCTGGTCTCGCCGCGCGGCTCCTGGTCTGCGCCTGGCAGGAAGCCCTGGTCGTCTCGGTTCGGACGAGCACGACCACCCCGGCGTTCGCGCCGCGGGTCATTGGCGATGAGGCGGAATGCAATGGCATTTACCAATGCCGTTTCGCGTCGTTGCTCTGCGGCTTGATACAGCAGTACGGCAGAAATCGCCTGACCAACAAACAGGCCTATGGCGACAACCAGCATGACCTGGGCCAGCAGACTGCGTGCAAATGGGAGTGGGTGGTTTGCTGACGGTGACATGGACGGGCGGCTAGTCATCCTGCCGCGGAGTTCGGCTTACCTGCGCAGCAAAGCGGTAACCGCCCCCGCGGACAGTCAGAATAAGCTGAGGGTCGCTGGTGTCGGTTTCGATCTTGCGGCGCAAACGACTGACCTGATTGTCAACCGCGCGGTCGAACATGTGTGCGGTGCGGCCCTGCACCATGTCGAGCAAACGGTCGCGATCAAGCACCTCACGGGGATTTTCGACAAAAGCCCGCAGCAATCGAAATTCCGCTGTCGACATGGGCACGGCCACCCCTTCAGCGTCAATCAGCTTGCGTTTGAGTGGATCAAGAATCCAGCCATCGAACCGGTACAGCGCCCCTTCGTCGAGATCGATCGGTTCACTTCGGCCTGCGCGGCGCAGGACAGAACGGATGCGCGCCACCAGTTCGCGCGGTTCGAACGGTTTGGTGAGGTAATCATCCGCGCCCATTTCCAATCCGACAATGCGATCCGTCGCCTCAGTCTTGGCTGTCAGAAGAATGATAGGCAGTCTTTGCGATTCGACCAGATGCCGGGTCAGCGAAAGTCCGTCTTCGCCTGGCATCATGATGTCGAGCAGTACCAGGTCTGGTCGCATCTGGCCAAGCAGGGTGCGCGCTGCTGCGGCGCTCTCGGCCTCATGCACAAAGAACCCCTGGCCGGTCAGATATTCCGCCAGAGGTTCGCGCAGGGTCGCTTCATCATCGACGAGCAACACGGTGACAGGTGTGTCATGGCTGGTTGATACTTCCATTACACACCTGTCCTTGCCGCATCTCTCAGTTCAGCTCAACACGGTTCGGGGCCGTGCGTTAGCTGAACTACGAGCGAAGCGCTGCCTTCCGCGCTTCGCGCGCTGCCTTGCGTTCTTCCCGAGTGATGGTGCCCGAATTGTCCGTGTCCATTTTCTCAAACCGCGCTTTCACAGCCTTGTCGAATTCTGCACGGGTAATGATCTTGTCGCCATTTGCGTCAGCTTGACGCAGCATTTTCATGCCCTTGCGGCCAGCGCGTTTCTTGCCGCGCATTTCGCCACCACGTTTCTTGCCACCGGCCTTGGCACGATCGCCACGCTGTTCGCGCGCTGCCGCCATTTCTGCTTCACTGAGGCCGCCGCTACCGTCGGTATCGAGCATTGCAAAACGTTTGCCGCTTCGCTCCGCGCGGCGTTCGGTGCGGGCCTCCTTGTGGGCCTCACGTGCGGCTTGCATCTCTGCCTGAGTGACTTCTCCGTCACCATTGGCGTCCAGCTTGGCAAAGCGTGCTGCCTTGCGAGCTGCACGGTCTGCAGTATCGATCTGGCCATTGCCATCGGCATCCATGCGTGCAAAGCGTTCGGCGCTGTGGGCCATGGTTTCAGCCAGACTGATCTCGCCATCACCATTCGCATCGACTTTGGCCTTGCTGCCATGATGGTTGGCATAGGCACCGGTTGCACCGACCAGGGTGATGGCCGCCGCGGAAAGAGTAAGCACAGATTTCTTCATTTTCAGGCTCCCGATCATAAGGATCATTATAGTTTGACGAACAACAGCCCGGGCCCTTGAGAGGATATCGTTTGAGGGGTCACGAATTACCCGAGCCGTTGTTCTTGAAGCCGGTTATACTCACGCTCTGTCGCAGGATTATGCCGCCAGCGGCCCGTTTTGTCGCAAATTGTATCGCCTGGGCCGGCTCATTCATCCAGAGGAAAGGCTGCCCGGTCACGCATTTGCGTGCCTTCGCCTGCAGTGATGAAAATCGCCTCTGCCAGGCCGGTGACATCGGCAATATGCCAAACGCCGGGGGGATTGATTGCATAATCACCTTTTCCCAACGTGACTGTTTTGCGCGTCCTGTCGGGAAACTCTTGCGTCAGTTTAATTGTCCCTTGGGTGCAGATCACCACCTCGCTGCCATGGGGGTGCATTTCCCAAACGTCCCAATCCTGCGTGAAGCGATGAAAGGATACCAACCGGCCCTCTGGCCCGTCTGATGCATGCTCGCGGGCATAGGTCTCGTACCATTGCGGACCATCAAAAGGAGGGAGCGGTTCGGCTGTTGCGCCCAGCCCCAGATGGATGAAACTGTCTTCCAGCTTGATTGCTTTGTCCACGCTCATGACATGTCCCTCATGCAAAACGCATTGAGCTTGTTGCCGTCAGGATCGCGGAAATAGCCTGCGTAAAAACCGTCGTCGCCGCGCGGACCCGGCGCGCCTTCATCGCTGCCACCATGAGCAAGCGCGGTGTCATAAATCGCCTGAACCTGCTGCTCGCTATCAACCTGCAGCGCCACCATGGTTCCGTTTCCAACGCTGGCCTTGGCCCCGTCAAACGGCAAAGTTGCAGCAATGCCGGGGGCTCCACCTGGGTCGCCCCATGCGATGAAAGTGTCAAATTCCATCATGCGCCCCACATTGAAGTGGGCTGCGATGGCATCATAAAAATGCGCTGCACGCGGCAGATCGCTGGTGCCGAAAGTGACGTAGCCAATCATTGAACAAGTTCCTTTCCCGAATCGCCCGAAATAGAACAATAAGTGAACAAAGGTGACTCATCAAGTTGGCTGACCGATTGGAGCTAAAGCGGGGCGCACTCCTGATCGAGCCAATCGAGATCGCTTCCTTCAAGCTGCGGCGCCAGCAGGGCATGCACTTTGCGATGATAGTCGTCGACCCAGGCGATTTCATCTGCGTTCAGCAGGGTGCGATCGATCAGGCGCCTGTCGAGCGGTACGAAAGTGAGAGTTTCGAAACCGAAATAGCGGCCTTCCGCACCGTCAATTTCGCGCTCCTGCGTCAGCACCAGATTTTCGATCCGGATGCCGAAATGATCTTGCTTGTAATAGCCAGGCTCGTTCGACAGGATCATCCCTGGGATCAGCGACTGATCGGTTCCGGCCTGCGCTCCGGCAGGCTTGGAAATGCGCTGTGGGCCTTCGTGCACCGACAGAAAGCTGCCGACACCGTGGCCTGTGCCATGGGCGAAATCGACGCCGGCTTGCCACAAAGACTGACGGGCAAAACTGTCCAGCTGGCTGCCGGCTGTGCCTTCGGGGAAGATGGCTGTGTCGATGGCAATATGGCCCTTCAGGACCCGCGTGTTGCGATCGGTCATTTCCGCGCTGGGTTCGCCCGGTCCGATCCACACGGTGCGAGTGATATCGGTCGTGCCATCCAGATACTGCCCGCCCGAATCGACCAGATAGATGCTTGATGGCGGGATGTTGATGTTGCTGTCTTCATCCACCCGGTAATGGGGCAAGGCCGCATGTGGCCCGGCAGCAGAGATGGTATCGAAGCTGAGGTCGCGCAGATCACCGTGGCCCTCGCGAAATTCTTTGAGCTTTGCAGCAGCGGTCAGTTCATCCACCTCACCAGAGGGTCCCTCGCGGTGCAACCAGTGCAGGAACCGAGTAACGGCAGCACCATCGCGGGCCTGCGCGTCGCGGTGTCCCTGTTGCTCAACCGGGTTCTTGATCGCCTTGGGCAGAATGGTCGGGTCGCGGTTAAAGGCGACTTCGGCGCCGCCTTCCTCCAGCAATTGCGCGATGGCGGCGACCCCATAATCGGGATCGACTGTCACCCTTTTGCCCCTCATTTCGCCCAGCGCTGCCGGGAAGGTCTCGCGGGCGCGAATGGTCACGGCATTGCCCAGGTGCTGGGTCAACTCAGCGGTGACCTTTTCCGGCGCGATGAACAATTCGGCCGTGCCGTCCTTGCCAATTACGACGTAAGACAAGGCCACCGGGGTGCGGTCGACATCGCTGCCGCGAATATTGAGCAACCATGCAATCGAATCGAGTGCGCTAATGACCGCCGCATCATAATTCTCGCGGCTTAACCAGTCGGCTATTTCCGCGCGCTTGTCGGCCGATGAACGCCCAGCATAGGCATCTTCGTGGATGACCGCCGGAGCGGTGGAGGGCTCGGGCCGATCCTGCCATACGGCATCGATCGGATTGCTCGACACTGGCGCCAGGGTCATCCCGGCCCTGGACAATTGCTGACCTACCATATCGGCCCATTTGGCGGTGTGCAGCCATGGGTCAAACCCGATCCGCGCGCCTTCCGGGGCATTGTCGGCCAGCCATTTGCCGGGCGCTTCTGCCGGGATCGAGCAGTAATCATAGAGATTGCCGTCGACCTGCTCGCGCACTTGAACCGTATAACGGCCGTCAACGAACATCGCCGCTTTCTGGCCCAGCACCACTGCGCTGCCAGCCGAACCGCCAAAGCCGGTCAACCATTCCAGACGCTGGGCGTAGGAGCCGACATATTCGCTGACATGTTCATCAGAGATGGGCACGAAAAATCCGTCGAGGTCCTGCCGTGCCAATTGCTTGCGCAAGGCATCGAGGCGGGCTTCATGGGTTTGCATCAGCATGTGGCGTGTCCTTGTTTGGCCGGCTGCACTTGTCGCGCATTGCCATTTGTATATGACCACCAACATAGGTTCTATCGCATCAGCTTTCCAGCCGGGTGTTAAAGACCGTTCGCAACCTGGATACTTGACTATGAAACACACGTTTTTTCTCGCAGCGGCTATGACCAGCTGCCTCGCCATTTCTCCCCTGTCAGCCCAGACTGAAACGGATCAAAAGGATAATCTCAGCGTGAGCCAACCGGCCCCAACTTCACCACCTGTCGCGGAAAAGCGCGCGCATTCCTACACCCATCACGGGATTACCATCTCCGATCCCTATCACTGGCTCAAGGATCAATCCTATCCGGTTATCGATGATGAGGACGTGCTCGATCACCTGAAGGCGGAAAACGCCTGGTTCGAAGCGCAGATGGCCCCTTTCAAGGCTGATACAGAGACGTTGTTTGAGGAAATGCGCGCCCGGATCAAGGAAGATGACAGCACCGTTCCGCAAAAGGATGGCGACTATCTTTACTGGTCTGAATTCGAAGAGGGCTCGCAATATCGCAAGCATTACCGCAAACCGGCAGCAGGCGGCGATGCGCAATTGATTCTCGACGAAAACGCTCTGGCTGATGGCCTCGAGTATTTTCGGCTTGGTGCCATGTCGGTCAGCGATAACGGCCGCTATCTGGCGTATGCCTATGACGACAACGGATCAGAGCGGTTCACTGCCAGGATCAAGGATCTTGAAACTGGCGAACTGCTGGACGATGTCATTCCTGAAACGCTTTCCAGCCTGATCTGGCTCAAGGACGATAGCATCCTTGCCTACAGCAAGGTTGATGATAATTGGCGCGTCAACAATGTCCGCTTGCACACCATCGGGACACAGGTTGAAGACGATGTCGAAATATTCGTGGAGGAGGATGTCACCTTCCGTGTGGGGGCGGGCCTGTCTGCCCAGGATGACTGGTTGATTATTGCCACGGGCGACAACGAAACCAGCGAAGTGCGGCTGGTGCGGGCCGACAACCCCACCGGCGAGCAGATTGTGGTCAAACCGCGCCAGAAGGGCGTCGAATATTCAGTCGACGTGCGGGACGAAGAACTGTTCATCTGGACCAATGACGACCACATCAATTTCCGCCTCGCCAAAGCGTCTATTGATGCGCCGGGGGCATGGGAAACCGTGCTGGCAGGATCGGACAATTTCTATCTGACGGGCTTTGACCTGTTCAAGGATTTCATGGTCACCGAAGGCCGGCTGAACGGTCTCGATCAGATCCAGATCCGGTCCTATGACGCGCCGCTTGATGCAACGCCGATCGAATTTGCTGAAGCAAGTTACGACGCAGGTCTGTTCAACAATCCCGAATATGACATGAGCAAGCTGCGCCTGTCTTACGAGAGCATGGTCACACCGGATTCGGTCTATGACTATGACGTGGCAAGCGGTTCGCTTGAGCTGCTCAAGCAACAGGAAATTCCCAGCGGTTACGATGCGTCACTGTATACGACGGAACGTCTTGCGATTGAGGCGCGGGACGGCACGATGGTGCCGGTCAGCATCGTCTATCGCAAGGATCGCGATCAATTGAACGGCGGAGCCGCGGGCCCGTTGCACCTCTATGCTTACGGCGCGTATGGCTATGCCGTGCCGCCGGGCTTTTCCACCACTCGGTTGAGCCTGGTGGATCGCGGTTTTGCTTATGCCATCGCGCATATCCGGGGCGGCGATGATCTGGGGCGACGCTGGTATTTGCAAGGCAAGCTGAACGAGCGGACCAACACCTTCAACGACTTTGTCGATGTGGGTCGCGGGCTGGTTGATCTAGGCTACACCAAACAGGGCATGGTCACCGCATCGGGCGGTTCTGCCGGGGGCGAGTTGATGGGGGCCGTGATCAATCAGGATCCATCTTTGTTCGGCGCGGTTGCCGCGCATGTTCCCTTTGTCGATGTGCTCAATACGATGCTGGATGAAGACCTGCCCCTAACGCCGGGCGAATGGCAGGAATGGGGCAATCCGATCACCAGCAAGCAGGCATTTGCCTACATGCTCAGCTATTCACCATACGATCAGGTGAGTGCGCAGGATTATCCGCCTCTGCTGGTCACCGCAGGCCTCAACGACCCACGGGTGACCTATTGGGAACCGGCCAAATGGGTCGCCAAACTGCGTGAGGTCAAAACCGACGACAACTCGCTGCTGCTCAAGACCAATATGGGTGCCGGGCATGGTGGCAAATCGGGCCGCTGGAATTCGCTATATGAAACAGCTGAAGAGTTTTCCTTCCTGCTGTGGCAGCTGGACAAAGCCAAGAAAGTAAAGGTCCAAACAAGTGACGAGAGCGCCGATTGAGCGCGCATTTCTGTCAAAGCTTTACCGCCAGGCCTGCAGATATTGACGAGCTGGGGCACGTCAACAACACGGTGTGGGTCGCCTGGATTCAAGATCTGGCGACCGCACACTGGCAGGCGGCCGCGCGGCCCAAGGACCTCGACGAGGTGTTCTGGGTCGTGGTCCGGCACGAGATCGATTACCGTGGCAATATCGCGCTCGGCGAAAATGTGACGGGTGAAACCTGGATTGACGGCTCCGCCAAAGGGGCAAAGTCGGATCGCCGCGTCGATTTTCGCAACAGCAGCGGCAAAGTTATTGTGTCGGCGCGCACCACCTGGGCCATGCTGGACAAGGCCAGCCAGCGTCTGGTTCGCGTTCGCCCCGAAATTCTCGCACCATTTTTTATCAAGGATGCCCCATGACCGGCCCGCTGTTCGAACCGCTGACCCTGCCCAATGGAAGCACCATCCCCAACCGCATATGCAAGGCTGCGATGGAGGAAAATCTGGCGGTCCAGCCCGGCCAGTACCCCGGCGAGAAGCTGTTCAGTCTTTACCGGCAATGGGCCCAAGGCGGTACCGGACTGTTGCTGTCCGGCAATGTCATGGTCGATCCATCGGCATTGACCGGGCCGGGCGGGGTGGTGCTGCAAAAGGGCACCGATCTCACGCCATTTCGCAAGTGGGCAGAAATTGGCAAATCCGGTGGCGGGCAGTTCTGGCTGCAGATCAGCCATCCCGGCCGCCAATTGTACAAGAGCATGGGCGAAACGGCAGTGTCGCCATCAGGCGTTTCGCTCGATCTGGGCAAGTTTTCGTCCCTGTTTGCGCCCGTTCGCGCGCTTGAACCAGGCGAGATAGAAGCCATTGTGACCCGCTTTGCCGATACCGCTGAAGCTGCCGAGGAGGCTGGGTTTGATGGCGTGCAAATTCACGGTGCGCATGGCTATCTGGTCAGCCAGTTCCTTTCGCCGCTGGTTAATCATCGAGATGACCAGTGGGGCGGCAGCCTGGAAAATCGGGCGCGGTTCCTGCTCAGCATTGTTGATGCAGTTCGTGCCCGGGTCGGGCCCGGTTTCGGCGTAGGGGTCAAACTGAATTCTGCCGATTTCCAGCGTGGCGGCTTTGCCTTCGAAGATGCAAAGCAAGTTGTTGAATGGCTCAATGGACGCGGGGTGGACTTTGTTGAACTGTCAGGCGGAAGCTATGAAAGCCCGGCCATGCAAGGCAATCCAGCGGATGAGGAAGAGGTGGAGCGGTCGGCCTCTACCGCTGCGCGAGAGGCCTATTTCATAGACTTTGCCCGCCAGATTGCGCGCACCGCCACCATGCCGATCATGGTTACGGGTGGGATCACCCGGCTCGACACGGCAGAGGCCGCGCTAGCCAGCGATGACCACGGCTTTGCGGTTCAGATATTGGGCATTGCCCGGGCCCTGGCGGCCAAGCCTGACCTACCCGAATTGTGGCGCCAGCAAAGCTGCGAGACAGTGGAGCTGCCGCAGGTCGGCTGGTCCAGTGCGGCATTGAAAGGTCTGGCCACCATGGCCCTGACCAAGGCTCAGCTTGAGCGCATGGCCAAGGGCAAAGCGCCCGGCGATGGCGGTTCGGCGCTCAAAGCGCTGGTGGCTGATCAATGGCGCACCGCCAAGCGGGCGCGTAACTATCGTGCTTGGCGAAGCGGGTGAGGTTTGCACGAGAAGTCCACAGAGCTTTGCACAGCTTATAAACAGGCCATTTCGCCAGCAAACCCAGCTGTCACGAAAATGTAATTTAGCGGTCATATCGGCGTCGTGAACTTGTCATCAGGGATCACATTCATGGCCAGCAAAGTCACCGCATTCGTTTTGGCGACTGCATTATCCTCCGGAATTATTGCTGCCGCACCAGCCTCGGCGCAAGATCATGCAGAGATGCAGGACGCGCTTGCAGAAATGCGCGCTCAGATGGCTGCCATGGCGGCTCGGATTGATGCGCTGGAAGGCGAATTGGCTGATGCCGAAGCGCAGGCTGCAGCGGCCAGCGCCGCTGCGCAAAGCGCCAGTCAAAGCGCGGCAGCTGCTACGCTGAGCGCAAGCGAAGCCAACGCCAAGGCTGAAGCCAATGCGGCTTCTGCGCCATCTATCGCGTTCAAGGGAGCGCCAGAGATCAAAGGCGCTGGCGGCTGGAGTTTCAAGCCGCGTGGCCGCTTGCAGTTTGACGCTGGTTTTACCGATGCGCCTGACAGCACCGGGGCGGAAGACGGTTTTGGTAATGAAGTGCGCCGCGCGCGCCTCGGCGTGTCTGGCGACATACCTGGCGGGTTTGGCTACAAATTCGAAGTCGATGTTGCCGGCAGTGATCTGACGGTTACGGACGCGATTATTTCCTATGAAACGGGTGATGCCACATTCAAGGTCGGCCAGTTCAATACCTATCAATCGCTGGAGGAACTGACTTCCAGCTTGCACACGTCCTTCATTGAACGCGCCGCCTTTACCGACGCGTTCGGATTTGAGCGCCGAGTGGGCGTTGGCGCGGAGTTCAGTGGCGATGTTGTCCGGCTGCAGGCCGGTGTATTCACCGATAATATGGACGATCTGTCCAATCAGAACTGGGGCGCGGATGCACGGATCGTTGCCAACCCGTCTCTTGGTGATTCAACGATCCACCTGGGTGCATCGGTTCACTACGCCGATCTGGAGTCGGGCGAGACTGTCCGGTACCGCCAGCGGCCACTGGTTCACTTCACTTCTGAACGCTTCATCAACACCGGCAATCTGGACGCAGGAAGCGAATTCGGCTTCGGCCTTGAGGGAGCGGTCATCTCCGGTCCGTTTCACGCCGTGGCAGAGGGATTCTGGCAAGAGGTCAATCGGCCGACCGGCTTTGATGATCCAACATTTTTCGGCGGCTATGTCGAAGCCGGGTACTTCCTGACCAAAGGGGATACCCGCGGCTACAAAGGCGGGAAATTTGACCGAACCAAGCCGGAAAACCCTGTTGGTGAGGGTGGGATCGGTTCGGTCCAACTCAACTTGCGCTACGACCATCTCGACCTGACTGACAGCGGCGTTATCGGCGGATCGCAGGATGGTTTCTTCGTTTCGCTGGTGTGGAAACCCACCGATTACACCATGCTGCTCGCCAATTATGGCAAGCTTGATTACACCAATGCTGTCTTCCCGACTGCAACGGGTGATACATCCTACAGCGTCGATAGCTTTGGATTGCGCGCGCAGATCGATTTCTAGTTGAGATCGAGCAAAGCTGATAGAACAGCCGCGCTAATGAGTGTCACATAGTTGTCATGCAATACGGCTAGCGCTTGCTTCCAGAGATTTACCAAATTGCACAAGTTTTCATTGAACGAGGTTTCGTCATGCATCCTGTAAAATCAGTCTGTTTTCTTGCCATCTCTTCCATCGCATTGGCCGCGTGCGGTCAAAGCGGGGGCTCCGGTTCGCGTGACAGCGTACGGGTCGTGGGCTCTTCCACCGTGTTCCCGTTTGCCAAGGCGGTTTCGGAAGAATTCGCGCGCTCCAACAGCGAATTCAAATCACCCCTGATTGAATCGACCGGAAGCGGTGGCGGCATCAAGCTTTTCTGTTCAGGCGTCGGTGCAGACACGCCTGACATCGCCAATGCCTCGCGTCGGATGAAGCTTTCGGAATTCGAAGACTGCCAGGCCAATGGTGTAACCGATGTCATTGAAATCCAGGTCGGTCTCGACGGAATTGCTTTTGCTGAAAGCAAGGAAGGTCTCGACATCGCGCTGACGCCGAAAATCGTTTACGAAGCGCTTGCAGCAAACCCTTATGGTGGTGAGCAGACCAATGAAACCTGGGCTGACGTTGACCCTTCGCTGCCGGACCAGCCGATCTTTGTGTACGGTCCGCCATCCACATCAGGCACGCGCGATGCGCTGAAGGAGCTGGTTCTGGAACCTGGTTGTGACAGCAACCCGGAAATGAAGGCGCTCAAGGAAGCTGACGAAGACAAGCACCAGCAGATCTGCACCGAAGTGCGTTCTGATGGCGCCTATGTCGATCAGGGTGAGCAGGACAATCTGATTGTCCAGAAGATCGAAAGCAATCCACGCGCGATCGGCGTGTTCGGCTATTCCTACCTTGAAGAAAATTCTGACAAGGTGAAGGGCCTCACCATGAACGGGGTTGAGCCGACCTACGAGAACATCTCGAACTTCTCTTACCCAGGCGCCCGCCCATTGTATGTCTATGTGAAGAAAGCGCATATCGACGCGATCCCGGGTCTGGCGCAATTCCTGGGTCAATGGACACAGATGTGGCAGAATGATGGTCCGCTCAGCAAGATCGGTCTGGTCCCATCACCCGCTGAGGAAATGGAAAAGAACCGCATTGCCGCGACCGAATACACCACGATTTCGGCCGACGACCTTAAATAAGACCTTTCGCCGGTGCCGCCTTCATGGTGGTCGGCGAACGATATCAAACCGCCGCTCTGCCAATGTGCAGGGTGGCGGTTTTGTTTGTTGAAGTAGGTGAGCAGCGCTCGGGTGCGGATCGCCGCCTAGCTTGACCGGCGCTTTTGCAAAATCGCTTCGGTGCGAGTGAAATCTCCCGGATTGTCGACATCAATCGGGGCATCGGCAAAGGGCATGGATATGATTTTGAGCGTAATGCCCCATCGTTTGGACAGGTAATCAGCCAGCCCATGGATTGTCGCCAAGCGGAACTTGTACATCAGCATCACCGGCAATCCGAAAGCCTTCAGGATGCGGATGGGGCGCTTGCCAAACTGTCCGCCGGTTTGAAAAACCTTGGCTGCATCAACCGCCTTGGCTGACGATGCTGCATAGAGATTGCAGCTCGACCAACCGCCGTCCTTCAATTCATGGAAGGCGCGCTTTCCGTCAGGATAGGCTTCCAGAATGGTGGCTGCCGGAGTCATACCGACCGCCGCATCTGGCTTCTTGGCCAGTATTTCTGCACAAAAATGGTCGAACATTTCGGTGGTGTGAAGAGCATTGTCTCCGGTCGAAACCACCAGCGGATAAGGGTTGTCGATGGTCTCCGCCGCCGCAGTGATGCTGGCAAACAGATTGTCGCCAGCGCTGATGAAATGCACCCTGCCTTCGTCCATCATGCGCGCGACCAGAGGGATCTGGCGCAAGATGTCCTCGCGCTCGATCGAGACATGGATATCGCCAGCATAACGACTGGCCGCAATCTCGCGGACCACGCGTTCCAGCATGATCTCGCCATCAATCTCGACCAGGCATTTGTGGCTCTTGTCCTGCAGAGCGGCAACGGCATCTTCCGGTCCGGCGCGGCTTGCCGCGAGTACCAGAACCGTGACCTTTTGTGCGCTATCGTGTGAGTCCATGCCCCTGCTCCGACGTAATTTGTTTTCGCTTCCAGCGGTTTGGCTGTGCCGCGCTGCCGTTACGGCTGGGCGGCCATTGCCTGCGTCAGGTGGCGCACCGGTCCATATTCGTCAAGCGCTGCGAGCTGCTTGGTTAGCGCATTGTAGCCCGTCACGCTCAAGCCTTGCGCCTGCGCTGCCGCCAGGCAGGCTTCCAGCTTGATCCACAATTGCGTATCGCTCATGGGAACCGCCTTGCTGCCGACCGGCATCGGTATGGCGATCTCGTGCTGAGTGCCATCGGTCAGAAATACATGCACTTGTGTGGGAAATTCGCTTTCCAGTTTCTCGATATAGTCCTTGGTGATTTTGGGCATCAGGGCGCGCACTTCGGGTCGGTGAATGGCTTGTGGCGTATAGTCCAGCAGACCCACTTCGCGCGCATGAAGCGCGGCGGCCAGACTGTATTCCAGGCTGAACTTGGCCTGCGCTGGCGTTTGCGGGTTTTCATGCATCAGATTGCGCAAGTGAGCACCCGGCGCACGGACCAGCACGCGGTCAACATCGCTGGCGCCAAGATTGTGCTGCTCCATCAAGGCCAGCAATCCATCCAGTGCGCGGTGAAGGCTCCCGCAATTGGGGAAACGTTTGACCTTCAGCCCATGCTCAAGAATGTGCAGCGTTTCACCCACAGGTGTGGTGCTGAACTGCATGGTCTGCCCATGCTCCGCCTTGCCTTCCATCTCAACTGCGAGAGCTTCGACGTCTCCGCCCACCATCAGCCAGCGCAAGCCATTTTCCCCGTCCAGCGTCTGGCTGCCAGCGGTAATGCCAGCGCGGGCAAACAGCGCAGCCTGAACTCCGCCAGCTGCGGCCAATCCTGCGTGTAGCGGTTTCGTGTCGGATCCGAATTGGCTCATGAAACCGCCGGCAAGGCTGGTGGAAAGAGATATTGCGTGCGCCGCCTGCTCGGCATTCAGTTGCAGCATCCGCGCGCATCCAGCCGCAGCACCAATTGCGCCCAGCGTTCCAGTCGCATGCCAGCCGCGGCTGCGGTGAAACGGGTTTACAGCCTGCCCCACCAACCCCATGATTTGCAGACCGCAGATATAGCCATCATGCAGGGCGTCGGTGGTTAGATCCCCCGCATCGCCAATCGCCAGCAATGCGGGGACGAGTACAGCCGAGGCATGCGCCTTGGCCGGGTCGAAATTGTCATCAAAGTCGAGCGCGTGAGCTGCCGTGCCATTATAAAGCGCAGCCATCGGGGCGGGCAATGTGGCATCGCGCATCGCGACATGGCACGGGCCGCTCCCCCATGATGCAACCACCGGCCAGAGTTTTTCGGGCGCGCTGTCATGGGCACCTGCCATCATGCAGCCGAGTGTATCGATGACCGCACGCCGTGCGATGTGCAGCGCTGCATCGGGCCATTGGCGCGGCGCATGCGCGATCCACTCGCCATAGGTTGCGAGTGGGGATGGGTGTTCGCTGTTCATCAAGTGCTGCCTTCCTACACGGGCATTTTCTTAAAGCGGATTGCCGTCCTGATCGCGGAAGATTTCGCGCCGTCCGACATGGTTGGCGGGACCGACCAGCCCTTCGCTTTCCATCCGTTCAATCCATTTGGCCGCCGTGTTGTAGCCGACGCCCATCTGCCGCTGAAGCCATGATCCTGACGCCTTCTGGTTTTCAATCACGATCTGGCAGGCTTGGCGATATTTGCGTTCGTCCGGATTGTCCGATGCGGTCATGTCATCCTCGAAAATCAGCCCGCCGCCGTCTTCCGGTTCCTCGGTCACTGCATCGACATATTCCGGCTTGCCCTGGGCGCGCCAGAAATCAGCCACATGCTCAACCTCGTCATCCGACACGAAGGGGCAATGCACGCGGATCATCGCGCCGGTGTTGGGCTTGTACAGCATGTCGCCCTTGCCCAGCAGCTGTTCAGCGCCTTGCTCGCCCAGAATGGTGCGGCTGTCGATCCGGCTGGTCACCTTGAAGCTGATGCGGGTGGGAAGATTGGCCTTGATCACACCGGTGATGACATCGACCGAGGGGCGCTGCGTTGCCATAATCAAATGGATCCCGGCAGCGCGCGATTTCTGGCTGAGGCGCTGGATCAGAACTTCGATTTCCTTGCCCACGGTCACCATCAGATCGGCCAGCTCGTCAACGATCAGGACGATCTGCGGCAGTGGTTCGTAATCCAGCTGTTCTTCCTCGAACAATTCTTCGCCTGTATCGGGGTCGAAGCCGGTTTGAACGCGGCGACCCAGCGGCTTGCCCTTGGCAGCAGCGGCGCGAACCTTGTCATTGAAACCACCAATATTGCGCGAATTGACGCTGCTCATCATGCGATAACGGCGCTCCATTTCCTCAACCGCCCATTTCAGGGCGCGCACTGACTTGTGCGGCTCTGTAACAACAGGCGAAAGCAGGTGAGGAATATCGTCGTAGCTGGCCAGTTCGAGCACTTTGGGATCGATCAGGATCATCCGGCACTCTGCAGGCGTGAAGCGGTAGAGCAGCGACAGGATGATACAGTTGAGCCCGACCGATTTACCCGAACCGGTGGTGCCGGCCACAAGCAAGTGAGGCATGGCGGCAAGATCGGCAACGATCGGCTCGCCCGCAATATCCTTGCCCAGAATGATAGGCAGGCTGCCCCGGCTTTCGGCAAAGGCGGCGCAAGACGCCAATTCTCGCAGCGCGACCATCTGGCGGTCTGCGTTCGGCAATTCGATGCCCATCACGGTTTTGCCGGGGATGGGGGAAACGCGGGCCGAAATGGCCGACATGTTGCGGGCGATATCTTCTGCCAGGCCAACCACCCGGCTGGCCTTGATGCCGGGGGCAGGCTCCAGCTCGTACATGGTCACCACAGGGCCCGTGCGCACAGCGGTGATCTCGCCCTTTACGTTGAAATCGTCGAGCACGTTTTCCAGCAAGCGGGCGTTGCGTTCCAGCGCCATCTTGTCGAGCTTGGGCGCGTTGTCTTCTGGAGGCTCGGCCAGCAGATCAAGGCTGGGAAGCTCGAAATTGGCGAACATGTCGCGTTGCTTGGTCTTGGCAAGGACCGCCTTCTTGGGCGGCGCGGACGGATCGGTAATTTCCGGAGCCCGGCGCGGAGGGGCAGGCTCGGGCCGCTTGTCAGAGGCTTTATCGCGTTTTGTGGCTTTCGCTTTCCTGGGCGGGTCGATCCGCGAATTGTTGTCCTCGTCAATGACACGCTCGCCGCGCAACAGCGCGATGCGCTCGATCACAAATTCGGGAAGGGTCAGAAGGCCGCGCCAATCGATGGCAAACACGCGGGTCAGCAGGCCGACGCCAACCGCCAGGCTCAGCGTTGCCAATCCCAAGGTAACCCAGCCTGATGCGCCATCGCCAAAACGGGCAGAGATGGCCTCTATCGCACCGGCACCCAGCAAGCCGGATAGCCCGCCGGGCTGGGCTGGCAACGTTCCACCCGGTCCGTCAAACGCCAGCGACAGAACCGTTGCGATCAGCACCATGGCCGCCAGCAGCATGCCCAGCGGCAGCCACCAGCGCGTGCTGTGCTCTTCGTCTTCCTGTTCGTAATCGCGCCACAGCTTGCGCGCGCCGATATACAGCAGCGGCAGCAGGAGGATGGAAGGCAAGCCGAAGTAGAACAGCGCCCGGTCCGCCGCCCATGCGCCAGCTGCACCCATCCAGTTCTGCAGATCATTGCCCGATGCAGCGGTGGAAGGCGACGGGTCGGTCTGGGTGTAGCTGGCCAGCGACAAGGCAAGGAAAATCATCAAACCAAACAGGATCGCAGCGCCCGCCATCTGCCCGGCACGGCGCATGGACCGGCGAAAGGCTGCGCGCCAATCCGCTTTCGCTTTCCTCGTGCTGACCGCTCGTGTTGCCATATCTATCCCCGGACCCACCGGGCCGCGTCCTTTTCATCCCTGCGGCCAAGAATCGCAGAGCCGGGACTCGTCGTCAACTCAAACCGTCGATCGCCGCCCATCTCGGCCATTGCAGTGCGGCAGCGCGGTTGGCATCCATGCCGCCAAGGGCGATAACCGGCACGCGAGAATGCTGTGCGAGCATTCGGAAACGCACCGGACCCAAGGTGGCCGATCCCGGGTGAGAGCGGGTGGAAAAGGTAGGTGAAAGCAAAACCGCATCGGCCCCGATCCGGTTGGCCAATCCGATCTCGCGCATGGAGTGCACGGTTGCCAGCTGGATCAGGTCGCGTCGCCGGGGGTAAAGCGCGCGCGGCGCGCCATAGATGCCATCGGCGCCCCATTCGCGCGCGGTCAGGGCGCTATCGGCCAGAATTACGGTATGTCCGCAGGCGCGCGCCACCCTGGCAAGCGCTTGAAATCGCGCCAACCTGTCGGCGCCTGGCAAGTGATAATGGCGAAAGATGAACCCACTGCCGCGGGGGAGAGCAGACAGTGCACCATCAAGAGCCCTATCGTTGCGCTCATCACTGATCAGCCAGAGATTGGGCACTTTGCCAAAGCGAAGGGGGTGGCGCGTCATTACAGCGCCGCTATAGCGCGCAAATATGAATGCGCCATACGATACACCGCTTGATGAAGTCCGCAGCCAGATCGCTCGCGGGTGCAAGGCATCGCGCCGCAAGCCCGATGACATCACTTTGATTGCGGTCAGCAAGACGCAGCCGCCTGAGCGGATCGAGCCATTGCTTGATCAGGGTGTGCGTGTGTTTGGCGAGAATCGGGTGCAGGAAGCGCAGGACAAGTGGCCCGCGCTGCGAGAGCGTTATCCCGATGTGAAACTGCACGGTATCGGCCAGCTGCAATCCAACAAAGCGGACGATGCTGTCGCCATGTTTGACTGCATCCATGCCCTTGATCGGTCCAGTCTGGTCAAGGCTTTGGCCAAGGCGATGGACAAAGCGGGCAGGCGCGTGCCGTGTTTCGTGCAGGTCAATATTGGCAGCGAGGATCAGAAGGGCGGCTGCGCGATCGAGGCTTTACCTGATCTGCTGGGCAGTGCGCGTGACGCCGATATCCCGATTGCCGGGCTGATGTGCCTGCCTCCCGCCGGGATAGAGGCTGCCCCGTTCTTTGCCCTCCTGGCCAAGCTGGCGCATGATAATGGTCTGTCTGGCCTGAGCATGGGTATGAGCGGCGACTATGAAACTGCAATCATGCTGGGTGCCACCCATATCCGTGTCGGCACAGCACTGTTCGGTGCCCGCGATTGACTTGAACCATTGCGGCAAACGAAAAAGGGCGCCCCGCAGGACGCCCTTTTCCATTGGTCTGGCTCGTCACTATCAGAATTCGAACTGCAGCTCCGCGCCAATCTGGCGACCCTTGGACAGCGGAGAGAATGTGCCTGCTGCCGGGGAAGGATCGAACGGACGGTTGACACCATTGGAGAACGCGCCGGTGCCGAAGGGCACTTGCGTGTCGCCGCCAGCCTGCACTTCGTCCAGCAGATTGCGCCCGTACACCGACAGGCTGAAGCCATCCCATGGAGTGTTCCAGGTGATGTTCGCTTCGAGATTATCGGATTCCTGAATGAAGCCGAAATTGTTGTCGGTGAAGGCGAATTCATCGCGGAACTGGTAGTTCACTCGGGTCAGGATTTCACTGTTACCCAAAGCCAGTTCGTGGACCACGCCCACACCCCATGTGACCGAGGGTACGCGCGGCAGACGCAGGTCCAGATCGTCTTCATTGACCAGGCCATCGCTCGAAATGTCGAAGAAGACTTCGTCATATTTGTCATCGATGACGCCAACATTCGTGGTAACGATCAGCGAGTCCGACACCCGCATGCGCGCCTCGGCCTCGATACCAAAGATCGATGCATCAGCCGTGTTGAGCACGTTCTGGACAACGCCGGCGCCTGGGTCGGCCAGGTTCACTTCGCGCTGCAAGTCGGAAATTTCGGTGATATAGGCTGCCACGTTGATAGTGAAGGCCCCGTCCACGGTCTGGAACTTGCCTCCGATCTCGTAATTGTCGACCCGCTCCTCATCGAAGAAGAAATTCCCCGTGGCATCTACTGCACGTTGGAACACCGGAATATCGGTGATGCGGAAATTGTATCCGCCTGAACGGTAACCGCGGGTCCAGTGGGCGTAAATCTGGCTGTCGTTCCATTCGTATTGAACGCCAAGCTTGGGCGAAAGATTGCGGAAGCGTACTTCGTCGGAAAACCCGTTGGGTTCAGTCGGGATAAAGCCGTTTGTGCCGGTAGTGGGGCAGGTGCCTTGCAGCACTGAACATTCCGGACGCGGGCGGATAAAGGTGATGTCGGCATCCTTGGTTTCCTGGCTCCAGCGAATACCGCCGATGACCGAGAAGCCATCGGTCAGGTAAAACTGGCCGTTGGCAAACAGGCCAAGCACTTCGTGATCCTGTGCGCCGCCCCCAAAAAAGGTCAGCGGGGTTGCAACCGGGATGTCGCGCAATTCGGTGTATTCTAGGCGCTGATCAAAATAGAAACCGCCGACGGTCAGGTCAAACAGGTCGGTCGAGACGGCGTAACGGATCTCGTTGGAAATCTGGTCCTGCGCAGTTTCAGTGCTCGAATGGAAGATGAAGGCCGGCAAGGCATCAATATCGGCATCTGTGGTCGCCTCGTAATCGCGATAGCCAAAGACATTGGTCAGCGTGCCAGGACCGATTTCCCATTCCGCCGTCAGTGAGGTGTTGAGTGTTTCATTGGTGTAGGAACCGGGGTTGTCGATCGCAAAATCGAAGGTCGTACGATCAAATGTGCCGCGGTTCTGGGCGCTCGGGCCATCACCTTCGCTGTCGAAATAATCGACCTTGCCGGTCAGGGTCAGATCGCCCAACCGCGCTTCCAGTGCACCGCGCAGAATGTAGGTTTCCGCCCCGCCGTGATTGGACCCATCGAACAAATTGGTAAAGTAACCCTCATCATTGTTGTAATAGGCGCCCAGCTTGAACAGCAGCTTGTCTTCGACCAGCGGGCCGGAAACAACGCCGGACACGGTGTAGTTTGCGCCGCCACGGCCACCGTCGAGAAGCGGGCCGTCGACCGCGGCACGAAACTTGCCGGTAAGATACTCGGTCGGGTTGCCGGTGTTGATCAGCACTGCACCGCCGGTGACATTGCGGCCGAACAGAACGCCCTGCGGTCCACGCAGGATTTCAACGCTGTCCAGATCGAACAGGTCGAACACGACACCTCCATTGATGCCGAGGTAAACCCCGTCCACAAAGACGCCGACGGTCGGATCAATCGAAGGGATCGAGCTGTTGATGCCAAGGCCGCGGATCGAGAAGTTGGCTTGGCCGCGGCTGGTCCCGATCTGATCGAGCGACACATTAGGAGCTGAGAAAGTCAGTCCCTGGATGTCGCGAACCTTCAGCGCTTCGAGCGTATCGGAATTGAACGCAGTGACGGCCAGTGGAATGTCCTGCACATTCTCTGCATTCTGCGTCTTGGTGCCGGTGACAACGATGGTGTTGAACGCATCAAGCGCACTGCCTGTGTCGGTGGCATCATCTCCACCAACGGTGGTATTCTCGATGGCCTGATTATCTGCGCCGGCATCCTGTGCAGCGGCGGTAAATGGGGCCATGGCAGCGCCCGCCAGCAAAAGTGCCAGCGTGCCGCGCGAAGCGGTACGTTTCATTATGGGGGTCTCCTCAAACCTGTATGGGCAGGCCTCTAACGGGCCACACGTCAAATTCAACCCGCTTTTGCAAGCGAGCGTCAGACCTTTTCAAGTTGCCTTTGGCGCTGGTCGCTTGCCTCGTGCAGTAACCGTTGCTCGATCTCGGACAAGCGATCATCGGATGTGACCTTATCGCCCATCAAATCGGTCACGTAGAATGTGTCGGCAGCGCGCTCGCCATAGGCAGTGATATGTGCAGAATGCACCACCAGATTGGATTCAAACAATGCGCGGGCGAGCCTGTTGAGCAAGGCGGGCCGATCGCGTGCATTGACTTCGATAACGGTGAAACGACCCGAGGCATTGTTGTCGAAATTCACTCGCGGTGCGACCTTGAACGCGCTGGCGCGATTATGTGCAAGGGGACGTTTGGCCAGCCGCGGAACCAGCTCAATGCGGTTGGCCAGCGCATCCCTGATGGAGCTTTCGAGCCGTTCCAGCTGAGAATCTTCATTGAACTGCTCACCAACCGGATTCTGCACCAGGAAATTGTCCATCGCCCAGCCCGTTTTTGTGGTGTGGATCCGGGCATCGATGATGTTAGCACCAGCCAAATGGATGCCACCAGCAATGCGGTAAAAAAGCCCAGGATGGTCGGCCGCGATCACACTGACCAGGGTGGCGCCGCGTTCGGGATAGACCTCGCAATGGATCGACAGCTGGTGATCCAGCTTCTGGGCAGCTTCAAATTGTACGAGATTAAGAGCGATGACATCTTCGGGTTCGGCAATCCAATAGGCATCGTCTAGCTGGCTGCCGACATCCGCGACCAAACCGGCCTTGTCGCCCAGCAAATCCGCCACGATCTTCTGCTTGGCTGCGACGCGTTCCTTGCGGCCATGACGCATGTGGCCCAACCTCAGGCGTTCCTGCGCTGCATCGAACAATTCGCCCAGCAATTGCCCTTTCCAGCTGTTCCAGGTGCCGGGCCCGACGGCGCGAATGTCGACGGCGGTCAGGATGGCCAGATGGCGCAAGCGTTCCACGCTCTGCACTTCGGCAACGAAATCCTCGATCGTCTTGGGATCGGTCAGATCGCGCTTGAAGGCGGTCGCGCTCATCAACAGATGCGCGCGCACCAGCCAGGCGACCAGATCGGTTTCCGCCGCGCTAAGGCCAAAGCGCGGGCACAGTTTGAGAGCAACTTCGGCGCCCAGTACGGAGTGATCGCCGCCACGGCCCTTGGCAATATCGTGCAACAGGGCCGCGACATAGGCGACGCGGCGCGACGTCACCTTGTGGATCAGCCGCGTGGCGCGGGGATGATCGTCAGCCAGTTCGCCCTTTTCGATTTTGTTGAGCAGACCGATGGCACGGATAGTATGCTCGTCGACGGTATAGTGGTGATACATGTCGAACTGCATCTGCGCGTTGACCCGGCCAAAATCGGGAACGAAGCGGCCGAACACGCCTGCTTCATTCATCCAGCGCAACACCGTTTCCGGATCATTTCGGCCGCTCAACAGGTCAAGAAACAATGCGTTGGCGCGCTTGTCCTTGCGCACTGCCGCAGTGATCAGCGCGCTGTCGCGATCGGCCTGCCGCATGGTGTCGGGGTGGATTTCCAGCCCTTCGCTCTCAGCAATCTGGAAAATCTCGACCAGCCGCACCGGATCTTTTTTGAACCATTCGTCTGATGGGGCAGCAATCTTGCCGCCAAACACGCTGTAACCTTTGATGTCGCGCGGTTTCTGGTTCCACCCGGCAAAGAAGCCGGTGCGGGCGCGTTTTTTCGCAAATTCCGCATCAAGATGGGCGAGGAATACGCCAGTCAGGCTGCCCACCCGCTTCACCTGCAGGAAATAGAATTGCATGAAGCGTTCGACGGCACTCTTGCCGGGACGGTCGGCAAAATTCATCCGTTCAGCCACTTGTCGCTGCAAGTCGAAGGTCAGCCGGTCCTCTGCCCGATTGGTAAGGGTGTGGAGATGGCATCGCACCGCCAGAAGAAAGCCCTCTGCACGCCGCAAGCTGCGATATTCCAGCTTGGTCAGCAGGCCGACATCGACCAGCTCGGCCCCGCTGCGCACCTTGTGAATATATTTGCCAATCCAGTAGAGGGTCTGGACATCGCGCAGGCCGCCTTTGCCGTCCTTGACGTTGGGTTCGACCACATAGCGGCTGTCACCCATGCGTTTGTGCCGCGCGTTGCGTTCTTCCAGCTTTTCAGAAAGAAACTGCCGCTCGCTACCCTTGACCACGTCGGCCCAGAAACGCTGCGATGTCTCGTCATACAGCGCTTGATCGCCCCAGACAAAGCGCCCTTCCAGCAGGGCTGTACGGATGGTCAGATCTTCACGCGCCATGCGCAAGGTGTCATCCACTGTGCGGCTGGAATGGCCAACTTTGAGCCCCAGATCCCACATCAGATAAAGCATCGCCTCGATCACCTGCTCACACCAGGGTGCGCGCTTGGTCGGAGTGATGAAACCGATATCAACGTCGGAATGCGGCGCCATTTCAGCGCGCCCATATCCACCGACCGCCAGGATCGCGAGCCGTTCGGCAGAAGAGCGATTGCCCGGAGGATAGATGTGCGTAGTGACGTGGTCATGGATCACCCGCACGATCTGATCGATCAGAAACGCCTGACCAGCCGTACACTCGTGCCCGGCTGACGGTTTTTCTTCCAGCCGCCGCGTGATTTCCGCTTGCCCAGCCTCCAGCGCAGCGCGCAGCAAAGCAACGATATCGCCGCGCGCTCCCTCGCCCTTCTCCTCAACCAGATCGGCTATGCCGGCAGACATCTGACGCCGGTCGGCAATGGCGCGCTGGTTGGGTATGCGTTGAGCGTTCATGAAGACCTGTTGGCTAGGGTGATATCAGGCAACCATCCACTCAGGCTTTCGCCATCATGTCTTCAAAGGCTGCCTTGACAGAGCGTTTGTCGATTTTCTGGGTGCCCAGACGCGGCAAATCATCTTTCGCCTCGACCATCATATGCTCTTGCGGGATCTTGAACGGAGCGATTTTCTCCAGCAAGAACTCGCGCAATTGCGCAGGAGATAGCGTTGCGCCTTCGGTCAAGTGATAAACCGCTGCCGGCACTTCGCCGAACCGTTCGTCAGGCTGGCCGAAAACAGAGCATTCAGCGACATCGTCATGCGCGTAGATTGCTTCTTCGACCTCGATGCATGAGATGTTTTCGCCGCCCCGGATGATGATGTCCTTCTTGCGGTCGACGATGAACAGATAGCCATCTTCATCGACATACCCCAGATCGCCGGTGCGGAAATATCCATCCTTGGTGAAGGCCGCTTCGGTGGCCTCGTCATTTTTCCAATAGCCGCGGAAATTGGCGACCGAGCGAATGCAGACCTCGTCCACTTCGCCCTGAGGCCGCGGATTGCCGTCATTGTCCAGAATGGCAAGATCGACCATCGGCTGGGTCGGCGTTCCGGTTGAACCCGGTTTGGCGAGATAGTTCTCGTTGAAATTGCCGCAGCCAACCGCATTGGTTTCGGTCAGACCATAGCCGAGCAACGGGAAGCCACCGGGGAAGGCTTCCTTGATCTTGGTGACGTGCTCGGTCGGGCGCGGGGCGCCACCAGCAGCAAAGCTCTTGCAGGCGGACAGGTCGAATTGTTCGCGATCAGGATGGGTGGCAATTTCGTAGCTCATCAGCGGAACGCCGACGAAATAGGTGACCTTCTCCTCGGCCATCAAACGCATCGCCTCGCGCGCATCCCAGCGCGGCATCATCACCAGCTTGCGGGCAATGGCGAAGCTTTGCAGGAACAAGGGCACTTCGCCGGTGACGTGGAACAGCGGCACTGCAATCAATGCGCAGGGCTGGGCGCTCATATCCTCGCCCTTGGACTCCATATAAAACTTGGCCATGGCGCTCTGCGTGACATAGCTCATCACACCGTGGATCACGCCGCGGTGGTCTGACCAGGCGGCCTTGGAATTTCCGGTTGAGCCGGAGGTGTACAAAATCGTTGCAATATCGTCCGGGCCCAGTTCGCCCAGCATGGCCATGGCAGTGTCACCGGTGGCCCAGATTTGTGACAGGCCTTTTTCGGGCGCGCAATCATGATCCATCATGACCAGCTTTGCCGAATGATCGGTGCCGTCCAGACGCTTGGCGCGGCCAGCATCGACCAGCACCACGTCGCATTCAGCCAGGCGAATGCCATAAGCCAGCTCGTCACCCGACCAGAAGCCGTTCAGCAGCGTGGCGCAACCACCTGACAGGATGATCCCCATATAGGAGATGATCCAATTGGCAGAGTTGCGCGCAGCGATACCAACCCGGTCGCCTTTCTTGACACCGTGGTTTTGTGCCAGGCCTGCGGCCACATGGCTTGCCGCGACCCAGCATTCGCCGAAAGTCAGCCGCAGATCGCCATCGACCAGAAAGGTCAGATCCTTGTGCTCATTGCAGAAATGCGCGAAAAAATGGGCCAGGCTGGGTGGAGCACCCTTGAAGGCCGGCATGGTCACGCCATCACGTTCAAACGGGGTGGTTTCGAACGGCTGACCGGGCTGTTGCAGAGCCTCTACAATTTGCGAAAGCGCGGTGTCCAACTGTGTGGGCATTTAGATCTTCACTCCTCTCCATTGACCGGAACAATCTGCCTTGCATGAACGCTAAGTGCAGTTTGTCCGGCTGCGTAGGCTTCCCCCAAATCCTCCGCTGTGCCAAAAGCCGCGCGGCTGACGTGCCATCGCGTCACCGCAGGCTATTAAGGGGTTCGCTTCGTGCTGTCACTACTCGCTGCAAATACAGTTTCCGATCCGATTTTCTGGGAGAACCTGGGCCTGCGTCCCTATCTGTTCGAGATCGGCTCGTTCCAGCTGCGCTATTACTCGCTGGCCTATCTGATCGGTGTCATCTTTGCCTATTGGCACCTGTCCAAGATGATCAAGGCGCCCGGCGCTCCATTGGCCCAGCGGCACGCAGATGATCTGTTTTTCTATGGCACTCTGGGGGTCATCCTCGGTGGCCGCCTGGGCTATGCGATTTTTTACAAGCCGGAAATCTGGTCGAATCCGCTTGATGTGCTCAAGCTGTGGGAAGGGGGCATGAGCTTCCACGGTGGCCTGGTTGGCGTGTTGGTGGCGATTGCCTTTGTGGCAAAGCGCGGCAAGCTGGATTTCATTCGCGTGTGCGATTATATTGCGGTCAGCGTTCCGATGGGCATGCTGCTGGGAAGGTTGGCAAATTTCATCAATGGAGAGCTATGGGGCAGGCCCAGCGACGTTGCATGGGCGATGGTGTTCCCCATGGCCGATGATCAGGCCCGCCATCCCAGCCAGCTGTATCAGGCGGCGCTGGAAGGATTGGTCCCCCTGATCATCCTGACTGTGTTGTTCTGGTTTACGCGTGCACGCTACCGCCCCGGATTGCTGGTTGGCCTGTTCACCCTGATGATGGGTGCGGCCCGTTTCACCAATGAATTTTTCCGCCAACCCGATGTTCAATTGGCCGAATTTGCCGAGCGGACCGGCCTTTCCATGGGCCAATGGCTGACCATTCCATTGATCCTGGCAGGCGTTGCGGTCACCGCTTATGCGTTGGCCCGGAAGAGCCCTGCCACAGCCAGTGGGGCTGGTGTGCCCGACCAGCGGTAACGGCTCCAGTGGCCGATATGTCCCCAGCCGATCAGGCGGATGTTTTTCGCCGCCTGATTCGCACAAATGGCCCGATCTCGCTCGCCCAGTATATGGGTGAAAGCAATGCGCGTTACTACAACGCGCGCGATCCACTGGGCGACAGGGGTGACTTCATCACTGCGCCCGAAATCAGCCAGATGTTCGGCGAGCTGATTGGCCTGTGGCTGGCCGACATGTGGTTGCGGGCAGGCCAGCCCGAGTGCGTCCATTATGTCGAACTTGGCCCCGGTCGTGGCACGCTGGCGCGCGATGCACTGGGGGCCATGGCCCGCCTTGGCGAGGCGGCGCAATCAGCAAGCACCACAGGCGGTCTAAACCCACAGGTGCATCTGATCGAGGGGTCCGCCGCGCTGCGCACAGTCCAGTCAGCAGCCTTACCCGCGGTGCAGCACCATCACGATTTGTCGAGTGTGCCGGACGACGGCCCGATCCTGCTGGTGGCCAATGAATTCTTCGATGCGCTGCCCATTCGCCAGCTGATTGCGACCGAACAGGGCTGGCGGGAGCGGCTGGTGGGCTTGGACGGGGATACCTTTGTCTTTGTTGCCGGAGACAGGCCGATGGACAGCGCCGTACCTGCTGCTTTGCGCGATGCATCAGCAGGGACGCTGGTGGAAACCAGTCCGGCCAGCGCAACTTATGCTGGCGAGATTTCAGATCGACTGGTTGCGCAAGGCGGGGCGGCGCTGATCGTGGATTATGGGTATTTGCAATTGCAGCCCGGCTCCACCTTTCAGGCGATCCAGGCGCACCAGAAAGTCGATGTCTTCGCCCATCCCGGAACCGCCGATCTGACCGTGCATGTGGATTTCGAAACGCTGTCGCAAGTCGCGGTGCAGCGCGGAGCGCAGCTGTGCGGACTGATGGGGCAAGGTTCATGGCTGCAAGCGATGGGCATTGACGCACGGGCGCAGGCGCTCGCTCAATCGGCTTCGCCCGACCAAGCGGCCCGCATCATGCGCCAGCATCACCGCCTGGTCGCGCCTGACCAGATGGGCGATCTGTTCAAGGTGATGGGGCTTGCCGCACCTGGATGGCCACAAGCAGCGGGCTTCGCCGGTGCGGGATAAAATTCCTGTAACCAGAATGCTGCTTTGCGCGTATTAAATCCAAGAACTTAAGGAGAATGCCATGCTGGCCCGTGCAATGATCAAGCAAACCGCGAAGGCAGGCGTTATTGCCGCAGCCTTTCTGGCCAGCCCAGCCATCGCCGCAGACCCGATCAACGGGCGCTGGATAACCGAAGACAAGGATGCTGTCGTTGCGATTGGCGATTGCGGTGCCAGTACCTGCGGGCGCATTGCCAAGTTTCTTGTCACGCCGCCTGATGGCGCCGATCAGCGCGACATCTATAACCCTGACGCTTCCAAGCGCACTCGCAAGCTGCTCGGCCTGCCGATCCTAACCGGTTTCAAGCAGGATGGCGATCTGTGGCGCGGACGGATTTATGATCCCAACACCGGCAAAAGCTATCGCAGTATCCTGCGCCGCAAAGGTGCCAATGTGCTGGAGGTGAAGGGGTGCATCGGCCCGTTTTGCCAGACGCAGGTCTGGCGTAAAGCGAGCTAAGCCGCGCTTAATCCAGCCCGATGGTTCGCGCCAGAATTCTGGCGGCCTGGGTCGGGCTCAGCTTGTCGTCGTCCCGATCAACCATCAAATTTGCCGCGCGCATTGCTTCGACATCGATTGTGCCGATCAGCGGCGCCAGTGCCTCGATCTTGCGGGTATCGGCGTAAAGGTCAGGGCTGACCAGAATGATCGCATCATAGCCGGGGAAGGCCTCGCGCGTGTCCTCCAGAATCACCAGATTGTCTGCTGCAATGCGCCCGTCGGAGGTGTAGGCGCTGATTACATCGGCATCGCCTGAACGCAGGGCATTGTACATGAAGGTGGCGGAGAAATTGCGCCGCTCGCCAAAGCGCAGACTGTACGCCTCGCGCACGGCCAGCCATTCGGGCCGTTCGAAGAATTCAGGGTCGCCGCCAATCGCCATGTCGGGGGCAAAAGTGCGCAGATCATCGATTGTGACAATGCCTCGCTCCTCAGCGGCATCTTCGCGCATGGCAAGCCCATAAGCGTTTTCAAAACCCAGCTTGCCCGCCACGAAGGGCCCGCCATTGCCTTCCTGCCAGGCGATGATCTGGTCGAGCATTTCGGCCCGACCCGGATTGTCGGTCCGCTTCATCTGATTGGTCCAGACAGTGCCGGTGTAGTCGACCAGAATGTCGATGTCGCCGCTGGTCACGGCGCTATAGCCCACCGCAGACCCCAACCCGTCCCGGTACTCCACTGCGATCCCGTTGCGCTCCAGTTGTCCGCCGATCAGTCGGGCAAGAATATATTGCTCGGAAAATTGTTTGGCGCCAATCACCACGCGGTCTTCGCTGCGGTCGGCAAATTGCATCCACAGTGCCGCGCCAATGCCAAGGGTGACCACTGCAAGGCCGCCCAGCCAAAGCGCGGGTGAGCGCTTGGCAAGGCCGCGCTCGATCAGGCCGAGCAATGCATCGGCCACCAAAGCCAACCCTGCCGATGCCACACATCCCGCCAGCACCAGAGCCCAGTTCTGGGTCTGCAAACCGGCAAAAATGGGGTCCCCCAGGCTCGGCTGACCAATGGTGGTGGCCAATGTTGCTGCGCCAATGGTCCACACCGATGCGGTGCGAATGCCGGCCATCACGAATGGGGCGGAAAGCGGGGCCTCGACCAGACGCAGTTTCTGCCATTTGGTCATGCCGACGCCGTCTGCTGCCTCCAGCACGCCGGGGTCGAGATTGGCTTGCGCGGTCACGGCATTGCGCAGGATTGGCAGCAAAGCATAAAGCGCCAGCGCCAGCAGCGCAGGCAGAAACCCGAGCGTTGGCAGGCCTTCGCCGAACACGGCTCTCAGCGATAACAATATCGGAAAGAATAGCGCCAGCAGAGCCAGCGCCGGAATGGTCTGTACCAGGCTCGCAAAGCCCAGCGCAATGCGCGCAACTGTTGATGAACGGCTCGCCCAGACGGCAACAGGCAGCGCCACGGCAATGCCAAGGGCAATGGCAGAAGCAGCCAGCAGAACGTGGGCGGCAAGCTGCGGCCCCAAGTTCCACAAGGCGGTTTCAAAGCCGCTCATCTCGCCTCGTCTCGCGTTTGGACTGCATCATCCCGGCTTGTCTCTTCGGGCGGCAAGAGAGCGGGGTCTGCCCCCTTTTCCAGCGCAGCCAGACGTTCTGCCTGATCGCGCGGCACCGCCACCAGCCCCTGCGCAATGGGACCGCCGGCGCCAGCCAGCAGCGCGCGCGGCGCTTCATCGGCAACGATCTGTCCGGCATCCATCACCATGACGCGGTCGGCCAGCAACAGCGCCTCGGCCATGTCATGGGTCACCATTACGGTGGTCAGGCCGAGCCGGTCGTGCAGTGCCCGGACGGTATTGCCCAGTGCATCGCGGGTGATCGGATCAAGCGCTCCGAAAGGTTCGTCCATCAACAGCAATCTCGGATCATTGGCCAAGGCGCGCGCCACGCCTACCCGCTGGCGTTGGCCGCCTGACAGTTCGTCAGGCAGGCGGCTAGCCATATCGCTGTCCAGCTCGACCAGTTCAAGCAATTCGGCGATGCGATCCAGTGTCAGCCGCTCTCCGCCCAATCGCGGGCCGATCGCGATATTTTCGCCCACCGGCATGTGCGGGAACAGGCCTATACCCTGAAAGACATAGCCGATCCGGCGGCGCAGTGCGGGCGGGGGCAGGGTGGTGACATCTTCACCTCCGAACATCACCGATCCGCTGCTGGGTTGTTCCAGCGCGTTGACCATCTTGAGCAGCGTTGATTTGCCCGACCCTGATGCCCCGACCAATGCAACAAAGCTTCCTTGATCGATGGTTGTATCGACTCCGCCAACGGCCACAACATCACCGTAATGACGCGCAACTTTACAAAATTCGATCAGCGGTGGTTGCGAGATCGGATCAGGCCTCTTCGGCGGGAATATAGGTTACGCGGAGCAATTCTATCGTGCGGCCGGCATCATTGGTAGTGAGCATCGTACCGTCATCGATCGGCGGATCATTGGTCCAGCATTCGCCCACGCGGTCTTCATCATCAGGCGTGAAGCACAACCGGCCATCGCCGCGGCGTTCCCATGTTCCGGTCTGCCACAGAGTGCCATTTCGAAAATCACGATAGTTTCCGTCCGGATCGAGGAAACTGGTGTAGATCGAGCCGTCTTCGCCAGTGACCCGCCATCCTGTGCCCGTCATATCGAGCAAGGGACCGCTTTGCCCCTGTGCAGCCCCTGCCTCAGTCGCTGTGCCAGGCGTACTTGCACCATCATCGGCCAACGTATCACTGGGCTGGCCGCCTGATGCAGTCTCGGAAAAATCGGGGTTGTTGCCTGGCTGGGGCGAGTTGCAGGCCGTGCAGGCGATCAGCATCGCAGCGCTGCACACATGGATCAGTGGTTTAGTCAGCATGTGTCTTTTCCCAATCCCCGTCACCCAGGCTTGCCCGCTTTGTGGGCGGCCGGCCCTGTTACTAGGGCCAATGGCGGCCCGAGCCAAGTGTACTGCAACCCGGCACGTCTCAGGCGCAGCTCAGCTTGCGAGCTGTTCGCGCGGTATGATGATCCTGGTGTGCAGACCCTGCGGCAACCAGTTTCGTTCAATCTTTCCACTCATCTGGTTTGTCACAGATCGCGTAATCAACCGCGATCCAAACCCTTCGCTCTGCGGGGCGTTGACTTCGGGTCCACTGCTTTCGCGCCAATCTATCTGCACCGCATCGCCAATCTTGCCCACCGTTATGTCGACCCGGCCGCCCTCCTGAGACAGGGCACCATATTTTGCAGCATTGGTCGCCAGTTCGTGAAACACCAGTGCCAGCGGCGTGGCAGATTTCGCCCCAAAGCTGACCGCGTCCCCGCTGACAGTAACCAAGGCTTCGTGACCGGTGGCATAGGGTGCCATCAGAGAATTCAGCAGGCCGAGCAATTCAGCCCCATCACCGCTCAATGGATCAATAAAGCCTTGTGCTCTGCTCAGGGACTGAATGGTCGCATTGAGCTCGTCGCCAAACTTCAGCAATTTTTCGTCTCCGCGCGCGCGCAAACTGATCAGGCCAGAAATCACAGCAAAGATATTCTTGATCCGGTGCGCGAGTTCGCCTGCCAGCAATTCGCGATCTTCGGACAATCTGCGGCCATCATCGATATCGGTCAGCGTACCGAACCAACGGGTGGGTCCAGAATCATGACGGGCAGGTATCGCCCGCGAAATGACCCATCGATATGTGCCATCGGCCAGCCTTAACCGCCACTCATCCTCGAACTGGGTTTCGGTAGCGAAGGCCTGCTCCAGCTTTTTCAGTGATGCGTCATAATCATCAGGATGGATAACCGCGCGCCAATCGTCCGCAGCCGACGGCACAGGGGCACCTGTCACTTCGGTGAAGCGCGCATTAAAATAGTCGAATTTTGGCCCCGCAGTGGCTGACCAGGCAATGTCGGGAATGGAATCGGCCAGAATCCTGAACTGAAGCTCGGTACGGGCAATCGTTGCTTCCGCTTCGATTTGCTGACGGTGCGCGTAAAGGCGGCGCATCACGGCCTGGGCCAGCACGCGCAGTCCGTCTTGTTGAAACGCGCTCAGTCCCTCTGCACGAGGTTCGGGATCAATCAGGCACAAGGCCCCCAGCGGTGCGCCTTCAGCCGAAATTAGCGGAGCACCTGCATAAAACCGCAGATACGGGGGATTGTGAACCAGATCGTAATCACGGAATGCGGGATCATCCAGTGCGTCGGGCACCACCAGAACATCGCTGCCCAGCATAGCTTTTGCGCAAAAGCTGGTCGAACGCGGAGTCTGTGTTTCCTGCGTCCCCTCGCGGACCAGGAACCGCTGTCTTTCTTCCTCGACCAGGCTCACCAGCGCAATCGGCACATTGCACAATTGCGCTGCGAACCTTGCGATTGCAGCAAGTTCGGGATCGCCTTCCAGCGCGTCCATGCCAAAGCTGGCCATGATGTTCAGGCGCTGATCCTCGGCGCAAAAATCAGCCGCTGGCGCTTTGCCCGTCGGCCATAATGTAAGATCGTTAGAATGCACGCCGTAAATCCTCGTTGGCGACCCTATAGCCTCCCGGGAGATTTGTACAAACTTCAAGGCTCTGTGCCGGGCCGCCGGGGTCCTCGACCTACCAGAGGTTTCACCTGCAACCGGTTTGCTCTTGCCCTGCGCCCTGTTATGAGCCAGCCCAACCAGCAAGGTAAGGCGAGGTGCCGCACGGCCACGCCGCAAGGGAGAAACAATGCGCGCCACCCCCGATTTCGATTTCCAGCTTGGCGAAGCCGCCGAAATGATCCGCGACAGCGTTGGCCGGTTTGCCGACGAGCAGATCATGCCGCTGGCCGACAAGATTGACCGGGAAGACTGGTTCCCGCGCGAATTGTGGCAGCCCATGGGCGCGCTGGGTCTGCACGGCATCACCGTGGAAGAAAAAGACGGGGGGCTGGGCCTTGGCTATCTGGAACATGTGATCGCGGTGGAAGAAATCAGCCGGGCCAGCGCCTCGCTCGGCCTGTCATACGGCGCGCATTCGAATCTGTGCCTCAACCAGATCCGCCGCTGGGGCAATGATGATCAGAAGGCGAAATATTTGCCCGGATTGATTTCGGGCGAGCATGTCGGATCGCTGGCGATGAGCGAGGCCGGTGCTGGCTCGGATGTAGTCTCGATGAAGCTGAAGGCCGAAGCAGTTCAGGGTGGTTATGTCCTGAATGGTACGAAATTCTGGATCACCAATGCGCCCGAGGCTGACACGCTGGTGGTCTATGCCAAGACCGACGGGCAGGCGGGATCGCGCGGGATCACCGCCTTTCTGATCGAAAAGGGCGATGAAGGCTTCTCCATCGGTCAGAAGATCGAAAAGGTCGGCATGCGCGGCTCGCCCACGGCAGAGCTGGTGTTTGACGATTGCCACATTCCTGAAGACCGGATCATGGGGCCGCTGAACGGCGGCGTGGGCGTGTTGATGAGCGGGCTGGATTACGAGCGCGTGGTGCTGGCCGGATTGCAGCTGGGCATTATGCAGGCGTGTCTGGACACGGTCATTCCCTATCTGCGCGAGCGCAAGCAGTTCGGCAAACCCATCGGCAGTTTCCAGCTGATGCAAGCCAAGGTCGCAGATATGTATGTCGCGCTGCAATCCGCGCGCGCTTATACTTACGCCGTCGCGAAGGCGTGTGATGCGGGCAACACGACACGCTTTGATGCTGCGGGCGTGATCCTGCTGTCATCGGAAAACGCGTTTCGCGTTGCTGCCGAGAGCGTCCAAGCACTGGGCGGCGCGGGCTACACGCTCGACTGGCCGGTCGAACGCTACATGCGCGATGCCAAGCTGCTCGACATCGGCGCGGGCACGAACGAAATCAGGCGGATGTTGATCGGGCGCGAGCTGATTGGAGCGGCGGGATGACCGCACCTGTTCTCACATCCACGCTCGACCGCGAAGCGCCTGACACGAAGGCGCGATTTGCACACAACAAAACTCTGGCCGACGATCTGCGCTCTGCTGTTGCCGAGGCCGCGCTGGGCGGGCCAGAGCGTAGCCGCGAGCGCCATGTGTCGCGCGGCAAATTGCTGCCGCGTGAGCGGGTGGAGCGGCTGCTCGATCCCGGCTCGCCCTTCCTCGAGATCGGCCAGCTTGCCGCCAACGGCATGTATGAAGGCGACATCAACGGCGCGTCGCTGATCGCTGGGATCGGGCGGGTGTCGGGCCGTCAGGTGATGATCGTGTGTAATGATGCCACGGTCAAAGGCGGCACTTATTATCCGATGACGGTCAAGAAGCATCTGCGCGCGCAGGAAATCGCGATGGAGAACCGTCTGCCCTGCATCTATCTGGTCGATAGCGGCGGAGCGAACCTGCCGCATCAGGCAGAGGTATTCCCTGACCGCGATCACTTTGGCCGCATCTTCTTCAACCAAGCGAATATGTCGGCCCAAGGCATCCCGCAAATCGCCTGTGTCATGGGCAGTTGCACGGCGGGCGGCGCATATGTCCCTGCGATGTCGGACGAGACGGTGATTGTCCGCAATCAGGGCACGATCTTCCTTGCCGGACCTCCACTGGTGAAAGCCGCGACGGGGGAGGAAATTACCGCCGAGGATCTGGGCGGAGGCGATCTGCACGCCAAGAAATCGGGCGTGGTCGATCACCTTGCCGAGAATGACGAGCATGCGCTCACCATCGTGCGCGATATCGTCAGCCATCTGGGAGAGAACACAGGCGCGGCGAGCGATGTGGCGCTGAAAGACCCGCGTCCGCCCAAGTTCGATGCGGATGATCTCTACGCCATCATCCCTGACGATGTCCGCGCGCCTTATGACGTCAAGGAAGTGATCGCGCGGCTGGTTGATGGCAGCGAGTTTCACGAGTTCAAGGCGCAATATGGCTCCACCCTTGTGTGCGGCTTTGCGCATATCTGGGGCATGCCGGTGGCGATTCTGGCCAATGCGGGGGTCCTTTTCAGCGAAAGCGCGCAAAAGGGCGCGCACTTCATCGAACTGGCGCAACAACGCCGGATTCCGTTGCTGTTCTTGCAGAATATCTCGGGCTTTATGGTCGGCGGAAAGTATGAGGCTGAAGGGATCGCAAAGCACGGCGCGAAGCTGGTGACGGCTGTTGCGACCGCCACGGTACCCAAGGTTACGGTGGTGATCGGCGGCAGCTTCGGCGCAGGCAATTACGGCATGTGCGGGCGAGCCTATTCTCCGCGTTTCCTGTTCACCTGGCCCAATGCCCGCATTTCTGTGATGGGCGGCGAACAGGCGGCAAGCGTGCTGGCAACGGTGCACCGCGATGCGGGCAGTTGGTCCGATGAAGAAGCAGAGGCCTTCAAAGCCCCGATCCGCCAGAAATACGAGGATGAGGGCAATCCCTATTACGCCACCGCGCGGCTGTGGGATGACGGGGTGATCGATCCGGCCCAAACCCGTGATGTGCTGGGCCTTGCCTTTGCCGCGACATTGGAAGCGCCAATTGCCGAGCGACCGCAATTTGGTGTGTTTAGGATGTGACTGACCTAACGATTTCAACTGATACGATCACAGAGCGTCCATTTGCGTCAGAGGGCGAAGTATTTGATCTTCTGCACGACATTGTCTTGGGCAAAGCGGAATTTCTAATCGTTGCCCGCGCATCTGAGGACTATATCCAAGCGGCAAAACGGGAGGACGGTTTTCTCGTCGAATGGCGCGATGGCAATGCTGATAGCCATCGTGAAGCGATCCTTGTCGGAGCGCTCGATGGTGAAGGCACAAATGCCTTAGACATGGATAGTGCGAAGGGCGTCTTTTCGTCCTATATCCGCAAGGCTCCACAACCGACTTATGTAGATTGGCGAGCGCCCGAGCTGTTGGATACAACCCCGGTTTATGGCTATTCTGCCGTCTTGCTTGTTGCGGTCGTTCTCTTAGGATTTGGTTTTGTCATATTCGGCTAAACCAAAACTCTCGCTTTCCGTTACGTAACTGCTAGTGCGTCACTAACGGAGAGACACGCTTGCCTGACAAACCGACCCGCAAACCCACCCTGCTATCGCGCATCGTACGCCGGATCATCATTTGGATCTACGCATGGAAGGGCTGGAAGATTGAGGGCTCGCTGCCCAAGAGCATCAAGAAATATGTGATCGCTGGCGCGCCGCACACCTCCAATTGGGACTTTGTGTTCTTCGCCGGGGCTACGCATAAGGAAAAGGTCCAGCCCAATTTCATGGGCAAGCACACTCTGTTTCAGGGCATGATGCGCAACTTCATGCTCGATATGGGCGGTATCGGGGTGGATCGGTCCAAAAAGGGCGGTACGATTGAGCAACTCAAACAAGAATTTGAAAGCCGGGACGAACTGAACCTTGTGATCGCTTGCGAAGGCACGCGCAGTTCTGATGGCAAGTGGAAGTCCGGCTTTTACAACATCGCTCAGGCGGCCGGGGTTCCGATCGTGCTGGCTTACGCAGACAATGCGAAACGCACAATCGGGTTCAGCCCACCCATGATGCCGACAGGCAATTACGGTGAGGATCTGCTCAGGATCGCCGAATGGTTCCGCTCGAAGATCCCTGATCTTGATCGCTACAAAGTACTGGAGCAGCAGGCCCGCGATATAATCGCCGGCAAAAACGACGTGTGACGGGCAGGTTGCGTCTGCTGCAACACTAAATTCCAACTTGCGTCTTTAAGCGGCGGCATTCGGCCCCTATGTAGCCTCTCGTTCAGGAGGTCCCCGCCCATGGCACTATCGCCGGAAGTCCGAGATAACGAGCGCGAGCGCATCGCGCAGATGGTGCTTGATCTGGTGAAGGATCGCGGGGCGGAAATACCGTATCAGCTTGCCTTCACGGAAAGCGGCCTGTCGCGCGCTCGTTTTGATCAGCTGTTCGAGGATTATGACGACCTGTTCGATGCGGTGGCGCAGCTGTGGCTGCGACCGAATATGGACGCAATGGAACAAGTCCTGGCAGCCGACTTGCCGCCGCAGCGCAAGATGTACGAATTCTTCCGCACGCGCTTTGTCATCTCGCGCGATCGGTTTCAGGACGATCCGGAATATTTTACTATCCTGTGCGAAATGGGCGCGGCCAATTTTGAACGCGTGCGCAGCTACGTGGATCTTGCCGACCATTACCAGTGTGAGCTGATCGTTCAGGCACAGGCTGAAGGATATTTGGGCGGTCTGGAGATTGACGAGGCGCTGTCGCTTATCAATCAGATGGTTTCAAACTACACATTGCCAGATGCGCTGATCCATCTTGGTGACAAGCTGACAGAGCAAAAGCTCGCACGGATCGTTGATACGATTTTTATCGGATTGTCTGCAGAAGCGGGCAGCGAAGCCTCCGGCATCAATACGCTGCGCGTAGCCGATTGACGCCGCTCATCGCTTGAATTGCAGGACATTATCCGGCCGCTTTGGCGGGCGGGGACCGGATCTGCGCTCGCTCAGCGCATATTTCAGACTTGCGCCGATCATCAGCGCAGATGTCAGCGTGATCGCGATAGCCCAGAACCAGTGCGGCAGAATAAGAGCGGCCTCGATCTGGCCTGTGTCGGATGGGATCTGCTGCCCACCGATAATTGCGACTTCGGTGAACAGGTAGTTGAAGTCCGCCAGCATGCTCATCGCGGCCAAAACGCCGAGGAACTGGAGCGCAAAGCGGGCGAGCCCGTCTTTCGCCTTCCACGCGATAATGGCAAGAAACGCTCCGACCATCGGCAGGACGGCGTATCCCACCGGCGAGCGGACATAAACGATCACCGAAATCAGGATCGCAGCGGCCATGCCCCACAATACCGGTCGCCAGAGCTTGCGGTGCGCGCTCGCCATGATCAGCAGCGCGCCGGTAAATGTAGGCGCCAATGGCCCGCCTGCGGCAATGGCGGCGCGAGTGAACACCGAGGCATCGGACGCGATCAGGCTTTCCGCGACGCCGGAGCCGGTCGAATAGATCATCAGCCTTTCGAATTGCTGCCCCATCATGAGCGCGGTCAGGCCATGGCCCATTTCATGAAACCAGGTCGTTAGGATCACAAAAGGGTAGATCAGGTAATTGCCGAAGGGGAGCGCAGGCAGGAAGATTACGATGACACCTGCGAGCAGCAGCCGCCCGACCTGCTCGGCCTGACTGCCAGGTTCAACCAGGGGTCGCATGATCAGGCGTCCTGATGCTGAGGCACCGGGTTTTGGTCTTCCTCATCCAAACTGTCTGGCCGGGCTTTTCCGTCCACGCCCACGCGGGTGCGATATTTTGCTGCCGCTTCCTCATCCTCAGCCCGCTGTTCTTGCAGGATTGACCAGCTCGCAAGGAACAGGCCGGCGGCAAGCGGACCGAGAACGATCCCGGAAAACCCTGCAATTGAAAGGCCGCCGAGGGTCGTAACCAGAATAATCCAATCGGGAATGCCGGTGTCGCGCCCGACAAGGATCGGGCGCAGGACATTGTCGGCAGAAGAGATGATGATGATGCCGGATCCCAGCACAAACACGCCCTGCCAGAGTGATCCGCTGACAAGCAGCCAGATGCCGACAGGCGCCCAGACCAGGGCGGTACCAACCGCCGGAATCAGTGCGAGGATCGCCATCAGCACGCCGAGGAGCAGTGCCGACGGAACTCCTGCGATCGCCATTGTGATACCGCCCAGTGTCCCTTGAACCAGCCCAACCACGCCGGATCCTTTGATCACAGCGCGGACGATGCCCAGGAACCGCTCGGCCAGCCTGTCGGAAATTTCCCGCTCAACCGGCGCCGAATGGAGGATGGTCTCACCAATGCGCGAACCGTCGCGCAGCAGGAAATAAAGTACGTAAAGGCCAAGGCCGAAACTGAGAAAAAAGCTAAGCGCGCCGCTGCCGATCGAAAAGGCCTGGCTGGCCAGCATTCCCGCGCTTTCGCCCAGCATTTCCTCAAGGCGGCCCTGCGCCTCGGTCATATCTGTCCAGCCGCTTTCATCGATCATGTCCTGCGCTCTCGCGGGCAACGCAGTGTAAATCTGGTTGGCCCATGCAGCGAGATCGATCGGATCTTCTTGCAGGGACGCGATCACATCGAGCGCCTCGCGCACGACGAGAGTGCCGATCCAGAGTGCAGGCAGGATTACTGCAAGAGTTATGATCAAAAGCGTTATGATCGCCGCCGGGTTCCGCCGTCCGCGCACCTTCACCAGGACCCATTTGTACAAGGGCTGGAACATGATCGCAGCGAGAGCGGACCACAGCAGCGGGGTGGCGAACGGCCAAGAAATCCAAAGGAACAGGAAAGTGACTGCAGCAAGGATCAGCAGAAAGCTGCCGTGCTGAAGCTCTTCTGTGTGATGCGGTTGACCTGACATATGCCGTTGATGTCGGATGTTATGGTCTAAACATCAAGCGGTTTGGCCCGATTTCAGCATCAGTCATAACAAAGCGCGGCGCAAATCACACATCCAGATTTGCGACGTTGAGCGCGTTGTCCTGAATGAACTCGCGGCGCGGTTCCACCACGTCGCCCATGAGGCGGGTGAATATCTCGTCGGTGACGTCGGCATCCTCCACCTTCACCTGCAAAAGGATACGCGCCTCGGGATCGAGAGTCGTCTCCCACAGCTGTTCGGCGTTCATTTCGCCCAGTCCCTTGTAGCGGGCGATGGACAGCCCCTTCCGCCCAGCGGCAAGGACATTGTCGAGCAGCTCTATCGGTCGGAAAATCGCATCGTCCGAACTGGCGTCGATCACTTCTTCCTCATCATCGGGCACTTCGGGTTCTTCTGCGTCGCCCACCGCCGCTTTCACAAGCTTGGCGGCCTGAGCGTACACTTCCGCGTGCTCGGCAGCGAGCGTGTGCAGTTTGCGCGCCTCCGCGCTGCCCAGGAATTTGGCCTCGATCTCGTGTGCATCGGTTACGCCGCGCCACACGCGCGCAAACATCACCGAACCATCGCCGCGCAGCTCGGCAGACCATTTCGCATCGTCATCGGCGAGAGCGAGCCGCTCTGCTGTGAGATCAAGCGCATTTTTGCGGGTCGATGCATCGAGGCCCGGATCGAACGCGCCCGAAAGCGCCATCTGTTCAATGATATGCGGCGCGTATTTGCGCGGTACAAAGGCGATAAGGTTGCGCATTCGCAGCGCATGCTCAACCAGCGCGTGCAGATCTTCGCCCGACCTTGCGCCGCCGCTTGTTTCCAGAATTCTCCCGGAAAGACCCGCATCGACAAGATACCGGTCCAGCGCTGCCTGATCCTTGAGATAGACCTCGCTGCGCCCCTTGGCGACCTTGAACAGCGGTGGTTGGGCGATGAACAGATGCCCTGCCTTCACGATCTCCGGCATCTGGCGATGGAAGAAGGTGAGCAGCAGTGTTCGGATATGCGCCCCGTCAACATCGGCGTCGGTCATGATCACGATCTTGTGATAGCGCAGTTTTTCAAGGTCGAATTCGTCGCGAATGCCGGTGCCCATCGCCTGGATCAGCGTGCCAACTTCTTTGGACGAAATGATCCGGTCAAACCGGGCGCGCTCGACGTTAAGGATCTTGCCCTTCAGCGGAAGGATCGCCTGTGTCTTGCGATCACGGCCCTGTTTTGCAGAACCGCCTGCGGAATCACCCTCGACCAGAAACAGTTCCGCCTTGGTTGCGTCACGCTCCTGACAATCGGCGAGCTTGCCCGGCAATGAGGCGACGCTCATCGCGCCTTTGCGGCTCATTTCGCGGGCACGCCGCGCTGCTTCGCGCGCCGCGGCTGCATCGATAATTTTCTGGATGATGGCCTTCGCATCCGCCGGATTTTCCTCCAGCCACTCGGTCATTTTCTCGCCCATCAGGCTTTCGAGCGGCTGGCGCACCTCGGAAGAGACCAGCTTGTCTTTGGTTTGTGATCCGAACTTGGGATCGGGCAGTTTTACCGATACGATCGCAGTCAGGCCTTCGCGCATGTCTTCGCCAGACAGCGAGACCTTTTCTTTCTTCATCAGGCCCGATGCGGTCGCATAGTTGTTGAGCGTCCGCGTGAGCGCGGCGCGAAAGGCAGCCAGGTGGGTGCCGCCGTCGCGTTGCGGGATGTTGTTGGTAAATGTCAGGACATTTTCATAATAGCTGTCGTTCCATTCGAGCGCGACATCGATCCCGATCCCGTCTTTTTCGGCGGAGACCGAGATTGGCTCTGCGATCAAGGCATCCTTGTTGCGGTCAAGCCATTTCACGAAAGCTCCGATCCCGCCTTCGTAGAACATGTCATGTTCGGCAGGTTCCTCATGGCGTTTGTCGCGGATGAGGATGCGCACGCCGGAATTAAGGAAAGCGAGTTCGCGATAGCGGTGTTCAAGCTTCTCGAAATCGAAATCGGTCACATTCTTGAATGTATCGGTCGATGCCTTGAAGGTGACACGCGTGCCTTTCTTGAGGCCGTTTTCATCGCCGTTGCTGTCAACCGGAGGTGCATCGCCCCTCACTTCGAGGCTGGCCACCGCATCACCGTGCTCAAAGCGCATCCAGTGCTCTTTGCCATCGCGCCAGATCACCAGTTCGAGCCATTCGGACAGCGCGTTCACCACCGAAACGCCCACGCCGTGGAGCCCGCCTGACACCTTGTAGGCGTTGTCGTCGGAGGTGTTTTCGAATTTGCCGCCCGCATGCAGCTGGGTCATGATAACCTCGGCCGCCGAGACGCCTTCTTCTTTGTGCATGCCAACCGGAATGCCGCGGCCATTGTCCTCAACGGAAACCGAGCCATCCGGATTGAGTTCGATCAGAACAAGGTCGCAATGCCCGGCCAGCGCTTCGTCAATCGCGTTGTCTGAAACTTCGAACACCATGTGGTGCAGGCCCGATCCATCATCGGTATCGCCGATATACATGCCCGGGCGCTTGCGCACTGCATCAAGGCCTTTGAGCACCTTGATCGAATCTGCGCCATATTCGCCTTTTTGAACCTGTTTTTCAGGCGTGTTTTCTGTGTTCTCATCCATGCTGTATATATAGGCGCTGCGGGTGGGAAACCCAAACGGGAAAGCCAACTATCATGGGGCTTTTCCACCGTAGGGTCGCGGGGTAAGACAGCCGCCTATGACGCGCGCAGAAATCATCACGACCCTAGCCCAGCCGTTTGGCTCCTTTCCTGAGGTTTTGGCGCACTGGTCGCGCCTGCAACCCGATCAGATAGCGCTGGTCGATGACACGCGCACGCTTGCCTGGACCGATCTGATCGATGAGGTTGATCGGCTGGCCGCGCGCATGATCGAAACCGGGCTGAAACGCGGGCAATCGGTGGCCATACTGGGCTATTCGAGTGTGAATTATGCGCTGGTGTTCCTTGCTGCGGTGCGGGCAGGCGGGGTGGCTGCTCCGCTCACGACCAGCGCAACGCGCGAACAGCTTGAGGGTATGGCAAGCGATTCGGGCGCTTCCCACCTATTTATCGATGCAGCCAAGGCGCACGAACTTGGGCCGGACTTCCTGCCGCACATGCTGCACGTACTGCTCGACGATATTGACGAGTGGATGGCTCCTTCGGGAACCCGTGCGCCGGACTTTGCGCCGCAGCCGGATGACCCGTTCAACATCATCTATTCAAGCGGTACGACCGGCATACCCAAAGGCATCGTGCATTCGCATACAATGCGCTGGCGGCAATTTGGGACTACAGCAATTTCGTATCTGGAGGCTGGTCTGCCGGTGCGCTCGCTCGCGTCGACACCGCTTTATTCCAACACCACAATGGTTGCGTTTCTGGCGCCTTTGTTTGCAGGCGGCACTGTCCGTATTATGGCCAAATTCGACTGCGCGAAGTGGCTGGAGCATGCGCACAGCGACCAAACGACGGTAACGATGCTGGTGCCGGTCCAGTATCAGCGGCTGATGGATTTCGCAGCGTTTGGCGATTTCGATCTGTCGAGCCTGGCGCTCAAATACTGCACTTCGGCGCCGTTTTCTGCCGAACTGAAAGCGCAAGTGCTGCGCCGCATGCCGGGCAGTCTGATCGAGATCTACTCCATGACAGAAGGCGGTGTGGTCTGCCTGCTTTCATGCCACGAATTCCCGGACAAGCTGCACACTGTCGGGCGGCCTGCACCGGGTAGCGAACTGAAAGTGCTGGACGATGACGACAGGCCGGTGCCCGCCGGCACTCCAGGCAATCTGATCGGCAGGTCGCAGACCATGATGAGCGGTTACAAGAACCAGCCTGACAAAACCGCCGATGCGCAGTGGATCGATCCTGCAACCGGAGAGGTGTGGATGCGGATGGGCGATATCGGCAGAGTTGACGAGGACGGCTTTGTCGAGCTTGTGGGCAGGGCCAAGGACATGATCATATCCGGCGGCTTCAACATCTATCCAAGCGATCTCGAAGCGGAGCTTATAAAAGAAAGTGACGTTATGGAAGCGGCTGTGGTCGGCATCGCCTCAAGGCAATGGGGGGAGACGCCGGTAGGATTTGTGGTTCTGGACGCGAAGCACCGCGATCCTGATGAGATATACGCGGCCGTGAACGCGCGTTTGGGCAAAACGCAGCGGCTTTCAGCGCTTTATGCAATCGATGAAATGCCGCGCAGCCATATCGGCAAGCTGCTAAAGACCCAGCTGCGCGAGAAAGCAGAAGAGCGCGGCTTGCAAGCCTGAAGCAAGCGCGCGCTCTCTGATTCCTGATCAAACGATCAGAGTGTTGAACGATACCGCGCTGATGCCGATGGCGAATGCGATAGCGAAAAGCTTTTCGGAAATGATATTCATGATTCGTAACTCCTAATTCAACCCCGCCTTCAGGGCCTCCCGGCGCCACATTTGCACCGGGCTTCTGAGTATAGATACGAACGCACTTGGAAGAATGTTACGGAAAGCAGTAATTAAGTTACCGAAGACTGTGAGCGCATTTTTCGATTGATAAGAGCGGATGAGACGCGGCCACCATCAAGGGGGGAGGGGAGAGTGGGTGGCCGCGTCTCGCTCGCTGCTGGGCTGCGGGGGCAGCCATAATCCCTTCGTCGAGCCTCAATCGAGCGCACTCATCCGAATGCGCGAAGCTCGCTTGCGAGATTTGCCTTAGACAGCCGCGGCGCGGGGGATCACGCCTTTACAGTGATGGAGCCCTGATGCTCAGGTCCTGGAAGACACCTGAGCCGTAGGCCCGCATCCGGCTGCCTGCGGCGGCAAGCAGACTGGCAGAGGCAGCTCCTTGGGGAAACCGCTTCTGCACGGTGCCAGACTTTGGCTAGGAGAGAGAGGTGCCATCCGCCCGACACGCGCCATATGATGTTCGATTGCACGAAACTCAAATGCCAAAACCGGTAAGGTAATTGCAAAATATGCAATAATCTACATGGCGCCCATGGTCCCGCCCATCAACAGCCGCCGGATCGCTCCGGCGAATGTGTGATAAGAGGTCTCTTGTCCTGTTTAGTTTGCTGCGACCTGACCGCCAGAACGGCCCTCCGTCGCTGCGATCCGAGCAATTTCGGCGAAAGCCTGCGCGCGGGCATTGGCGACGCAGGCATCGTCAACGATGTCGCGGCCATAACCGTAGCGAGAATTCGCCTCGAGCGTACACGCCTTTTTGATGCTTGTGTTGATGCGCTTTTCGACGATGGCACGGCCTTTTGCACTGTTGAGATCAACACCGGCAGTGTCAATTCGAACGGTTACCCGGTCATCACCGGATTGCGCGGCAATTGCCGCAGGGGTGCTGAGCGCGGCCAGGGCGAGAAGGGAAAATACGGTACGCATAGTGGTATGCTCCTAGACAGAAGTATAATTGCGCCGGTTGGAGAGGTGACGCGTGAAACTGCGATCTGGTGCGGTGCACAAGATCATTGTGCAAATGCGAAGATGGGAAACCGGTTCCCAATCAAAACTGAAATTCTTTCCGGAAATGCGTCGTCTTTCAATGGTGCGATGCAATATCTGTCGAAACCTTCGGCAGTGCCGTTACGGCATGCTGGACAGGCGCGGGCGCGCTCCGTAACTCCCCGCCATGAGCGCAGATCACATCACCGATTCCATCCTCATCGTCGATTTCGGCAGTCAGGTTACCCAGTTGATTGCACGCCGTGTGCGAGAGGCCGGGGTCTACTCAGAAATCGCCCCATTCAGTCAGGCCGAAGACGCGTTTCGCAGGATGCAGCCAAAGGGCATCATTCTGTCGGGTTCACCGGCAAGTGTACCCGATGCGGGCAGCCCCCGTGCGCCGCAGAGCTTTTTTGAGGCAGGCGTACCAATTCTCGGCATCTGCTATGGCCAGCAGGTCATGAGCCAGCAGCTAGGCGGCGAGGTTCGCCCCGGCCATGAAACCGGTGAAGGCGGCGAGTTTGGCCGCGCTTATCTGACTGTGACAAAAGACTGCGCGTTGTTCGAAGGCCTCTGGAAACAGGGCGAGCGGCACCAGGTCTGGATGAGCCACGGTGACAAGGTAACGCAGTTTGCACCCGGATTTGAAATTGTCGCGACCAGCGATGGTGCGCCCTTCGCCGTGATTGCGGACGAGGAGCGCCAGTTTTACGGCACTCAGTTCCACCCCGAAGTGGTCCACACGCCCGATGGCGGCAAATTGCTCGCCAATTTCGTGCACAATGTGTGCGGGCTGGCCGGCGACTGGTCGATGGCGGCCTACCGTGAAACCAAGGTTCGCGAAATCCGCGACCAGGTGGGTAAAGGCAAGGTGATTTGCGGTCTTTCCGGCGGCGTTGATTCATCGGTGGCCGCGATCCTCATTCACGAAGCCATCGGCGAACAGCTGACTTGCGTGTTCGTCGATCATGGCCTGTTGCGCCTGAACGAGCGCGAGCAGGTCGAAACGATGTTCCGCGATCACTACAATATACCATTGGTCGTGGTTGATGCCGAAGAGCGCTTCATGGCGGGTCTGGAAGGGCAGACCGATCCTGAGAAGAAGCGCAAATTCATCGGCGGCGAATTTATCAACGTGTTCGAGGCTGAGGCAAAAAAGATTGGCGGTGCGGATTTCCTCGCACAGGGTACGCTTTATCCGGACGTGATCGAAAGCGTCAGCTTTACCGGCGGACCCAGCGTGACAATCAAGAGCCACCACAATGTCGGCGGGCTGCCTGAACGCATGAACATGAAGCTTGTCGAGCCGCTGCGCGAGCTGTTCAAGGACGAGGTTCGCGAGCTCGGCAGAGAGCTTGGTTTGCCGGACATGTTCGTTGGCCGGCACCCCTTCCCTGGGCCGGGCCTGGCCATCCGTATCCCCGGCGAGGTGACGAAAGAGCGCTGCGATATCCTGCGCAAGGCCGACGCGATCTATCTGGAAGAAATCCGCAATGCGGGCCTTTATGACGCGATCTGGCAGGCCTTTGCCGTGCTTCTCCCCGTCAAAACGGTTGGCGTTATGGGCGATGGCCGGACCTATGACAGCGTATGCGGGCTGCGTGCCGTGACCAGCACCGATGGTATGACGGCGGATGTCTACCCGTTTGATGCAGGTTTTCTCACTCAGGTCGCGACCCGGATCGTCAATGAAGTACAGGGCATCAACCGCGTCGTATATGATTATACGTCGAAACCGCCCGGCACGATTGAATGGGAGTAAGTGGCGACCTTTGCCGCTTGCGAGCATTCTGGTAGCTAACCACAAACGCAATTTCCCGACGGGAGCCCTACCATGACGTACCTTCGTATTGCCGCCGCCGCAGCCGTGCTTTCGCTTGCTGCCTGTGCTCAAGCTCCAGCCGAGCCAACTGCTGTGACCGAGGGCGCGTGGACCGTTGATAGCGACGCGTCCAAGCTTTCTTACGTCACGATCAAGGCCGACGAGATCGCTGAGGTCAATTCCTTCAAGAATGTGACCGGTTCCCTCGCAGCCGATGGTGCGGCAACAATCACAATCGATCTTGCCAGCGTTTCCACCGGCGTTGATATTCGTGACGAGCGCATGCGCGACATTTTCTTCGTTGTTGCGGACAATCCCGCTGCGACCGTAACAGCGCAGATCGATCCTGCTGCATTCGAAGGTCTGGCTGTGGGCGACAGTGTCCAAACCACATTCGACGGGACGCTTGGCATCAAAGGCGTCGAAGCACCTTTTCAGGCGGAAGTGACTGTCACACGCGCAGGCGCCGACCGTGTGCTCGCAGTGTCGAATGTGCCGGTCATAATTTATGCAGAGCAGTTCGGGCTGACCGAAGGTCTTGCCGAGCTACAAGAACTTGCCGGCCTGCCTTCGATTACCCCGGTGGTCCCGGTCTCGTTCACTTTGACATTCACACGCTGAGCCTTGGGCCGAAAGAAGCTCTCGCAAGAGGATCTGCGTATCGGGACAGGCGGGGCGCTGTCGTGCATTACCACGCTGCTGATCTTTGGTCTGTGGCGTGCTGCCATCACTTTTGATACCGCATCCAGCGGCGAAATCTGGACACGGCTGGTTTACGAATACATCGCTGCTGCACTTGTTCTGCCAATAACCTTCGCCGTCTTCACTCTGATTGGTGCAGTGCTTGTCATGAAGGGCAATGGCGCGATCCACCAATCTGTTTTCTCCAGCATGACAGCCGCCGTCTTATATGCAGGCTGGCTGTATTGGGCCGATGCACTGGGCGCCCGGAACGCTGGTATACTCGCCTCGCCTCAGATTTCGTTCTGGGTTTTGGTGCTTTCCGGCGCGGCTGGCGGTATGACCGGCCATGTCGGATGGTTTCCGCCGCATTCCCGCAAAGATTAGTCTCGATGCAGCTCGATCTAGGCTCTGATCCGCGCACAGATATTCTGGTCCGTTTGCAAGCGGCGCTGATTGGGCAGTTCGGGCGCATCATTCGTCCGCCCGAAAAACGCCGCGATCCTGTGTGGGTGCTGGTGCACGGCGTAATCGGCGCGCAGACGAAGACGGCCGCCAGCAACGCATCGACCGACGGGTTGATCGAAGAATATGGATCGTGGGAGGCTGTCGCGGCAGCACCCGTCGCCGATCTCGAAGCGCGTTTGCAGCGCCAGACTTTCCCCAATGTTGCCGCTCAGCGCCTGTCGCAATGCCTCAATGCCATAATTGCAGAGCGCGGGGCGGTTGATTTGCGCCATCTCTCAAACCTCGAAACCGCCGAGGCGATGGCGTGGCTTGAAACCCTCCCCGGCGTTGCACGCAAGAATAGCGCTGGCGTGATGAATGCCAGCACCTTCAATCGAAAGGCGATGGTGATTGACGGCCATCACCGCCGTATCATGCAGCGCATGGGCATTGTGCCAGCCAAAGCCGATACGGCTAAGACCTACGACACGCTGATGCCGATAGTGCCGCCCGAATGGAGCGCGGCCGATATGGATGAGCATCACTTGCTGCTGAAGAAGCTGGGCCAGAGCTATTGCCGCCCGCGCAAGGCGGATTGTGATTACTGTCCGGCGCGGATTGACTGCGAGAGCGCCCGTGACTGAAGGGCAAAAACCGGCGTCGCGGCAAGCTCAGCCGATTGCCGCTACAATTGTCCTTGCCGCGACTGCGATCTGCGCATTTGCTGGAAATTCGCTTTTTGCCCGCGCGGCTCTTGGGGATGGAGCGATTGAGCCAGGTGCATATTCCGCCATCCGGCTCGCCTCTGGTGCCCTGATCCTGTTGCCGCTCCTCGGCGGCAGACCAGGCCGCGCGGATGTGCGGGGTGCGCTTGCCCTTGCATTGTATGTCGCGGGTTTCTCGCTCGCCTATGTCAGTCTTGATGCAGGCACGGGCGCGCTGATTCTGTTTGCTTGCGTGCAGGCGACGATCATTGTCTTTGGCTATCTGCGCGGTGAGGCGCTGAAGATTTCCGGGTGGATTGGTCTTGCGCTGGCAATGGCGGGGCTGGTTTTCCTTATTGCACCGGGCGAAGAATACACCGCTCCTGGCGCTGCCGCCCTCATGGCGATCGCGGGGGTCGCGTGGGGAGCATACACCATTATCGGCCGGGCAAGCGGTGACGCCGCCGGACGCACGGCCCGCAGTTTCCTGCTGGCGACACCGCTGGTGATGCCAATGCTGTTGTTGGACGCGCAACCGCCGAGCGGATACGGCGTGCTCCTCGCCGCAGCTTCGGGCGCGCTCACATCAGGACTGGGCTATGTTGTATGGTACAGGGTTGCACCGCATCTCGGCCTTGCAACCGTGGCCAGTGTGCAGCTAGCGACGCCTGTGGTCGCGGCTCTCGGCGGGGTGGTCCTGCTATCGGAACCGATTGGTTGGCGGCTTGCGGTTGGCGGGGCTTTGATCCTTGCCGGTATCATACTGACTCTGGTGAAAACGCGTTAAGGGAACCGTGACCCCATTCGCTCGCTAAATCTGCATGTTGACCGATATTCAGATCGATGAAGTTTACAGCAGGCTGTCAAAGGCGATGCCGGGCCGCACCAAGAATGCGAAAGGCCCCAAGGGTCAGCCCGACGCTTTCCGATCCTGCATCTCGTGCATGCTATCCGCACAATCGCTTGATCGGAACACTGCGGCGGCGACCAATGCTTTGTTCAAACTGGCCACAACGCCTGAGGGTATGCTCGCGCTTGCCGACGATGCGATCCGAGAGGCGATCAAACCGTGCGGGCTCTACAACCACAAGACAAAGAGCATCCGCAAGTTCTGCGCCGCGCTGATTGAAGAGCATGGCGGCACCGTGCCGGACACGCGCGAAGGGCTGATGAGCTTGCCGGGTATTGGCCGCAAATGCGCCGACATTGTTATGAGCTTCACCTTTGGCAAAGATGTGATCGCGGTCGATACGCATGTGCACAGAGTGTGCAACCGGATTGGGCTGACTGAAGCCAAAACGGCCGAGAAGACTGCCGAGCAACTGGAAGCGCGCAGCCCCCAATGGGCGATGGCGGATGGGCATTTCTGGCTCATCCAGTTTGGCAAGCGGGTTTGCCGTGCGCGGTTGCCCAAATGCGAAATATGCGTGGTCAGCGACCTTTGCGAAACAGGTCCGCTCCATCGCCAAGACGCTTGACGCTACGGCGCGCTGCATCTGGCCGTCTCCCCATTAAAAGGGTGCTTGCAAGCGAACACATTCTCGGCTTGTCTCGCGCGCAAATTCGCAATCCACGGGAGATAACTATGAAAACCGCAATCACCGAAATGTTCGGCATCGAGCACCCCATTATCCAGGGCGGTATGCATTATGTGGGCTTTGCCGAAATGGCGGCTGCGGTATCCAATGCTGGCGGGCTTGGCATCATCACAGGCCTGACGCTTGGCACACCGGAAAAGCTCGCTGACGAAATCGCGCGCTGCAAGGATATGACAGACAAGCCTTTCGGCGTGAACCTCACCTTCCTGCCGACGGTCAACGCGCCCGATTATCCCGGCCTCGTGAAAGCGATTATCGATGGCGGGGTCAAAGCGGTTGAAACTGCGGGGAACAATCCGGCACAGGTGCTGCCCTTTTTCAAGGAAGCGGGCGTAAAGGTGATCCACAAATGCACCAGCGTACGCCATGCGCTGAAAGCGCAATCGATCGGGTGCGACGCCGTAAGTGTTGACGGTTTCGAATGCGGCGGCCATCCGGGCGAAGACGATATTCCCAACTTCATCCTGTTGCCACGCGCAGCCGATGAACTCGAAATCCCGTTCGTTTCCAGCGGCGGAATGGCCGATGGCCGAAGCCTGGTGGCCAGCCTGGCAATGGGCGCGGAAGGGATGAACATGGGCACACGCTTCATCGCGACCAAAGAAGCGCCATGTCACGAAAATGTGAAAGCCGCGATCGTTGCTGCCAGCGAGCTCGACACCCGCCTCGTGATGCGCCCGCTGCGCAACACCGAACGGGTTATGACCAATGATGCCGTGGAAGAGCTGCTCCGCATCGAAAAGGAGAAGGGCGCGGACCTGAAATTCGAAGACATCATCGAACAGGTCGCCGGCGTCTATCCGCGCATCATGACCGAAGGCGATATGGATGCAGGCGCGTGGAGCTGCGGCATGGTTGCAGGCCTTATCAATGACATACCGACCTGCCAGGAGCTGATCGACCGGATCATGAAAGAGGCTGACGATATTCTGGCCCGCATGAACGGCCTCGCGAACGCCTGATCCGCTTTATCGATCCTGACCACGTATTCTCCCGTATCCCAGGTGTAACACGCCGTTGAGGCCGCTTCGGCATTTGAAGGATGTCGGAGCGAGCCGGGCAGCACTGCCTTCGCTTCTTCAGGGGATCGGACTGGGACTGCCGCCTCACATACGTGTGGAGGCTACGGGAGAAATATGAATGGAACACGATACCGGATTTGGCTCTTTGTTTGTCTTGATTCTGCTGCCTTGCGTTGCAAGCTGGCTGATCGGCAGCCTGGCGGGAGCATGGCATGTTCGGCGAACGAGCATGGCCAAGGGAGCGGGGCACGCAAAGCCGAGATCGCACACCTATTCCGGACAAACTGAGGCAGTGCGCGCGAAGCATTCTTTGGACAGCAACTTCACCGTAACTCCGGATACGTTTGACAGGAATCGCAAATCCCGCGCCCGCCGGACGTATATGCGGGAAGTTGAAGCGGCACAGGCTCAACGAGATTGCGGTTTCGCGCATGATCCGATCGCCGAGACAGTTCTGGCGCGCTACCGCCGCGCGGTCAAACGGCTCCAGCCTTCCGACGAATGGCACGCTGACAAGCCCGTGAGCTATCTTGATCTGCCCAGGTTAACGGACGTCGCGCCAATGTCGCTTGATAGGCTGATAATTCAGAGCGAGCGCAGCCGCGATGCGCGCCAGAGTGAGCGGCAGATCGTCTCTGCCAACAGCTGGATGCTCTAACAATAGCTCAGCTGGTTTCTTCGGCGTTTTCAACCCGCGTGTAAGGGATGAAATCGTCGAAGAAGACGGTGCCGGTGAAGATGCCAGCGGTCCGTTCAACCGTGTTTACGATATCCAGCTTGCAGATCTGGCTGGCGCTAAAGCGGCGCTGCACAAGGATGTCGTCGCGGTCAATGCGTTCAGGGTGCCTTGTGCGCTGCACATAGATTGTTCGCCCGCTGCCATACACATAAGCGGTGTCATCAATCACGCGCAGACGATTGTTGAGGCGGGTGCGAATGCAGGTTTGCGGTTCGCCGGCCACACGGCCCTCAAGCATTTTGGCGAGCTTCTTTTCGCCCTTGGTCATTTCGACCGCGTCTTCGGCGTCATGGTCGTCCGCTGCGGCGGGGCCAGCGGTCAGCGCAAGGCATGCTGCCGCGCCTGTCGCCAGGGCCAGTCCGGTTGCAGTGTTCTTCATGATCGTGCTCCTTCTCTACTGACCCCAAGGATTGATGAAACCACGATCCTGCTGAACAGACCCTGACTCGCGTATCAGCGGTGGCCGGGGTCTGCTCCTTCGGAAATGTCCGGCAGGATGGACTGATCCACACCTTCGGCTGGTCCACCTTTCAATACAAACCGCCGGTCGCAATAGCCGCAATCGACATAGCCATGCTCGTCAATTTCGAGATATATTCGCGGATGGCCCAGGGCGGCGGGGCGATAACCCGCACCGCTGCGGATCGCGCTTGCGCCATCGCAGCTGACGCGTTTTGTTTCGACCAGAATGGTTTCGGGTGGAGGCGTGTTCATGGGACATGCGAATAATAGCCTGTCCCTGCAAATTCAATTGCTGTTTGCGCAATTTCCCGGGTCACTTTAGGGCGGCTTGCATGCCAGCCGAACCTGCGATCCGTATCGACAACCTGATGAAACGCTACGCCGCGCCGAAAGGTGCGAAGGGCGAGGATGCAGAGGGCAAACTGGCGCTGAAAGGTGTGAGTTTTGACGTGCCCGAAGGCTCGATCTTCGGGCTGCTGGGGCCAAACGGCGCGGGCAAATCGACCCTGATCAATATCCTTGCCGGGCTGGTGAACAAGACCGGCGGTTCGGCTGAGATCTGGGGTTTCGACATTGACGAGCATCGCCGCAATGCCAGCCGCGCGATCGGCATCGTGCCGCAGGAAATCGTGTTTGATCCGTTCTTCACTCCATTCGAAGTGCTTGAAAACCAGGGCGGTTTCTACGGGATTCCGGCCCGCGACAGGCGAAGCGAGGAACTGCTGGAGGCGGTGCGGCTGGCGGACAAGCGCAATGCCTATGCCCGCACTTTGTCGGGCGGGATGAAGCGGCGGTTGTTGGTGGCTAAGGCGATGGTGCACTCACCGCCGATTCTGGTTCTGGATGAGCCGACGGCGGGCGTCGATGTGGAGCTGCGCCGCCAGCTGTGGGAGCTCGTGACCCAAATGAACCGCGAAGGCGTGACGGTGGTGCTCACCACGCACTATCTCGAAGAGGCCGAAGAACTGTGTGACGAGATCGCAATCATCAATCACGGAGAGCTGATCGCACATAAGCCGACTGCCGACCTCATCAATATGGCGCGCGAGAAAATCGTCGCCGTTACGCTTGCCGATGACATCACGGCAGCGCCAGCGCACGAAGCATTCAGCAAGGTTGAGCTGGCGGGTGCCCGCGGTGTGGAAGTGACGTATAACAAGGACAAACTGAGCGCGGGGCAGGTGCTGGCCATCCTGCAGGAGCAGGGGATGACCGTGGAAGATGTCACAACGCGCGAGGCCGACCTCGAAGACGTGTTTGTTCAGCTCACCGGGACGGGCAGCTAAAGCAGGAGAGTGCCATGAAAGTTGCATATGCAGGGTTATTGGCAATCGCTGTGTCAGGCTGCAGTTTGCTCGGGTCTGACGACAAGGGCACACTTTCGGAAAACCCAGCCAGCGATGATATGGCGGCCAGTGTGCCGCGCGGCGACCAACCGCAGGATTGCCCCGCTCAAGGAGCCGCGCTGCAGGTGCTTGGCAGTGGCGGTCCGATTGCGGAGGCGGCGCGAGCGGGCACTTCCTATCTGCTGTGGATCGACGGAGAGCCACGCCTGCTGATCGATGCGGGCGCCGGCAGTTTTTTGCGCTTTGCCCAAGCAGGCGGCAAGGTCGCCTCGCTTGACGCGATACTGCTCACGCACCTCCATGCAGACCATGCGGGAGACGTATCGGGCATTCTCAACACGGGCGGGTTTGAAGGCCGGGGCGAGCCGTTGCCCGTAATTGGTCCTGATGCTGCGCCGCGTTTCCCTGGAACCGGTGAATTCCTGGCGCGGCTGGTGTCAAAGGATGGCGGCGCATTTGCCTATAATGGCGGCTATCTTGACGGGAGGGAGAACAAACCCCTTCTCGAACCGCGCGATATTGTGACCGAAGAAGGCGCAGGTGCGCCTGCCGGATTGGATGTATCAAACCAATATTCGGTCATGGCCCACCCCGTGCACCACGGACCGGTCCCTGCGCTGGGTTACTCGATTGAAATCGAAGGCAAGACAATTGTCATCACCGGGGATCAGAGCGCGCTGAGCGAGCGGTTTGCGAGTGATCTTGCCGGCAGCAAACCTGCAATTCTGTTTGCCCATCATGTGATTAATGGTGAGAGCGGACAGCCGCGCGGCCTCCACCGCACTCCGGCGCAAATCGGCGAACTCGCAAGTGCGCTCCAGCCTGAGCGTCTGGTCCTTACGCACAATATGGAGCGCTCGCTTGACCCGATTGAAGCGAGCCTTTCCGCGATCGGCCAGTCCTATGGCGGCGATGTCAGCGCCGCCTTCGATCTCGATTGCTACGCGTTATAGTCCCGGCGCTACTTGCGATGATCCGGATTGCGCGGCATTGGACCGTGCATGGGTAATCCTCGCCAAGACTATGACGTCATCATCATCGGTTCGGGCGCTGCCGGGCTCACCGCTGCGTTGGAACTTGCGACAAGCAAACGAGTGTTGGTGCTCGCCAAGGGATCGCTCACCGGCGGATCGACCGCCTGGGCGCAGGGCGGGATTGCCGCCGTGCTCGATGCGGGCGACACGTTCGACAACCATGTGCGCGATACGATGGTGGCGGGCGCGGGGTTGAACGACCGCGAGACAGTCGAATTCGTGATCGAGGGCGCACCTGATGCGATCGACCGGCTGTGCGAGCTGGGCGTGCCATTCAACCGCGATGAGGACGCGCTGCATCTCACCCGCGAAGGCGGGCACTCGCACCGCCGGATAGTCCATGTCGACGATGCGACCGGCTGGGCCGTGCAGGAAGCGCTGCTCAAGGCTGCCGAGGCGAGCGACAACATCACCATGCTGGCAGGGCGCACCTGCATTGACTTCATCACCGACCGGCATGGCGAGAAATTCTCCGCCGCAGGCCGCGTCTGGGGCGTCTACGCCCTCAACGAGGAAACCGGCCGGGTCGAGCGGCACATTGCCAAGGCGACGATCCTCGCCGCAGGCGGCGCGGGCCGGGTCTATCAATTCTCCACTGCACCGCGCGGCGCGACCGGCGATGGGATCGCGATGGCGTGGCGGGCAGGCGCGCGCGTCTCCAACATGGAGATGATGCAGTTCCACCCGACCTGCCTTTACAATCTCGAGGTCAAGAATTTCCTCATTACAGAGGCAGTGCGGGGCGAAGGCGGGCATCTGCTGCACCCTGAAACCGGGCACCGGTTCATGGCCGATTACGA
>CALBWA010000030.1 GCA_937969505.1 uncultured Erythrobacter sp. | reverse complement strand
TTCCTGCATACCAGGAGAGGTTTCCAGAGTGTGATCCCCATCGGTGACCACGCCCTGTACAATCATCAGGACCGGCCCGTCATGCAATGCTACTTCGCTCATTTCACTCTCCATTCAGTTGCAATTATCGAATTTCGTCAGCCCCCCAGATGTCGGGCATGCCAAGCGATGTGATCTTCCATGAAAGTCGCGATGAAGAAGTATGAGTGATCATAGCCTTCCTGCATCCGAATATCGGCGTAGATGCCAGCTTGCTCGCACGCCTCAGCCAACAAATGCGTCCTGAGTTGCTCATCCAGAAAATTGTCCGCTGCGCCTTGATCGACAAGAATGTGATCAACGCGCGCACCGTTTTCGATCAACGCGACAGCATCATACTCGCGCCACGCCACCTGATCCTCGCCCAGATAGCGGCCCAGTGCTTTCTGCCCCCAGGGCACTTGAGATGGCGCAACGATGGGCGAAAACGCGCTTACGCTGGCAAAGCGGCCGGGATTGCGCAGCGCAATCGTCAGAGCACCGTGCCCGCCCATCGAATGACCCGTGATCGCCTGGCGGTCCAGATCGGCGGCGGGCAAGAGCTCGCCAACAACTTTTGGCAGCTCATCCTCGATATAGCTACGCATCCGATAATGCTGCGACCACGCGCCTTGCGTCGCATTGACATAAAATCCGGCACCTTGGCCAAAGTCATATTCCTCCGCCGCATCAGGCACATGATTGCCGTCAAGATCAGCGCCGCGCGGGCTGGTATCAGGCGCGACAAAGATGATCCGATGTTTCGCACAGGCAGCGCGGTATTCGCCCTTTTCCATGACATTGGCATGGGTGCAGGTCAGACCGGACAGATAGAAAAGAACCGGCAGCTTCTCACCCGCTTTGTGCTCTGGCACAAAGGCGGCAAAGGTCATTGGTGTGCCGGTTGCAACAGACGCGTGTTCATACACGCCCTGCACTCCGCCGAAACTTCGGGCCTCGGAAACGACTTTGGTCAATAGACCACCACGCTGCGGATACTTTCGCCGGAATGCATCAGGTCAAACCCCTTATTGATTTCCTCCAGCGAAAGCCGGTGAGTGATCATCGGGTCAATTTCGATCCTGCCGTTCATGTACCAATCGACAATCTTGGGCACATCGGTGCGTCCCTTGGCCCCGCCAAAGGCCGTGCCGCGCCAGTTTCGGCCGGTCACCAGCTGAAACGGCCGGGTCGCAATTTCCTTGCCAGCTTCAGCAACGCCGATGATGATTGATGTGCCCCAACCCTTGTGGCAACACTCAAGCGCATCGCGCATCACATCGGTATTGCCGGTGCAGTCAAAGCTGTAATCCGCCCCGCCATCCAGCAGTTCTACCAGATGTTCGACCACATTGGCGGTCTCCTTCGGGTTGACGAAATCGGTCATGCCGAATTTCTCGCCCCATTCTTTTTTGGACGGATTGATGTCGACACCAACAATCCGGTCAGCGCCAGCAAGCTTTGCCCCTTGGATCACGTTGAGGCCAATGCCGCCAAGGCCAAACACCACAACATTGTCACCAGGCTCTACCTTGGCAGTGTTGGTGACCGCGCCCACGCCTGTGGTGACACCGCACCCGATATAGCAGGACGTGTCGAACGGCGCGTCTGTGCGGATTTTGGCGACGGCGATTTCAGGCAGGACGATGAAATTCGAAAATGTCGAACAGCCCATGTAATGATAGATCGCCTGACCCTTGTAGCTCATTCGCGAAGTACCATCAGGCATCAGCCCCTGCCCCTGCGTCGCCCGGATCGCGCTGCACAGATTGGTTTTGCCCGACAGACACATCTTACACTGCCGACATTCTGGCGTGTAGAGCGGGATGACATGGTCGTCAGCGGCAACGCTGGTTACGCCTGCGCCCACTTCGCGCACGATCCCCGCGCCTTCGTGGCCCAGAACACTGGGGAAGATCCCCTCGGAATCGAGCCCGTCCAGCGTATAGGCATCGGTATGGCAAATCCCCGTTGCCATAATCTCGACCAGAACTTCGCCAGCCTTGGGGCCCTCCAGATCAAGCTCCACAATCTCGAGCGGCTTTTTCGCCTCAAACGCCACTGCTGCGCGGGTTTTCATTCCATTTCTCCCTAACCGCCGGCTTCCAAATTCGCCGACATGGCTACAAATCGCAGCAATAAGCTCGCCTGCCAATGTCTGGTGTTGCTAGCTGTTTCGTCCCTTGGTCCCGAACCGCTTTGGTGATGATCACATCAAATGGTCACGACCCATTTCGGCTTCGGCATCGGTGGCAACTCTTCCAGCGCAGGCTACGCGCCATCAAGTTTGAAATCGGCGGTTCTCACCCTTCGATAAATTCTGCCTCACACCCGTCGCGACACCGGGCGCGTAACGCATAACCGCTTATGCCACAGATGTGAGGTTGTGAATAAAGATGTATCTGGGCGTCTTCGCGGTGGTTAGCTCAAAGGTCCGCTCCGCGAGGGCCCGACCTGACGAAGCACCTGGCCGATCTGGCCTGTAAGTTTGCATAAACCGGCTCCAACAGCCGCGAAATCGCGATGGAATATTTAACTTACTTTTCAGTGACGTCCACCCAATCGCGTATCAACGCGAAAAAGCTACTGGTGCCAGAAGAGGCATCGCACTGACGGCCTAAGCCCATGTTTCCAGTGATTTAATTGCCCCAGCCTTATCCAAAGGCCCACAAAAAGGCCCGCTCGCTTCCGATCCAACGCCACAACCATCTGCTATCGAATAGTCTTTCGGCTAGATGTGAACTGCAGGAGATTTGAATTTTCAATGGCTGCTTTGCGCCCAATCCGAGGCATAGCCATCCGAATTCTCAGCCCTGAAATTAGTATGCGGGCCTGACATCAGGAATCGGGCTGCAATCGGGCACTGGCTCAATATGGGGTGAAAGCGGACCTAAATCCGTAGATCGGCTATATCATAGACCAATGCCCGTCACCGATGTCGTAATTCGCCTAACGAGGACGCTCGCAATGCGGCCGTCACTCTATTGTCGACATCAAGCTTTCTAAACGCGCGCTCTAGGTGTAGGTAATGATGCTGGTCTCGCTAACCTGCAAAAGGGCTTGTCAGACCAAATGCATCTGATTGAGTTTCGTGGTTGACTGGCTAGGCCTGCGCCATCCCCAGACCTCGCAAACCGCCAAGCCCATTCACACGCTTCAACTCATCGCCTGAGGTGATCCGCCTTGTCGTAATGATGTATGTGCGGTTTCCGCTTTCTTTGCGCAATGTCGAAGACCTGCTGTTCGAGCGAGGGATCGACATCTGCCATGAGACGGTGCGGTTCTGGTGGAATCGCTTCGGTCCGATGTTCGCAGCCGATATCCGGCGCCAGCGAGTATCGCGAATGCGCGGCCATACCCACTGGCGCTGGCACCTCGACGAGGTCTTTGTGAAGATCAACGGTGAGACTCATTATCTATGGCGTGCGGTCGATCACGATGGCGAGATTCTAGAGAATTATGTCACGAAGAAACGCGACAAATCTGCGGCATTGAGGTTCTGCAAGACGGCTTTGAAACGACACGGCCGAACCGTCGAAATTGCCACCGACGGCCTGCTGTCTTACCCAGCAGCGATGAAGGAACTCAGTTGTGAAGATCGTCGCGGTATGGGCAAGTGGCTGAACAATCGGGCCGAGAATAGTCACTTACCATTCCGACGAAGAGAGCGGGTGATGCAGCGGTTCCGTAGGATGAAGTCGCTGCAGAAATTCGCTTCCGTTCACGCCAACTTCCATAATCACTTCGACACTCAACG
>CALBWA010000029.1 GCA_937969505.1 uncultured Erythrobacter sp. | reverse complement strand
ACCAATTTGGACATTCGCCTTGGCCACTTGCAGCGACGATCAGGTGTTGAATGGCCTAGACGAAGGTGACCATTTCGAGTGGCAAATGCGGCCAGAGGTTGTCGATGCTCTGGAGGAGTTCCTTGTCTAGAACCAACCATCGCGAGTTTGGCTGCAAGGTCCACATTCGTGGCCACACTTTGGTACACAAAATTGGGCAGCGATTTACGATGTACAAACAAATTCAATGAGTTAAGTTCCGTACAATGATCGAGACACTCTCCCTCCGTCTCCGCCACCAACCCAGCAATCTGCCATCACTTGGCCCACAGTCGCCCCCTGGCACCCAACTACGCGATACTTTCGTCCATCAGGCCACCGAAGAGGCTCGGCCGGCCTAGTGATCTGCATTGATGCCTGATCTTGAAATTAGTAGAAGGCTCAATGCTGGCAGGCTGACACGAACGCCGTTACGCATTCTGATCGGGCGACCTGACAAACTTGGCCAGTCAGCCCTTTGCCTGAAAGGTCACGGATTGATGCGAGTATGGATGCCGACAATTGCGACCAATACGGGCGCTCAAGTCTATGCAGAACTGCTCGCCCAAGGCCTGACTGATCGCGGTTTCAAAGTCGATTTTGATCTACTGCCTCAAAAATTTCAATATGCCCCATGGTTGGCGCGCGCGGCCGCGCATCCAAAAACCGATGTGACTATTGCCAACAGCTGGTCTGCATCCGCTTTCTCAGGAAAGTCAGCCTTGGTGACTATCGTTCACCATGTGGTCCACGACCCAATGTTGGCACCTTACAAAACCCGTCTGCAGGCGCTGTATCATCGCATGATGGTTCTCCCAATGGAACGGGCTGCTCTCAGGCGCTCGGCCAAAGTAATCGCAGTAAGTCACGCGACCAAGGAAGGCATCACGCGTCATCTTGGCGATGTACCTGTTCAAACAATCGCAAACGGGATCGATACAAAATTTTTCACACCAAAAGCTTCGCATAAACCACATGACTCTACGAGACCCGTAAAACTGCTGTTCGTCGGCAAACCCAGCCGCCGCAAAGGCATTGAACTCGTCCAGCAGCTGATCCGCCAACTTGGGAAAAGGTGCCAGCTCACGATTGTAGGCCCACCTGCTGAGCAGGGAATTAAACTGCAGGGTGCCGATATCTTGGGTAAAGTCAGCAGGGATCGCTTGCTCCAAGCTTATCGCAATGCGGATTTCCTGGTCTTCCCATCTCGGCTGGAAGGGTTTGGTTATGTCGCCGCAGAGGCAATGGCCTGTGGACTGCCAGTGATCTGCATTGCGGGTGGGGCGGTTGACGAAGTCGTCTGCCCACCCACGGGTGGCATTGCGCTGGATCCACAAGCTGGGGTGGAAGATTTGGCGCAGGAAATCATGAAATTATGGTCTAATCCCAAAAAGCTGGCCACGATGCGCAAGACCGCACGGGAAAGAGCGGTTGCGAATTTTGATTACCAGCGTTGGCTTGATGACTTCGAGGAGATGCTCGTTGAATTGGACGGCGCTGCACGCTGAACGAAAGGCTGCGTCTTATGGTTAACGAAATGTTTAAGCTTTTCGCAGAATTCGGTAGGTAACACTTTAACTCTAATGGGTGGGGCCCAATCAGATGAGCGAAACAATCAAGATACTTCAGGCTTCTATGCCTAATTTCCATGGATCAGACGATGAACCAAAAAACTGGAAATCCCAATGGGACATTCTTGAGTACCTCGATGCGACGCTGAAGCCGGGCATGAAGTCTCTTGAGACGGGTTGCGGCTATTCGTCAGTTGTTGCCGCCTCATCAGGCGCCGATCACACGACTGTCACGCCGAGCATCGATGAAACCGAGCGGGTGAAGAAATTTTGCGACGAAGCTGGTATAAATCGTGAAAATCTGAGCTTTGACATTGGCCCCTCATACGCTGTGTTGGCGAAGGGCGGTAGCGAACTGGACCTTGTCTACATTGATGGCGCGCACGGCTTTCCTCACCCTTGTGTGGATTGGATGCACACTGAAGCGCGGTTGACAGTGGGGGGTACACTTCTTGTCGACGACATCCGAATTCCTACTTGTCGAATGCTCCATGATTTTCTTCTCGAAGAAAAAAATTGGAAACTGGAACGCCTGATTGGCGACACATCGATTTTCACGAAAACAGGCCTGACCCAAAACAATGCTGACTGGATGGGACAGGGAGCAAACGCGAGTTACCCTGACTTTTCGTTTCTGCCTGCCCATTCTCGAGCAGCCAAGAAGTCTCGGCACTTAGCTGAACGGACTTTGGCGACTTTGGGTCTAACCAAGCCTGTCAAACGCCTGCTCGGTATCAAATAGTCTTCGATAGGGCGCGCCCGAGCATATTTATGGATCAGCTTGCGAAGAAGATTCTCACGCTCAGCCCTTATGGGAGTTACGCGCCAACAACGGGTGGCACGAAGCGCATTCATTACCTGAACCGCGGTTATGCGAAGGCGGGTTGGTCTGTTACACAAATCAGCGGGGCATCCATTCGCAAGGGCGTGCTAGGATTGCTGTCAAATCAGTCAAAAGTGCTTTCTGACAACTATGTAGAGCACATCTATTTCAATCCATTTGTGATAGCTGGAAACCGGATTTTACGGCACTATGCAGCACCACAGATTGCAACTTCGATCCTGCCCCGGTTCCTCATGCCGCATCGGCAGATCGCCCAGGAGATAAAAGCCCATACGGTAATCGTACTTGAGCATCCTCAATACTTTGAGTTTGCGGAACCTTACCTTGCTGACGATCACCTTCTTGTCCTTGATGCCCATAATATTGAAGCCCAGCTATTTCGCTCGGTTCAGGATAAAAGCGACCTTTCCGGATGGGCAGCGAGGAAACTTCTTGAGCTTGAGCGGCGTTGCATGAGGCGGGCAGACATTGTCTTTACGTGCTCCGAGGCTGATCGCGACATTGCCATCGAGGAATATGGCACCTGCCATGATAAAGTTCAGGTCGCTCCCAATGGAGTCGACATCGCAAGCATGGAATACGCGACGGAAACCGATCGATCAGCAGCCAAAAAGCGCCTGGGAATTTCTGGCAACACAGCACTATTTGTCGGGTCAAACTGGCAGCCAAACATCGAAGCCGCAAACCTTGTTATTGAACTGGCACCAAAATCACCGGAAACGACCTTCTGCATTGTTGGATCGGTTGGCGATGGAATTACAAGAAATTACCCTGGGAATGTTCTGGTGACCGGGATGGTGGAGGACCTTTCAGAGTGGTTTGCTGCTGCTGATCTGGCCGTCAATCCCATGCTAAGTGGCAGCGGCAGTAATATAAAAATGTTCGAATATTGCGCTGCAGGCTTGCCGACAGTGTCAACGCATTTTGGAGCACGGGGCATAAATGATCCCACCGGCTTAGCAATTATCACCAGCGAGCTAGATCACTTCCCTCAAAGCATAGAAAATCTGCTGTCAGCCCGTAACCTTCCACTTCGCCGCGAAGCTGCACGCGATCTGGCAGTCAAGAACTACGACTGGAAAGCTATAGCTCAAACGATAATTGATCGGATTGAATCCGAACTGAGTAAGGCAGGATGACAAATGAGAACATCCTGCTCAGCGTAGTTATTTGCACACGAAATCGTGCAAATTATTTGACAATGGCGCTTGATGGGCTTGCCAAACAAACATCCGCGCCGCGCAATGTCGAAATCCTGATTGTCGACAACGGCTCCGTTGATGGCACTGCAAAATTGGCTGCACAATGGTCGGATCGACTGCCCAACGTGCGCTACATTTTTGAGCCAAAGGCCGGGTTATCCATTGCTAGAAATACCGGTCTTGCAAATGCTGAGGGAGAATATCTCGCATATCTCGATGATGACGCTATTCCAGATAGTCGCTGGCTACGCAATATAGAGCGAGAACTGCGAAGCCTAAAAAGGGGAGCAGGTCTTATCGGTGGGAAAGTTTTGCCAATTTGGGAAGCAACGCGGCCGAAGTGGCTTTCAGACGAATTGGCTCGGTTTCTCAGCATGATAGATCTAGGGAATGAGCAAAAGCAGATTGATCATGAGAACGGTTTCGTTGGCGCGAACATGATCATCGCGAGAGCTGCGTTGGAAGCGGTCGGAGGGTTTTCGTCCCGCTTAGGCCGCAGTGGCAATAAGCTGCTCTCCAATGAAGAACTGATGGTCCATCAAAAAATTGTAAAAAAAGGATTTTCATCGTTTTACTGCCCTACCATTGTCGTGCAACATCATGCTCCAGCTGACCGGCTGCACCGAAAATGGTTTTTGCGAAGGCTTTATTGGCAGGGCCGGTCAGACGTTGCATTGCGGCGCTTGACCGAGAAAGTGAGCTATCAGCAAGCTTGTAGAGGAGCCATGGTGTCGCTTGCCAAGGCGGTGTCAGCAGCCACGCGCTCTGGTGTCCTTTGGACTAGGCCGGAAGCGCAAATGGATGCCATTGCTCAGGCTGCTTACCAATTCGGGCTGCTGCGCGAGTACCTTTTGCCCGCCAAAGTAACTTGAGATGGGCAAGCTCGATGCCTTTGAGCCATTGCGCACCACAGCACTGCGCGCGTTGCGCTGGTCTGCTCTTCGGAACTGGATATCACAGCTGATTTCAATCGGCGTGGTAATGGTCTTGGCTCGCTTGCTCTCGCCGGGCGAGTTCGGTGTTTATGCAATCGCATCTGCTTGCACATTTATCGCGGTTGCCGTCTCTGACCAAGGTTTCACCACCACGCTTATCCAGCGGGAAAGCATTGATGAAACCGACGTGCATACCGTTTTCTGGGCCACGCAAATCATTGCCGTCATATTCGTCCTCCTGATTGCAGCGACTTCGCGCAACATCGCAGAGATTTTTTCTTCTCCCGAACTTGGTTGGTTGCTGCCAGCGCTGGCCCTATCGATCCCGATAATGGCAGCGACTGGGGTCATGAGCGCGAGTTTAACCCGGAAACTGGACTTCAAATCCATCGCATCAGCCTCGGTCTATTCGGCTGTTTTTGGGTCAGTCATAGCGGTCATAACTGCACTGATGGGATTTGGCTTGTGGAGCTTCGTTGCTCAAACTCTCACAGGTAGTTTGGTCGGCCTAGCTCTTTTTGCGACAAGATCAGGTTTCAGACCCGAATTTTCGTTCTCCCTTGAGCGATTGAGAAAACTTTGGTCATTTAGTTTATTTGCTCTGGCCGGAGACCTTTTGGGGCAGGTAAGCCACCGAATACCTGTTCTGATCATTGGCGCACAGCTTTCTGTACAGAATGTCGGGATGTTCAGTGTCGGTCGTCGGTTTGTCGAACTAGGCCAGCAGGCGATTACTGCACCTATCACCCAAGTCACAATTCCAACCGTTGCAAAGATGCAATCGAACCCCGAACGCGCTCAGAAAGTCTTTCTCAACGGGCTCCAAATCGTTGCCTCTCTAGTCTGCCCGATCATGATTTGTGGCATGATTTTTTCTGATCAGGCAGTTGCGATCTTGCTCGGAGACCAGTGGTCGGGTGCAGGGACGATCTTGGCAATATTGGCATTTGCTGGGATCTTTGAATGCTTTCACTGGTTCTGCATGTCGACGACTATCGCTCTGGGTCGCGCCGATCTCAGGCTCCGGTTCGTGATTATCAACGCATTCGCGATAATTTGTTCAGTAGTGGTAGCTGCGCCGATGGGCTTGCAGGCCGTAGCGGTAGCTTTAGCTGGAAGAGCACTGGTCTTGACCCCAGTGGCACTTCTCATCACTCGCCTTGCTCTACCTATGTCATTTAGAGATTTAACCACGACGGTATTCTATATTATTCCGGCCCTTGGCTTCCTTTCAGTTGTTGCCGTTTCTGCCGAGTTTTTAACGTCCGATTGGCATGCTTTTACAGCCTTAGCCGCGGGCTGTTTGGCTGCGGCAACCGTGTATTGCCTAGCGATAAGAATTACCGCTCCAGATCTATTCTACCGACTCATGGACATCATCCCAGTCTCGCTAAAACCGAAGTTTCTGGGTAAGGAATAAAGTTTCTAATATCCGAAAAGTTGGCAGTCGGCCTCATAGTACTTCCGAACCGCACGCTCTGTGCTCATCGACACCTCGAGCCTTTTTCGTGGCCCCTCATTGGTCTTAGAAAGGGTCGCTTCGGATCCAATCTGGCCAGTTACTTTATTGAAGTCAGCCTCGATTGTTTCGAATTTGCCAATGAAATTCACGAGTATTTTCATGTCTGGTGAACAGACAAAGGTGTGTTGCGGCCGAAAATGAAGGATATCTGCTATCGTTGGGTCGTTTTGCAATTGTGCAACGAAATCATCAAAATTTGGTGCTAGACGTAACCCCGCGTCACGGTCGACGGCGTTCATGCCGCCTTGCCGAAGGTAGTGATACGCTGAGTGGAGCCGCGTTAGCGGATCTCGCACGAAACAAAACTTGAAAAGACTTTCGGCCGCTTCAGGGTCGCGCTTGTACCAATCCAACACTGTCCAATGGCCTACCTGGTGTCCGAATAGAGAAAGGGAAACCGCGGACCCTGCTGCTTTGGGAATGTGGATGAAGATTGCACCGCTTTTGTGAAAAGTACCGTGCACCTGTTGGGCTATCAGGCGCTCACCTTTCTCTTCGCGAAATTTTCTAGCGAGTTTTTTGAACATGCGTGAAGCTTAGAGCACTTAATGCAAACGTTGAAGGCCTTACAGGCAGCCGGTAAGCTGTAGTGCGAGGCAATACAAAACTTGCGCCAGCAACCTTCCAGGCGGCCACTCGCCGCGCACTGGCGGCGCGCATTAACTGGTTACCATTTTCGTTCGGATGCCGGGCTCGAGCAATGTCATGCAGCCAGGAAGCGTGCTGCGGTGCCGTTTTGGTCCGCGACCATTCCTCCAGCATGGGCCTCGCAACCCGCTTCAACTCGGCGTATTGATCATCGGTGCCGATATCGGCGGCGAGCTCCAAACGGTGCCCATTGGGATCGAAGAAATAGATCGATTTGAAAATACCGTGATGCGTGGGGCCCAAAACATCGATGCCCAGTCCCTCGACATGGTCCTTGGCAGCCAGCAATGCCTCCTCGCTGGCGACCCGGAAGGCAAGGTGTTTGACCCAGGCCGGAGTGTTGGGATCGCTGCCCATTTCCGGTTGATTGGGCAGTTCGAAAAAGGCGAGTATATTGCCATTTCCCGCGTCAAGGAAGACGTGCATGTAAGGGTCATATTCGCCCGTGGAGGGCACATGGTCTTCGCTAAACGCAGAGGTGTATTCCATGCCCAGAATACGCGAATACCACTCGACTATTTGCTTGGCATCCTTGCAGCGATAGGCGGCATGGTGCACGCCGCGCAGGCTGAAGGGATGCCCAGAAATCGGTGAGCCGGTCATTCGGCCGGTTGAGCACTTTGAGTATCCAGGACCCCGCGCGCGATCTGGTCACGCTCGATGCTTTCGAACAACGCCTTGAAGTTGCCCTCGCCAAAGCCATCGTCCCCCTTGCGCTGGATAAACTCGAAGAAGACAGGACCAACTTGCGCTTCGGCGAATATCTGTAACAACAGACGCGGTCGGCCTCCTTCGGTCGTGCCATCGAGAAGAATGCCTCGCATTTTCAGCGCGTCCACATCTTCGCCGTGGCCCGGCAGACGCTCGTCCAGCATCTGATAATAGGTTTCCGGAGGTGCGCTCATGAATGGCACGCCAAAGCCTTTAAGGCGATCCCAGCAGGCCACCAGATCATCGCAAATCAAGGCAATATGCTGGATGCCTTCTCCGTTGAACTGGCGCAGAAACTCCTCGATCTGGCCCTTACCGCCCTCACCCTCTTCATTCAGCGGGATTTTGATCTTGCCATCAGGCGCGGTCAGTGCCTTGGACGTCAAGCCGGTGTATTCGCCCTTGATATCGAAGAAGCGGATTTCGCGGAAGTTAAACAGGCTTTCGTAATAGTCCGCCCAATATGTCATCCGGCCGGTGTACACATTGTGCGTCAGGTGATCGATCAATTGGAAGCCCGCGCCTTCGGGATGCTTTTCCACGCCAGGCAGATATTCGAAATCGATGTCATAGATCGACAGGCTATCACCCTTATCATCGGCATAACGATCCACCAGATAAAGAATGGCACCGCCGATACCCCTAATGGCAGGAATCCGCAGTTCCATCGGGCCTGGTTCATTGGCGACCGGCTCGGCGCCCGCCTCCATCAGATGATCCCATGCCTTTTGCGCATCGCGTACCCGGAAGGCCATTCCGCAAGCAGACGGTCCGTGTTCGCGCGCAAAATACCAAGCCGCGCTGCGCGGCTCGTAATTGGCGATCAGATTGATGCCGCCTTGGCGCCACAAATGGACATCCTTGGAACGGTGAGTCGCGACATGGGTGAAGCCCATCGCTTCAAACACCGGCTCCAACTGGCCCTTTTCAGGAGCGCAGAATTCAACAAACTCAAATCCGTCGAGGCCGACGGGATTTTCAAACAGGTCGCCAGGTTGTTCGGTCATAGCGGTGCACCTTCAATTGGGACAATATGTCGATATAGTTACGTTTGAAACTAAATAGCATGGCGCGGCGCTCTCGACAAGTGTAGAGGCCCGAAGCAAATGGCGCGACCTGCCTGCGTAATGGGCGCACGCTTGGGCTCCTCCGCACTACAAGAATGAAAGTGGTCACATGGCGGGCTTGCGAATGCCAAATCGCGGCTTGTATTTGGGCCTGTCCAACACGATAGCAGAGTCATGGTAGACTCGCGAACATACGCCATCGTCGGCTGCGGCATGATGGGCCGCGAACATATGCGCAACTGCGCCATTGTGGACGGGGTTGAACTGGTTGGCATTGCCGATCCCGACCTAGGCTCGCGCAATCAGGCTTTGGAATTGGCCGCGGAACTCGGCCAGACCATTATGGCTTTTGACGATACCAAAGCGCTGATGGCGGAGTTGAAGCCCGATGCGGTGATCATCGCCAGCCCCAATTTCACCCATTTCGATGTGGTCCAGCAAATCATGCCGCATGGCTGCGCAATCCTGCTGGAAAAACCGATGTGTACGAGCGTGGACGATGCCCGCGCATTGCATGGCATGGCGGCGGAATATCCAATGCCGATCTGGGTCGGGTTGGAATACAGATACATGCCGCCAGTCACCCGCTTTGTTGAGAGGGTCCACAGCGGTGAAGCGGGAGCCATCAAGATGCTGACAATCCGCGAGCATCGCTTCCCTTTCCTTGAAAAGGTGGGCGACTGGAACCGGTTCAATCGCAATTCTGGCGGAACTCTGGTGGAGAAATGCTGCCATTTTTTCGATCTGATGCGTTATATTTTGCAGGATGAACCAGTCCGCATTTTCGCCAGCGGCGGCCAAGATGTGAACCATCTCGACGAGGTCTATAATGGCGAAGTCCCCGACATTTTGGACAATGCGTTGGTCACGGTGGATTTTGCCAAAGGCACCCGCGCCAGCCTTGATTTGTGCATGTTCGCCGAAGGGTCACAGCAGCAGGAAGACATCTATGCCCTGGGACCGGCGGGCAAATTGGAAGTCGCCCTGCCCCGCGCCAGCGTGATCTGGTGCCCGCGCGACAAGAGCGGCCCGCATGAAGAAGCGGTAGCCACCCCGCCCGAAGCTTTGGCGGCAGGCGATCACTGGGGCGCGACCTTTTTTCAGCTACGCGAATTTCACACGTGCCTTATTGATGGCACTCCACCCATAATTTCCACTCTCGATGGTTTGCGCTCCGTCGAAATGGGTGCCGCAGCCCAGCAATCGATCGCTACCGGGCTCCCGATTGCATTGGAATTTCAAGGATAATCATGGATCAGATACCCAGCATCGGTTTTGGCTTCTGGAAGGTCGCGCGTGAAGACGCGGCCGACGTCGCTTATGCAGCGATCAAAGCTGGTTATCGCCACCTCGACTGCGCGGCCGATTACGGCAATGAGCGCGAAGTCGGTCGAGGCATTGCCATGGCGATCACTGACGGGCTGGTCAGCCGGGAAGAATTGTGGATCACCGGCAAGTTGTGGAACACCTTTCACGCCCCCGAACATGTCGAGGAAGGCTGCCGAAAATCCTTGGATGATCTGGGGCTCGATTACGTTGATCTTTATCTGATCCATTTCCCGATTGCGCTTGAATATGTGCCGATTGCGACCCGCTATCCACCAGAATGGGTGCATAATCCTGAGGCAAATTCGGGTCTCGTCAAGGCACCGGTTGCCTTGCACCAGACCTGGGCTGCGATGGAGGAATTGATTGATGCAGGGCTGACCCGCGAAATTGGAGTCTGCAATTACAATTCTTCCCTCATCCATGACCTGATGACCTATTCCAGGGTGCAGCCCTATGCCTTGCAGATTGAAGCTCATCCCTATCTGAC
>CALBWA010000028.1 GCA_937969505.1 uncultured Erythrobacter sp. | reverse complement strand
GTGCCGCTGGGTAGCTATGTATGGACGGGATAACCGCTGAAAGCATCTAAGCGGGAAGCCTCCCTTGAGATAAGCAATCCTTGAACCGTGATAGACCATCACGTTGATAGGCCGGGTGTGGAAGCGCAGTAATGCGTGAAGCTAACCGGTCCTAATAGTTCATTGTCGCGCTTGATGAATCTGCACCATCAACGTCAATCCTGTCCCGTTTATCGGGTGGAGACGTTTGGTGGGAGGATGACTCCAGCCAGATACGCCCAACAATACATCGATTTAAACCCGTTTGCTTTCCGCAAGGCTTTGCCTTGTGGTCAGCTTGCATCCGCCTGCTTCATTGCTTGGTGGCCATAGCGTCTGTGACCCACCCGATCCCATCTCGAACTCGGCCGTGAAACCAGACAGCGCCGATGGTACTTGCGCTCAAGCGTTGGAAGAGTAGGTCGCCGCCAGGCATTGCAGCCGGCGGATGCACGGTAAACCCATTCACTAGTCAAAGGGCTGACCCCACCAGGGCAGCCCTTTTGGCGTCTCTAGCAGACGCATAATCGGTGCCGCGGGATGGAGCAGTCCGGTAGCTCGTCAGGCTCATAACCTGAAGGTCGTTGGTTCAAATCCAACTCCCGCAACCACCGAAATCAAACAATAGCCGCCTGGGGAGCCCTCCCTTGGCGGGTTTTTTGTGCCTTGACCAACCCTACAAAGGGCTCTCCCTGCCGAAATGCCTAGGTTGTTTGGTGCGCAGCATTGCCTAGACGGTTTGCTTAATATCAAGGGGACACAGCTTCATGGCACAAATTTCCGACGCTGCGCGAAACATTGCCGATCGGGTGGAAACATTCGTTCGTGAAACGGTCGCTCCATTCGAGAAAGACCCTCGCTGCGGTTCGCATGGGCCTTCCGATGATCTCGGAGTCGAGCTGCGGGAACTTGCCAAGGGTGAAGGCTTGCTAGTCCCCCATATTCGCGAAGATGGATCGCACTTCAGCCATGCGGAAACGGCACTCATTCTGCGTAAGAGCGGCCTCTCCCCATTAGGACCCATAGCTTGTCATGTAATGGCACCCGATGAGGGCAATATGTATCTGCTCGGCAAGGTCGCCGATCCGGCGATAAAGGACCGTTTCCTGGCGCCTATGGTGTCGGGTGACGCGCGCTCGGCTTTTTTCATGACGGAGCCTGCCGAAGATGGCGGAGCGGGATCCGATCCCTCGTTAATGCAGACAACCTGCAAGCTGGATGGCAATCACTGGGTAATCAATGGCCGAAAGGCGTTCATCACCGGGGCCGAGGGCGCCAAGGTCGGTATCATCATGGCCAAATCCGAAGAGCCCGGATCAGAAGGCGGGGCCTGCATGTTTTTGGTCGATCTACCGGACCCCGCGATCCGCATAGAGCGTGTTCTTGACACTATCGACAGCTCCATGCCGGGTGGACACGCTGTTATTGCGATAGAAAACTTGCGGGTGCCGGCTGACCAGATGCTGGGCGAGGCCGGCGAGGGGTTTAAATACGCGCAGATTCGTCTTGCACCTGCTCGGTTGACGCATTGCATGCGCTGGCTTGGCGTGGCCGAGCGTGCTCAGGAAATCGCAACCGACTATGCCTGTCGCAGACAAGCTTTTGGCAAGAGCCTGATCGACCATGAAGGGGTCGGCTTCATGCTTGCCCAGAACAAGATCGATATGAAGGCTTGCGCGCTGATGATCGACTGGTGTGCAGAAGTTCTGGACACCGGAGACTTGGGCACGACCGAAAGTTCAATGGCGAAAACATTCGTCGCTGAAACTCTTTTTCAAGTCGCTGACCGCTGCGTTCAGGTAATGGGTGGCACCGGCGTGACCGGCGATACGATTGTTGAGCAACTGTTCCGCGAAATCCGCGCCTTCCGCATCTATGATGGACCGACCGAGGTGCACAAATGGAGTCTGGCGAAGAAGATCAAGCGCGAATGGCGCGACGCACAGGGGCCGGCAAACGCCGAGTAAGCGCCGCGCACAGGCTTTTTCACCCTGAGCGCACCTGAGTCAGAAAAGCCCGCATCTCCGCATGCAAATTGGTAGCCTCGCTTTTTAGCTCGGTTGCCGAACTGAGAACCTGGGTCGCAGCAGCACCGGTCGAAAGCGTCAACTCGTTCACTTCGGCCATATGGCTCGCCACGCGGTCGGTTGCACTGGCGGCCAGATCGATGCTTTTGGCCAGATCCTGACCGGCAACGGATTGCTGATCGACGGCACTGGCAATCGAAATCGCCGTGCTTTCGAGCTTCTGGATCTGGTCAACGATATTGCGCAAAGCAGATACGCTGGCCCCGGTGGTGTCTTGCATTGACCGTATCTGGTCCGCAACCTGTTCAGTCGCACGCGTGGTCTGCATCGCCAATTCCTTGACTTCGGCTGCCACCACAGCAAATCCGCGCCCGGCTTCGCCGCCGCGAGCGGCCTCAATGGAAGCATTAAGAGCTAGAAGATTGGTGCGCTGAGCAATGGACTGAATCAACTCAACAATGGCTTCGACCTGCTCGGCAGAGCTGGCAAGAGCGGAAATGGTCTGGTCAGCCTCGCTTGCGCTTTCGGTGGCTTTGCGTGCCATGTCGGCCGAACTTGCCGCCTGTCGGCTGATCTCGCCAATCGACATTGCGAATTCGTCACTTGCAGCTGCGGCAGAGGTCGCGCCAGCATTGGCTTCCTCCATGGATTTTATAACGCGGCTGCTGCGCTGCGTGGACTGCTCGGCAGACTCGGACATTTTAGCAGCGGTTGTCTGCAATTGGGTCGACGCGCTGGCGACACCATGAATGATGTTACCAACGGTTTGCTCAAAGTCCGAGGCGACACTGTCGAGCAGTTTGGCCCGCTCTTCCCCCGAACGATCCTTTTCCTTGAGATTCTTCTCGAGCGCAGCGGCACGTTCTTCATCCATTTCGACCATGCGCAGGGTCGTGAGCCGGAATTTCTCGACCGCCAGGGCGATCTCGCCATACTCGTCGATCCGATCACGATGGGGCACCACCAGGTCGAGTTCCCGGTTGGAAATGCGTTGCATGGCGTCGATCAATTGGCGCGACGCCCTGATGATGTCCTTGTGCACCACCAACATGACCAGCAGAAACATCAAAACACCGGCCAAAGCTGCCCCGATCAACCACGATTGTAGCCTTTGCGCCTTATCAAGGTTGTTAGCCAGGGAATCGAGATTGCCATCGACAATATCCTGCATGATGGAATCAATAGCGAAATAAGCTACCGCGGCAGTGATCAGGACACTCAGAAATGGGGTGCCGGCCACGAGAATGACCTTCCCGCCGGTGCTGAGGCGGCGAAACCACCCCGTCACCACGTCGACATCTTCGCTGTAGCGATACGCCTGATCGGTTGGTTCATAGTCGATCAGGAACTGATCGGGATCCGAGCGCATGTTCATGCTGCATTGCCTCCGAATTGGCCGCCATTTGCGGCCGTATTTGTGTCGTGTTTGTTGGTACCGAGCAGGCCATCAATGTCTTGAGATGGCATGGCCTTGTAATATAGCCAGCCTTGAATCTGGTCGCATCCGGCCAATCGCACGAGATCAGCTTGTGCTTCGGTCTCAACGCCTTCTGCGGTGACGCCCATATTCAGCGCGCGAGCCATGCTGATGGTCGAGAGCATCATGGCTCGGGACCCTTCATCTTCGCCAGCCTGGACCACAAGTGATCGATCCAATTTGAGTTTTTCAAACCGGAACTGCCGCAAGAAACCGATTGAGGCGTAGCCAGTGCCAAAGTCATCGAGCGAAACATTGACGCCAAAGCCGCGAATAACGTCCAGACTGCGTTCTGCCACAACCGGATCAAGGATCAGGCAGGTCTCGGTGATTTCAAGATCGAGGCGCTCCGGCGAAAAGCCGGTCTCTTCCAGAATATGGCCCAATTGGACGGGGAATTCCGGGTTGCGGAGCTGGGCGGCAGAAATATTGACCGACAGCGTTATTCCGTCCCATTGCAGCGCATCGGTGCAGGCGCGGCGAAGCACCCACAGACCGATTGCATTGATCAACCCGGATTCCTCAGCCACGGGAATGAAGACATTCGGACCCACGGATTGTCCATCAGCGCGATTCCAGCGAAGCAACGATTCAACCGCTGTGATTGCGCGTGTTTCTGCGTCCACAAGCGGCTGGTAGTGGATGGTGAATTCCTCATTCACCAGAGCTTGGCGCAGTTCATCTTCCATGCGTCGCAAGGCTTCGCGACTGCGGTCAAAACTGTCATTGAACCAGGTGCACCGGTTGCGACCGCCGCGCTTGGAAGCATACATTGCCACATCGGATCGGCGCAGCAATTCTGACGCCGTAATATTGTCATCGCCCGAGGAACGCGAAAGGCCAACGCTGGCCCCTATGGCAATCCGGCGTTCACCGATATTGATTGGCTTGGCCAGGTTTTCGATGAGCGAGCGACACATGCCTTCCAGAATGGTGCCAGCCACTGGCCCGATCATGGCGACAGCAAACTCATCTCCGCCCAAGCGATAGCACTTGGCCTCTGGCTCGCAGTGTTTCTTCAAGACCACAGCGCATTCACGGATCAATTGATCGCCGACGAAATGGCCATAGTGATCATTGACCAGCTTGAACCCGTCGAGGTCAATCAGCGCCAACGCCACTTCATCGCCGGGGCCCGCATCTCGCAGAATGTCGGCATGCAGCGCGCGCCGGTTGGGCAGAAGGCATAAGCTATCGGTGTTGCTGATGTCCTCGAGCTGCTGGACATTGGCAACACCTGCACGGCCCAACCAGAAGATGGTGGCGGCATAGACGACTATGCAGGAAATCAGCAGTGATGCCGGGGAGATGAAAGCGATCTCGTCGCTCCAGTATACAGCGAGCGACAGCAAGCCGAACAGGGCCGATATGATGAGCAAAGGCACAACGGCTATCGCTGTGGTTCTTCCTCCTATCAGGCTGTAAATGCGATCCACTCAATCCCCCGGTTCAGCTGTCTCGCCATGTCCCACACTGGCCCAACCATAAGTGGTTCTATCCCGGTTTCGCTAAAGAAAGGTTAAGCCAAAATTTACCTTCAATGCGCAGCGGCAAAGCCAGCTTCGCGCAGTTTTTGCTCGTGCCTGGCGACGGGTTGGTACAGGCTTGCAAGACCTGGCGCATGAGAAAAAACGTTGGTCTGACCGACTACAGTCTCTCCGGCACCAAGCATCAAGAAGCCATCGGCAGCAACCGCGCGGTGGAGCCGGTCAAATGCGCGCGCGCGCGTCCCGGCATCGAAATACAGCAAAACGTTGCGACAAAGGATCAGATCAAAGTGGGTGTTTGCAGGCGGCTCAGTCAAAATGTTGTGCTGGCGATAACTGACGTTGGCGACTGTCTTCTCATCAATTTTCCAGCCCCCGTCTTCCTCTCGAAAGTGACGCAGCATCTGGCTGACGCTGAGGCCGCGCTGCACCTCAAACTGGCTGTAATGACCCGATTGTGCAGCGCTGATTGCCTTGCCAGAGACATCGGTCCCCAAGATGTCGATGGTCCAGTCAGCCCAATCAGCAGCCTGATCTGCAAAAAGCATGGCCAGCGACAGTGCCTCTTGTCCGGTTGAGCAACCTGCACACCAGATCGACAGCTTTCGTGTGCGCTCGCGCGCTTGCGCCAAGAGGGGCAGTACCGTCTCGGGCAGCTGATCGAAAGTCGGCTTGTCTCTATAGAAATAGGTTTCGTTGTTGAGCAGTGCCTCGACAACTTTCCCCGGCAATTGTCGCTCTGTCTGCTGATCGAGTAAACAAACGAGCTGGTCGATATTGCTGATGCCGCATTCGCGATAAACGGCTGACAGAGCAGTCTCCACGCGCCACATTCGACTTTGCGTCAATTGCTGTCCTGTGCGCTCGGCCAGCAAATCGGCCACAATCTGATGGGAGGCATCGGTCAATTGCATTCCGGCACCTCGCAATAGGAAGCTATTGTCGCCGCAAGCTCTTCAGGTGGCAGCACCGCGCTTGCAAGGTTGGCCTTGGCAACGGAGCCCGGCATACCCCAAACTGCCGAGGATGCGGCGTCCTGAACGATCACGGTTCCCCCCTTGTGCGACAGTGACCGTGTTCCATCCAGTCCATCGTTGCCCATGCCAGACAGTATCACGCCGAGAACCTGGCCATTGCAGGCCCGAGCCAGGCTTTCGAACATTGGGTCAACCGAAGGCAAGCAACCGCTTTGCGCTGGATCGCGTGACAACCGAATCATCAATTGGTCAGCGTGTCGATCTACGATCATATGGCCTTCACCAGGAGCGATCAGGATCTCGCCACGGCGAACAATTGTGTTCTGGCTCGCCACTGTCGCCCGACGGGCAGATGCCAATTCCAGCTGCCGGGCGAACACCGGCATAAATGATGCAGGCAGGTGCTGGGTTACCAGGATGGGAAGGTCGAAACTTTTGGGCAATGCACGAAGCAGGATGTTGAGCGCATGAATTCCTCCGGTCGAAGCACCAATGGCAACCACTTCCGGGCGATTATGCAGGTGGCTGACCGCCTGCTTGGTCGGGCTGGAGGTTTGATCCGCATCCAATCCTCCCAAAGCCTTGATCTTGTCCAGCAATCCGGCACGATAAGCTTTGTCAAAGCCGCCGGATCGCGGTTTCAACATGGTATCTGCTGCCCCCATTGAGAGCGCAGCCAGCGTGTGCTCTGCGCCATGTTCGGTCAGTGAGGATACAACCAGGACCTGGGCCTGCGATGCCAGTTCAAGGATTTTTGGCAGGGCTTCAAGACCACCCATTCCAGGCATTTCCAGATCGAGAAGGACCACATCAATTGCAATGCTGCGCAGCATGCGGATTGCCTGTTCTGCATTGCTTGCGGTGCCACTGATCTGCAAAGCGCGGTCGCCTTCCACCATCCGCGAAAATGCCGTGCGGACCATAAGCGAATCGTCGACAATCATGACCCGGATCGGCCCGGCAGGTGCCGATCTGGTCGAAGCGCGCGTTGGCCGCGTTACGTCAGTGCTGGGGCGGCTCGGTTCCATGGCAAGAATAGCTCAGGAAAAGCCGACCAGTTGCAATTTTATCTGAAGTGTTTCGTGATCAAAGGGCTTCATGACATATTCGTCCGCGCCCGCGCTGATTGCTTCACGAATATGGGCCACATCATTTTCGGTGGTGCAGAAAACGACTTTGGGCTTGTCTCCACCGGTCTGCTGGCGCAGCTGGACGATGAATTCGATCCCGGTCATGACGGGCATATTCCAGTCGAGCAGGATTACGTCCGGCATGCCGGCATCGCATTTCGCAAGCCCGTCTTTGCCATTTTCTGCTTCGTCAACCTCGAAGCCGAGAGTTTCGAGAATGTGCCTCGAAACCCTGCGTATGACACGCGAATCATCAACTATCAGACATGTCTTCATTGGTTTACCCATCTTTGCGACCTTTTATGTTTAGTTTAAACCAGTAACGATTGGATTAAGCCGCTCTATGCGTTGGGGCGGGTAGAGCGATTAATTTTGCCAGATCAAGCAGGAGCACCGGCCCTTCGGCGGTCTCCACCATGCCGTGCGCGATATTGACCCACTGGTCGCCGAAACCGCCCAGAACAGTGTCCACTTCCGAGGTTGTCGCAGCGATGTCCTCGACGCGATCGACGAGCAGGGCGTAGCTGTGGCCGCCTATATCGACCACTGCTGCGCGCACATCGGTTGGGTGCCCGTCAGTGGCCTCTCCGATGGCGATCCGGCAATCCACGACAGTCAACGCCTTGCTGCGCAATGCGGTAAGGCCGATAATGGCAGGCGGGGCTCCTGGAACGGGAGTGATGGTCCCCAGTTCGACCACGGAACGGATACTGACAGCGCAAAAAGCGCAGCGCCTTCCGGCAATGTTGGCGATCAGCAGCAGATCGTTCATGCCACCGCTCCCCTGCCAGCTTCGCGCAGCGCCTTGATCAGGCCTTCCCGGTCATAGCGGTAGATTGACTGCGCCCTAACCTGTTCGGTGGTCTCGCGGTCCGGCTGACTGCGAAGCCGGATTACCGCATTGCTGGCCTGCCCGCTGTTACCAGCCCAATCGGTGGATTGCTCTGTCTGAGCCTGCATCTCGGCATCGAGCATGATCACGATGTCCACATCGCTAGCGCTGGTATCGGCCACGGTATACCCCGCTGCTGCGACCAGCGGGGCGAGAATGGTTTGCGCCCAATCGTCATCGGGCAGACGACAGGTTAGCGACCGTTCGGGCTTTGGCATTGCACCGTGCTGTGCGAACAGGGCATGCCCATCGATCAGCGCGACCATAGAGTCTCCGACCAGCGTCATCGCTTCGGTGAAGGGTTCATCCTCGACTGGCACAAGCGCATGATCAAGCGTTGCAGAATCGTTGATTCTGGCCGCAGCATAAAGCAGTTCGCATGTGCCATCCGACAGGCGAAGGACCCTGATCTTACCGTCGGGCAGATCGCCTTTCGGCAGGCCGATCAGCGGTAGAATTTCGCGATCAATGATGGCGCGTGTCGGCCCTCCACCTGTCTGTACTGCATCGGCAAAGATCGTCTCGATCCGGTGCACCATTTCAAGCCTGATTGCTTTGATTGCTCCATCGTAGGCGGTGAACACCATGGCATGCTGTGCTTGCGTTTTGTTTTCTTGCGCCTTGAAGTCGATCGGATGCGCTGTTTGAGCGCGAGTTTTTGAAATCAGTCCTGCCGCAAGAGCAATCAGCGGCATATCCAGCAACAGGGCTGGCTCGCCATTTTCCAGCAGAGTTGACCCGCCATAGAGGCTCGTTTCCATGATGGAAGGCGGCAAGGGCTTTATGACCAGATCGCCGTGGCTGTGTATCCGGTCGACCATCACTGCAACAATGTCCCCGCTGGCCAGGCGCAAGACCACCAGTGTCTGCTGGTCGGCGGGCATCTCGGGGCTCAAGCCCAGCGCATCGGCCAGGCACAGACATGGTGTGCGTTCGCCGCGAAAGGTTACCAGGGGGCGATCACCAATAGTGGTAAATTCATGAGTGCCGCTGCACAGATCGATGATTTCTTCGATGTAAGATTGCGGAATAGCAAATCGCTGTCCGGCAATTTCTACCGTCAGTCCTGCGATTATGCTGAGTGTCAGGGGTATCTGGAGATAAAATAGCGAGCCAACTCCTGGAGTGCTGGTGACCGAGATTGATCCGCCAACTTTCTCCAGATTATCGCGGACCACATCCAGGCCGACTCCGCGCCCGCTGATTGCGCTGACTGTTTCAGCCGTGGAAAGACCCGGTTCGAATACCAGTTGAAGGATGTCGTCGCGGGTCATCGCGTCAATCTGGTTTTGGGTGACCATACCTTTTTCGACCGCCTTGGCAGCGATTCTGTCAGCGTCCAGACCGGCGCCATCATCCGTGATGACAATCGTGATTTTGTTGCCCGATTGGCGGGCTGTGATGTTAAGCAGTCCAATCTCGCGCTTGCCGGCCTTCAAGCGGGCTGTAGGCAACTCGATTCCGTGATCCACCGCGTTGCGCACAATATGTGTGAGCGGGTCGCGGATCATTTCGATCATCTCGCGATCCAGCTCGACATCGCCGCCTTCCAGATCAATCAGAACCTGCTTGCCTAGCTCTGCGGATAGATCGCGCACAAGACGGGGGAAGGCGCTGTAGAGATGATCCACGCTCTGCATGCGCATCTTGGTAATCGCATCGCGCACATCAGTAAGGATCGAAGTCAGGCGTTCAAATGGCCCGTCGATGGTCGGCTGGTTGCCGGCCACTCGCAAACGGTGGGCCAAGTCATTGCGCGCCAGCACCATGTCCGAAACGCCGCTCATCACTCGGTCCAGCAGATCAACTGGCAGGCGGATGGAGCGTTGTGCGCCTGATAGCGTGTTGCCAGAGGGCGCAGCAGGGGCGCTGCTGCCTCCAGTTTGTGGGCTGTCGGCAGTGCCCTTAGGCAAAGGCGCTGTGTTTGGAGCAGGGGGGGCGGTTTCTGCAATGGCCGAGACATCCGGCTCACAGTGTTGGGTCAATGCGGCAATGATGTCATCATCACTGCCCTCGGGCAGTTCTTCACCTGCTTCGATCGTATCGACCATTTCGCCGATACGGTCCATTACCGCCAAGGTCGCCGTGACCAGATCGCTATCTGGCAAGCGGCGGCCGGCGCGTACATCAGACAGCGCATCTTCTGCGGCGTGACTGAGTTTCTCCAATCGTGGAAAGTCGAAAAACCCGCAATTGCCCTTGACGGTATGAACGAAGCGGAAAATGGCGGCCAGCCGCGTATGATCGGCAGGATCAGCTTCCCACGCGACGATCTCTCCAGCACTGGCTTCCAGCATTTCGCGGGTTTCTGCGATGAAGTCCGCGAGCAGGTCATCCATTTCCATTGCCCCCACTTTGTGTGTGTGTCACCTATGGGGTAAGATGGTTAACGAAGCGTCACTTCGGTTTTGCGTGGGCTTTCGGTTTGCGGTTGAGCATCCGCCATACAACGAAGGTGGCTATCGCTCCACCGAGCAAATTCGCAGCCAGTTCGGCCAGATAAATGCCATGGGCATCGAGTACTGGTTGTAGCAGCCATGCGGCCGGCAACATGATCAGGAACACACGGGTCGCCGATTGACCAAGCGCGAAACTGGCCCGATCAATCGCATTTAGCGCTCCATTGGCAACGATCAGCAGTCCGAACCCGGCAAACCCCCACGAGGCCACGCGCATATAGGATGCAAAGTTTTCGATGACGGCCGGTTCATTCGTAAACAGGCGGCCAAAAGTGGTTCCGCCCAGCGTCAGCACAAGGCCGATAAGCAAACCGTACCCGATACAGAACAGTCCTGCGTAAAACATCGCCTCGCGCGATCGATCCGGCTTGTTGGCTCCCCAATTTTGTCCGACAATTCCGCCAATGGAGCCAGACAGTGCAAGTAAGGGGACAACCGCGAAGCTTTGCACGCGGCCGGCGGCTCCGAATCCGGCAACGGCTGCGGCGCCTTCCGATGCAATCAGGGCTGTCAGTATGGAAAGTCCGATGGGATTGATCGAATTGGAAAAAGCCGCTGGCGCGGCCACTCTGACCATCGCCCCGATGGCTTCCCCCATCTGTCCCTGCCGCAGCAGCTCTGGCCGCAACGGCAAGTCGGTGCGCCGCAACAGGAACCAGCCCATGACGATCCCCATGCCCCATCCGGCTAGCGATGCGTAGGCTGCTCCGACAATGCCCAGGCCGCCAAACCCGAACGCGCCGGTGATCAGGATCGGGTCGAGCACCCAATTGCCCCCGGCATAGGTCAGCGCGATATAGGACGTTTTGCGGGCCTCCCCTTGGCCGCGCAGCACTCCATTGAATCCCATGATCGACAATTGCAGCGGAAAGCCGAGTGCAAATGGCCGCATGTAGGTTTCGATAATCGGGCGCAGATCCTCGGGTGCCTGCAGCAGGCTGAACAGCGGTCCGACCAAGGTGAAGATGGCAACTCCCGTCACCAGGCCGAAAGCTATGGCCACAACGAAGCCCAATATCGCCCGGCGCGATGCCTTGTCCCCGTCTCCTTCGCCCAGCGCGCGCGCGACAATCGAATTGATGCCAACCATCACTCCGACCCCAAGGCTTCCCATTGCCATGGTGACGGGAAACACGAAGGAAATGGCTGCAAGTTCGTCGCTGCCAAGCTTGCCAATGTAGTAGGAATCGACCAGTCCGATCGACATGATGGCGGCAACGCCGATGATCATCGGCAGAGTCTGGCTGACGAGATGCCCCCGGATTGATCCGGTAACCAGTTTGGCTGTCTCGCTCATCACCCCAATCCCTAGCGGTGCGCGCCAGCCGGTCAAACCAAAAGTGAATTAGGCAGGGCATGGGTGTGGTGTGGCCTTTCATGTGGATGGGGTTCTTGTCTTGCACCTTGGCCACGTGCGATAATGCGCGGGCTTACCACTCACGAGGATGCAGCCGCCTATGCCGCGCATGACTGTAAATGAGCGACCGCTCGAATTTGACATGGATCCGGAGACACCGCTGCTTTGGGCATTGCGTGACGCAGCCAATCTGACCGGGACCAAATATGGCTGCGGCAATGGCGATTGCGGGGCCTGCATGGTTCTGGTCGATGGTGCGGCCTTGCGATCCTGCCTGATCACTCTGGAAGAAGCTGAGGGGCGCTTCATCACCACGATTGAAGGGTTGTCGCGGGACCGATCGCACCCTGTCCAACAGGCCTTGGTGGCCGAGCAGGCAATTCAGTGCGGTTTCTGCACGCCGGGCATTGCGATGGCTGCGGCCAACCTGATCCAGCGTAATGCCGCCCCGAGCGAGGCTGAGATCAAGGAGGCGATCCCTAATCTCTGCCGCTGCGGTGTCTACCCCCGGCTGGTGTCTGCAATTGAGCGCGCTGGCCGTGTTGTTCGCCGGCAAGAAACCATCAGCGCTGCCCCCGCGCCCGGTATCAGCGCGGAAGACGCCGCTGCTGCTGTTCCCGCACTGAGGGGTAGGCCCCGGTCAACCGGTCAGTGATCGACCGGAGCCTGGATACTTAAAACCTGCCTGACAGAGTGAAGCGCGCATTGATTGGCGCGCCGACCGTAATGTTGTTCGCCGTATGTGCGTTGGGGAAATATTCCTCGTCGAACAGGTTTTCGACATTGACCTGAACCCGGAGGTTTTCACTCACGTCGTAAAATGCGGCTGCATCAACCCGCACGAAGGACGGCAAAGTGGCCGTGTTGCCATTGTCGGCAAAACTTTCGTCCTGATAAGTCAGGCCAGCGCCGATGCCCAAACGATCGGTCACCTGATACGTGTTCCACAGACTGAAAGTGTGTTCCGGCAATTCGCGAACCCGGAAAAGTTCGCTGCCGTCATCTTCGACCTGATCGCCTTCAAGATAGCTGTAGCCTGCCGATACGAACCATTGATCGGTGATATGTCCCTGCAATTGCGCCTCGAAGCCGCGTATGTTGCTGTCGATGACGTCCAGTGTACCCGGATCGCTGTCAGCCACCTGCGGCGAGCTTTGCTCCACTTCGAAAATCGCCGCTGTGAAACTTATGTCGCTGGCAAAATCCCACTTCAGGCCAAGCTCCAGATTGTTGAAAGTATCGGGATCAAGCGCGTCGTCAGGCGGGTTGATGTCGGTAAACTGTTCTCCCGAACGTGGCAGGAAACTCTCCGAATAACTGGCGTAGACTGAGATATTCTCTTGGGGCTTGAGGATCAGGCCGAAGCGGGGCGAGAAATCGGAGTCGGTCCGACTGCGGATGTCCTCGACACCAGTGTCGATAAAGGTTTCGATATTGTCGACTGTGATTTCGAAACTATCGAAGCGACCTCCTACGACGACATTGAGCCAATCGGTCAACTCAATCTCGTCTTGAAGATAGATCGAGTAAACGGTCAGGTCCGCCTCAGTATCGTCATTGAGATCAGAAAAGGCGAAGGTGGTAGGGTCGCCATCGGCATTGATCCCGGCGAAATTGTTGATGGCAAGAGGGCGGATTGCCAGGAAATCCTCCTGATCATCCGCACTGGTGTCGAAAAAACTGTTGAACCGGTCGTTGTTATTGACGGTGTCGATGAATTCGGCGCCAATCAAAATGGTGTGATGCACGCCGCCGGTGTCAAAATCACTGATCAGATTGCCCGACAAGACGAGGTTCTGCCGCTGGGTGGTGTCGATATAACCGTCGAGTGTGACGACATTGGCCGCTTCGTCATAGGCGGTAGGAAAGAGGTTGGAATAAACCTTGTCATAATCGCCCCAAGACGCGCTGAAGTTGGCTTTCACATTATCGGAAAAGGCGTGCTGCAGGGACGCGCGCAAGACATGAGCCTCGAACGTTGAAAAGTTGTTTTGCGGGTCTGCAAATGTGATATCGATCAATTGTTCGGCAGGCCGACCATCTGCGCCAGACGGGATGCCGCGATCAATAAAACGCTCATTGTCGAGATACTCGTACGAGAGATCAATGGTTGTATCGGGGGCAAGCTGAGCGCGGAACGTCGGGTTGAAACCTATCCGGTCACCATCATAGAAATCGCGGTGATTGTTGAGGTTTTCATACACAGCGTTGACGCGCACTGCCGAGTGCTCGCCAGTCGCCAGATTCACATCGATCTGGCCCGAGAATGCGCCAAAGGTGTCGACGGAGCCCTGATAGCCGACAAACCGTTCGCCAATCGCACCTTTTTTCGTAACCCGGTTTAGCACGCCGCCGGTGCCGCCGCGACCAAACAGCAAGGCGTTAGGGCCGCGCAGAATCTCGACCTGTTCCAGATTGTAGAGACCGCGGTAATATTGCACATCGTCACGCACGCCATCGACAAAGAAATCAGCCGTCGATCGCACACCGCGGAACACGACAGAGTCGCGATGCCCCTCACCCTGCGACTGGGTCACGCCCGGCGTGTACAGAACAATATCGCCAATGCTGTCAAAGCCCTGCTGGTCGATCTGGTCCTTGGTGGTGATTGAAAGCGATTGCGGCACATTCAGAATAGGTGTCGGGGTCTTCACCGCATTGATTTCATCCGAATACAGGACTTGACCGGTTACAACGATCTGATCGCCTTCCTCTGCGCTGGCTGGCGCGACACTCTGAGCGAGCGATGGAGTAGTGATGGCGGCGGCACCGGCAAATAGGATTGCGCGATGGATACGATGAGACAATGAGTAACCCTCCTAACAATTGCGAGTCGTTCGCAGTTGTGTTGAGGAAGCTGCTATTGCGAATAATTCTCAGTTGCAAGCATGAATTGTAGCTTGAGCGCAAATTTCTGCCCGTTTATGTGGTTTTTTCCAACTGGGCTGACAGGAGCAGACATTGAAAGCGACAATCTGGCACAATCCGAAATGCGGCACCTCGCGCAAGACGCTCGCCATTCTCGAAAACCTGTCAAAGGTCGATGTGACGGTGGTCGAATATCTCAAGGAGCCACCAACTCGCGACAAGCTGGCACAGCTATACAAAGATGCCGGAATATCGCCGCAAGAAGGCCTGCGGCTGCGCGGCACCGATGCAGAAGAGCGCGGGCTCCCTGATGCGGACAATGATACCGTCCTTGATGCTATGGTGGCTGACCCGATACTGATCAATCGACCTCTGGTCGAAACTGACAAAGGCGTGCGATTTTGCCGTCCTCAGGATATCGTCCTCGAAATTCTCTGACCTGTCAGGATTGTCTCTTGTCCCTGATCAACTCGCTATCGGGTTGCAGCGAGATCCAGCCGAGCACAAACACTGCTGCGCAGATTGCGACAATCAGGGTGAACGAGAATTCAGGGTGCCAATTGTATAGGCCGACCCCAAGCGCAGGAGCAAACACGTAGCTGGCGCCTGCAACCGATGCGACAATGCCGGATGCTTGCCCTTGCTCGGACCGTGTAACGGCCAGAGAAGTGCCCGCTGTTGTACCTGGACGGGTGAGACCAAAGCCGAGCGATGCAATGGCGTAGCCAAAGGCAATGGTATGCAGTTGCTGTCCGGCCCCAAGCACCACAACCCCCGCGCCGGCAATCGCCGTGCCCAGCAAGGTCGAAAACCGTGGCCCCATGTTGAAGCGCGGGATCAGCCCCCACTGGGCCAACAGCGTGGCAAGGGCGCCCACCATCAGCACGATTCCGACCGGGCCGGTGCCTTCTGCCGGAGTGCCGCGCAGCCCGAGACGATCGAGCACAAGGAAACCTGAAATGCCCAGAACCATGGCTTGAGCGTGGCCGCTGCCCAAGCCCGCTATGACCCAGGGGCGGATCCGCGGGTCGAGCCAGCGCAACTTGTCCGGCTGGGCAAGCGGCCCGGAGGCAGGCTGCGTCGATGCCTTGGTGCCGACACTGTAGCTGACGTTATTCTGATCACTATCCTCATCATCGTCATCATCGTCATCATCGTAATGACGGTCTGCCGGAGCGCCGCCAGAACCATTGGCATAGGGGGCATCGAAGGTCCGGCCGCGTGCTGAAAATTGCGGTTCGTCATCGGGCAATCTCAGTTTCAGCACTGCCAGAGCAAAAACCGCCACCAGGGTGAAAGTGATGAAGGGGCCGGTCAGGCCAATGCCAAGGAACGGAAAAACCAACAGGGGCGCAAGGGCAGGTCCGATAACCGTGCCCACTCCAAAACTCGACGCTATCAGGGAGAGCGCTTGAGTGCGTTCAGAACGGGCAGTGCGAGAGGCCACATAGGCCTGAACAGCAGGCGGGGCAGCGCTGCCGAAACCGCCAAACAGGCTGCGCGCCACAGCAAACAGCAACAAGGTCCAGAAAGCAGATAGCATCCCAACTAGGCCGAACCATAAAAACAGACCACATAGCCCCATCGACACGATGAAGCCTGTCATCCCCAGGGCCATCATGGCCTTGCGCCCGCGCTGATCAGATCGGCGAGCCCAGAAAGGTGCGCAAATCACCCACAATAATGCTGACCAGGTGTAGGCAAGGCTGATCCAGACGTCGTCTACACCAAGGGCCGAACCGATCGAGGGCATGACTGATTGCATCGCCGTATTGCCCGCCGCAATCACCATCATCACGGTAAACAGCAGTGCCATCCGCCCGCGCGGTATCCCGCTTTTGGGTCCTGGGGCGTCGGCTTCGCCTTGAAAGGAAGCAGGTGTGGTGGTGTCAGTCATGTGTAGTGCAGGCGCTAGGCCAGCTGACCTGGGCTTTCAATTCCACAATTGCGAGTGGCCCGCCGCCTTTGGTGCTCAATCAGTCAAATGTTTCGCTGATATTCTCGTGTGCCGCACCGGACAGCTGACGATGGACACCAGCAAGTGCGGCCAGAAATACGACGGCAAAAATGGCCCCGCCTATGCTGGATATGATCGCCATACCGATGGTCTCCACCTCGCCGCCGATGATGGCAAAGACGATCGCAAGGACGCCTTGTACCACCATGAAGACGATCCCCATTCCCAGAATCAGCAGGAAGAGAAAGGCAAACACCCGGATGCTGTTGCCCTTGGTCAGCGTCCAGGATCGCTTAAGTACCGCCAGCGGGTTCAAGATCTTGTCGATCGCGATCACCGGGGTAACCAAGGCAAACTTGGCCATCAGGTAGAACCCAACCACGATTGCCGCGATCACTGCAATAACGATCAGGGCAGTCGAACCGCTGGCGAAAGCCAGGCCGACCGGGATGCCAAGCGCAAGCGAAACGCCCAGGATCAGCAGAATTTGAACCGCGATGTAGGATAGAATGCCCATGCCGCTGGCCTTGAGCGCCTCTGCAACTGTCGGGCGTTGGCGGTCGGTCAACAGTGTCAGAAGGGTCAGAGTCCCAAGAGTGTTGATGATTGCCACAAGGACGAACACCCACCAATACTCGGTATAAAGCGCTTGCAGTTCGGCCATGACGGCATCGATGTTTTCAGGGTCGGCGGCCATTTCGTTCATGCCCGGCATCAACAACGCCTGAGCCAGTCCGGGCAGGAAGAGAAACACACCTGCAATTACCAGTATCACGTCCCGGTTGGCATTCATCAGTTCCAGTGCCGTGTTCCAGGCTTGTCCCAGGTCCAGTTTCATCAATAACCCCCTTACGCGGGGCCGATGCGACCCCTTTGCCTCTTGATAACCGCGTTTAATGCCGCCACGCAATCACCATGACTGAACAAGCCACATCTGCTTTGGACAGCAGTGCCCTGGAATGGCGGCGAGAGGCTGGCCAGGTCCCTTACACCAGTGCGCTTGCCGAAATGGAGCAGCGCAACAGCGCAATTTCCGCTGGCGAAGCGCGCGAGCTGGTCTGGCTTTTGGAACACCCGCCCGTATATACCGCGGGCACCAGCGCAGCCGCCGATGAATTGCTCGATCCCCGCTTTGAAGTGGTCGAGGCGGGGCGCGGCGGGCGCTACACCTATCACGGGCCGGGACAGCGTGTGGGATACGTTCTGCTCGATCTGACCAAGCGTGGACGTGATGTTCGGCGCTTCGTTCATTCAATCGAGGGCTGGGTGATCGATACGCTTTCGGCGTTTGGCGTGAAGAGTTGGCGCGCTGACGGGCGCATTGGCATCTGGACGCATGATCCGGCTGGCAAAGAGGCCAAGATCGGTGCGATTGGCGTACGGGTCAGGCGATGGGTGACGATGCATGGCTTCTCGGTCAATCTGGACCCTGATCTTGCGCATTTCAGCGGGATTGTGCCATGCGGCATAGAGGAATTTGGTGTCACCAGCCTCGCCCAGCTTGGCCTCGACATTTCACCGCAGCAATGGGACGATGCGATGATCGCAGGGGCCGATGCGTTTCTCGCGCAATTGTCAGCTGATCCGGGAGAATGAGAATGCGCTTTTTTGTCACCCCAATACTCATGCTGGCTCTGTTGACCGGTTGCGGTCAGGAAGCCGAGCCTGTGGACAGCAGCAACACTGGCGGAACTGCTGAGGGTGACGTCTTGGGCGGATCGATCAGCGACGATATGTTGCCGCTCGATCAGCTGCAATCGCAATCACCGGCTCTGGAGCCAACCAGGCCATCCACGCCGGACAATGCGGCCAGCGAAGACGCGCAAGAGGAAACGGCTGAACCGGACGCCACTGCCGGGTCGGCTGCTGGCCCAGTCCCGGCTTCAGAGGTTCCGCCTGAACCTGTTGCCGGGCCGACGCCGACTTCGCTTCTGCCAGAATAGGTTCAGGGCTTCTGCCAGAGTAGGTTCAGGCCGCGCCAGCTGCGCGTTCCTCATCCAGCGTTGGATAATCGATATATCCTGCCGGGCCGGGCAGATACCAGCTCTTGGGCACATTTGTGTTCGGCGCGAGTTCCGCGCCTAGCCGAATGCGATGAGGCAAGTCGGGGTTGGAAATGAAAGGGCGGCCAAAGCTGACCGCATCGCAGCGGCCTGCATCAATATCGGCTGCCGCATCTTCGGCACTGTAGTCGGAATTGAGCACCAGCGGCCCGGTGTAGATGCTGCGGATCATGGCGTCCTGTTGGGGCACGTCTGTTCGGCCATATGTCCCTTCTGGTCCTGGTTGACGCAATTCCAGAAAACCCAACTTCAGGTCCTGCGCAACTTGCGCGGCTGCTGCAAAGGTGGTCGCGGGGTCGCTGTCGTCGGCCCCCTGGCTGTCACCATTCGGGCTGAGCCGGGCGCTGACACGGTCGGCTCCCCAAACGTCGACCAGCGCCTCCAGCACCTCGCGTAGCAATCGCACACGGTTCGTTGCTGGGCCGCCATATTCATCATCGCGAAGATTGGAATTGTCGCGGATGAACTGGTCAATCAGATATCCGTTTGCAGCATGCAATTGCACGCCGTCGAAACCGGCTTTTTTGGCCAGTTCCGCAGCATTGCGATAATCGGCAATCAGGCGCGGGATTTCGTCCAGACCCAGTGCGCGTGCAGGTTCATAATCCTTGCGGCCTTCTGGCGTGTGGGCATGGCCGGGCGCAGTGGTGGCGCTGGACGAAACAGGTGGCTCACCACCCAGAAAATAGGGATGCACCAGCCGCCCCATATGCCACAATTGCAGCACGATCTTGCCACCAGCCTTGTGCACCGCCTCGGTCGACGCCTTCCACGCTTCTGCCTGTTCCTCAGACCAGATACCCGGGGCTGATGGCCAGCCTAGACCTTCGCGACTGATACCAGTGGCTTCGCTGATGATCAGCCCGGCAGAGGCACGCTGGCCGTAATATTGCGCCATCAAATCGTTGGGCGTGAACACCGGATCGGCAGCGCGTCCGCGTGTCAGCGGGGCCATGATAATCCGGTTCTTGGCCTCGATTGCACCCAGCTTGATCGGTTGGAAAAGACTGTCAGTCACACGCATGTCCTCTTGCCTGGAATAGATTGTATTTCGCAACTGGGGCTTTCGCGGCTAATCCGCAACCATGGATTTAGGTGGGACCATGAAAGTCAGACTTGCCGGGCTGGGCCTGATAGCAGCCCTGTTGGCAGGCAATTTTGCGCTCGCCATGGGGCCATGGTTGGTCCGACTGGCCGATACGGGTCCGGTTTCGGCTGGCTTTTGGAGATTGTTTCTGGCCCTGCCTTTTCTGATCGTGCTTGCGCGGATGAACCGGCAGCCATTGGGCGGAATGCCGCGCAAAACACTGGCGCTGGTTGCGCTGGGTTCGATCGCCTTCGCGCTGGACCTGGCAAGCTGGCACATCGGGATTGGTCTTACACGGCTGGGCAATGCGACGCTGTTCGGCAATGCCGGTTCCATCGTGCTCATGTTCTGGGGTTTCATGATGGCTCGCAGCTTGCCGCGCGGCCCGGAATGGCTGGCGATTGCCTGCGCCCTGGCCGGGGCAGCGATACTGATGGGCCGCAGTCTTGAAATCTCCACGCAGACTTTCATCGGCGATCTGTTCTGCCTTGTCGCCGGATTGCTCTATGCCGTCTATCTCTTAACGCTGAAGAACGCGCGGGCCGGTTTCGGCAGCTGGAGCCTGCTGGTCTGGGTCAGCCTGTTTGGTGCCCCAGTCCTGCTGATTATCGCGCTCGTTCTGGGCGAGCCTGTCTGGCCAACCGACTGGACGCCGATCCTGATCCTGTTCATCACCAGCCAGCTGATCGGGCAGGGATTGCTGGTTTTTGCCATGCGGCATTTCTCGCCGCTGGTAATCGGCATTGCCCTGCTGACCCAGCCTGCGCTAGCCGCGCTGGTTGGCTATCACGTCTTTTCAGAAGTGCTTTCCGCTATCGACATCGTTGGCATGGCTCTTCTCGGCAGCGCGCTGGTGCTGTCGCGGATCAGTGGGACGAAATCGGCACCAGCCTAATACTTGCCATCATTCTCACGATAGGCCGTCTCGACCGCGCGCAAATCGGGGCCGGTGATTTTTTCGCGTGCCTGCTCCATCAGCAAATTGGCCTGGTTGCGCAATTGCTCTGAACGCTTGCTATCGGTGATCGGCATTGCCGCGTCGCTCAACACGCCAAACATCACTTTGGCCGCTGTCGGGCTGGCGGCGACAGCGCTGCGGATCGAGCCGAACCCGCGTTCGACATAATGCGCAAAATTGTCGGGGCAGGGGATGACCGGGCAATCATCGGCATCCTGACTGCACACATCCTTGCGCAAATCGCGACGGCCAATGTCGGACGTCGCAGCACCCAGCCAGTGCAGGGCGGTGATCGCAGTGAAGGGATCGTTGATGCCGGGCGAAAGCGCGCGGAGCCCGATTTCCACCAACTCGTCGATCAGAAATTGCGGATCCTGTTCAGGCGTGCGGACCGGTCCAAGGGTGAAGCATTCGCGCACCTTGTCCTTCAGCTCGTCCGGCTCGCAGCCTTTCAGATCAAGCAGCGGCAAATCGCGGTGGATGAAATCGCCTGTCCGCACCCGCAGGGAAAACGTGCAACCACAACCGCGAGCGATCTCTTCCAGGTCCTCGAAATCGATCATCTGGACGTAGCCTGTGTCCCAGGCGAGCAAAGGCTTGCCACCTTCAGGCTCGCGCGCATCGCTGAATTCATCTTCGACCGGATAGGTTTCGCGTATCAATTCATTCAGCCGCCGACCGATCCTTTCCAGCACCTTGTTGATGCGGATGGAGGAGGGGACATGGTTGAGGAAAAACACCAGCACGCCAACGCATGCGGCCATCAGCGCATAGGCAACCAGCAGCGACAGTTGCGGGGCAAAACCGGGCAGCGCATCAGCTGCTCCGCCCGATGCTGCTGGCGATTCATCTTCTGCCCGAACGGATCGCAGCACGATCAGGGCATAGACAAAGCTGCCGATGAAGGTGGCCAGGCTGATCTGATTGCCCTTGTCCTCCAGAAAATTGGTCAAGAGGCGCGGGCCATAGGTGCCGCTGGCATAGCTAACCGCAACAATCGTGATCGAAAATACGGTTGAGGCGACGCCGATCATCGACCCTGCCATCACGGTCAGGATATCGGCAGCGCCTTTGGGCCGGACTGGCACGACCCACTCAACGTCATTAAGCCATTCGGCCCAGCCATTGCGATCAAGCCATACGGTTCCGAATGCCAGCGCAGCTGCAAGGATCGCGAACAAAGCGGGGTAGAACCAGTAATTGGCGTTGAGGCGCGCCCAGAAGAAGCGGATTTCGGCTGTCATGCGGAGTTAAACGCACGAGCGCAGAAAATGGGTGCGGGAACCAAGTTGCTAGTGTGTCACGCGATCTCAGGATGGCATCTAAAGCGATGAACCTTCAGGCAAACCGCTCAATCCGCCTTGAACGGCACCTTGCCCAGATCGCCCAGACCAACCGTGCCGCTGGCCATGCCCAGCATCCGGTCAAGACTTGCCTTGGCCTTGATCCGCATGTCCTCCTCGATCTCGATCTGCGGCTCCAGATCGCGCAAGGCAGTGTACATTTTCTCCATCGTGTTGAGCGCCATATAGGGGCAGATGTTGCAGCTGCAGTTGCCGTCCGCACCCGGCGCACCGATGAACGTTTTCTCCGGCAGTGCCTTTTCCATCTGGTGCATAATGTGCGGTTCGGTCGCAACGATCAGCGTGTCACCTTCGAAATTCTTGGCAAAGGTCAGGATCGAACTGGTCGAGCCGACGTGATCGGCATGATCGATAATGGTCGGCGGGCATTCCGGGTGGGCTGCCACCGGCGCATGGGGATATTCTTCCTTCAGTTTGAGCAATTCGGTTTCGCTGAACGCCTCGTGCACGATGCACACGCCCGGCCACAGCAGCATTTCGCGGTCAAACTTGCGGCTCAGCCACCCGCCAAGGTGGCGATCGGGGCCGAAGATAATCTTCTGATCCGCCGGTATCTGTTCAAGGATCGTCTCTGCGCTGGAGGAGGTAACGATGATGTCGGACAGCGCCTTCACCTCGGTCGAGCAATTGATGTAGGTCAGCGCGATGTGGTCAGGGTGCGCTTCGCGGAAGGCGCGGAATTTATCCGGCGGGCAGCTGTCCTCCAGCGAACAACCGGCATCCATGTCGGGCAGGATCACGGTCTTGTCCGGGCTGAGGATTTTGGCCGTATCCGCCATGAATTTGACGCCGCAGAACAGGATGACATCCGCATCGGTTTCAGCGGCCTTGCGCGAGAGTTCCAGACTGTCCCCGACGAAATCGGCAATATCCTGAATGTCGGGCGTCTGGTAATAATGCGCGAGGATCACCGCATTACGCTCTTTGCGCAGGCGGTTAATCTCGGCGAGCAGATCGTCGCCGGTTGGAACTTTGGTCTCGATGCTCACGTCGTCGCGCCCTCAATTGCTGCACTCTGGCTTTGATATAAGGATATTGCGCCAGATTGCGAGCGAGATTGCTGCGGCGGGCAGGGACGGCGCGCTACAGGGTGAAATCGGGCGGGAGGAAGGCCTCAATCGGACGTTCGGCTCCTGCGGTTCCTTCAATAAGCCATTCGGTTACCGCCATGCCGGGGCCAGTATGGGCAATCGCAGTGGAGAGGACGAAGACCCCGAAATACAGACCAAGGCCCCAGTAATAGGCAGGATGGATGCGCCCATCGCGGCGCCAGTCAGCAATCATTCCGATCACTGGCCAGATCATTGTCACCATTGTGGTGATGGTCCAGGCATGCGGGATCATGAAGGGCAGCGGCAACAGGCGGCCAAGCCCCGGCCCGGTCAGAATTGCCATGGCGCACAGCATCAATCGCCGGTGCCAGCCTGTATAGCGGCGGCGGCGCAACGCCCAAAGTGCAAGCCCGCCAAAGCACCACATCACAGCAATATTGCTCCACAAAAACTCGCTCACATGAAAAAAGAACGGCCCGCCCGTTCGCTGCGCGACAACGATCATGATCATTGTACCGGCTGCGACCATCAGCGGCACCAGGCCGTAAGCCACTTGACCCAATCGGGCATGCTGGGCGTATTTGCCAGTGTGAATGGTGTAATGCTGGGCCAGATAAAGCCCGATCCAGCTCATGAAGATCACCGCATGCGCGTGATAGGTCCACGGCGCATCAAAGCTGGATCGACCCATCACGAGATTGAGCGTAAAGCCTGCGACAATGACCAGCGACATGATGATCGCCATGATCCAGAAAAAGCGGGTATCGCTGCGCGGTTTCACGCCATCGCCGCGGCTAGCGGATTGGGAACCAAGGGTTTCCGATTGTGTTGCCATTGCGAATATGCCCCCCCGAACAATCTGCGCAAACAGATGGGCTAAGACTATCGCCTCGCCAGTTTGCGGTCAAATCGGGGCCGGGATGCGCTTCGGTGTGAAGCTCACGCCACGTTCCAGATGCCGTCATCCTGTCCGGCAAGCCCGCGGTTTTGCAGATCGATCAGATGGGCCTCGACGCTCATTTCCGCAGCCGAGATCAGGCGTTCGTCGAGCCCCTTGTACATCTCGGGAATGAACTCCGGGATAGGGCGTGGGCGCTCACCCATCAGGCGCAGGATCTGGTTTTCACGCTGGCGGCGGTGGCCAATCATACCGCGAACCAGCTGGCGCGGTTTTTCAATCGGTGCGCCATGGGCTGCGTAATAGACGCGATCTTCGCGCGATTGCAGATGTTCCAGGCTCGCCATGTAATCGCCCATGTCGCCATCGGGCGGAATAACGACGCTGGTGGACCAGCCCATCACATGATCGCCGGTGAACAGCGCGCCGGATTCCTCCAACGCAAAGCACAAATGGTTGGAGGTGTGCCCTGGCGTGTGAACCGCGCGAAGGGTCCACCCGGTGCCGGTCATTGCCTCGCCATGCTCCAGAACGCGGTCAGGCGCATAAGTCGTGTCGAACGCCTCGTCAGCGCGGGGCCGGTCCGATTTCAGCACCAGCGGCGCGCAGCCGATCACTGGCGCTCCGGTGCGTTCTGCCAGCGGTGCAGCAGCGGGCGAATGATCGCGGTGGGTGTGCGTGCACATGATGGCAGAGATGGTGGCATCCCCGGCCGCGGCCATGATCGCAGCAATATGGTCAGCTTCGTTCGGGCCGGGATCGATCACCGCCACATCGCTTTCGGAGCCGACAAGATAGGTCTGGGTTCCGGTGTAGGTGTAGGGTGAGGGATTGGGCGCAAGCACGCGGCGAACCAGTGGCTCGCACTGTTCGGCAACGCCTGTCGGCCACGGCTTTGGGGGCATTTGCATCGCTTGCATATGCCGGGCATTTTGGCAAAAGTCACGCTTTCGGGCGTTGAAGAGACGAAGCGAGATAAATCGAGATGGTGCCGTCCAAAGCCGAGACCTCGGCAGATGAGCGCTGGCAATGGATTTGAACTAGAGGGTGCGATGAGCGAATTTATTCTGGTGCTTGATGAAGGCACGACATCGACCCGCGCGATGCTTTTCAGTGCCGATGGCAAGCTGCAAGGAGTGGCCCAGCAGGAGCTCACCCAGCATTATCCCAAGCCCGGCTGGGTCGAACATGATGCGGCTGAAATCTGGGACAGGACGCTGGCCTGTTTGCGCGAAGTGGCGGGCACAGTCGGGCCCGATGCCATCGCCGCGATCGGCATCACCAATCAGCGCGAAACGATCGTTGCCTGGGACAAGCAGACGCTAGAGCCGCTGTGCCGCGCGATTGTGTGGCAGGACCGGCGGACGGCAGACTTTTGCGCCCAGCTTCGTGATAGCGGGCATGAAGAGGCTATTCAAAGCAGCACCGGACTGCTGCTGGACCCCTATTTCTCGGGCACAAAAATGCGCTGGATGCTCGACAATGACGAGCAGGTTTCAGCCGCCAATAATGCTGGACGTCTGGCTTTCGGCACGGTGGACAGCTGGCTGGTGGCCAAGCTTGCGGGCGGCACGCATATTTCCGACGCCAGCAACGCCAGCCGCACCCAATTGCTGGCATTGGACGGGGCACAATTCGATCCCTATTTGTGCGAGTTGCTGGGCGTGCCGAAGGAGGCTCTTGCCGAGGTGGTCGATACGCAGGGGCATCTGGCGGAAGTGGACGCAAAGTGGTTGGGCCGTGCCATTCCCATTACGGGCATGGTCGGCGATCAGCAGGCGGCGACAATTGGCCAGGGGTGCCTCAATCCCGGCGATACCAAAGCGACCTATGGCACGGGTGCCTTCGTGCTTGCGAACAAGGGAAAAGAACTGCCCCGTTCGGACAATCGCATGCTGGGCACCGTGCTCAGCCAGATCGACGGCGAGCGGACCTATGCGTTGGAAGGGTCGGTCTTTGTTGCAGGCAGTCTGATTAAATGGTTGCGCGACGAGCTGGGTCTGATCGACAGCGCGGCAGAAACAGAAACGCTCGCCCGATCAATCGAAAGCTCGGGCGAAACGGTGATTGTGCCGGCATTGTCGGGCCTTGGCGCGCCGCATTGGCGGGCCGAGGCGCGCGGTGTTATGGCTGGGCTCAGCTTCTCGACCGGCAAAGCGCAGATTGCGCGTGCGGCGCTGGAATCCATGGCCCACCAAACTTATGATCTGGCACAGGCCTTTGCCGCTGATGGCGCCCCATGGGGCCGGCTGCATATCGATGGCGGGATGAGCGCCAACGACTGGATGGCGCAGGATCTTGCCGATATGCTCGATCTCGAAGTGGAGCGACCCGATTTTGTTGAAACTACAGCGCTGGGAGCCGCGATGAGCGCAGCGGTGGGTGCCGGCTTGCACTCGTCGTTGGAAAGTGCCGCTGAAAAAATGCGCGGTTCAGTGCGACTTTTCGAGCCTGATATGTCGGATGACGTACGACACGAACGGCTCGCGCGGTGGCGCAAGGCACTGCTGGCGGCTTGATCCGCCTTGGCTGCAACAGCTAGCGCGGAACGGTTCAGGCAGTGACAGATACTTTGTGCGATGCCATTTCGTCCCGGAGCCGGGCATGCAGGCTGTGGACAGCCGGTTCGACACTGAACTGATCGTTCCAGGCATCGTCCAACCGGGCGATGCGGCGATGCAGGTATGTGGTTTCCGCGATCAATTCGCGCGTTGCAGGCTCCAGCAGCTCGAGATTTTCTTCGCGCGCGGGGCGATCTTCCGGCAGCTGGCCATGCATGCGCAGTTGGTCCGCATTAAGATCGCCGGAGAAATAGGCGCGCTGGTTCAGCAGCCAAGCCAGCACATGCATCATGCGCGTAGTGCATTTGAGCCCTTCGCTCGACAACGCCAGGCGCAAACGGTCCTCGGTTTCGCACGGGGTTTCCTGCCCGGCAAAGGCAAAGGCAGCGCGCACTTCATCGGCCAGCACCAAAGCTTCGGTGTACAAGGCCTCGATAATCGGGCGGGATAGGTTCGTCGTTCTCGGCATGACCTATCCGCTAAGCGACGAGGGAGAGTGTTACCAGCTTGGTAACCTTGTTTTCCGCCTGTTTGAAAACCTGTGTCCCAATGCGGAACGCTTTGCCTGACAAGTGTCACCAGATCGCGCGAAATTTAGGTGTTTTCAGCTAATTATCAGGCAATAATGTCGGGTATGAGATTGTCTTCGACCACTGCAATTTGATCCTTCAAGCGCAGTTTCCGTTTTTTAAGGCGGGCAATCTGCAATTGATCGACAAAGCCGTTGGCATCTGCCGCCGCCAGTAAGGCGGCAATGGCAGCATCCAGATCGCGATGCTCGCTCCTGAGATGCTCCAGTCGCTTGGTCAGCTCTTGCTCGTTCACTGGGTCAAGGTTCCTTCGTCACGCATCGCGGTTTCGTCAGATTCACCACCATTCGTCGCGATATTGTGCGCAGTTGCCGATTCACGATCTGGTATTGCTATGCAAGATAGGCAGGTTGTGGTTTTATGACAATTGGCGGTTCGTCCGCATGCGACGAGTCGCCTTACAGAGGGTTGCAACCTTCATAAGGAGAACCAGATGAATTCGTCCCATGCAGATGCTCTTCAGACCAAGCACGCCGGTATCGAGGCTCAGCTCCGCGAAGAAATGAACCGGCCTTCTCCCGATGCTGCTACAATCCAGGCACTGAAGAAACGCAAACTGCGCATCAAGGAAGAATTGTCCGTAAACTGACGACATAGGGCCGCGTGTCGATGATGGCGCGGCCCCTTCATCCCTGATTGTTCGGAAGTGGATGCAGATCAGTCCCGATTTCGGCCTGAAATCCGCCAAAAATTTTGCATTTACCCCGCTGTGCTATAGGTGCTGTTGTGATGTCCGCAGCAGCCGCAGCCCGCCAGATTCTCACTCGCCTTCATGAAGTGATGGCCTCGCGTATGCATGCGCAGGCCAAACTTGATCGCGTGGTCGAAATTATTGGAGAAAGCCTCGATAGCGAGGTGTGCTCGATTTACCTTCTGCGCGAGGCGATGCTGGAGCTGTTCGCCACTCGCGGCCTCAATCAGAGCGCGGTCCACGTCACTCGCATGGCGATCGGGGAAGGGCTGACCGGGACCATTGCCGAAAATGTCGAGACATTGAACCTGGCAGAGGCAAAGGCGCATCCCGACTTTCTCTATCGCCCGGAAACGGGTGAGGAAAAATTCCATAGCTTTGCCGGGGTTCCGATTGTCTATCGCGAACGCGCGGTCGGTGTCCTGTGCGTTCAGCATGTTGAGCCGCGCCGTTATGAAGACGTGGAGATCGAAGCCCTGCAAACCACAGCGATGGTGTTGAGCGAGATGATCGCCAATGCCGAACTGGTGGATGAAGGTGAAGCTCGCGAGCTGACCCAGGGTCAGACCGGCATGCAGACCCTCACCGGGCTTGCTCTGGTCAAGGGGCTGGCAGCCGGGCATGCGGTGTTCCATCAGCCACGCGTCACCATCGATCAGGTCATGGCCGATGATACAGAGGCTGAGCGGCAACGGGTTTATCGCGCCTTCGACAAGATGCGCGAGCAAATCGACAATATGACCAATCAGGCCGAATTCGGCGTTGGCGGCGAACATGAAGAGGTCCTCCAGACCTATAAAATGTTTGCTTATGACGAGGGGTGGAGCCGCCGCATCAATGAAGCGATCGACAGTGGCCTGACAGCAGAGGCGGCCATCGAGCGGGTTCAGCAGCGCACCCGGATGCGCATGCGTGAGATTGACGATCCCTTGCTGGCGGACCGGATGCATGATCTGGAAGATCTGGCCAATCGCCTGCTCCGTATTGTGTCTGGCCAATTGGGAACGGCCGCTTCGCAGGGTTTGCGGCGCGAGACCATCCTGATTGCACGCAATCTCGGCCCGGCAGAACTGCTCGAATATGACAGCCGCCGGTTGAAGGGTGTCATTCTCGAAGAAGGATCATTGACCGCGCATGTCGTGATTGTGGCCCGGGCCATGGGTGTCCCGGTACTGGGCCGGGCAGCCGGACTGCGCGGAGTTATTCGCGAAGGTGACGAGATCCTGCTCGACGCCGATGCTGCTCTGGCTACAGTTCGTCCGTCGCAATCCATGGCCGAAGCGTTTGACGCCCGCTTCGCCAAATCGCGCGAGAAACAGGCAACCTATGCTGCTCTACGTGATGTCGAGCCCTTCACACGCTGCGGCACCCGCATTCAGGTGATGATCAACGCTGGTCTGCGCGATGATATGTCCTCGCTTCCACTGACGGGGGCTGACGGGGTCGGTCTTTTCCGCACAGAATTCCAGTTTTTGGTGTCGGCAACTCTACCCCAACGGGAACGCCAATTGCGGCTCTACCGGGATGTTCTCGAAGCTGCTGGTGACAAGCCGGTCACCTTCCGAACGGTCGATATCGGCGGAGACAAGGCTGTGCCGTATTTGCGCGATGACAGCGCGATGGAGGAAGAAAACCCGGCGATGGGCTGGCGGGCCTTGCGCATGGCGCTGGAACGCGAAGGTTTGCTGAAGGCACAGGCGCGTGCCTTGCTTGAGGCATCATCGGGTCGCACGCTCAACGTTATGTTTCCGATGGTTTCGGAGCCTTGGGAATTTGCTGCGGCCAAAACCGTGTTTGAAGAACAGCTGGCTTTCCTCAAAAAGCAAAAGAAAATGCTGCCCGAAGCGATCCGCTATGGCGCCATGCTGGAGGTGCCATCGCTTGCCGAAATGCTCGATGCGCTGGCGCCGCAACTCGACTTTCTGTCGATCGGCACCAATGATCTCACGCAGTTCCTCTTCGCAGCCGACCGCTCCAATCCCAAACTTGCCGAAAGGTATGATTGGCTGAGCCCTGCAATCCTGCGGTTTTTGCAGCGGGTGACGCGCGAGGCAATCCGGCTGGACATAGAGCTGGGCGTTTGTGGGGAAATGGGCGGGCGGCGTCTGGAAGCACTGGCCCTGATGGGCCTTGGCATCCGGCGATTGTCGATCACACCGGCCGCTGTCGGCCCGATCAAGGAGCTGGTGCGCAAGGTTGATCTGGCAGAAATTGCCTCTGCGATGGATGATTGGCTGCGCGACCCTTCTGTCAATCTGCGCGAAAGCCTGATGGAATGGGCCAAACAGCGCGAAATCGAGGTTGAATAGAATGCGGAGGTGGCCCGACGCACTGACAGGCCACCTCGTCGAAACTTTGTCTGCATGGACAAATGGTTGCTTGACAGTTGCCCCGCGCGGGGATTGTCTACCGGAAAACAGAACACAGCCTTCAAGGTACGGGTCATGATTGAGGAAGAAGAGCACGCCGCTGATCAGCTGCCGCTCGAGGGGGCGGGGCAAAAATTGCGCCTTGCTCGGGAAGAACAAAAGCTTTCGCTGGCACAGGTTGCCGCCGAAACGCGTATCCCCACGCGCCATCTGGAAGTGATCGAGCGGGGCGATTTTGCCGCTCTGCCTGCACGCACCTATGCCATTGGATTTACCCGCACTTATGCCAAGATGCTGGGTCTGGACCAGCGCGCATTGGCCGATGAAGTGCGCGCTGAACTGGCCCTTGCGCGTGAGGAAAACCGCGATCGGCATGCTACCTTCGAACCGGGCGATCCGGCCAAGGTTCCTTCAGTCGGCTTGGTGTGGTTCTCGATCATCGCGGCCCTGCTGCTGATTGCCGGGATCGTGGCCTTTTACGGCAGCTATTTTGCGCCCGGATCAGGCCCTGCTTCCCTGCTCGAAGGTGACGATCAAACTGAAGATGACGCAGCTTTGTTGGCAGACGCTGAAGCCGGCGCTGATGCTGGGGCCATCGATCCGGACGGCGAGGTCGTGTTCACCGCTCTGGAAGAGGGCCTTTGGGTGCGTTTCTACGATGGTTCCGGGGAACGTTTTCAGGAAAGCCAGATGAGTCTGGGCGAAACATTTACCGTGCCCGCTGATGCCAGTGATCCGCAGATATGGACGGGGCGACCGGATGCTTTTGCAATCACAATTGACGGACAAAGCGTACCCAAGCTCGCCGAAGAGGATGGCGTGATGCGCGATGTTGCCATTTCTGCCGAAGCATTGCTTGCCCGGGACGCTGGCGAAGATGCGCCGCAACTGGCCGATGGGTCTGTCGGTGCGGACGACGCCACAGACCAGGCGCGCCCTGTGCAACCGGGCGCGGCGCCATCCGCTCCGGCACAAGGGTCTGTTGCATCCCCAGCGCGGACTGCACCAGAGCCCACAGCGACCACGACGCCAGCAGCTGCGACCCGTCCGACGCCTGTATCGGCGACAAGCCCCGCGCCTGCACCGGCGGCAAGTCCGACGCCCACGACAACTTCGTCTCCTGTGGTTCAGCCAGCGCCCGCAGCGGCGTCTTCGCAGTCTGCAGAAAGCGCGCCAGCCAATGCGGAGGCGGAAGGTAGCAATTGACCCGTTGAGCGGGCACATCGCCCGGCGACTGGAAATGCTCCGCTATGCCATCAATGGCATAACCTGCTTTCCCCCAATAAAGCGGGCCTGCCACTCGACTTTTCACCGCCGGATGAGGCAAGATTCGGCCATTGTTCATGTCGGTGAGCGCATCAACCCAATCCCGCCGACCCAGATTTGTCAGGAGCTGATCGAGCCATGTCTTCAACCCTATCCCGAATTTTCGCAGCGGGCCTTGCCGCCAGTGTCTTGGCGACCAGTCCGGCGCCAGCCATCGCGCAGGATGCAGTGTCTGAAGCGCGTATCCGCAAGATCGAGGCCGAAGTCCGCGCATTGCAGCGCAATGTCTTTCCCGGCGGAGAAGGGCGTTTTTTCGAGCCACAGATTGCGCCCGGACAGGCGGCCAGCACCACCACTTCCACAAGCACTGCACCGTCCACCACGGCGGTGACCGACATTCTCGTCCGGCTTGATGCTTTGGAAGCGCAATTGCAGGGGCTGACCGCACAGACAGAAGAAAACGCCAATGCGCTGACGTTGCTGTCCGCCCGGCTAAGTGCGGTTGAGGCAAGCGGGCCGCCAGTCGCCAGTGCCCAGGGCCCGACAGCTGCCGAGAGCAACCTTCAAGCGATGACCGGAGGGGAGGCAACACCGGCTTCTGCTTCTGCGCCGGCAAGCACTGCCCCCAGCAATCCTCCGGCTGCCATCACCGTTGGCCCATCGTCCGCCCCGGCGGCCAGTGTCGCCTCTGGGCCCAGCGCCGCGCGCCTTGCCGCGGTGCAGGAAATTGCCAAGCCGCAGACCGATGATGCCGCTGATGATGAATATTCCTATGGCTTCCGCCTGTGGAACGCCGGTTTCTATCCCGAGGCTCAGCAGCAATTGAGCATGTTTGTCGAAAGCTACCCCAGCCATTGGCGCGCCACCTATGCGCGCAATCTTCTGGGCCGGGCCTATCTCGACGATGGCAAGGCGCGCGAGGCTGCGCCGTGGTTCCTGCGCAATTACCAGAGCGACAAGCAGGCCGCCCGCGCTGGGGACAGTCTGCTCTATCTGGCCGAAGCCATGATTGCGCTTGAAGACACCAATCGCGCGTGCATTGCTCTGGCCGAATTTGGCGAGACGTATCCAGCGCTCGCCAGCGGACGGTTGTTGGTCCAGTACGAAGCGAACCGGCAGAAAGTAACCTGCAATTGATAGCCCGCTCCATCCGCATCTAGTCGCGCGCTTCCGCGAGAACGTAGCCTCGCTTTGGCCGGAGGGGCAGCGGCTGGCGCTGGCGGTGTCAGGAGGGCCAGACAGTCTGGCGCTGCTGGTGCTGGCCCATGCCGCGCGCCCGGGCATGGTGGCAGCCGCGACCGTCAATCACCAATTGCGGGCCGAGGCGGCAGAAGAAGCCGAAGCGGTTGCCGAGATTTGCGAGCGCCTCGGTGTGCCGCATATCACCCTGCCGGTGCAGGTTCCCGATGGAAATGTGCAAAGCATGGCGCGGCAGGCCCGGTATTCGGCGCTGGCCCAGTGGATGACAGACAGCGATCTGACCCTTCTGGCCACCGCGCACCATGCCGATGATCAGGCCGAAACCCTGCTGATGCGGCTGAACCGGGGAAGCGGGCTGGCGGGGTTAGCCGCTGTGCGCGAGGAAAGTCCCATTCCCGGCGCGCCTGATGCCACGGACACGAATTATCGCCTGATCCGCCCCTTGCTCGCCTGGCGAAAGAGCGAGCTGCAACACATTGTCAGAGACGCCGGTCTGGAACCCGCGCTTGATCCGTCGAACAACGACGATGCCTATGACCGGGTGCGATTGCGCAAAGCCTTGGCTGAGGCAGACTGGCTCGACCCGGTGGCTCTGGCCGCAAGCGCTTCTCATCTGGCTGATGCACACCAAGCGCTCGACTGGGCGGCCGAGCGAGAATGGAACGCTCAGGTTGAGCAGCGGGGCGAAAGTCTTGTCTACCGACCTGATGCGCCCCGTGCGATCAAGCTAATGATCGTCGCGCGTATCATCGCGGCCTTGGGCAAGCCGCCACGCGGCGGCGCGGTGGCGCAATTGGTCACCACTCTGGAAAATGGGCAGGGCGGCAATGTTGGCGGTGTGCTGGGCAGTATCGCGCGTGAAAACAGTGACGCAGACGGCACGTCAATCGCCTGGATCTTTCAGCCAGAACCGCCCCGCAACAGTTAAATTGCCACCATCATCCATGCGCGCCGAATTCATTCGCAATCGCGGTGGAGAGGCGCAGACACAGGCCATAGGCGCGTTCCAGCGGATCAATGTAATCGCGCCCGATATGGGCATAGCCATCACCCGATCCATCGGGATAATCGCTTTGCTCATCGACGGCGAAATCGGTGATCTGCGGGAAACTCGTCGGATAGGCCCGGCGCAATTGCGCCAAGGCATCGTCGATCCGCAGTGTAAAGACCATCTCCAGCACATCGTCCCGGCTGATATCATTGGCCCGGCTAAAGGTCGGGATCGAGACTGCCTTGATGAACATGTGTTGCAGCAGCGCCAGACGCAGGGCCTGGGCTGCACCGATATTGCGGCGGGTTGTTTCGCGATCATCCAGCGGATTTTCGTCCGGGATCAGCGCCAGCAACCGGTGCAGTTTGAGCGCATCGACCCGCAAGCGAGAGGCAAGGCGGCGGAAAACCCCGGTCCGGTCATCCTTGGTCAGATATTCCGCCAGGGTCTGGCACGCGCTCGACAAATGCCCCTCTGTGCCGCGATAGGGGCGGCTGGCCCAGTAGGCCGAGTTGAACAGTTCGCCATAGGCGGCCACCGTCTTGATGCTCGCCAGCGCGTTGGAAGACCGGACAAGACGGATCAACTGCCGCCCGCGGTCGCTTTCCTGAAGCAGGGCTGCCAGATCTTCATAAGATCCATCCGCTGCGCTGCCGACACCGGCAATCACGTTCACCGGATAGCCGAGCTGCTGGAGGATGGAATTGTGCGGAATGGCACGGATTTGACGCAGGCTCATATCGCGATCGGCTGACAAATCGCTCTGCCGCCGCGAGACACGGCTGCCGGTGGCGTTGAGCAGGCCGAGGCCAAAGGCCGTCACAGCGCGTGAATAGGTCTTGCTTTCCAGATGTTCGCGCTGGTGCGAACGGATCGCCCGGTAGAAATCGAGACTGAGATCCGTGCGCCGGTACATCGGATCGGTGGGCGCATCGGGATCGGTATTGGCCGGGGCCAGCTGAGCAATTCGGGTCAAGGTCGCCCGGGCAAGCTCCGGCGTGGCGAAAAACATATAGCCATCACCGCCCTGGAAGCTGACTTCGGGTTCGAGCCGGATACCGGCGCGCACGAAGCGGCGCTTGGCCCAGCGCGACAGCGGCCAGGTCAGCCGGTCGGCCAGACTGTCAGGATGGGCACCGCGGCCCATGCTCTCGCCATGAGTGTTGAAGATCAGGGCGGCTACATCGTTCAGCCCGTTTTTCTCCATGGCCTGGCTAAGCCGGCCCTGCAGTCGTTCAATCGCAAGGCTGGCCGGGATCTGACCGACAAAGCGACCGGCATCGGAAAAGCCGGTCTGAATGGCGACACGGCCACGCTTGCGCACATAATCCTGATAGGTTGTTTCCGCGCACAATGCGTCAAGGAAGCGCCCACCGTGTTCCAGCGCGCTTTCGGTTTCGAACAAGGGCGAGACATCGACCTTGTCCTCAATCCCGAACAGGCGCGCAAAATAGAGCGCGGCCAGAATGGTGCTGGGCTGTTCGCATTCAGCGATCAGCATACGGATGGGGGCGTCGGCATCGATGTGCTGGAGGATCTGCGCCATGGCGAGGAATTGCCGGATCGCGGTCGAGCTTTCGATCGCCAGCGCTGCAAAATTGGTTTTGAGCGGGGTCACTTCGCCCAACAGGCGGCGCAGGGTCGCCATCGCGCCCTTGCTCCCCAGATCCAGCGTATTGTCGGGGTCGATCCGGCGGCGAATGGCGTTGTGCAGCTGGCTCGAATTGACCCGGAAATGGATCCAGCTCATGCCCAAACCATCAGCCTGCATGGCCGCTGCCAGCGTTTTCAGTTCAACCGCGCGCTTGGTTTCGGCATCGCGCGCTTCATCATCCAGCGCCGCGATGATCGGTGCAAGGCTGAGGAGCTTGTCGGGATCATCCTGCGTCAGGCGATTGGCGGCCTTGGACAGGGCTTCGGGCGCGCTGAGATCTTCGGCAAAATCGGCGGCGCGCGCTTCGGCATAGGCGGTTGCGCTGCGCAGGGTGGCAAGCAGGGTATGGGCGGGATCGATCGCCTCAAGCGATGCGGTGTAGCGGCCCAGTCGCTCTGCCTTTTCGCGCAGTCGGAACCCGATGGAATCAAACCACTTGATGTCGGTACGGCCATCCATGTCATAGCCGACCCAGCTGGCGAAGCGGAAGGGCAGCGGAGCAAGGTCGTTCCATTGATCAGGCCAGGTGTGGGCGGCATGACTTAACAGCTCGCTGACGATCTGGTCGCGCGCATCTTGTGCATGCGCGATGGCCCGCATCGCGCGGCCATGTTCGTAATCCAGCGTAACTTGAGGGCGTTCAGCCCCCGTAACGCATACTTCCGCGCCAATGTCTTCTGCTTTACTGGCCGCCATGGCGACCGCTTCGGACTGGTCCGGCGTCAGCAGAAAGGTCGGATGCGCGGTAAACACGGCATGCAATTGCGGCGTTTCCCAGACTTTCTGGAAAGTGCCGAAGTCGCTCGTTTCGAGATCGCCGGCCAATGCCGTCTTGTTCTTTTCCGGCGAGACCGGGGCGACCAGACGACGCAAGCGCGTGGCCCGGCTCTGCATGCTGTCGCATTCCAGTTCGGAAACCATCGCTTCAATGTCATCAAGGTTGAGATCGCCTGCCTCAATCGCCCGCGACAAGTCGAGGCCCAGCTGGAACACAGGGTTGAACAGCGGGGTTTCGCGCGTGCGCACGTGCAGTTCGCTCAGGCGTTCGGCAAGGTCTGCTGTGGTCTTCAGGTCAGGATGAGGCATGCGGTGACAATTTCCATATCAGGTGGGATGCAGGTCGCAGAATCGAAAAAACGAAACGGGGCATCGCTATCAGCAATGCTCCTGTGCAAAGGCAGTGGCAGCGCCCAGCAGGCCGGGCTGGGGATGGGTGACAATCTTGACCGGAATGCTGCTCATCAACTGTTCGTACCGGCCCTTGAACCGGAACCTTTCGGCAAAGCCAGAACCTTTCAGGATGTCTCGAATGCGGTATCCCAGACCGCCGGCGATAACCACGCCGCCGAAGCCGCCCTGGGCCAGAGCAATGTCGCCGGCAACACTTCCCAGCGCGAGGCAGAAGCGGTCAACAGCTGCTGCAGCTAGGCTGTCCCCGCCGTCGCTCACCGGCAATGTGCCCTTGGTCCATATCTCCACATCGTCGCAATCAGGGATCGAGCGATTTTCCATCGCAGCAAGCGTTGCATAAATTTCGCAGATGCCGGGGCCAGATACGATCCGTTCGACCGAAACGCGGGTGTGGCGCTTGCGCAGCCGGGCAAGAATTGCATCCTCGATGCTGTCCACCGGGGCAAAATCGATATGGCCGCCCTCGGTCGCCTGAACGCGGCTGTTGCCAGCTCCATCGCGCCACAAATGCGCGACACCAAGGCCTGTGCCCGGTCCTATGACGCTGAGTGTACCAGAAGGGGCGAGCGGGTTATCGGGGCCAGCCAGATGCAGGAAATGCTTGTCATCCAGCACTGCAACCGCATGCGCGACCGCTTCAAAGTCATTGACGATCGTATAGTGCGAAACGCCCAGCTTTTCCGGCACCAGAGCTGGACGGATGACCCATGGGTTGTTGGTAAAGCGGATCACATCGCCGCTGATCGGGCCGGCTATGGCCAATGCCGCTGCATCGGGCAGAGTGCCACCCATCTGCGTGCGGTAATCCTCCCACGCGGTCTGAAAGCTGGCGTGATCTTCGGTGTGCAGTGTTTTCGGCTCGTCCATCTCGACGCTGCCATCGGCACCAACGCTGGCCAAGGCAAAGCGCGCATGCGTCCCGCCAATATCAACTGTGACCAGATCGCGGGCATGGGCCATGGCTAGAGGCCTGCGCTTGCCAGAACGGCTGAACCGCCGCGCTCGGCACCATCGGCCTGATTGCGGAACATGGCGAACAATTCCCGGCCTACGCCGATTTCTGCTTGCGGATCAGGCGCAGCATCGCGGCTGTCCAAGTCGGCAGTGGTCGAGAGCGCCCCGGTGGCAGCGCAAACCTTGACCAGGTCGCCATCGCGCAATCTGGCTAACGGACCACCGCCCAGTGCTTCTGGCGTCACATGGATTGCGGCAGGCACCTTGCCCGATGCACCTGACATCCGGCCATCGGTTACCAGCGCAACGCGATAGCCGCGATCCTGCAATACGCCCAAGGGAGGGGTCAGGCTGTGCAATTCGGGCATGCCATTGGCGCGCGGCCCCTGAAAGCGGACCACAACCACCACATCCATGTCCAACTCGCCGGCTTTGAACGCGGCGCTGACATCGGCCTGCGTTTCAAAGACCCGGCACGGTGCCTCTACCGTATAACGGTCTTCGCTGACGGCCGAACTCTTGAAGCATCCGCGGCCCAGATTGCCGGTCAGCAAGCGCATTCCGCCATCCGGGTTGAACGGATGAGAGACCGGACGAAGCATGGTGTCATCGCCGCTTTCGCCGATTTCGCGCCAGGTGAGCTCGCCCCCATCGTCCAGACCAGGTTCCTTGGCATAGGCGGACAAATCGCTGTCGCCCACGGTCACCACATCGCGGTGACACAGGCCAGCCTCCAATAACTCACCAATGACATAGCCCATGCCGCCGGCATCATGGAAATGGTTCACATCGCCCGATCCATTGGGATAGACGTGGGCAAGCAGCGGCACGGCAGAGGACAATTCGGACAAGTCAGTCCAGTCAAACTGGATGCCGGCAGCCCGCGCCATGGCGGGAATGTGGATGGCGTGATTGGTCGATCCGCCCGTGGCCAGCAGACCAATGGCTGCGTTCACGATTGCCTTTTCATCGACGCAGCGCGCCATGGTCCGCTCACGCGTGCCCGACAATTCGGCCAGCCGGTGGACGGCCTTGCGATCAAGCTGCTGGCGCAATTTCGTGCCCGGCTGGATGAAGGCGGAACCGGGAATGTGCAGCCCCATCATCTCCATCATCATCTGGTTGGAATTGGCCGTGCCGTAAAAGGTGCAGGTGCCCGGAGAATGATAGCTGCCAAGCTCGCTGTCGAGCAGTTCGGCGCGGCCAACCTTGCCTTCGGCATACAATTGACGGACCCGCTGCTTTTCCTTGTTGGGCACACCGCTGGGCATCGGTCCGGACGGAACGAAGACAGCGGGCAGATGGCCAAAGCGCAGGGCGCCGATGACAAGTCCAGGCACGATCTTGTCGCAAATGCCCAGCAGAGCAACCCCATCATACATTGCATGGCTCAAAGCAACGACTGCGGACAAGGCAATGGAGTCGCGGCTGAACAGCGACAGTTCCATGCCATCCTCGCCCTGGGTGACGCCATCGCACATGGCAGGCGTCGCGCCTGCGACCTGCGCGGTCGCGCCCACTTCACGGGCATAGATCTTCATTCGTTCGGGGTAACGGCCATAGGGCTGATGCGCGCTCAGCATGTCATTATAGGCAGTAACCACGCCGATATTGGGGCCTGCGGAGGTTTTCAGTGCTTCTTGATCCTCCAACGCACCGGCAAAGGCATGGGCGAGGTTGGAACAGGAAACCTGGCTGCGATCTGGCGCGCGGTCGGCCTCGCGATCCATCAGGTCGAGATAGGCCGTGCGTCCGGCGCGGGACTTTTCAATCACACGCTCGGTTACCCGGCGGATGGTCGGGTGCAGATCACTCATGCCAGCTTACTCCATCGCGTTCGGCCAAGGCGATGGCCGCGCTGGGCCCCCATGTGCCCGCGGTGTATGTCTTGGGGGCCTGTTCTTCCTTGTCCCATACATCCCGGATTGCATCGACCCATTGCCATTGCGCCTCGACCTCGTCGCGGCGCACAAACAAGGTCTGGTCGCCCTCGATCAGGTCAAGCAGAAGCCGCTCATAAGCGATCCGGCGATGCTGCCCGACAAAGGCATCGGGCATGGCGATGTTGAGCGGAACAGAGCGCAGCCGGATTCCATCCTGGCCCAAGCCAGGAACCTTGGCCGTCAAATTGAGAGTAATGTTCTCTTCCGGCTGAATGCCTATGACAAGCCGGTTGGGCTGCATGGTTGCCCCCATTTCGGCAAAGATTGAATGCGGCACACTGCGAAATTGGACAACGATCTCTGTTACCCGTTCAGGCATCCGTTTGCCTGTGCGCAGGTAAAATGGCACACCCTTCCAGCGCCAATTGTCGACATGACCCTTGATCGCGACAAAGGTCTCGGTGGTGCTCTCCTTGCCCAGTTCCTCGTCATAACCGGGAACAGCCTGACCAGCGATTGCACCTGCGCGATATTGGCCCGTAACGGTCTCGGTGCTGGCCACTTCACGTAGGGCGCGCAAAACCTTGACCTTTTCATCTCGTACTGCGGTCGCATCAAAGCTGGTCGGAGGCTCCATCGCCAGTAGCGCAACGAGCTGCAGCATATGGTTCTGGACCATGTCGCGCAGCGCACCTGCATCGTCGTAAAAGGCCACACGACCTTCCAACCCGACCGTCTCGCCAACGGTGACCTGAACATGCTCGATATAGTTGGAGTTCCAGATCGGCTCGAACAAAATATTGGCAAAGCGCAGCGCCAGCAGATTCTGTACCGTTTCCTTGCCGAGGTAATGGTCGATCCGGAATATGCGGTCTTCCGAAAAGCATTGGGCGACGGCATCGTTGATCTCGCAGCTGGATTCCAGATCAGTGCCAAGCGGTTTTTCCAGACACATGCGCACATTTTCACCGTCCAGACCTGCATGCTGCAAGCCCTTGATGGTCGGCTCGAACAGGCTGGGCGCGGTCGACAGAAAAATTGCCAAGCCATTGTCGGTCGAGCCAAGCTTGCGCGCCAGATCGGGGAACCCATCAAGCGTGGTCGCATCAAGCTGCTGATAGCTCAGACGGTTGAGGAAATTTGCCATGCCGCCGCGCCGTTCCGCTGGCAGATACTTTTCCAGCGCCTCTCGGGCAAAATTGCGAAAGCTGCCATCGTCCAATTCGGAGCGAGCGGTCGCAACAATACGCAAATCCGGATTGAGCAGATCGTCGGCATCAAGTGCGCAAAGCGAAGGCATCAGCATGCGCTGTGCCAGATCACCGGTCGCGCCGAACAACAGCAATCTATCTGCGGTAAAGCTCAAACTCGCCTCCTTGCCCAAAACCGTTCACGGACGGTGGCCGGTGATGTTTAACAGCGCAACCGTTTGCCCACCATAGTACCTTGGTCAGACTGCATAGCTATTCATTGGGAAGCAGTTTTTACTTCAACGGTCGAGCGCAAAAATTCACAGGGACCAAAGGCCGACAGGAAGCTTACGTCGGCAGCGTCCCGCCCGACCCCGATCTTGGCAAAATCTCCGCCGCTGGCCATGCCCGTCGCATCGACTACGTGCCAGGTTCCCTCCGAAGCTGAGTTTGGGTCTTCCAAGAACACCTCGGCTACTGCGTGAAAGTCTGGCGGGGTAACCTGCGGAGCATAACCGGCTACATAGCGGGCGGGGATACCTGAAGCGCGGGCCAGAGTGACCAGGACATGGGCATAGTCGCGGCAGATGCCGCGCCGTTCGATAAAACTGCTGCGCGCATCGGTCCTCGCGTCAGATATGCCTGGTTGATAAGTGAAGTTATCCGCTATCCAACGGCGGATGGATTCGATCCGCTGACCGCCCACGCTCTTGCCAAATTCGGCGATGACGAAGGACTGAAACTGGTCTGCCGGGCAGTAATGGGAATCGAACAGATACTGTACAGCTTGCGCTGGCAGGCGCCGCATGGGCGCCGCTGAAAGAGACGCAAGGTCGGGTGTCTGGCGTGAAATGGCAACGTCAGCGGTGTAATTGACCTCAATAAGGCCATCTCCGCCAACCCACAGCCGGTCACCGATCCCATCCTGGGCAGCGATGCGATAGCTGTCATGGCCCACCGTCAGCGTGGTGTATTCTGACAGAATGTCCTGTGCAGGTGTGGTGGCCACTTCGAACTGGAGCAGGGCATCCGCGCCACTTTCCAATTCGAAGGCGAAATGAGTATCAATTTTTATCTGCATAGTTAGCCCTTGTCATGACAGCACAGCTGCACAAGGGAAAGCGCGCATTTGCACTATGTCGATAAGGTGCTTCAAACGTAAGCCCGGATCAGGTGAGCACGATGTGAAAATAGGCTCAGAAACGAAAATGGGGCCCCGTAGGACCCCATTCGAAATTCTTTAAAAAGCGTCGTTCAGCTCATGCTCCGCCGAACAACCAACGCCATACATTAAAACCATAACCAAGCATAGTCTTGCTCCTGTTTCAGCCCAAGTTGACTGCAGGATTACGTTAACCATGTCTGTTTGTAAAGTTTAAACCATGTTTATTAAACTGTGGTCTGACCCCTCATTCAAGTAAATCAATAGGTTAGATAGGGAGATGGGTCGTGATAACGCGAAGCCCTGGACCTCTGAACATCCAATTTGTTGCAGGATTGCAAGGTCATCCAGATGCTCAACGCCCTCTGCAACTACGGTGATTCGCGCTTCATTGCCCATCGCAATCAAGCTGGTTGCTATGGCCCGTGCCTTGGGGTCGGTGGTGATATTCTTGATGAACAGCCGATCAATCTTCAGCTCGTCAAATGGCAATTCGTAGAAGGTCTCGAAATTGGCCTCGCCTACGCCGAAATCATCCATAGAGATGCGGACACCCAGCGCTTTCAGCTGCTTCAGAATGGCTGCAGCTTTTTGAAGGTCGCGTATGCGCGCTGTCTCGGTAACTTCCAGAACCAACAAATGGGCAGGAAATTGGGTCGCCTGAAGCGCATTGCTGACCATGGTCACAATACTATTGTCGCTGCAGAGCGTAGCTGAAATATTGACCGACATCGAAATCCGGTGGCCATTGGCGTGAAGCAGGCGGCCAGCTGTGCACGCGCTTTGCAGGACATAACGGGTCAGATGTTCCATCCGGCCCGCCTTCTCGCATTCCTTGATGAAATGCAGCGGCGGGATCGAACCGCGCTCGGGGTCATCCCAACGGACCAGCGCCTCGACCCCCTTGGTCTTGCCACTCTCGACACTGACCTTGGGCTGATAAACGCAATAGATTTCGCCTGATTCCATGGCCGAATCAATCCGCGCGCGCATGGAGATGTCCCACAGGCCATCCTTGGCATCAGCACTTTCGGCAAGTTTGATAGGACAATGCGCCTCGGTGGTTTCCTCAGCCGCAGCAACAGCTGCGGGAAGGCTCCGCAGATTCTCGCCATCGGCTTCCGCAACACCAAAGGTTATGCCAACATCGATTTGATTGCCGGCAATATGAAGAGGTGCTGCAAACAGGGCCCTCAGCCCTTCAAGATGGGCTTCGAGTGCGGCAAATTCTTCAGCTTTGCTCAGCCAGGCGAAATAGTGATTGGCGAAATGCAGATCGAGATCGGGCTCGGAGGCACGCAAGCGGTCGGCAATCTTGAGCACATAGGTCGATTGCAATTCACTTGGCAGCAGCTTCAACACACGCCCGAAATCATGCACTTTGGCAACTACGACATAGCCGTCAGTTTCTTGCTTGATCAATGTGCGCTCCAGCGCGCGAAGTGTGGGCAGGCCGGTGTCCTGGTCTTTCAGCGCGGCGTGATCCTGCCAGAGGACCCGCAGCCGCAGCAGGCCAAAAATGGTGAACGCGGCGATCATATAGGACGCGTGGGTGCGGAGGTTGCTGACCGTGGCAAAGATCAGCAATGCCGGAATACTCAATGCAATCACTGCATAGCTGGCCCGGCGCCAGCTTGGTGAAGCAGTGAGTGAAGCTGCAGCAAGCAAAATGGCACAGAAAAAGACAAGCGTTATCGTCTGATCAATGATCGTCACGCCGCCGCCCTCAAGCGTTTCAGCCGCATAGATTGCGATATAGCTGAGCGGAACCTGACGCTGACCGGGAATGCCATTGGTTGATGTCGCAATATCGCGACCGGGCCCGATGACGACCTTTTTGCCGGCAATGTCGATTATGTCAGAGGCGTCGTTTTGGACCGCAATCAAATCTGAATATGGAATCAAAGGTATCTGCGAGATCGACACATTATAGGCGATTGAAATGCGTGTATCGCGGGGTTGTTTTTCCTTGGCCAACGCGCTGCCCAGAGATTGGATTTTCTGGCCGCTTGCAATTTCGTATCGGGGGAGGGACCAAGCAATCCCGAAGTATTCTGAATTGTCCGAATTGGCGAGTTGCTCTGCATCTCCCGCTATGTCGGGGATTGTTTGAATAAACTTACGCGAACCATCAAATTCACGATTAAGGTGCCCGACCAGAGCAATGCGATCGTCCAGATCGCGAATAGCCCGAGCGAGCGCAGCATCGTTCTCCGGTTCGGATGGGCGATCAAAAGTGAGGTCGACGAAGATTTTCTCTGCCCCACGCCGGTCAAGGTCGCGCAGCACGGCAGCCAATTGCGAGCGGCGGGGAGCGGCCAGAGGGTCTGTCAGATCAACTTCTGTTCCGACGAATACAATATCGCCCGACGGCTCAGCAGCCACAGTGCGCGATTGCAATGTCCATAAAAGCTGATCTACCGGATTGAGAAGATAGCCAAACAACAAGATGAACGAAATTGCCGCCGCCCACGCGACGTGTATCAGGCGTTGCTTGCGTGCGGGGCGACCTTGTTTGTCTGCCGATGATCCCCACTCGGGTGCACGCTCTAGGTGATGCTTCCCATTCATCGCGCTCGCTTATGAAAGGTTAAGCTTAAGAAACCCTTTAATCAGGCCGTCCAAACCAGCCTAGGGTGCAGAACTGCGCGCTTTATAATGGTTTACGCGGCGTTTACCTGTCGCTTGTGATCAGTCTGTCAGGCGGGCACAGCGTACAAATCATGCGCGTCAGCATCCTCGACCTTGACCGGGATGATGTCGCCTGGCGCAAGGCCTTGGGCCACATTACGCAGATAAACCGCACCATCAATTTCAGGGGCATCGGCCTGGCTACGGCCTGTTGCGCCGATGTCGCCATCTTCGTCCGGCTCGCCCACTTCATCGATTATAACCGGCAGAGTGCGGCCCACTTTCGCCGCCAGCTTTACCGCGCTGATCCGCGCTGTGACTTCCATCAGCCGGGCATAGCGCTCCTCCTTGATCTCTTCCGGCACCGGGTCGGAAAGATCATTGGCGGCCGCACCTTCAACCGGTTCGAAACGGAATGCCCCAACGCGGTCCAACTGCGCTTCTTCCAGCCAATCCACCAGATATTTGAAGTCGTCCTCGGTCTCGCCCGGAAAGCCGACGACAAAGCTGGAGCGTATTGCAATATCCGGACAAATATCGCGCCAATTCTTGAGCCGCTCGAGGACCTTGGCTTCATTAGCAGGTCGTTTCATCCGCTTGAGCACGGATGGCGAAGCATGCTGGAAGGGAATGTCGAGATAGGGCGTCAGCAACCCGTCTGCCATCAACGGGATTACGGCATCAACATGGGGGTAGGGGTAAACATAGTGCAGTCGAACCCAAGGGGCATTGCCCTGTGCCGTTCGCAACTGGCCCAACTCGCGCGCCAGATCGGTCATATGGGCGCGTACATCACGGCCCTTCCATGGGCGCGTCTCGTGCCGCGTATCCACGCCATATGCCGAGGTGTCCTGGCTGATCACCAGCAGCTCATTCGTCCCGGCAGCCACCAACTTTTCCGCTTCGCGCAAAACCGCATCAATTCGCCTGCTGGCCAGCTTGCCGCGCAATTGCGGAATGATGCAGAACGCGCATGAGTGATTGCAGCCCTCTGATATCTTCAGATAGCTGTAATGACGCGGCGTCAGCTTGATCATGTCCTGATCCGGCTGGGGAATCAGGTCGACAAAGGGTCCCTGGCTGGGCGGCGCATGGGTGTGCACGGCCTCGACAACCTGTTCGTATTGATGCGCGCCTGTCACGGCGAGAACTTGCGGGTGGGCGGCGCGGATCGCGTCCGCTTCCTCTCCCATGCAACCGGTCACAATAACGCGCCCGTTTTCGCTGATCGCCTCGCCAATCGCGGCAAGGCTTTCTTCCTTGGCAGAATCGAGAAATCCGCAAGTGTTGACCAGAACAATGTCCGCCCCGGCATAATCCGGGCTCATGGCATAGCCATCGGCGCGCAGCCGGGTCAGGATGCGTTCGGAATCCACCAGCGCCTTGGGGCAGCCGAGCGAAACCATGCCGACCTTCTTTGCCGAAGGGAGCTTTGCGGGGTGATCGAGTGTGTCGGTTGTGGTCATCAGGGCCGCGCCTCTACACTCACGCAGCGTTTTGCGCTAGCATTTGCGTACGGGTCGCTTGCACAGGGATGGCTAACACGGTCACCCTGGGGGGAGGAAGACATGGATCTGTTCGATGTAAATTGGCTTGGCGTGGTGCTGGCCGCAGCTGCCGGCTTCATGGTGGGCGGCATCTGGTATGGCCCCGTAATGGGCAAACGCTGGATGGGCGCGGTCGGTTTGACCGAGGATGATATCAAAGGCGCCAATATGGCGGTCATCTACGGAGCGACATTCGGTTTCTCGCTGCTGGCCAGCTGGACCTTGGCACATACCTTTCAAACCTACGCCGAACTGGGGGCAGATTTGTCTGTCTTTGTGAAAGTGATCACGAGCTTTGGCGTGGCATTGGGCTTTATTGTGCCCGCCATCGGCACCAATTACCTCTTTTCGCAGAAGTCAAAAGCGCTGTTCTTCATTGATGCCGCCTATTGGCTGCTGTTTTATATCGCAATGGGGCTGGTGCACGCCTACTTGCCGTAAAGCGAACCGGCAGCACATCTGATCAGTGGCGGCGATGACGGGTTGAGCTAAACCTTGTCGTCGCCATTGGCCGAAGGCACGATTTCGACTACGACATCGCCTTCCTGCAGGCATTCACATTCCGGCTCCCAGAAGCCTAAAGCTTCGCCATTGCGATAAATCCGCAGGCCACGACCACCCGTTTTCAGATCATAGATCGAACTGCCGCACTCATCCTTGGTCACCTTGCGTTCGATCAGCTGAACGCGTCCAGCGACCGAGGCAAGGTCAGCCAGGTAATCGGCGATATGTGCGCCCTTTGCCGATCCGGCCAGCAGCAATCCGGCAAAGTGCACCGGATTGATCACATTGTTTGCGCCTGCCTGCCGAGCCAGCAATTCATTGTCATTGGCGCGCACGACCACGCTTATGGGAACGTCGGGTGCGAGGTGGCGCACCGTCAACACGATCAGGATCGAGGTATCGTCGCGCCCTGCAGAAACCAACACATTACGCGCTTCCCTGATCCGCACGGCTTCTAGAGTTGAATCGCGGGTGGCATCGGCAGCAATGATGTTGCAACCCAGCTTTTCAGCCTCTCGCAACCGTTCTTCGCTCGGGTCGACAACCACAATCTGGCGCGGGTCGGTGCCCCGCTCAATCAGCTCTCGCACGCTTTCGGAACCGGACACGCCGAAGCCCAGCATGACGATGTGCTTGGACAGTTTTTCTTGAATACGCGCCATGCGCCACTTCTCCCAGCTGCGCTTGATGATGAAATTGTATGCCGTGCCGACAAAGATGAAGAACACGGCAAAGCGGATCGGGGTCACAATAACGGCTTCAACCAGGCGGGCCTTGTCGCTGACCGGGGCAATATCGCCGAAGCCGGTGGTCGTGATCGAGATCATGGTGAAATACACCACGTCGAGAAAGCTGACTTCGCCATCGACATTGTCGACCAATCCATCGCGGTCCCACCAATGGATCATGACCACGATGAAGATCAGGAAAATCGCCAGCCCGATCCGGATTGACAGGTCACCCCATACCGGGACATTGACCGCCCGGCGCAATGGCTTGAACTGCTTGCGCGCGCTCCGCTGCGGCAACTTTGCCTTCGCGTTACTGTCTTCGGGATCGCTCATTCAGTTGGCACCCATAGTCATTCGGCATACCGCTCGGCAAGCGCGCCAAGAGCTGAATGATGTGTCAGATCAAGCTGCAACGGGGTGACGGAGACATATCCATCGTCAATCGCTTCCAGATCGGTGCCGTGATCCAGTGTGTGCTCAATCGCATGCAGCCCAAACCAGAAGTAGCGATAACCGCGCGGATCGCGCCCTGCCACAATGCTGCCGCGCGAATAGTCGTGAAAGCCCTGCCGCACCACGCGGATACCTTTGACTTCGCTGGCGGGAAGCGGCGGAAAATTGACGTTGATCAGTGTGCGCTCGGCAAAGGGCGCCTCCAGCAAGGGCGCAATGACTTTGGGTCCCCATTGGGCCGCGGCGCCGAATGGCACATCGTCGCCCATGCCTTCGCGCCGGTAGACCTGGCTCAACGCAATCGATTTGATTCCCGCCAATGCGCCTTCAATGGCGGCCGAAACCGTGCCGGAATAGGTGATGTCATCGCCCAGATTGGCTCCGCGATTGACGCCGGACAGCAACAGATCGGGCGGTGCGTCCATTACCTCGCGCAAGGCCATCATCACCGAATCTGTCGGTGTACCGCTGACCGAAAATCGCCTCTCGTCGTACTGGCGCAGCCGCACGGGCTGGTTCAGCGTAAGCGAATGGCCTGCACCTGATTGTTCTTCTGCCGGGGCGCAAACCCAGATATCATCGCTGAACTGACGGGCGATCTCTTCCAGAACCGGCAGGCCGGGGGCATGGATTCCGTCATCATTGGTGATGAGGATGCGCATCAGGTGGCAGGGTCCAGTTTGGTCACGCCGCCCATATAGGGGTGGAGCACCTCTGGAATGATAACGCTGCCATCAGCCTGCTGATAGTTTTCCATAATCGCGACGAGCGTACGACCAACGGCCAGACCTGATCCATTGAGAAGGTGGAAATACTCCGTCTTTTTCGCGCCGTCCGGACGATAGCGGGCGTTCATCCTGCGCGGCTGATACTCGCCCCCATTGGAGCACGAACTGATCTCACGATAGGCCCCCTGACCTGGCAGCCATACCTCCAGATCATAAGTCTTGAGCATGGTTGCACCCATGTCGCCAGCGCACAATTGCATGACCCTGTAATGCAGGCCAAGCGATTGAAGCAGACCCTCGGCAATCGCAGTAATGCGATCATGCTCGGCCTCGCTGTGTTCGGGCAAAGCTGCTGCGATCAATTCGACTTTTTCAAATTGGTGCTGGCGGATGAAGCCGCGGGTGTCGCGCCCGGCAGACCCGGCCTCCGAGCGGAAACACGGGGTCAGCGCGGTGATCCGCATGGGAAAATCGCTTTCCTCGAAAATCTGTTCGCGGAAGGAATTGCCCAGCGACATTTCCGAGGTTGAAATCAGGTATCGGCCGTCTGTGGTCTGGAACAGATCTTCAGAGAATTTGGGCAATTGTCCTGTGCCGATGCCAGCATCTTCGCGCACCAGCAGAGGTGGATTGCACTCGGTAAAGCCGTGTTCGCTCGTGTTGGTGTCGAGCATATACTGGCCCAGCGCGCGGTGAAGCCGGGCGATGTCGCCGCGCAGAAATGTGAAGCGGGCCCCGGCAATGCGTGCGCCCGTTTCAAAATCCATGCCCAGGTCAGGCGCAAGATCGGCGTGCTCCTTGGGCTCGAAATCGAACGCGGGCTTCTCGCCCCATTCGCGCAGATAGACATTGTCATCCTCGCCCGCTCCATCGGGAACTTCAGGCGCGACCAGATTGGGCAGGGCGGCGATCATGTCAGTAAGCCGGATCGCAAGTGCGCGATCTTGCTCTTCCATGTCGGGCAAAGTCTTTTTCAGTTCGCCCACTTCGGCTTTGAGGGCTTCGGCAGTTTCCGTGTCGCCTTGACCCATCGCCTTGCCAATCGCCTTGGAGGCTTCGTTGCGGCGGCTTTGCGCTTCCTGAACCTTCGTCGTCAAAGCCCTGCGCTCTGCATCCAGGGCAAGAATTTCGTCAGCAACCGGGGCAAGCCCCCGCCGCGCCATGGCGGCGTCAAAAGCTGCAGGATTATCGCGGATCGTTCGAATGTCGTGCATGGCCTGCGCCTATGCCCGCTTGCCAGCCCAAATGCCAGTATGGAAACGCGCAAAATGCACCGCCCCCTTGCGCGCATAGATTGATGGGTTAGAGGATGGCCGCACAGCGCGCTCTTCCATGTTGATCAAACGGAATGGAATCGGATATTTCTGCAGCCATTACAAAGCCTCCCAAGCGAACCCCTTTCATCGATGTGGCCAGCCAAGTCATCCGGCTGGGGCGCAAACTGGGCGCGGTTGCTCCGGCCCATTTGAAGAAAGAGGCTCTGCTGCAATCGGCATCGGATGCGGCCGGGCTGGATGATTTTGGCGATCGCTGGTTCGAAGGTCCGATGGAGGTTCTGCTCGATTCCATTGCAGCAGAAGCAAACCTCAACCCGGCTGGCGATTTCTCCGCCATGCAGCAATTCCACAAGGTTCTGACGGACCGCTTGTGGGCGCAAATGTGGTTCAAGCGGCATCCTGAAATTCTCGCCCGGCCGATCCCGCGCCCGGTGGTGATTGTCGGGCCAATGCGATCGGGCACCACGCGCCTGCACCGTCTGTTGGCGAGCGATCATCGGTTCTCCCACATGCGCAGTTTCGAGACGATCAGCCCCGTTCCGCGGCCCGATTTCGAGCAGGTGCTGGCTGGCGAGGCAGAAGACTTCCGCCCGATACTGGCAGGCCGGATCATGAAAGTGGCCCGGCTGGCCAATCCGCGCACCTTGTCGATCCATCCGACGGGCCCGTATGAGCCCGAGGAAGAGCTCGGCCTGTTCGTCTCCAGCATGTGGGGCATGAAGCACGAAGCGCAGTGGCAGATCCCGACCTATGGCCGCTGGTGCGAAGGGCAGGACGCAACGCCTGCCTATCGCCAATTGGCTGATCTGCTGAGGCTGGTGGGCTGGTCGCAGCAATCCTCGTCCATCAGACCGTGGATCCTGAAGACACCCCAGCACATGCTGGACCTGCCTGCGTTGCTCAACGTGTTTCCCGATGCGCGCTTGATCTTTACCCATCGCGATCCGCATTCGGTGGTGGGCAGCGCCGCCTCGCTCGCATGGAACCAGACGATCATTTATGCCGACAACGTCGATCCTGCCCGTGTTGGCCAGGAATGGCTGCGCAAGAGCGAGCTGCAGATTGAACGGATGCGCGCCGCGCGCGATGCAATTCCGGCAGACCGGATGATCGATGTGCAATATGACGATATGGATCGCGACTGGCGCGGCACGATGGAGCGGATTTACAGTTTCCTCGGCTTCGATATGGAACCTGCTGTTCCGGGCATGGAAGCGTTTCTCGAGCGATCAAAGGCGCTCAAGCGAAGGCCCCATCGATACAGTCTGGAGGAGTTCGGCCTCAGTGCCGACATGGTGAGCGAACGGCTGGGCGATTATGTCCGGACCTATCAGATTCCGATTGAAACGCCCGATGCCAGTATAGCCGGTGCGCGGCGAACTGCCTCCCGAACGTAGCGGTAGACGCTACTGCAGCTCTTCTGCAGCCACACCATAAAGCGCTGCTTTCCCGGCAAAGTCGCTGCAATCAATCTGCGGGGTTTCAGCATTTGACCAGCGGGTTATCCAGTCCTTCATTCCGGTGCGCTTGAGGATAGCCGAATGGGATTTGGGCGCCACCGTGCCGTAAATGGGAATGTCGCGATAACCAGGACGCGCTTCGCCAAAGGCCCAACGCATGGAGACATAAGTCGCCGGATCGCGTCCATCGAACGACAGCCGGTCATTGATGTAACAGCATGCGGCCCATGCGCTTTGCGGGCTGGGCATGAAGCGGATCACCTGCTTTGCC
>CALBWA010000027.1 GCA_937969505.1 uncultured Erythrobacter sp. | reverse complement strand
ATGGAAGACGAACTGGATGTCGTTTCCGATGGGCGCGAGCAATATAAGACTTTGCTGGCAAAATTCTGGAAGGATTTCAAACCCAAAGCCGACGAGGTGATGGAGAAGCTTCCGTCTGAGGTTACTGAAGTGTTGGACGAGTATCTGTCCGATTACCTCTTCCCTGAAACTGAAGAGGGCAGCGATCCGCGCAAATGTCCGCTGTGCGATACCGAAGGTCGCGAAGGCGGCCGGTTGGCGCTGCGCGGGGGCCGCTTTGGTGCCTTCGTCGCTTGCGCCAACTATCCCGAATGCAAATTCACTCGCCGCTTTGCCCAGCCGGGCGCTGATGGCGAGGACGCAGGCGCTGACGGTTTGATGGGAACCCATCCGGAGACGGGTGAGGAAATCCATCGCAAGTCAGGCCGCTTTGGCCCCTATGTTGAAATGGTCGAGGGCGATGCGAAGAAACGCGCCTCCATCCCGAAGGATTTGCCCGATTTCGATCTGGATTGGGCAGTTAAATTGCTCAGTCTGCCGCGGATCATCGGTGATCACCCGGAAACCGGTAAGGAAATCGAGGCAGGGCTGTGGCGCTATGGCCCTGCGGTGCGGCACGAAGGCACCTATGGCAAACTGCAAAGCACGGCGGAAATCTTTGACATCGGGATGAATCGCGCGGTCGATCTTCTGGCGCAATCGGCCAACCGCAAGGGCGGTGGGCGCGGCAAGGCAGAACCGATCAAAACTCTTCCCGCGCATCCGACCAGTGGCGGCGAAATGAAGGTCATGCCGGGCCGCTATGGCCCCTATGTCACTGACGGCAGCACCAACGCCACGATTCCCAAGGACATGAAGCCAGAGGATCTGACTGAAGCACAGGCCATCGAATTGATTGATGCGCGCGCTGCCAAGGGACCGCCGAAGAAGAAAGCCCGCAAAAAGGCTGCACCTAAAAAGAAAGCTGCCGCCAAGAAAAAGGCTACGGCTAAGAAGAAAGCAGCGTCGCAATAGGGTGGTTCACGCCGCGGCGGTCTTGCGCTGCGGCCTCAAGCCAATCTTTACCCTGTCCGCTTGTGGGTTCTTCACCGCACGGCGTTGGTAATTCGTCAAGCTTTACCAGCTAGATGTGGTTTGTTGACGCAAGCCATACAACGGGTCGGTGAAGTGATTGAAGTCGAAGTTCAAAACGAAACTCACCAAAGTCAGGATCGCATCCGCTTTGCTGCTGTGCCTCGGATCGGTGAGGGCCTGCGCCTGCGCGAACCCGATGGAATGTGGGCCAGTTACGACGTGATCGACGTCTGGTATCAGAAGGCCGAATTCGGCGATATCTGGATGCCGTTTCTCCATATCCGGATGACTCCGGGCGAAGGCGGTGTCGATACCGCCAGCAATGGCTACGATTTCCAGAAGGAGCTCGAACCATTCAAAATCTGATCAAACGCACAACCGGTCCGAACAAGGCCTCGGGAACAGGAATGGAGCGCAGCCAGTTCGAGGGCAAGACGCTGGCTGAAAAGCTGGAAGCCACCAAGGCTGCCAGTCTTGACCAGATTGCCGACGATGTAGCCGACCCAACAACTGCGCCAGCTGATCTCGATCCTGAATTGCAGGACACCGACGCGATTGTTCGTGCGGCCAAGGCGATGCGCGATGTGGAACAAACCCATCAGGCGCGCCCAAAGATTTGCCTGATCGTTGATGACAGCCGCGTCATTCGCAAAGTCAGCCGCAAGATTGCGACCAGTCTTGGCTATGCTCCGGTCGAGGCGGAGAATGGCGAAGAAGCTCTGGCCCGATGCAAGCAGAAAATGCCCGATCTGGTGCTGACCGACTGGCAGATGCCGGAAATGGATGGCATCGAATTTGTCCGGCAGTTGCGCGCGATCCCGACGCCGCATCGCCCGACAATCGTGTTCTGCACGTCCAAGGGGGCCGCCGCCGACATTCACGAAGGCATAGCTGCTGGTGCCGATGATTATGTGATCAAGCCATTCGACGAGGCGACGCTGGCTGCCAAACTCGAACGGCTTTGAACGTAATCTTCGACTGACCCTCGCCATTACAGCGCATCCGGTCTAGGCCTTCCGCCATGGGCAAAGAACATTTCGAACGGCACAAGCAACCCTGGAATGCAGAGGAGGCAGGTCGCCTAAAACTCCTCGCGTCAAAGGGGCAGGGATTGAAGCAGATCGCCAAGGCGCTCAATCGCAGCGAGGACTCGACCAAGAGCTTCGCCAAGCAGCAAAAAATCAAGATTGCGAAAAAGCGGTAGTCAGCGCACCTCGCATTTCACAGCTGCGCCAATTACGCCTTCATGACGAGCTCAAAACGCTCACATGCAACAAGCAAGCTATCGTCGACTGCCACGCCGCTCTCAGCCAAGATCCGCTCGAAATAGGCGCGATGAGCCTTGCGCCACCAATTGAGCGTCAGGTCCCCTTCGCCCTCGGCTCGAGCAAATTCTGCATCCACTTCGCAAAATGGCTTCACTTCGATGGCGGTTGTCCGGATGATTGCCCCTGCAACTCCATCAAAGTCGGTCACCACATTGAGGTCGCCAGGCTGCGGGAAAGGATCGCCGCTCAGTTCAAGCTCCGCCACCGATGCGGCGGTAGCGCGCTTCTGGCCAGCAAGGACAAGTTGCAAGCAAACCTGAGCATCTTCGCGATTGTCGCAAAAATGGAAAACGGCGACTGGTTTTGATGGGGCTGCCACGTTTTCGGCTTGATACCTGCTCCAGAGCCTGGTGACAGAGCTTTCCATCACTTCACCCAGTCGAGACCGATCTCTTCGAAGATTTCCCTGTTTTCCGACCAGTTTTCATCCACTTTGACGTGGAGGAACAGGTGAACTTTCTGGCCAAGAACTTCGGCCAGTTCGACCCGCGCTGCCTCGCCAATCGCCTTGATCCTGCTGCCACCCTTGCCAAGAACAATCGGCTTCTGGCTGTCCCTGCCGATTACGATCTGTTGCCGGATCTCGACCGAACCGTCCTTGCGTTGGGTATAGCTTTCAGGACGGACCGCTGCATCATAGGGCAGCTCATCATGCAATTGTTGGTACAATTGTTCGCGCGTTATTTCCGTTGCCAACAGGCGCTCTGATGCGTCAGAAACTTGGTCCTCGGGATAATGCCATGGACCTGCCGGCATCATGCTGGCAAGCGTATCCTTCAACTCGTCGACGCCATCACCGGTCAGTGCCGAGACGAAGAAGACTTCGGCAAAGTCGATCTTCCCGGTCAATTCTTCTGCCAGCGCCAGCAAGGGCTCTTTCTTGGCCTTGTCGACCTTGTTCAGGACGAGGATTTTGCACTCAGGACGTTTCGCGATGGATTCAATCAGCGGTTCCAATTCGTGGCGGCGCTGTTTGATCGGATCGACCAGCAGAACCAGAGCATCGGCGCTTTGCGCACCTTCCCACGCGGCGCTGACCATGGCCCGGTCCAGCCGCCGCTTTGGGGCAAAGATGCCCGGCGTGTCGACGAGGATCATCTGCGTGTCAGGATCGCTCCCGCTGTGCAAAGCGATGCCGAGCATGCGTGAACGGGTGGTTTGCGCCTTGGCACTGGTGATGGCGATTTTTTGCCCGACCAGATGATTGACCAGCGTCGACTTGCCCGCATTGGGCGCGCCGATAATGGCAACGACCCCGCAGCGCGTGCCATCGTCATGGCCTGCCTCGGGGCTGATTGTATCTTCGTTGCTCATCCAAATTCTTCCATAAATGCCTTGGCAGCCTGCTTTTCGGCTTCCTGCTTGTTGCTGGCTGTGGCCCGTGCTTCGCCGACGTTCTTGACGCTGACTTGCACGGTAAAGCGCGCGGCGTGGTCAGGCCCGCTGCGGTCGATAAGTTCATATTTCGGTGGTTGCCGATTGTTGCCAGCGGCCCATTCCTGAAGCGCGCTTTTGGGATGTTTGACGGTTCCGGCATCGCCCTGAACCTCCTCTTCCCACAAGGCGTGAATAACATCGCTGGTGGCGTCAAAACCGCTCTGGATGAAGCCGGCGCCTAGCAAGGCCTCGATCACATCGCCCAATATGTTGACGCTCTGCGCGCCGCCATCATCGCGGGCCTGTTTGCCCAGGCGGATATGGTCGGGCAATCCGATCCGGACTGCCACACGAGCGCATGTCTCTCCGCTGACAAGGGCATTGAGCCGCTGCGACAATTTTCCTTCGGGGGCTTTGCTGCGATCATAAAGCCAATTGGCAATCGTGAGGCCGAGAACCCTGTCGCCGAGGAATTCAAGCCTCTCGTAATCGCCATGAGCGTCAAAGCTTCCATGCGTTAGCGCCCGCAACCACAAAGCCTCATCTGTCGGGGTAAAGCCCAAGTGCTTGAGCCATTGCGCCGTCTCTTTGGGCAGGTCACTCATAGTCCATTGCCCGTCCGATCCAGGCGGATGGCGCCAGGCCATGTCCATGGCTTGATCCATTCGCCGCTGCCGTCGAACGACCAGGTGACCGTAACTGCCTCACCCACCAGATTGTCGAGGGGTACCAGACCAACTCCGCCACCGGCGGTGGCGCGATAGCGGCTGTCTTGCGAATTGTCGCGATTGTCACCCATCACGAACATGCGTCCTTCGGGAACGACGACAGGTCCGTAATTGTCCTTCATGGTCGGGCCGAAATCGAGCACGGGATAGGTCAGACCTGACGGCAGAGTTTCGCGGAAACGGGCGTAGCGACACACATCGTCGCCCTCGGCGTTTTTCTCCTCCACCGCGCCATAGGCGCAATCGGTGTTGGGCGAGACCGGAATGATGAAATCCTCGATCCGCTGCTTTGGAATGGCCGTACCATTGAGGATGACCTGACCGTCGCGCATTTCCACCGTATCGCCGGGCAAGCCGATGACCCGCTTGATATAGTCAGTGCCATCCACGGGATGCTTGAAGATCGCGACATCGCCACGATCTGGTTCGCTGACCAGAAAACGCCCCGGTATGAGCGGAATTCCATAAGGAACAGAGGCATTGGAGTATCCATACGACCATTTCTTGGCAGCCAGGACATCACCGTTCCAGAGGCTGGGAAGCATGCTTTCAGAGGGAATGGAGAACAGAGAGAAAATAAAGATCCGCAGAATCAGCATGGCTGCGATCAACAGCGCAAGGAACCGCAAAAAACTGCCCCAGGTCTCTTCTTTCTTCTCGTCCTTGGCTCCAGACCCGGTGTCTGTTTCTCCATCGGGGGCGGTGATCGGCGCGGCGTCGTTCATAAATCCAATCTATTCGTATGCGTCATTCTAATATGCTGACTTTGGCGTATCTTCGGCCTTTTCAACCGATCAACGGTTCCCTAGTCGCCTCAGAGCACACAAACAAAGGCTTTTCGCATGACTGACCCGATCCAGGCCGCTTGGCAAACGCTCCGAACGCTCGATCAACCCAAGCTGCCACAGCTGTTTGACGATACCGGTCGGGTCGCTGCAATGTCGGGCCGGATCGAATGGCCTGGCGTCGATGATGGCGCTGCTGATGGGCCGCAGGACAATGCGAATGGCATCACTTTCGATTGGTCAAAGACTCATCTGAACGAAGAATTTCTGGCCGCTTTTGAAGAACTGGCAAGGGCGTGCGACTTTACCGGCCAGCGCGAACGTCTGTTCAATGCAGAACCGATCAATATTACTGAGGGGAGAGCGGCAACCCATACGGCGATGCGCGGTGCGGGCGAGCCCAGCAAGGTCGAGGAAGCCGACGCATTGCTGCGCCGCATGGGCATTCTGGTCAATGCGATCCATGATGGCGCGCTCGGCGAAATGCGGTATCTGATCCATATCGGCATTGGCGGGTCCGCTCTGGGCCCGGCGCTTGCGGTCGATGCGTTGACCCGTGATCTGGCCAAGGTCGATGTGCATGTCGTCTCCAACATCGACGGTGTGGCTCTGGAACAGGCTTTTGCAGCGTGTGACCCGGCGACCACGCTGATCGCTGTTGCATCAAAGACCTTCACCACGATCGAGACGATGACCAACGCGGCTTCTGCCTTGGCTTGGTTGTCGGATAACGGCGTCGAAGATCCTTCGGGCAGGGTGGTGGCGCTGACTGCAAGCCCTGAAAAGGCAGTGGAATGGGGTGTTGATGAAACGCGTGTGCTGCCGTTTCCCGAAAGCGTAGGCGGGCGCTATTCGCTGTGGTCGAGCATTGGTTTTCCGGTCGCAATGGCCATCGGGATGGAGGAATTTCAGCAATTTCTGAACGGAGCACTGGCGGTCGACACCCATTTTGCACAGTACGATGGCCGCGATAATCTTTGTCTGCGCGCCGCGTTTGCCGACCAGTATTATGCGCGTCTGAGAGGCTGCCAGACCCGAGCTTGTTTCGCCTATGACGAGCGGCTGGCGCTGCTTCCTGACTATCTCCAGCAGTTGGAGATGGAGAGCAATGGCAAGCAGGTGACTGTCACTGGAGAGCCGGTCGATGGGCCTACTGCGCCCATCACCTGGGGCGGGGTCGGCACAGATGCCCAGCACGCTGTATTCCAGTTGCTGCATCAGGGTACGCATCTCGTGCCGGTCGACTTCATTGCCAGTATTGCGCCGGGTGACATGCTGGACCCGGCCCATCATCAAATCCTGCTGACCAATTGTTTTGCCCAGGGTGCAGCTTTGATGGCTGGCGGCAATATGAGCGCGGATGGGACCGATCCGGCTCGCGCGTTTCCCGGCGATCGGCCCAGCGCGACAATGCTGTGCGATGATCTGGATGCAGCGGCGCTGGGTGCGCTGATCGCGTTCCATGAACATCGCACCTTTGCCAATGCCGTGCTGATGCAAATCAATCCGTTTGATCAGTTCGGGGTGGAGCTGGGCAAGAAGATGGCCAACGATATTGCAGCTGGCGGCGGCGATTTCGACCCGAGCACCAAAGCCTTGCTGGAGCAGGCCGGGCTCGGCTGACCATTGCTGCAACGCACAATTGCATTGACTTTGCGCCGGTCAAGGCCCACATGGCGGACATCGAGGCGCCTGGCAGCGTGAACTGGCGATAGGGTTCTGCCCATCAGCCCCGGCCGCAGCTTCGGTTCATTTTTTACAGACTTCCCTTTTCACGCGGGCGGTTATTCAACCCCGCGACTGCGCGACGAATCCGTCCGGATTGCGTCTGCGCACCGCATATATTGCGAGTTAGAAACTACAATCATGACAACCACATTTGACCAACTGGGTCTTTCACAGCCTGTTCTCCAGGCGCTTGACCTTAAAGGTTATACCGAACCAACCCCCATTCAGGCTCAAGCCATTCCGGCGGTTCTGAAGGGCCGCGATCTGCTCGGCATTGCGCAAACGGGAACCGGCAAAACGGCCGCTTTCATGCTGCCCAGCATTGACCGGCTGCGCGAGGCTGACAATCAGACCCCGTTCAAATCCTGCCGCATGCTGGTTCTGGCACCGACCCGCGAACTGGCCGGACAGATTGCCGCCAATGCCAAGGAATACGGCGCGCTTGCTGGCCTGAAGGTTCAGTCCATCGTCGGCGGGACCAGCGTCAACAAGGATCGCAACAAGCTGCATCGCGGCACCGATATTCTGGTGGCAACGCCAGGGCGCCTGCTCGACCTGGTCGATCAGAAAGCATTCAACCTCTCTGGCGTTGAAATCCTAGTGTTGGACGAGGCGGACCAGATGCTCGATCTGGGCTTCATTCACGCACTGCGCAAGATCAACGATCTGGTGCCAGCCGAACGTCAGACGCTGTTCTTCAGCGCGACCATGCCTAAGCAGATCAAGGAACTGGTGAGCAAATATTGCCGCAATCCGGTGCAGGTTTCGGTCACTCCGGCAGCCACCACGGCAGAGCGGATCGCGCAGTATCTGTTGATGGTCCAGCAGGATGAAAAGCAGACCTTGCTCGGTATGCTGCTGAAGGGACAATACGATATTCCCGGCAAGCTGGAGCGTGTTCTGGTCTTCACCCGGACCAAACATGGCGCCGACCGGGTGGTGAAGAAGCTTGCCCAGATCGGGGTTCAGGCCAATGCGATCCACGGTAACAAGTCGCAGCCACAACGCGAACGCGCACTGAGCGAATTCAAATCGGCCAAGACGCCGGTTCTGGTGGCGACCGATGTGGCAGCCCGCGGGATCGATATTCCCGGTGTCAGCCATGTCATCAATTACGAACTGCCCAATGTGCCTGAACAATACGTTCACCGCATCGGGCGCACTGCGCGCGCTGGTGCAGAAGGCATTGCAATCGCCTTTTGTGCTGAGGACGAGCGTGCTTATCTGAAAGATATCCGCAAGGCGACCGATGCTGAATTTGATCGCTTGCCATTGCCGGAAAACTTTCGTGCGGTTGTTGAGGGGGTTGGGCCGACAAAGCCTGCTCCCAAACAACAGCGGCAGCGGGTCAAGGCTCGTCCAGCCGGTGGTGCAGGTGCTGCTGGAAAGCCTGGCAAGCCCAAGCGCAAACATCCGGGCCGGGCTGGCAAGCCGCGCCAGGATAATGCGGCGGGCGAACGTTCGGGCAATTCTCACAACCATGGTGGTCACCGTGGTGGTCAATCGGGCGGGCAATCGGGCGGTCAATCGTCTGGGCAATCTGGTGGACGTGGCAAGCCGGGCGGCGGCCATCGCCGTCGCAGTGGCGGTGGTAGCGGTCGTTCAGGCGGTGGGGGCCGTCCGGGCGGCAATCGCGCTAACGGGTAACCAAACGCGCCAGGCCACGAACTTGCTTATAATGAAGAGCAGCGCTTGGCTTTTGCGTCAGTGATCGCCATATCGCGCTGCTGATACAGGAGCTTTTTCGCATGGCCGACGCATATGACTACGACCTCTTCACCATTGGTGCCGGATCAGGTGGCGTCCGCGCCAGCCGGGTTGCATCTGCTCATGGCGCAAAGGTGGCTGTGGCTGAAGAATACCGCGTTGGTGGAACCTGTGTGATCCGTGGCTGTGTGCCAAAGAAGATGCTGGTTTATGGTGCGCATTTCGCTGAAGATCTGGAAGATGCGAAGCAATTTGGTTGGGATCTCGAGAAGCCTGCCTTTGACTGGATCCGTTTGCGCGACACCGTGCTTGGCGATGTCGACCGCTTGAATGGCCTTTATACCGAGACGCTCGAAAATCATGATGTCACGATTTTCCACGAACGAGCCGAGATTACCGGTGACCATGAGATCACTCTGGCAAGCGGAAAAGTCGTTACTGCGAAATACATCCTGATCGCCACCGGCGCAGAACCGGCTAGGCTCGACTTTCCGGGCAGCGAACATGCAATCACGTCAAACGAGGCGTTTCATCTTGATGAAGTGCCCAAACGCGTGATGATTGCGGGTGGGGGTTATATCGCCAATGAATTTGCTGGTATCTTCAACGAATTTGGCAGCAAGGTCTGTCTGGTCAATCGTGGCGATCAATTGCTGCGCCAGTATGATCAGGCATTGCGGGACCGGTTGTTGAGCATCTCTTTGCTCAAGGGTATTCAGTTTCACTTCAACACGACTTTCAAGAAGATCACCAAGAATGACGACGGTACATTGTTTGTCGAGCTGAACGGAGATGATGATCAGACGGTTGACTGCGTAATGTTTGCGACCGGCCGCAACCCCAATGTCAAGGGGTTGGGCCTTGAAACGGTGGGCGTTGAGCAAGGTAAGATTGGCGAAATCCTGGTCGACGAATACTCAAAGACCAATGTCGATTATATCTATGCGGTGGGTGATGTGACCAACCGTGTACAGTTGACCCCGGTCGCAATCCGCGAAGGGCAGGCCTTTGCTGATACCGTGTTCAATGATGATCCGAAAACGATCAGCTATGATTGCATCCCGAGCGCCGTGTTCAGCCACCCGCCAATTGCCTCTGTCGGTATGACTGAAGGCGAGGCGCGCAACAGCCTGGGCAATATCAAGGTCTTTCAGTCCGATTTCCGCCCGATGAAAAATGTCGTGGCCGGCCGGAATGAGCGGGGCCTCTACAAGATGATTGTCGATGCGGCGAACGACAAGGTCGTCGGCATCCATATGATCGGCCCGGAATCTGCCGAGATCATGCAGGGCTTTGCCGTTGCAGTGAAGGCGGGCCTGACCAAGGCTGATTTTGACGCCACCACGGCCATTCACCCGACCATGGCGGAGGAGCTTGTCCTGCTCAAGTAAGTTGTGGTTCGCAACCGTTCGCGCTAGCCTCTGTTCAATCGAGGGAGTGGTGTACGATGGCGGATACAATTCTGGTGACGGGCGGAACAGGTTATATCGGCGGCGAGGTTATTCACTTGCTGCTGGCGGCGGGCAAAACCGTGCACACCACGGTGCGCAATGTCTCCAAGAGCGAACCGCGTCTGCGGGCACGGTGGCCGGATGCTGGCGAACGGCTCAAGCTGTTTCAGGCAGATTTAATGGATGACGCAGGCTGGGCAGAGGCATGCGCCGGGGCCGATGCCGTCGCGCATGTCGCCTCACCCTTTCCCCTTGCCGTTCCCAAGGACGAAAACGAGCTGATCGTTCCGGCAAGAGACGGTGCGTTGCGCGCGGTGCGGTTTGCTCATGAAGCTGGAATCACGCGTTTCGTGCTGACCAGCTCGGTCGCCGCCATTGTTTATGGCCATGGCGATGACAGAGAAAGCTTCACTCAGGATGACTGGACCGTTGTCGAACATCCGCGTGTCGCCGCCTATGCCAAGTCGAAAACCATCGCAGAGCGCAGCGCGCGCGATTGGGTTGCCGAGCATGCGCCTGACATGGTCTTCTGCTCCATCAATCCCGCCGCTGTTTTTGGACCGGTCGTGAATGACGACTTGTCGACCTCGATCGAAGTGGTGCAGAAAATGCTCGACGGGTCGATCCCACTTCTGCCGCATATGGGGCTGGGCGTGATTGATGTGCGCGATGTGGCGCAGGCGCATGTCGCGGCGCTGGAAGCCCCTGCTGCCAAGGTCCGCGATGGTCGCTTCCCGGTGCAAGAAAAATTCATGTGGTTGAGCGAGATGTCGAAAGCGCTGCGCACTCTGGCACCGGAATTGTCAGGCAAGGCGCCGACCAAAGGCATGCCCAATTTTCTGGTCAAACTACTCGCACCCTTCAGTGCAGAAATGAACACCATGAAAAACGAGCTGGGCAAGGCGCGCGTGGTGGATGGGGCTCATGCAGCCAAGACCCTTGGCCTGACCTATATTTCGGCCGAGCAATCGCTTGAAGACACCGCCCGTAGTCTGGTCAAACACGGGATTCTCAAAGTCTGATGGATATCGCGGGAAAAACCATTCTGCTTACGGGCGGCAGTGCAGGGATAGGGCGCGAGCTGGCTCTGCAATTGCGGCAAAAGGGCGGCGACATTGTGCTGACGGGCCGCAATCCTGATCGGCTGAAGGCAATGGAGGATTCAGGCTTTGCAGTGGTCTCAGCTGATCTGTCCAACGCTGCCGGTGTGGACGCATTGCTGGCAGCATGGCGCGCGCGCGATCTCGATATCCTGATCAACAATGCCGGCCAATTGGTTGATCACGATTTTCGCAAAGGTTCTCCCGATCCCGATGCCGCCGATGACTGTATCTACGCCAATCTCAACGCGCCGATCCGCCTGATTGCTGGTTTGATGGACAATCTGAAGGCGCGTCCTGCCGCCAGCATCGTCAATGTCACCTCGGGCCTTGCGATTGCCCCGGCGGCGCGCACGCCGGTCTACTGCGCGACAAAATCGGGATTGCGGTTCTACACTCTGGCTTTGCGAGCCCAGTTGAAGGGCACCGGCATCCAGGTCACCGAAGCCTTGCCCCCGGTGGTGGACACCCAGATGAACGATGGCAATCCGATGAAGAAGATGCCTGTCGCAGAATGCGCCCGCCAGATTGTCGTCGCGATCGAAAAAGACCGGGACGAGGCCAATATCGGCCTAACCAAATCGCTGCGGATCGCCGAGTCTCTCTCGCCCGCGCTGGCCAAGTCCCTGTCACTGCGTTTTTGATAATTTGACGCTGGCGCAATTGGGTGTCTAGGCAGCGGACACGCAATTATTTGTCACGCTGGAGGCCTGATGTCCGCAAATATCGCCGAAATGGAACGTCGCAGGGAAGCGGCCCGGATGGGAGGCGGCCAGAAGCGCATCGACGCCCAGCACGCCAAGGGCAAACTGACCGCGCGCGAGCGGCTGGATGTGCTGCTGGATGAAGGCAGCTTTGAAGAGCTGGACACCTATGTCGAGCATGACTGCACCGATTTCGGCATGCAGGATCAGAAAATTCCCGGCGATGGCGTTGTCACCGGATCGGGCACGATCAATGGGCGGCTGGTCTATGTGTTCAGCCAGGACTTCACCGTGTTTGGTGGCAGCCTGTCCAAACGCCACGCAGAAAAGATCTGCAAGGTGATGGAAAGTGCGCTGAAATATGGCGCGCCTGTCATCGGGCTCAACGACAGTGGCGGCGCGCGCATTCAGGAAGGCGTGGCGTCACTGGGCGGCTATGCCGATGTGTTCCAGCGCAATGTGCTGGCCAGCGGCGTTGTCCCGCAGATCAGCCTGATCATGGGGCCGTGCGCGGGCGGGGCGGTTTATTCGCCTGCCATGACCGACTTCATCTTCATGGTGAAAGACAGCTCTTACATGTTTGTGACCGGGCCCGAAGTGGTCAAGACGGTCACCAATGAAGAAGTGACGCAAGAGGAATTGGGCGGGGCGGTCACCCACACCACCAAGACCTCGGTCGCCGACATTGCGTTTGAAAATGACATCGAAGCCTTGATGGCAACGCGCGATTTCTTTGACTATTTGCCGCTGTCCAATCGCGAAGAAGTGCCCGAACGCCCGACCGATGATCCATGGGACCGCATGGAGGAAAGCCTCGACACGTTGATCCCGGCCAATGCCAATCAGCCTTATGATATGCATGAGGTGATCCAGAAAGTTCTGGACGAGGGCGAGTTTTTTGAAGTTCAGCCGACCCATGCTGGCAATATCCTGTGCGGATTTGGCCGGGTGGAAGGGCGCACCGTGGGCGTGGTCGCGAACCAGCCGATGGTTCTGGCCGGCGTGCTCGACATCAATTCATCG
>CALBWA010000026.1 GCA_937969505.1 uncultured Erythrobacter sp. | reverse complement strand
ACCCCGTCATTGGCAACTTCGACTGCGGTGAACACACCGTCCACAACCACATCAACACCATTGACCTGAACATCGTCCAGACCATCAGGAGAGGTCACTCCAAAGGTGCCGTCCTGGAACAGCGGATCAGACTGGTCAGAGCCCTGATCATCACCAGCATTGGCAAGATCATCCTCGTCCAGCGATACCTCAGGCGCATCTCCATCAAGACCGTTCACGGTCACAATGTCATCTTCGCCATTGAGCGTGATCGTCAGCGTCGCGTCAGCCGTGTCGCCATCGCCATCAACCAGCGTGTAATCGAACTCTTCAACAAAGCTCTCGCCATCGCTCAGCGTCTCCAGCTGAGAGATACCGAACGCGCTCAGCGTGTAGGTGTAAGAACCATCCGCTGCCAGCTCCAGCGTGCCAAAGGTGCCCGCAATCGAACCGGCGTTCTGGACAACAGCACCATCAGCGCCAACCGTATCAGCACCATCATCGCCATTGGCCTCGGCATTGGTGATCACATTGCCCGATGTCGATACCGGACCACCTTCATCAAGGCTGTCCGTATCATCAACCGCAGTCGGTGCATCATCAACGATGGCAATAACAAGATCGTCGGTAGAGCTGTCACCATCCTGGTCGGTCACAACAACTTCGAACGTGTCCGAAGTGGTGTCGCCATCTGAATTGGTGGTCAGTTCGTAAGTGTAGGTGATCGAACCTTCAGCGATCGCATCAATTGTCAGCGTGCCGAACGCGCCGGAAATGGTCTGCCCGACGGCCGTGACTGCCACGCCGCCAATGGTCACCGATGCCGGGCCATCAGGCGCGGTGTAAGTGATGGTACCGGTGGTGAATTCGCTGTCAGAAGCTGCATCAGAGCCCGCGGGAGGACCGGCAAGACCATCTTCTTCGACCAGAGTGCCAGCTTCGCCTTCTGCAGGCACATCAAGCGTTACCGGTGCATCTTCAATGGTGATGACCAGATCAGCCTCAGCCGTATCACCGTCGCCATCGGTGATGGTGTAGGTGAACGTGTCCTGGACATCGCCCGGCGTGCCGGGATCGCGTGTGTAGCTGTAAGAACCGTCTGCATTCAATGTCAGCGTGCCGTAGGTGCCCTGGACTGTATCGCCTGGATCGCCCGCACCACCGCTACCCGTAAAGCCGGTGACATCGGCGCCATCAGCACCTTGGGTATCGTTGGCCAATACATCTCCGGTTACTGGGCCAAATTCGCCGGCGCCAATGGAATTTGCGTCATCTTCTGCAGCGGGAAGATCGTCCTGGATATTGATGACCAGATCGGTCGAGGCGGTGTCGCCATCGCTGTCAGTCACTACCAGTTCAAATGCGTCCGTGTCCGGATCCGACAAAGTGTTGTCGGTCAGTTCGTAGCTGTAGCTGTACTCGCCGTCGGTCAGAGTAACCGTCAGAATGCCCTTGTCGGTTGGCACAGTACCACCAGCTGTGACGTCAACACCATTCACCACCAGCGAAGCAATTGTATCGTTGCCAGTGTTGATCGGAATGCTTCCAGCAGCAATTTCGCTATCGGCCGCTTCGTCGGAGCCGGCAGGTTCGTCTCCGCGAGCCGGCAGGCCTGCTTCGTCGACCGTATTGTCGCCTTCAACAGCGATTTCGGGCGTGGAATCTTCGAGCAGATCAATCGTTACCGTAGCGGTCGACGTGTCGCCGTCACCATCGGTAATCGTGTAATCGAAGGTTATCGTGCCTTCTTCGCCAGCCGCTGGCGTATAGGTGAAGGTTCCGTCACCATTGTAGACCACGTCGCCGTCGCCGCTGAGGGTGTCGTCAACAACAGCAATCGCATCAAGCGCAACGCCATCGGCACCAGGCGTATCATTGGCGAAGGCATCAACCGTGATCGGCGCATCTTCAACCGCCTGTGTAGCCGTATCATCAACCGCGGTCGGAACATCGTCAGTAACGGTGATGACGAGAGTGTCTTCGGCTTCGTCACCGTCAAGATCGGTGATAACGATATCGAATTCGAAAGTCGTATCATCGCCCGATGTATTGTCGTCCAGCGTGAAATCATAATCAATCGTACCCTCGCCCGTTTCCGGATCGAAGGTGACATCGGTGATGACCAGCGTTCCGCCATCGACAATGATCGTTTGTGGCAGATTCTCCGGATCGACAGGAGTGCCATCGATGGTGATAGTATCGAGTCCGTCTGGCGATTCAAACGTAATGGTCGACCCGGTGCTCTCGCTCGGGTCGCTATTGTTGTTCGGATCGTTGTCGGCACCCTCGCCAGAGCCCACTGGCTCGCCATCGCGCGGCGGCAGGCCCGCTTCGTCCACAACGGTACCCTCCCCAATGACGGGAATGTCCGTGATGATCGCAGGCGCATCACCAATAACAATGGTAAGCGTCGCACTTGATGTGCTGCCGTCCTGATCGACGATGGTGTAATCGAAGGATTCTTCCACGCCGCCCGGCGTGTTGAAATCGCGCGTGTAGGTGTAGGACCCATCCGCGTTCAGCATCAGGGTGCCGTATTGGCCCTGAATGGTTTCGCCCGGATTGGCCGAAGTTTCACCCTGGCTGAAACCGGTAACCGCACCGTCTTCGGGGAAGCCGTCAGCACCAGAAACGTCATTATCGACCACATTGCCCGTGATCGGGCCAAAGGTGCCACCTTCGATGGTATTGGTGTCATTGAACGCAAGTGGCGCGTCATCAACGATAACCACCGTAAGCGTTGCGTCTGCTTCATCACCGGTGGTGTCGACCACAGTGACGGTGAAATTGTCGACTGAATCGTCAGACAAGGTGTTGTCCTGCAATTCGTAGTCAAATCCGACCTCGCCCGTGTCGAGATCGATGCTGGTGATGACCAGCGTGCCAAGATCGGTAACAAATTCCTGGCCAACGCCGGTGATTTCTTCACCATTGAGGATGATGGCGGAAATGCCGTCCTGCGCGTCAATGACAATCGTGCCACTGGTAAATTCAGAGTCACCAGGCGCGTTGGAACCCGGCGCTTCGCCCTCGCCACGCTCTGGCAGGCCATCTTCGCCCACGGTCGCGATCGCATTTTCAACCCCGGTCGGGTTGTCTGGCGTTTCGATGACGATTTCTGGTTCGGTATCGACGCCCGGGAAGATTTCTTCTTCATCGGGCAAAGTGCGGCTCAATTCAGTGAACGGCAAAAGATCGCCGAGTTCAAAGGCATCCTGGATCTGACCTGGATCAACGGCAAAGTTACCGCCGGAACCGCGGACGGGCAGTTCGGGCAGGCCTGGGCCTTGCGGGTCAAGATATTCAAGTACATCGGCAGGGTCGAGCTGAACGCCCTCTGCAACGATTTGCGGAACGAAGATCGTGCCATCAGGCAGGATGAACACTGCGTCGGTGAAGACATAGACCGTGCCGTCGCCCAGCGTGACCACCAGATCACCGCCCCGAAGCGACAAATCTTCGATCGTCGCGCCTTCGGGCAATACGATCACGCCATTGGCGTCGGGTACAAGAAAACGCGTTCCAGCAGAGTAAGTTGCAGGGGATTCCTGAAACTCGCTCGAACCAACATCAAACGCCTCGCCAGAGCCGTTATCCGCGTCAAATCCGCCGCGCTTACCACCTTCAAAGTCTACCATTTTACCGTCCTTTAGTGGGAGACCTCAAGGGCCCCGAATGCAAAGACAGAAACAGCAGGATGAGTATGCGAGCGCTAGCGCCGGACATTCATGAAGAACTGCCGAATCTGAAATTTGCGTCCCGTGATTTCTTCCCCGGAATCGCCAAAACGAATCACATCCGGGGCGAATCGTTAGCCAGACAAGAACAGTGAATCGCTTTGGTTGCAAGGGTGATAACCATATGAAGCAACCTCCAAACGGCCAGAAAACAGGCGATTTCTAACGATTTCAGCTTGTCGGTATTAACCCCGTCCCAACACGGGACAATCCCGCGGACAGAAATTTATTTTTCAAGTTAGGTGACCTCGGCTTACCCACCATGACCAACGCGCCTGAGAGCAAGATATCTTCCTTGGCACCGAAACGGGGTGCCATTTGTGTTGGCATGGGCACAAAAGGCAATCTGGGCGCAGCACTGCTCAATAGCTACAGCATGTAATCGCCATAGTGCATGCCGGAACTGCCCTTACACGTCCATGATGTCTGGATCAGACCTGGCACAAGCCGGCTCCCGTTCGAGCCTGTATAGAGGAGTATGGCAACAAGCACTTCAACGTCACTGTTCGCCTGTGTAATCGCAATCAGCTCTCCACTTCGATCGAGCCGGCAATTATGGCGACAATAATAGGGGCGAACAAATACGGCCAAGAGAGAGCCCTGTATATATAGGCCCCAAAACAGGCGGCTGCCCGGCACTCTATTCCTGTCCATAAACCGTGATGATCATTTTCACGCAACCATCCCACCCCTGACAGGCAGCCGCGCACTCGCCCAATCGCGATCCAGATGAAGTATGCAGATGGGAGCTTTGCGGGATTCTGCTGGTCCAGGCAGATTCGCAATCAGCTGCTGCACCAGCGAATCGCAGCCGAAGGTCCCAGTATTCCAAGCGAATCGATCCGAATCAGACGACTCAAGGGTGATTCGTTGTGTCAAACGTTCGCAGATTTATTCCGGAAATGACGGTTCTGTACAATCAGTAACAAATGCATGAATGGTAAACGCTTGAGCAATCAGGGGAATTAACTAATTTTCTTACCAAAAATTCTCGCTAAGCTGCTGTTTTTCGGACTTAATTTTGAAAACCGCGTTTGGCGTTGACCGCGAAGGGTTAAAAAGAGAAGATTTATTCAGTTCCGAGGGGAACCAAACGCGATGACCGGCGCGAAGCCGGATATAAACATAACGGGTCGCGTCGGTTCAAATGTTTGCCCCTCCTCGGAGCATAGAGATCCGGAAATAGAAGCCGGGCTTTAAACTTGGACAATACTGGCAAGCCCGCTTGGGAAGCCGAACTTTTAAATGGGGTAATTGATATGACTTTTGCAAAAACTTTTCTTCGTGACGAATCCGGTGCTTCGGCTGCTGAATACGCTCTGATCCTGGCTGTTGTTGGTGCCGGCATCGCTCTGGCTGCTTTCCAGCTCGGCGGCGCAATCAGCACCTCGATCAACGGCGCGACCACGAAGGTTGCGGGCTGCGGCGCAAACAACACAACCGGCTGCACCTAATCTCAATTGGCCTGCAGGGGGTTGACCTCTGCAGGCCATTTCGATTCTATACCCGTACAAACTGTGTCATAGGGGGGCTCTGGCTTGTTGGAGCTGGAGCGTAAGTGCTTCTAAAGACGTTGTTTTGTATGTTTGCGCCAGGGATTGGGCGCGTTATTGGGGGGAAAGATTATGGGGGGACGTAACCTCCTTATCATCGGTTTGGCCGTATTTGTCGGTTTGATCGCCGTGTTTCTTGCGAATTCCTATTTCACCGGATTTCAAGAGGATCAGGAGCGTCAAGCAGAAGCAAACCGGCTGGAGCGCATTGTTGTCGCCTCGCAGGAATTCGAGTTCGGCACGCCTCTCACCACAACCAATCTCCAGCTGGTCAACTGGCCAGCGAGCTCGGTACCACAAGGCGCCTTTGTTTCCGTTGAGGAAGCCACGCGCGGTGGCCGGGTTGCTCTTCGTCCGATTGTAATCGGCGAACCCATTCTTTCCAGCAAGGTGAGCGGAGAAGGTGGCAGAGCCGTCCTTTCGGCCATCCTGCCCGAGGAACTTCGTGCAGTCTCCATACCTGTCAATCAGGTCAGCGGCGTTGCGGGCTTTATCCGCGCTGGAGATGTGGTCGATGTCATGCTGACTCGCCAGATCCCTGGTGATGGCGCTGACAGTTCAGACCTTATGACCAATGTGGTCCTCGAAAACGTTCTGGTTCTGGCTATCGATCAGGTACGCAGCGAGAATGCGACCGATCCGCAGGTTGGCCAGACCGCAACTGTCCAGACCGATATGGTCGGGGCACAGAAATTGACGCTGGCCCGGCAGGTCGGCTCGCTCAGCCTGGCGCTGCGCAATGTCGAGAACCAGGATGTCGGCGCAACCGAAGTCGTCACCAAGAGTGACCTTGGCGCAAACGGCTTCTTCATTCCGGAAACACGGCAAGCAGCCGTTGCCCCTGCTCCGGTTGCCCGATCAGGTGGCGGTGGCCAAGGTGTAGCATCGACGCGGCCGCCGAGCGGACCAAGCATGTCAATCGTGCGCGGTACCGAACAGACGACTTATCAAGTTAAACGCAATGGGGGGTGGTAATATCATGCGAGGCGGATTGAAAACGCTGACAGCGGTTCTCGCCCTTGGAATTGCCCCGATGGTGGCAGTTCCGGCGATGGCCCAGAGCGCAGAAGCATCGATACACGCCGGCGCGGTCGAAGTGCCGGTCAACAAGAGCCAGGTCATCACGGCCGATCGCCCCATTGCGCGGGCCATGATCGGTAATGAGGACATCGCGGATATTTTCCCGATCTCAGATCGCTCGGTCTATGTTCTGGGCAAGTCGCTCGGCACAACCAGCCTGACGCTCTATGATCGCAACAATCGCGTATTGGCGGTTATGGACGTGGCCGTTGGTCCGGATGTGATCGGTCTGCGTGATCAAATTGGCGACTTGATGCCGGATGAGCGCATCGACGCGCGCATCTCCAACGAATCCATCGTGCTGAGCGGCACGGTTAGCAATGCAGGCGCAGCTGATCGCGCAATGCAGCTGGCCCGCGCTTATGCTGGCGACAATGTCGTCAATCTGATGTCGATGGGCGGCAGCCAGCAGGTCTTGCTGGAAGTCCGCTTTGCCGAGGTCAACCGGCAGGTTGGCAAGGATCTGGGCGTGTCGGGCTTCTTCAGCTCGGGCAGCGGCCGATTCAGCGGCGCCATCGGCAATGGCGCAAGCCTGACGCCAAATGGCACAGGCACAGGAACCCTCGGTCTTGACTCGGTCGCCGGTTCATTTGGTGTCTTTCGCCGCTTTTTCGGAGATGTTCTGGGCCTCGATATCGAAGCCGTGCTGAACACGCTTGAAGCCAAGGGCATGGCCAAGACGCTGGCCGAACCGACCCTGATCGCCCTGTCGGGTGAGCGGGCATCGTTCCTGGCTGGCGGCGAATTTCCCATCCCTGTGGCCCAATCGGGGGCCGGTCAAGGCGTGGACGCAACCAACGGTTCGGCTGCGATTTCAGTCGAGTTCAAGCCGTTCGGTGTCAGCCTCGGCTTCACGCCAACGGTGTTGTCGGACAACACGATCAACCTTCTGGTTGAACCCGAAGTCAGCTCGATTGACCCGACCGCATCGATTACGGTGGGCGGATTGAACATCCCCGGCCTTCAGACCCGGCGTGCAAGCACGGTTATCGAACTGCGCGATGGCGAAAGCTTTGCCATTGCTGGCCTGATCCAGCAGGATTTCGAAACGACGGTCAATCAGGTGCCACTGCTCGGGTCGATCCCGATCATCGGCTCGCTGTTCCGGTCTTCAAGCTTTCAGAAGGGCGAGACCGAGCTGTTGATCATCGTCACCCCTCGTCTGGTGCAGCCGATCCGGCCAGAGCAGGTCCGCCTGCCGACCGACCGAGTGGCTGATCCGGTTCAGGCCGACGTTCTGCTTAATGGCGTAATGTACCGTCCGAAAGAAGTTGAACCCAATGGTTCGGTGCCGACATCCAGCGATGTGGCTGCCAATCAGGGCGAGGAGAATGATTATGACTATTAAGCGCAAAACGCTCGCAATCGCTCTTCTGGCTCTTGGCGCTGGTGCCTGCACCTCTGTTGCCGACAAGGAGTTGGTGGGTTTTCAGGATCCTGGGTTTGGTGAAGCCAATCGTGCAACTTTTGCAGCGATGGTGATCAATCCTGATCCGCAATACGACACACCGATCCCGCTGACGAGCGCTGAGCATGCAGCACAAGCGATCGAGCGGTATCGTACGGATTCGGTAAAGCAACCTGAACGTGTCAGCACTGGCGGCACCACGGGCGGCGGAAACAATGGCGGCGGCGGCCTTAATACTGGCAGCAACTGACCGCAAAGCACTAGGAAATGAACAAAAATGAGACGCACATCGCATAAGGGGTTTTGGAAAAACCAACAGGGGGCAGCTGCCGCCACCTATGCGCTTGCTCTCGTTCCACTCGTCGCTGTTGCCGGCCTCGGCTTTGACTATGCCCGTGTCGCCGGAATGGACACCGAATTGCAGAATGCTGCCGATCAGGCTGCTCTTGCTGGTGCATCTCAACTTGACCGAACCGATGGCTCAATGGAACGAGCGATCGAGGCTGTCCGTGGAGGCCTGGTCGCCAACCGTACGCTGTTCGCTAGCGATGGTACGACAACAAATATCGATTTACCCGCGGCCAATATCGTATTTTACGAGTCTCAAGCTGATGCCGAGGCCGGGACTGGCGGATTCACCAATCCAACCCGGTTTGCAGACGCTGGTTTCGTCAGTGTTACGGTGGAAGTTCGAACTGCCGACTTCGCCCTCACTCCGATTGTTGAGGCACTCAGCGGATCCAGCGTCGCCTCAGCAGTTGCCGGATTGGGTTCAGCTCTTTGCCGGGTCCCGCCTTTGATGATTTGTAATCCTGATGAGGCTGGAGGCAGCCTGACTATGGATATCGACTCGCGCATTGGGTTTGGATTTCTTGCGAAACCTGGCGGTGGTGGCCAGTGGTCACCAGGCAATTATGGTTATCTTGATGTCGGATTGGCCAATGGCGCTGTCGGCGTGCGGCAGGCCCTTGGCTGGGGGTCGGCGGGTAATTGCATCGCTGAAAATGGCCCATCTACCGTCGATACGCAAACTGGTAACATTGCAAATGCACCCGGATCACTAAATACGCGCTTTGACGTCTACGAAAATGGTGCCTGTGAATCGGGGGGCACCTGCCCCTCTGCGCTCAACGTTCGCAAAGACATGGTCAGGCTTCAGGACAAAGCGCCTGGAAACGGGAAGACCTGCGAAGTTGACAAGGATGGTTGGGGCCTCCCCATGGAGCAAGACGCTTACGCCCCAACAGACGCTGTAGCTCCATACACCAAAACGCCAAAGAGCATGGGCCACCCTCGCGATAAATGCCATGCTGTATTCGATGGCGCAAATGGCAGTTGCAACAGCCTCACGGGCTCTTTTGGTGGCGGCAATTGGGACCGCGACGCATATTTTCGCGCTCATTACGGGCCGGGATGGGACTGGAAAACAAACATTCCCACCAGTGCCATTCTCGATGAAGACGGCGTGCCTGGTCCTGATCGATCAATTGCGAACATCATGCGGTACGAAGTCTACAAATGGGAAGAGAACAACATAAACAGTCCCGTTGCCGGTGTTACAGTGCTTGGAGACCAAAACTATACCGAAACAGGCCAGGGCAATAGAGGCAACGTCCGCCACAAAGGTCAATCTGTTTGCAGCACCCAGCATGGATATCCGCCGGTTTCGAATCCGGACCGCCGTTTGATATCTGTTGCCGTCGTCAACTGTTCGAAAGAGGGTGTGAGCGGTAACTCGACAAATGTACCGGTGCGACAGTGGATGGACGTCTTCCTCGTGCAACCTTCTGCTGACCGCAGTTACAAGGTAGATGACGACAATGATCCATCTACAAATACCAAAACAAAAGAATATACAAAAAAGGACGAAGTTTACGTTGAAATTGTTCGCGAAAATGACAGCCGCTCAACAGGCACCTTAGGAGGCATCACCATCCGCCGTGATGTTCCCTATTTGGTGAAGTGATGATGGGCAGGAAATTCTTCTTCTGCGAGCGAGGCGCTGCGGCTGCCGAAATGGCTTTGATTACGCCATTGGCCTTGCTGCTGTTTTTTTCTGCTGTTGAAACAGGTCACTACTTTTTTTCGCAGCAGCAATTGGTGAAGGCCGTGCGTGATGGAGCACGGTATGGCGCCCGGCAAAGTTTTGACAATGTCAATTGCCGCAACGGAGCGGGCACCGTTACGCAAACGGTGCAGGATGAGATCCGGGCCATTGCCCTGACAGGAGCGCTGGCGGGTGCAAACGAGACCCGGTCGGGATGGGACGCAAGTGAGGTTTCCTTTGCGGTAACTGTCACCTGTCCAATCGGATCAACTGTCCATACTGGAAACTCGAAAATCGAGACTTCTGGAATCTATACAAGCGATGAGCCTGCGCCAGTGATCAATGTTGCAGCAACTATCGGATATAACTCACTTTTTAATGGGCTGGGCATTATCTCAGACAGTTTCAATCTCAATGCTACTCAGCAAGCGTCGGTGATGGGTATCTGATGATGTTAAATTTTTCCTCTCGCTTGCTGCACAATGAAGACGGCCTAGCGGCTGAGTTTGCGCTGGTTGTTCCGCTGTTGCTGATCTTCGTTCTCGGAACGATTGATGTTGGCCTTTACGCCTATCGCATCAATCAGGCAGAAAAAGCTACTCAGATCGGGGCAAGGTGGGCCGCTGTGACTGACTCAGTTGCGGACGGCCTCGAAGGGCAATCTCTGGTGAATTACAACACCGGAAGCGGCATTGTACAGCAGGGTGACCGGGTGCCCTTGTTGGATTTTAAGATCACTTGTACTGGTACATCAACTACATGCACCTGCACTGGCTCGAATTGCTTGAGCAACTCCTACAGTCGCGATGACACAGCCTACAACGATATGCGCAATCGGATGCGGGACATACTGCCAGCGATCACAGATGCAAATATGCAGGTTGAGTATTCTGGCTCAGGTCTTGGTTTTGCCGGCGATCCTAACGGACCGGATGTTGCCCCCCTCATTACTGTACGCTTGATCAATCTGGCGTACCCATCAGTGGTTCTTTCACCTTTGGGTGTTAGCACCAGTCTGCCGGATTTTGCCTATTCAATGACCGCGGAAGACATGAGCGGTTCTGTATCTAACTGAGATGTACCATGGGACGTGTTGAAGAACTTTATGAGGCGCAGATGAACAGTGCAGGCCAATTGCCGCAGGGCGTTTGTGTTGTTGCACAGCCAGACATGCTGTCGAGCCTGGATGCCATCGGCAATCAGGTGACCGCAATTGAATGCGCGATTGATGCCGATTTGCCGCTTGGTCTTCTGCTGTCTTCTTCGATTGTCGTGCTGGAAGTCGACCCCGCCTCGCGCAAGTCGATCGACAGGATCAATGCGCTTCGTCAGGAAATGCCTGATGTGCCGGTGATTGCCGGCCTGGGTCAGGTCGACATTGCCACCTCTCGCCAACTTCTACGCAAGGGTGTCGGCGATATCGTTGCCCTGCCCTTCGCCATGGACGAGTTGCTGACGGCGATTGTCGATGCTGCCGAGAAGCTATCGGCCGACCAGATCGAAGAACAGCGTCTGGCCCCGTTCATCACCGTGATGAAAACCATCGGCGGAACGGGTTCGACGACACTTGCTACCCATCTGGCAGCGCAAATGGCGTCGGACATGGGTGACCAATATCGTGCCTGTGTAATTGATCTCGATGTGCAATCTGGTGATGTGGCGTCCTATCTCGGGTGCAGCTCGCGCAGTTCATTGATAGACTTGCTCGAAGCGGACGGACGGCTTGATGGCGAGTTGATGAGTTCGGTCGTCACCGAGGGGCATGACCGGGTGGATGTGATTGCCGCACCCACTGAAATCATGCCGATCGAGTCGATTGAATTTGATCAGCTGATGCGCGTCATCACCACCGCTCGCAAGAGTTACGATCTGGTGATCGTGGATCTGCCGGCGTCTTTCACCAATTGGTCCTTGTCGACCGTGTTTGCCGCCGACCTCTCGATCATGGTCGGCACGCTGACCATCCCGAGCCTGCGCCACGCCAAACGCAAGCTTGATTTCCTGATTTCGATGGGCATTGACCGCTCAGCGATTGCTGTCGTTCTCAACCGCGTTGAAAAGCGCCTGTTCTCTAGCATTAGCGCTAATGATGCCGAGACGGCACTCAAACATCCTGTGCTGGCCATGGTCAGCGAGGATTCCAACCTGCTTCGTACCGCTCAAGACCAGGGCGAGCTTGTCGATGCAATTCAGAAACGCAGCAAGTTCTCGAAAGAGATCAGGCAGTTGGCCGAATCGGTAGCGGTTCGCCTGGCGGAGGAGGAATAGCATGTGGAAGATCAAGCGTCCTGAGCTGGAAGAAGCTGAGGAAATTGCCGAACAGATTGAAACCCAGACCTCGGGTAATGAAGTCACGAGTGATGTGGTTCCTCTGCACGCGGCCAATAGCGAGCGTGACGAAAGTCTGCTCAAGCTGAGAATGGCGATCCACCAGTCGCTGCTCGACAAGATGAACCTGTCGATGCTCGACAAACTGCCCGAAGAGCAGATCAAGGCAGAGATTGCCGGGGTCATTCCGGAACTGCTGGTGACGTTCGATCAGCCGCTCAACCGGGAAGAGCGCGCCAATCTCCTCGACGAGGTGATGGACGAATTGCTCGGCCTCGGCCCGCTGGAGCCACTGCTCAAGGACGAGACGATCACCGATATTCTGGTCAATGGCTGCGATGTCGTGTTTGTTGAAAAACGCGGCCTGCTGCAGCGTGTGCCAACCCGCTTCCAGGATGAAAAGCACTTGATGCGGATCATCCAGAAGATTGTCAGCGCGGTTGGTCGCCGGGTCGATGAAAGCTCGCCTTTTGTCGATGCACGTCTGGCTGATGGTTCGCGTGTCAACGCAATCGTTGCCCCGCTGGCACTGGATGGATCGCTGCTTTCCATTCGTAAGTTTGCCAAGATCCCGATTAGCATCCAGAAACTGATTGATCTTGGGTCAATGCCCGAAGCAATGGCTGAAGTGCTGGCCGCTATCGTCAAATCACGCCGCAACGTGCTGATTTCTGGCGGTACAGGTTCGGGTAAGACGACCATGCTCAATGCCCTGTCGTCCTTCATCGACGAGCAAGAGCGCATCGTAACGATCGAGGACTCGGCCGAACTGCAGCTGCAGCAAATTCATGTGGCTCGCCTTGAAACCCGTCCACCGAACATCGAAGGCCGCGGCGAAGTCAGCCAGCGCGACCTGGTCAAGAACGCCCTGCGTATGCGCCCTGACCGCATTATTGTGGGCGAGGTTCGTGCCGGTGAGGCGTTTGACATGCTTCAGGCCATGAACACCGGCCATGATGGATCGATGACCACGGTTCACGCCAACAATCCGCGCGATTCTCTCAGTCGTGTCGAGCAAATGATCGGCATGAGCGGGATCGACATGCCGCAACGTGCAGCGCGTGCGCAGATTTCCTCTGCGCTGAACGTGGTGGTCCAGGTTTCCCGTCTGTCGGATGGTCGACGCAAGGTCACCAGCCTGTCGGAACTGACAGGCATGGAAGGCGACACCATCACGATGCAGGAAATCTTCCGCTTCAAGAAAGAAGGCGTGGACGAAAACAATCAGGTCATCGGACATTTCGAAGCGACCGGTATTCGTCCAAAATTCCTCCTCGAAGCAGAAGCCTATGGCATCAAGATGCCAGCCGAACTGTTCCGTCCGGATCTCAAGATAGGCTGATCGCATGACCGTTGAAATCATCCGCATCTTCATCTTGCTGGCTGTGTTTGCAGCGGTGTTCCTGCTCATCCAGACATCGGCCACAAGCTATGCCAAGAGCCGCACGTACAAAGGCGCGGTGAATGAACGTCTGCGGATGATCAGCTCTGGTCAGGATCGCGAAGTCGTGATCGGCAAATTGATGAAGAACCGTCCGGGCAGCGGTGGCAATTTGCCCGGCTTTCTGCTCGGTGCAGAAGAGCGGTTCGAAAAGATGGTGTTTGCCTCGCGCACGTCCTTTACCGTTGGCCAACTGACCATGTTCATGGGGCTCGGTCTGGTTGGCGTATACTTGCTTTTGCTGCTTTCAGTAGCCGCCTTTGGTGCCGGTCTTGGAATTGGCACAATTCTGATTCTTGGACTGGTCAGCATCTGCTTGGCTGTGGTCCTGCCCTTGCTTGTCTTGGGGCGGATGGCCGATGCCCAGCGCAAAAAAATGGAACATCAGTTTCCCATCGCGCTCGACATTTTCGTACGCGCTCTGCGTTCCGGCCACCCGATCGCCTCTGCGATCGACCTTTTGACCAAAGAAATGGAAGATCCGATCGGCTCTGAATTCGGCCTCATCAGCGATGAAGTCGCCTATGGTGCCGACTTGGTTGGCGCGTTGGAGCAAATGGCTGAGCGGTGGGAATTGGAAGACATGAAGATGTTCGTTGTCTCGCTGTCCGTGCAGAGCCAGACCGGCGGTAATCTGGCAGAGATTCTTGACAACATTTCGAAAGTGATCCGTGATCGCCATCAAATGTTCATGAAGGTCAAAGCGCTCAGCTCGGAAGGCCGCATGACCGGCTGGATGCTGACGGTGCTACCGGTGTTCGCCTTCGTCTCGATCTTTCTGGTCACACCGCAATATTATCTCGATATCGCGGAAGACCCTATCTTCATTTATGGCTCGATCAGCTTGATAATCATGTATGGCTTGGGCGTTTATATCATTCGGCGCCTGGTGGATTTGAAGGTCTGACATGCTTGAACTGATCTCCTCCAATCCGGTCATCCGCACCCTGATCCTGATCATCGTTTTTGGTCTTGTGGCTCTGGTCGTGTTCAGCATCAGCGCAATTACCTCGCGCCGGATGCGCGTATCGCGCGACTTGGCGTCGCTTGGCGGTGACGGAAATTCGCCCACCAGCGAAACGCTAACTCGCCAGCGCACAGAAGGCGCCTGGGCCAAAATGGTCAAGCGCATCGAGGAAGCTGGCCTGAACCTTGGCGATACGAATGACAGCAAGCTGGAGCGTCAGCTTAAGGCAGCCGGTTATGAATCGGAATCGGCTCCGCGTATCTACACCCTTGTGCGCCTGTTGCTTGTCTTTGCCCTGCCCGGCCTGTTCCTGCTCAACGCCTATTTTCAGGCTGAACCTCCCGGGCTGTTCCAGCTCTATCTGACCTGTGCCCTGCTTGCGGTCCTGGGCCTATACATTCCCAACCTTTTCATCCGCGCCAAGGCTGATCGGCGCCGGACAGAGATCATCAATGGCTTTCCAGACTGCCTTGATCTGATGCTGGTCTGTGTAGAGGCCGGTTTGGGTCTGGAAGCTACGCTGGACCGAGTTGGCCGTGAGATGGTGACAACCCATCCCCGCGTTGCCGCGATGTTGACAGAAACCACCCTGCTGATGCGTGCTGGTGCAACCCGCGAAGATGCGCTGCGCCGCATGGGTGAAGAAGCATCAGTAGACGAGATCCGGTCATTTGCGACCTTGTTGATCCAGTCAGACAAGTTGGGCACCAGCCTGGCGACAACATTGCGCGTCTATTCATCCGAAATGCGCGAAGCGCGCCGTTTGCGCGCAGAAGAAAAGGCGCACCGTCTGCCGGTGCTGCTGTCCATACCGTTGGTGGTGTTCATGCTGCCAACCATGATCGGCGTGCTGATTTTGCCAGCAGCCGTACTGAGCATCCGTGAAGTTGTACCAGCCATGTTGGGGGAACCAATCCAATGAACAAAGCGATCAAAATTGCGACCATCGTCTCTGCATCAATTGCGCTTTCTGGCTGTCAGGGCTTCTTGAACAAGCTGGGCTTCGGCCCCGGTGACAAAACCATGCGCGCCGAAGCTGGTGCACCGCTGTTTGGCAAGGACGAACTGGAGCAAGGCCGTGCCGCTCTCAAGGCAGGCTATCCCGCCAACGCGATCACGCAATTCCGCCTTGCTGCGATGGACGAAAAAATCGCCCCTGATGCCTTTAACGGTATGGGTGTCGCCTATGCCAGGCTCGGCCGGGCAGATCTGGCTGAACGCTACTTCAAAATGGCCCTCACCATGGATGCAGGCAATGCGCGATATGCTGCCAATCTGACCAAATTCTACAATTCTGCGCTCGGAACCAGCAGCCGCGCGCTTGCCATGCGCGAAGCCGAGGCGGAAAAGTCTTTGGCCGAAGCGGCCAATGCGGCCGAAGATCAGGGCCTGTTGGCAGCTGCGCCGGTCGACGAGCGGCGTGGTGCTGTCACTCTGGTCAAGGCCCCTGTTACGATCGCTCGCGGAGAAGCGCGCGAATTGCGGATTGCTACGCGTCCTGTGAGCATCACAACCGGCCAGCCAGAACTGCCCAAGGTTGGCGTGCGCAACCCGTCCAAGGCCGATGCCCCAGCTGTTGGTGACATTGCTGGCGCCGATGAAGCGCCCGTTGTGAAGACTACAGGCAATCGCGCGCGTGGTGGCCGCATCAGTATGCTCGGTGTACCTTCGGCCAAGGAAAGCTATCCGGTGCGGATCACCATTTCCAAACCCGCTTCCACCAGCGCTGTTAAGCCTGCTGCCAAGCAATATCCGGTTCGGGTATCGCTCACGGCACGCGACGGCTCTGAATAAAGGGCTCCGTCGCACATGACCGCTGAATATCTGTGGCCTGCCGGCCTCACGATTCTGCTCGCCGTTGGCGCGTTGAGCGACATAAAGGATCGGCGTCTGCCGAATTGGCTGTCGCTGCTTTTGCTCGTCTATGGACTGGGGCACGCCTTTGCCCTGGGCGGTTTGGAAGATCTCGGCTGGCTGCAAACAATGGGTTGGCATTTTCTCCATGCGATGATCGCACTCGCGGTTGGCGCGGCATTGTTTGCCGGCGGTATCTTCGGCGGTGGTGATGCAAAATTCTACGCCGGCTTGGCTGCGTATTTCACCCTCGGGCAAGGGCTTGACCTGTTGCTGTGGGTTTCCATCCTGGGCTTTTTCACGATCATTGCCTGGATGATCGGACGACGACTGTTGCGGGGCGACAAGCCCAAGAAGGACAGTTTGAAGGCCAAATTTCCCTATGGCGTGGCGATCGCAGCCGGTGGTGCTTCCCTTGCGTGGCTAGCTCCACTGGCAAGCTGATGCAATGATGGGTGCAGCCATCCCTCTATCGGCTCTGCATATTGCGTTAATTGATGATGCACAGTGTGATGATAGTATGGCTGTGACATGAGCGACTTGCCCGCCACCACCACTCTTGATCGCGTGATCGATCGGCTGTTTGATCAGGCCAACCGGTTGGCATTGCTGGCTGCGATAACGCTCGCATGGGTGGCGACACTGGCATGGCCCCCGCCCCCGGCAGATTTCCAGCCGCGATTGGCCTCGGGCCAGACCGCCAGCGCGCGATACCCACTGCAATTCCTGCTTCCCGAAGCCATTCCATTGGCAACCAATAAGCTTGCAGACCTGATCGAAAGCCACGAGCAGGGGCCGAATCTCCCCGCTCCTGCGCAGGAAAACCTGCCCCAACTCGCCCGCCAGATAGACACATCGCGACCAGCCCCGGGGGCTGGCAACGGAACAGAGCTGCTGGATTTTGACCTTGCGCCGGGCGAAGTCCTGCCGATCAACTACGACCTCACCTCGCTCGAACCCGTGCCGGAAAAAATTGATCGGTCGAGCGGCAGCCTCACAGTTGAAAAACAATTGTATGTTGATGGTGTAAGCTCAGGCGCTGCAACCATCCGGATAGAGGAAGGCGCACAAATCCTGATTGCAACAAAGTCTGTCGCGCAAGCTTTGGGGAACCGCACAGAAACCTTGCCGAGAAGGATATCGGGCGCGCTGGCAAAGGGTACAGGATTTATTCCCTTTTACGAATTGCGCGGTGCAGGGATCGATGTCTCCTACGATCCGGTCAACGATCGCGTCTCTCTTTCGACAGTTTCGTAATCCTGCGACACTGGCCACAGGCCACAGTTGGTTTATGGTCGCGGCAAGATGCTTGAAACAATCGACACGTCCCTGCGCTTGATATCGATCGGTGCCAGCCTGTTGATGCTGGTGCTAATTGTGGCTGGTCGCATTCGTCCAACGCTCAAACTGCCGTTGGTTGGCTTGTTGCTAGGGTCGATGGCCTATCTCATCAATTCCTCGGACGCCATGCGGTCAGTGTGGGCCCCGTTCAGCATGTTCGACCTGCCATCGCTTCTTATTCCGTTCTGGATCTGGCTGTTTGCCCGGCGTTTGTTTGAGCGCGAACCTGATGACCGGATGATGTGGGGCATTGCGGGCATTATGGTTGCCAGTTGGTATTTTGGTAATTTTCAACCCTGGACCCGCCCCGTTGGCTTTTACACTGTTCACATCGCCGGGCTGCTGCTGGTAGTCGACCTGATGCGGATCGCACTTGCCGACAGGGCTGACGATCTGATCGAGAAACGACGCCTGATCCGACTGTGGCTGCCCATGTTGGTGGCAGTTCAATCGGGTGGAATCCTGATGGTAGAAATGATTCAGGGAAGTCCGATCAACAATGACGCTCTGCAATTGTTGACCGCTGGACTGATCTTCTGCCTGACGTTGTTTTCCGGTCTCGCCCTGCTCCAACCCGATGCCGATCTGCTAATGCTGCACGGTAGACCACAGCAATTCACTGCGCCTGCCAATACGCTATCAGTGTCCGATCAAGTTCTGAAGGAAAAGCTGGATGAGGCGATGGAGCAAGGCCACTATCGCACTGCCGGGCTGACCATATCAGGTCTTGCCAGCCATCTCGACGTGCCCGAACACAAGTTGCGCGCATTGATCAATCGCGGGCTAGGACATCGCAATTTCTCTGCTTTCCTCAATCAGCTGCGAATCACAGAGGCGCGCCATATTCTGGGCGACAAGGAACAGGTTGATCTCCCCATTCTGACCATCGCAATGGACCTGGGTTATAATTCGTTGCCCACCTTCAATCGCGCGTTCCGCAGCGAGGCGGGCACGACACCGAGCGAATATCGCCGCGATGCGCTCTCCCCGGAACGAAGCGACGCATAAAAGGCTGGTCAAAACTGAAAAAGACCGTGCAATTGCGAAATTGACCAGCATTTTCGGAATTCGCGGAGCCGCAGCGACCCGCCAACTGCATAAGGCTTCCATCAATCGCATGGAGGACACCGATGCAAACGGCAGACAATATGACAATGCTGGAAAAAATCGCTGAACACATGATGTTCGGGATTTATTTCGACCTTTCGCGCTATGTCATTGCAGCCGGTGTGATGGCCATCTTCCTGTTCGTATTCAAACGCTGGGCGGACAACCGCCGAATTCAGGAGCGGCGCGCATCGGGCAAGGATTATCGCCGCGAACTGCTCAGTTCCACGCGCACGGTGTTCTTCTTCGCCGTGACCACGATCAGCACACTGATGCTGCGCGAGGCCGGTATCATCAAGTTCAAGCTGGACGAATTCAGTACCCTGACGCTGGTGATCCAAGTGGCCGCCATGATCCTGGTTCATGACGCTTATTTCTATTGGCTCCACCGTGCCATGCATCACCCCCGCCTGTTCCGGGCAACCCATTTGCATCATCACAAATCGCGCACGCCAACGCCTTGGACAGCCTACAGCTTCTCAATGTGGGAAGCGATACTAGAGGTCGCGTTCGTGCCGCTGTTCCTGCTGGCCACCAGCCTGATGGGCATCGCTTATGCCGGGATGGCCATCCTGTTCTTCATCTGGATCCAGCTCGCACGCAATGTGATGCAGCATGCAGGGGTTGAACTGCATCCTGCCGGATGGGTCGACAGCAAGTGGACCGACTGGATCAGCACAACCACCCACCACGATATGCATCACTCGACCGGCACCTACAATTTCGGCTTTTACTTCACCTTCTGGGACCGGCTGATGGGCACCGAGCATCCTGACTACAAGAAACGCTTCCGCGAAGTGGCCAAGCCGATTGTCATTACGCGATCCTTTGCCGAACGGTTCAGCATATCGGTCCTCGCCATCTTGGCAGTCGGATCAAGCATCGGGCAATTCGCGAGCGGAGTCGCTGCGTAGGGTCATTGCATCACTTCACATGACTGGCGGGGCCCCCAAGACCCCTGCCGGACATGACGGGCGGCCGCCACCTCTCACGGCGGTCGCCCACATTCATTTTGCCATGAATCAGCGCGCGAGGTGTGCGGCCAGCGCCTTCACCTTTTTCTGGCGCCATTGCGGGCGCGGCGCAATCAACCAGTAAGACCGCTGGGCATCCTCGGGCCCTGCAATTGCCTCCAGACGGCCATCGTCTAGCGCATCCTGCACCAGCAACTGGGGCAGCACCGTACGGCCCATTCCGGCAATCGCGCTGGACAGGGCCTGTCCCGGATTGCCCACCACGATGGCGGGATCGGCTTCTTCAGGTAGCGTTGCCCCGTCCCAACCGATCCAGTGATCGGGGGCTCCGGGGGCTGCCACAGTGACGCGGCAGGCCGGAGCCAGCTTGACCCCTTCAAGATCGCCCGGCCCATCGACCAGCCGGATGGCGCAATCGAGATTGGATTCGGTGAAGTCCGCGTTTTCGTCGCCGACGAAATGATAACGCACACCGGCGTTTTCCGCCTGGAATGCGGCCAATCGGGGGGCCAGCCATTGGGCATAGAATTCGCGCGGCGCGGCGATCGTGTAACGGTCACTGGCCTGGCCAGCCTGCATCGCCTGCACGCTTTCCTCGAACCGCAGGAACCCCTCGCGAAGGCTGTCGAGACCAGCCGAGCCTTCCGGCGTCAGTTCCAGCCCCTTGCTGGTGCGGCGAAACAGGACGACGCCGAGATGATCCTCCAGAGCGCGGATTTGCTGGCCGACTGCGGCGGGTGTCACCGCCAGCTCATCAGCTGCGCGGGTGAAGGACAGATGCCGGGCTGCGGCATCATACACGCGCAGGGCGTTCAAAGGCAGGTGTGTGCGTTTCATCGAGAGATCGCATTAGTGCGGAGATGCCCCGCGCTCAAGTAGCGAAGCGATAGCGCGGTAAAAACACGCTCAAGTAGCGAAGCGATAGCGCGACCTAGCGCGTCAATCAGCGGTGGCCGGGGCAGACAGCGGGAAGAAGGGGATCCGCACTTCCATCGGCGAACCGTCTTCGCGGTGAAAGGTATAGAATCCTTCCATCGATCCATGCGGTGTCGTCAATGGGCAGCCAGAGACGTAATCGTGGCTTTGCCCGGGTTTGAGCAAAGGCTGTTCACCAACGACCCCTTCACCATCGACATGGTTCACCATCCCGCGGGAGTCAGTGATCCGCCAGTGGCGCGTGCGCAGCGTCAATTCTTCGTGGCTGTGGTTCTCGATCCGCACATGATATACCCAGAACCACTTGCCCGCATCGGGGTGCGATTGTTCGGGCAGGAAATTCACCGCAATTCTAACGGTGACCCCTTCGGTAACGGCAGCGTGTTGGAACAGCTCTTTCATGACAAATACCAAGGTAACGATAAACTTTGCCGTCACAAGTGGCGCGCGCGATTATTCCACTTCTGCTTGTAACGGCGACGTTTACCACCCTCAGGCGGTCAACTCGTCCTTGATCTGATCAAGGCGTTCCTTGCCAAAGAACATTTCGGTCGGACCATCCTTGGGTCCGACAAACACAGTGGGTATGCCAAAAGCACCCCGCTCCACCGCATCTTCTGTATTGGCGAACAGTTTCTGCTTGATCTCTTCGCTCTGCGCCCTTGCAGCCAGATCTGCGGCATCAAATCCTGCCTGCGTTACAGCTGCGCCGACCGCTTGCGGATCCAGCACGTCGAGGCCCTTTTCCCAGATAGCGATCAGCATCGCATCCGCGAATTGCACCCCACGCCCGTCCTGATCGGCGGCAACAAGCATGCGTTGCAGCATCACGGAATTGAACGGAAACTTCGGATTCATCTTATATTTGTCGAGCCGATTCTTGGCGATAAACCGGTCCATTTCCAGCATCGCATAAGCATTCTTGCCCTTGATTTCGCCATCGCGAATGAACGGGGGTGCGTTCCCGGTCAGCTTGTGCATGCCGGCAAGAAACACGGGCTGCACGTCCAGTTCAGCCTCGGTCCGCCGGATAAGATCGCGCAGGGGCCACCAGATCATGTAAGCGTTGGGGCTGACGAAATCGAAAATTAGCTCTACGCGCTTTGTCATCGTGTCACTCCCTCAATTCTCCGCTTGATGAGGCGAGATCATAATCCAGCCACCTTCAATGCTTGATCAAGGTCTTCCATCAGGTCGAGCGGATCCTCCAGCCCGATGTTGATGCGCAGCAGACCATCGGTCACCCCCATTTCCGCGCGCGCTTCCTCGCCCATATTGGCATGGGTGGTGCTGGCCGGATGACACATCAGGGAACGCGCATCTCCAATATTATTCGATATATCAATCAGTTCTAGCGCATCGAGTACAGCGAAAGCTGTGTTCTTGCTTTCCAGATCGAAGGCAAAGATCGGGCCAAAAGCGTCCATTTGCTGTGCCGCCAGTTCATGCCGTGGATGGCTTTTGAGACCGGGATGCAGCATGCGAGGCGCGCGTGCCTCCAGAAATTCGCCGATAGTGAGCGCGCTTTCACTCTGCCGGTGTGCCCGCAACGACAATGTTTCCAGCCCCTTGTGAACCACCCATGCATTGAAGGGGGAGATGTTGGGGCCGGTGTTGCGCTGGAACGGCAGCAAAACGTCTTCGATGAATTCGCTTGAGCCGCAGATTGCACCAGCCAATACGCGGCCCTGCCCGTCCATCAGCTTGGTCGCGGAATAGGCGACCACATCGGCGCCGAATTCCAATGGTCGCTGCAAGGCTGCAGTGGCAAAAGCATTGTCGACCACGCTGGTGATGCCATGCGCGCGGGCCAGATCGCAGACATGGCGCAGATTGACGATGTCGAGCGTCGGGTTGGCCGGGGTTTCGAAGAAGAACACCTTGGTGTTGGGCCGGATGGCCGCTTCCCATTCGCCATCGTCCGCGCTGTCGATCACGCTGGTTTCAATGCCGAAGCGGGGCAACAGATGATCGACCAACCACCGGCATGATCCAAATGCGGCGCGCGCTGCCACAACATGGTCCCCTGCGGAAAGCTGGCACAGCAATGCCGCCGTCATCGCCGCCATTCCGCTGCCCTGCGCCCGGCAGGCATCTGCACCTTCCATCAGCGCGATGCGTTCTTCCAGCATGGCGACAGTGGGGTTCTGCAAACGCGAATAGGTCATCCCGTCCGCGTCACCAGAGAACCGGTCGGCCACGGTCTGCGCATCATCATAGGTATAGCCAGAGGTGAGGAACAGCGCCTCGCTTGTCTCGCCATGCTCGCTGCGCCAGGTGCCGCCACGCACCGCCTGTGTTGCAGCGCGCCATTTGCGGGTCGTTGCCCGGTCCATTCCTGTGGTCTTTTTCATCGCTGGCGAGGTTTAGGGTTACCCGGCCCCGTCGGCAAGCGGCTTGCGCTTCAATCGAACCACAGATCGCGTGCAGGCCAAAAAAAACGGGGCCCGAAGACCCCGCTTTCTATTAAACTTGTAGCGTCAGATCAGGCGCTGACAGGCTCATCATCATCGTCATCAACTGCGAAGAAAATGAATGCGCCCAGGAAAGCAGCAGCCAAAACTGCCAAAACGCCCGAGCTAGCAAATTCCTGCTCGCCCGACACAGGTGCCACCGAACGATCGGCATCAGCAGCCTGTGCAACAGCAGGTGCCAGCGCAAGCGCTGCAGCAGATGCTGCCAAAGTAATTTTCTTAAAAGTCATAGTGGTCCTTTCGCGTCCCAAGAAGAAATTTCCTCTCCCTGCACTACGCCCAACGCACATAAAGGTTTCGAATATAAGACCACCTTGTCATAATTGAGACGAAATGCACGATTTTAGCGACAGGTTGCAGTGCAGCATAGACCAGAAAAAATTTGCGCATCACGCGCTTGTCTCGCGCAATTTCACTGACTAGGCCATGCTGCATGAGCGAAATGCCCATCAAAGCGCGTGACCCGATGGGCTGGTGCCTGGCCCTTGCTGGCACATTCGCAATTATTTGCGCTGTGCGGCTGCAAATACCATCTGACCTCTTCTTTGATGAGACCCACTACATCCCTGCTGCTCGCGAATTGGCGAAGGACGGGCTGTTTCTCAACCGCGAGCACCCCCCCTTGGGCAAGCAATTGCTGGCCTCGGGGCTGGACTGGTTTGGCGATCACCCGCTGGGTTGGCGAATTGCCCCTTATGTGGCCGGGATTCTGGCGTTTTTCAGCGCCATGCGTGCCATGTGGTTTGCCAGTGGAGAGCGCTTTGCAACCCTTGCATTCGGTGCCTTGCTTGCAAGCGGTTTTATTCTTTTTGTCCAGACCCGGATCGCGATGCTGGACATTTTCATGGCCGCGTTTCTCGCGCTGGTAAGCTGGCAGTTTGCTGCTGCTTTGCGGGAGCCGGAAACGGCCCGCTGGCGGTTGGCAATCGCTGGCGCAGCGCTGGGCGCAGCCATGGCATCGAAATGGAATGCTGTGCCGCTCGCCATGCTGCCTGGCCTTGTCTTTGCCATTGCGCGACTTTCCGCAGGCAGACGTCGCCTCATAGCCAGCACGCGCGGCTTGCCAGTGCCAGGCATATCCCTGGCCGAGGCATTTGTCTGGTTGGGCATAGTGCCGCTAACGGTTTATGCGCTGTGTTATTCTGCTCTGTCCGGCCTCGAAAACGGGCCCTTTCAAAGCGCTGGCCTGATCGCGCTCCATGCCAATATGCTGGAGCTACAGACACAGGTTCTCAAAGCTCACCCCTATCAGTCGACCTGGGCCGAGTGGGTCTTCAACCTGCGTGGCATCTGGTATCTCTACGAGGTTGTCGACGGGGCGCAGCGCGGGGTTCTGCTAATCGGCAATCCGCTGACGATGCTGCTTGGCATCCCGGCCCTGATCTGGTGCGGCGTGAGCGGCGCATTGCAGCGCCATTGGGCACGGCTGGCCATGGCTCTGGGATATTCGGTTGCGCTTGGGCTGTGGGTATTCGCGGAAAAATCAGTGCAGTTCTATTACCACTATTTCCTACCCAGCTTCTTCCTGCTCGGCGCGCTGGCGCTGATGCTGGATGCCCTTTGGCAGAGCGGCCACCGGCGAATTGCAGGGGGCGTCGTATTGGCGAGCGTAGCGGTATTCGCCGCATTCTATCCGATCCTGTCAGCTGCTGCGCTTTCGGGCCCATCAAGTTTTGAAAACTGGATGCTGCTCGACAGCTGGCGCTAAGCGCAAGGGGCCAAGAGGCTAGAACCGGCCCCAGACAAATCGGCTCGACAAGGCGAAGTTCCACACCGATCCAACCAGGATTCCGGCGAGCGCCGCCAGCGCCCAGATCACGCCATTGGCCTGCAACAACGTGGCAACGGCAATATTGGCAAAGGCGCCGACCGAACAGGTCAGGCAAAAGCCTATCCACCCTGCAATCAATTTTCGCACACCTTTCAGCCGTGCGTCGCGATAGGTCAGCCAGTTGTTGAGCCAGAAGTTGAAGCTCATCGCGCTGACGGTGGCAATCCCTTGAGCCAGCGCAAAACCTTCGCCCAGCCCCAGCAGAATCAACGAGAGGACCGCGAAGTGAACGACAACTCCCAGCGCCCCAACAGTGCCGAAAAGGGCAAAGCGCGTCGGGATCAACTTGCCAAAAGTCTTGTCATAAAGACCTGCCAGAAAATCGAAGGCGATGGCCCGATCCAACTTGCTTTCACCTTCGCGCCGGGCCGCGAAATCCAGTGGAAATTCCTTCACCGTGAGCGTGATTTCTGATGTAGCCAGCAGATCGAGCAAAATCTTGAAACCGATGCCGGACAAGCGAGGCACCAATCCCCGCGCAATTGTGCTTGGCAACATGAAAAAGCCGCTCATCGGATCGGACAATTCCACCCCAGTCAGCTTGCGCGCCAGAGCGTTTGCAGCCCCGGAGATCTTCTCCCGATCCGGCGCATTCCACTGAGCCGTGCTCGCCCCTTCAGCAAAGCGAGATGCAACAGCAACCTCCGCCTCGCCCGCTTTGAGACTGCGCAGCATTTTAGGCAGCAAGGCGGGATCATGCTGGTGATCGGCATCCATGACTGCGCAATAGGGAGCAGCCGTTGCGCAAAACCCCTCAATCGCGGCGCTGGCAAGGCCACGGCGCCCAATCCGCTGGATGACCCGCACCCGATTGTCGGACAAGGCCAGCCGCCGCGCTTCGTCAGCCGTTCCGTCAGCCGAATTGTCATCGACAATCAGCACTTCCCAGGCGGTGTTGCCGAGGGCACCCCCGATCCGATCAAGCAGCGGGGCCAAATTACCCCGTTCGTTCAGGGTAGGCAGAATGATGGCAAGCTCGAGAACGCCAATGCCGTCATTGCCAGGCGTCAGACCGCCTGTTTCAGAGCCGTTCGCAGACGGCGCTTCCGATTGCCTCGCATCCATGTTCGCCCCCCAAATCGGCGCCTGTAATTCCATCGGCCAGCGCCTGCGCGACAGCCCGTTCTATTCGTGCCGCCTCGTCCGAAAGGCCAAAGCTGTGCCGCAACATCATAGCAGCAGACAGGATCGTGGCCATCGGATTGGCCTTTCCCTGCCCGGCAATGTCGGGCGCACTACCATGAATGGGTTCATAAAGTCCGAATGTACCGAACTTTGTACGCCGTTCACCCAGGGATGCGCTGGCGAGCAGACCGATAGAGCCCACACACATGCTGGCCAGATCGGACAGTATATCGCCAAACAAATTGCCGGTGAGGACCACGTCGAATGCGCCCGGATTCTTGACCAGCTGCATTGCGGCATTGTCGACATACATGTGATCGAGCGTAACCTGTGGATATTCGGCCGCAACTTCCTCGACCACTTCGCGCCACAAACGGCTGGTTTCCAGAACATTGGCCTTGTCGACGCTGGTGACCCGGTGTCCACGCGTCTGCGCCGTGCGGAAACCGATGTGGGCGATGCGCCGGACCTCATCCTCGGCATAAGACATTCTGTCCCATCCCTCACGCCGCCCATCGGGAAGGGTTTCGCGCTTTTTCTCGCCGAAATAAACGTCCCCGGTCAGCTCGCGCACAATCACCAGATTGATCGCCCGGGCAATTTCAGGCCTCAGCGCAGACATATGCTCCAATCCTGCAAAACCGGCCGCGGGTCGCAGATTTGCAAACAGGCCTAGTTCGGATCGCAGTCCCAGAATGGCCTGCTCTGGCCGCAGATGCGCCTCGATATTGTCGCAGGTCGGATCGCCCACCGCGCCAAACAACACGGCATCGGCATCCCGTGCCGCAGCCAGTGTGTGAGACGGCAAGGGATGGCCATGGGCACGATAAGCAACCGCACCCACATCGGCATGGGTCATTTCCACGCCCGGAAGGTCCAGCGCCTCAAGCACACGAACCGCTTGCTGGGTTACTTCAAGACCGATGCCATCTCCGGCCAGAACTGCAATTTTCATCGGGAACCTTATCCAATCATGCGGGCAAGCCGCTCTCTCAACAATGTGCGGGCGGCCATAACATCGCCTTTCTTGTCGGCAAGCAGATTGCGTGCAAGGGCACCTTCCAATTGATCAAAAGCAGCCATGGTCCGGTGCAGGTCTGCCGTTTGAACCGGGCGATCTCCGCCATAGCCAAGCTCTCTTAACAACAGCGCCTCGTAACCGACCAGTGCAGGTAACCAACCGCGCGCAGAAGGGGCCTGGCAAACCGCCTCCAGCACGGCCATCAACGCGTCATAGAGATGGGCATAGGGGTACCGTTCGGGCAGAACCGAAGCGGTCAGCGCACATAGCCATGTGATGGCCGATGCCGGTAGAGGTTCTGATAGCCAGGGGCCGCGACTTTGCACCAATTCGACCCTGGCAAAGGGAAGTTGGCTGTCCGATTTTGCGCGCAGATCAATTTCGACCAGATTACCGGGGATCATGACAGGGCGCAGTTGGCGTCCCCGCGCTCCGGCAACATAGCCCGCGACCAGACCGTGATCGCGCGTCAGAAAGCGGGCAATAGCGGCAGTTTCGCCATGCTGACGGGTCGCCAAAAGGATAGAAGGGGCGCGAAGCTGCAAAGCGCGCAGCCCTGTTTACTTGACGGTGATCTTGGCTTCCAGATCGGCGATCCGGGCTTCCAGCGCCGCATTTTCCTCGCGCGCCTTGGCCGCCATCATTTTGACGGTGTCAAACTCTTCACGGCTGACGAAATCCATTCCGCCTAACGCTTCCTTCATCCGCTCGCGCGCGGATTCGCGGGCTTCGCGGGTCATGCCGGCAAAGGTGCCGGCGGCGCTGTTCGCCATCTTGACGAAATCGGAGATGATGGGGTTCTCGCTTTGCATGCGATCCAGATGGTCCCCGCGAGCTCATTTGTAAAGTGTCGCCCTGCTATTCGGCGAAAAACCCTGATCAGATGGCGATTTGTTGGGCGCTTGCCCCATACGACCCATGGCCGCCATCAGGGTTGGCGCGCAGGAATTCGTAATTGAGCACAGTGGCGAACATGACCCACGCCAGATAGGGCAGCAGCAAAAGCCCTGCAGAGCGGCGAACCCGCCAGAATGCGGCAATGACCACCAGCAAGGTCACCACGACCAGGCCAATAACTACCAGCCCACCCTCAATGTTTTTCGACCCGAAAAACACCGGCGTCCAAGCCAGGTTGAGAATGAAATGCACAGCGAACAGGCCGATGGCTATCCCCCGGCCCCTGGCCCCCCATGCGCTGCACACGAGTGCGAGCGAAAATCCGATCATGGCGTACAGAATTGTCCATACAATGCCGAATGCAGCCGGAGGCGGAAAAATGTCGGGTTTTACCAGATTGCGGAACCAGTCGGTGTTGGGGCTGCCCAATTGGCCGGCCAGAAACCCCAGCAGGACGATGGCCGGCACGGTGAACAGCGACCAGCGGAAAAGGCTGGCGCGCAATTGGCTGCGCGATGCAATAACGTTCATCGATACTCCTGCGAGAAACGGGGGTGAAGCGATTCGGTCGGAGGGTCTTAATGGCGCGCTATGGTTTCCGGTGCAATGCGTCGACCATTACCCGCCCCGTAATGAGGCAAGCTGAGCTTTCTTACGGATAAGACAGGCCATTAAGTTGTGCCTTTTTGTTGACATAATTGCCCAATTGCGTGTTTATCCCCCTGTGCCGTTTGCGAATCCTCGCAATCAACACACATACGCTGCGCTTCGTGGAACGCCAGATTACCGGTTGGCCTACCCTGCGCAGCGTGTTCGGACCCCAATTATAGGGGGTCCCCGCCTGCTGTTCGCTGGGGCGCACGGCAGCAGGAAGGGTAAAATTATGGCGCCCCGGCCCGGTAGGGGAATTTGATATGAAGAAGACCAATTTTGCTTCGATGCTGGCCGTTGCTGGCGGCTTGGCTCTGACCACTGCAGCTTGTGCACCAGAAGCTGAAGAAGCTACTGCTGAAGTTGCTGAAGCTGCATGTGCAGCTGCTGAAGAAGTTGCTGACGCTGCTTGTGAAGCTGCTGACGCCGTTGCTGGCTGCTATGCTGCTGACTGCTGTGCAGCTGCTGACTGCTGTGCAGCTGCTGATTGCTGTGCAGCTGCATGCTGTGCCGCTGCTGAATAAGCCGCACCAAGCATAACATTGTGGGCCGATGGCAACTCCGGTTGCTGTCGGCCTCTTTGTTTCTTACTTAAGCAATCATGACCCCGATCGAAGCCGCACAAACCGTTATCGAAACCATCACGCAGATGGCGCAAGAACAGCGCCCATTGATGCTGCGTGTCGTGCCGGAAGACGGTGCAACCTTCTGGGAACATTACCCTGACGGTGATGCACGCAGTGCTACTACAAAAGCTCGCTGGTATTATCATGTCCACGCCAATGGCAGCCGCGATGTGGACGAGCACGGCCATTTCCATCTGTTCCTGCATCGCACGCAGATGGCCGAAGATGCCAAGGTGCAGATTATGCCACCGCAAGGCGAAGATGCCAAAGCCCATGTGACCCACATCATTGGCCTGTCAATTGCAACCAGCGGCATTCCGCGCGCCTGGTTCGCGACCAATCGCTACGTTACGAACGAATTTTTATATTCCGCCGAAGACATGATCGCGCATCTTGATCTGTACAATGTCGATGACACGCAGGAAGACGATCTGGTCAACCGCTTCGTCACCGCCATGGTGGCCCTCTATCGCGAGGAGATTGCTCAATTGCTGCATCAGCGCGATGCGGCTCAGGCCAGGCTGGTCGAGCAGCACGGCGCCGACAAAGCCTATGAGAAGGCATCCGGTGTTGAAGTTCTGGCCAGTATTCCGATTGATCTGGACGAAAAGATCGGCGCAGTTCTGGCCTGATTGCCTCGTACAAAAGCTATCCCGCAATTGCCTGTCGCCGAGCGTGGATTAGAAATTCGACATTGCCTTCGGGCCCGGTGATCGGGCTTTTGACAATGCCGGAAACCTGCCAGCCTGATGTTTCCAGCCAGCTTTCCACTTCACGGCACACGCGATTGTGAAGGGTCTCGTCTCGGACCACTCCTCCCTTGCCCACTTCTTCGCGAGCAACCTCGAATTGCGGCTTGATAAGCGCGACCAGCTGGCACTGGGGGGCTGCCAGCTCGAGCGGGCGCTCCAGCACTTTGGCCAGACCGATGAAGCTTGCGTCGCACACCACCAGCGAACATGGTCGATCAATCTGCTCGGCAGTCAATATGCGGGCGCTGGTCTGCTCCAGCACGGTCACCCGATCATCCTGGCGCAATTTCCAGGCTAGCTGATTGGTTCCGCTGTCAACGGCAAACACATGTTCGGCCCCGCCTTGCAGCAGCACATCGGTGAAGCCACCGGTGGAGCTGCCGATGTCCATGGCGGTCACGCCCGCCACATCCACGTCGAAATGTTCCAGTGCATGGGCCAGTTTGATCCCGCCCCGGCTGACCCAGGGGTGATCGCGCCCGCGCACATCCAGCGGCACATCCTCGGCCAATTGCTGTCCCGGCTTTTCCAGCTTGCGTTCTCCGGAAAAGACCAGCCCAGCCATCACCAGCGCCTGCGCGCGGGTGCGGCTTTCAACCAGACCGCGGTCGACGAGCATCTGATCCAGGCGACGCTTTTTGCTCATGATAAGACGGTTTTCATTGAACCTTCGGCGTTAGCGCGCATTATACCGGTATGAAAGCCATCTACGCACATGTCGCCGGCGCTTTGACGCTCTCTTTTGCAATGGGCGGCTGCGTTGTTGCTGGCCAACCGGCAACACCTCCACCCGCCCCGGCGCAAATCCAAGCCCCGCCGCCTGCGCCACCCGCTGCGGTTGCACCAACGCCTGCACCGCCCGTTGTAACGCAAGTTCAGTATGAAAATTATCTTGATGCGCCGCAAACACCCGGAACCTGGAGCTATGCTGCCGATCGAGACGTCACCATGGCCTGGTACGGCAATGGCGGAAACGAGCTGGCAGCAGATTTCGTGATGCTCTGCCGTCCCAGTTCACGCGAAATCCTGTTGCTCCGCAGAGGGATCAACACACCCGGAGCCATGCAGATCATAACAGAGACGAGCGTGCGCATTCTTCGTGTCAGTCCGGTGCCCGCCGAACGCAGTGCTGTTTCTGGCCGATTGGCAGCGAGCGACCCGTTTCTTGATGCCATGGCCATCACCAAGGGACGCTTTGCCGTGGAGACCGAGGGAACGGACTCACTGTACCTTCCAGCATGGACCGAAGTGAGCCGGGTGATCGAGGATTGTCGGTAACGGTACAATGCCGCGTTAAATGGTCAAAGAGCCAATGAAAAAAGCCCGCAGTCATACCACGAGCCGAGCGCGCTATTCTGACGTGGGAAAACTATTTTTCAAGCCTTGTTTTCAAACTCTTTTCGCATGACAACAGTAACCGAGTTCAGCGGCGAACGCGAAACTCGGCCCCCCGATGATACGGCTGGGTCTTGGCTTAATAGCGCGAAAGGAGGTGATCCGATGTCTCATGGTTCAGTAGCGAGGTCGGTGAAGATCCCTACGGAGCATATTCGGTAACATTATCCTTGCCGAGTAAGGCTTCGTGAGCGGCACTTCCGGCCGCTGACCATGCGAAGGGCAGTTTCTCTT
>CALBWA010000025.1 GCA_937969505.1 uncultured Erythrobacter sp. | reverse complement strand
CCGCTGAGATATCCGGTCGAAATTCCTGACCGCTTGCATCAAAGGCCCATGCGGCATGAGTGACCGCCAGATCATAGGCGAAGATGTCATTGGCAGCGAAATAGAAGTCGATCAGGCCAGAAACCTTATCGTCCAGCATCAACACATTGTCGGGAAACAGATCGCAATGGCTGACGCCGTGCGGCAGGCCGCCGGGCCACTCGCCCGCCAACCAGCTCAGCTCGTCAAACGCCATGTCGGGCAGGTGCGGATCGATTTTCGCCAAATTGTCTGCGCCGCATTTGTCGATCAGATCATCCCATGCTGCCAGTCCCAATGTCTGGTAGCGCGATTGATCAAAGTCACGCGCGGCCAGATGGATTTGCGCCAGCGCCCGCCCAACGGATCGCGCTTGCGCTGGGGTGGGGCGGTCAATCGATACGCCCGGAAGAAATTCGATCAGGGCGACTGCTTTACCATCAATCAATCGAAATGCTGCGCCTTCGCGATCATGAATGGTGCGCGGTACCGGGCAATCATGATCGGCAAGATGATCAAGCAGACCCAGGAAGAAGGGCAAATCGGCCAGATCAATACGCCGTTCGTACATGGTCAGAATAAATCGTGCACCGGTGCCATCTGCACCTGTGGTCTCGATCAGCCAATTGCTGTTCGATACGCCTTCCGCGATCCCCTTGGCAGAGACAAGATCGCCGACATCATAGGCAGCAATCAGCCGTGCCAGGTCTTCGGCGGCGAGATGGGTGTATACGGCCATCGGTCTATGCGTTTTCTACTCGGCAAGCTGGCGCGGGAGCTTGAAAACCATTTTTTCAATCGCTGAGGCAATGGTGTCTTCTTCGACATTGCGCCACTCAGCGAGCTTGTCGACCACTTCACGAACCAGTTTCTCCGGTGCAGACGCACCTGCGGTCAAACCCATGGTTGTGACCCCGTCCAGCCATTCTTTCTTGATCTCGTCAGCGCGTTGAATCAGTCGCGATGGAGTACCAAGCCGCTCGGCCACCTCGACCAGACGCAGGGAGTTGGATGAATTGGGAGCGCCAATGACCAGAACCAGCTGGCTAGCAGGGGCAATTTGCTTGACTGCAGCTTGCCGATTGCTGGTCGCATAGCAAATGTCTTCAGCTTTGGGTCCGACAATTGCGGGAAAGCGTTCCTGCAAGGCGGTGATAATATCGGCAGTGTCATCAACCGAGAGAGTGGTTTGCGTTAGAAAAGACAGATTGGCTTCGTCTGGCACGCTTAACGTCGCAACATCTTCTACCGTTTCCACCAGCGTCATCTGGCCAGGTTCGACCTGACCCATCGTGCCGATCACTTCGGGGTGGCCATCATGGCCCACGAAAATGATATGCTGGCCCTTTTCAATCTGGCGTTCTGCCTGACGGTGGACCTTGCTGACGAGGGGGCAGGTTGCATCGACGTAGATCATTTTGCGACGCTCGGCCTCTGCTGGCACCGACTTCGGCACACCATGCGCGCTGAAAACCACCGGAGCATCATCGGGCACCTGATCCAGTTCCTCAACGAAGATCGCGCCCTGTTGCTTGAGCGAATTGACGACGTATTTGTTGTGCACGATCTCGTGCCGTACATAAACCGGTGCGCCGTAACGTTCGAGCGACTTCTCAACGATTTCGATCGCGCGATCGACACCCGCGCAGAAACCCCGCGGAGCCGCGATCAGCAGCTTGAGGTCGGGAAGCGCGGTGCCTTCGCTGCTTGAATTTTCGGGCATTTCCCCGGATTGTGTCTTTTGAAAGGGAGCGTTCATGCAACGCCCTCTAGCGCATTGCATTGCGCGCCGCTAGGACGTGCTGAAGCTTTTAAGCGAATAGACATTGATCAAGGACCCTGTTTCTCATGACCCTGCGCACTCGCCTGTTCTCCGCCGCTGCCCTCGCTGTGGCACTGGCTGGTTGCTCCAAGGAAGGGCAGCTAGTGATTGATGAAGGTGTCGGCATTGCATCCGTTCTGTCATCATGCCCCGATGTCGGTATTCCTGACTATACAGGCGACATTACTGCGTTCCGTGTGCCGGGCGATGTGACCGCAGGCAATCTGGATATGACTGCGTCGATCACCAATCTGCGGAGCACCTGCGATGACAGCGGTGCTAAGGTATATACCAATGCAACTTTTGATGTGGTCGCCCGCCGGATGGACACGAATGGCGCGCGTCAGGTGACTTTGCCGTATTTCTCAACTGTGATTCGCGGCGGCTCTGCCGTTGTGACCAAGCGGATTGGCACTGTGACGTTGAACTTTGCCGATGGTGCAGAGCGCGCTCAGGGCAGCGGTACAGCCGGCGCATTTGTTGACCGGGCCGAAGCCAGTTTGCCAGCTGACGTGCGCGAACGGGTGACCCGTCGCCGCCGCGCGGGCGATCCGGACGCAGCGCTTGATCCGTTGGCAGATCCACAAGTCCGCGCCGCAGTGCAAAGGGCGACATTCGAATTGCTGGTGGGTTTCCAGCTGACCCAGGATCAGCTTGCTTATAACGCAACGCGCTGACAGCCACTGCAGAGGCTGCGTCCAGTCTCAGATGTGTCCGCAAAACTTGCGCTTTTTCGCAGCTAGTTTAACCGCGCGCCTATGTCTGAAATGCAAACTCTATATTCCGCTTTTACGGCCCGGATCACGCAGGTTCTGAGCGAACTTGAAGCCGAGGGCGCGCTGCCTGTCGGCACCAATTACGGCAATGTTGCGGTCGAACCACCTCGGGATCCCTCACACGGTGATCTTGCGACCAATGCCGCCATGGTTCTTGCCAAGCAGGCCAAGACCAATCCGCGCGCTCTGGCGGAACTGATCGTCGTTAAGCTGAATGATGATCCGCAAATTGCCAGCGCTGATATTGCGGGGCCCGGTTTCATAAATTTGCGCCTAGTTGCCTCTGCCTGGGTTGAAGAAATAGCTGCCATCGCTGCGCAAGGCGATAATTATGGCGCGTCGACCATGGGTCATGACCAGAAGGTCAATGTCGAATATGTTTCGGCAAATCCCACCGGGCCAATGCATATGGGTCATTGCCGCGGCGCCGTTGTGGGCGACGCCTTGGCCAATCTGCTTGAATTTGCAGGCCATGATGTGGTGCGTGAGTACTACATCAATGACGCAGGCGGGCAGGTCGATGTCCTCGCCCGTTCGGCGCATTTGCGCTACCGAGAGGCACTGGGTGACGTAATAGGCGAGATTCCCGAAGGGCTTTATCCAGGCGACTATCTGGTCCCGGTCGGTGAATATCTGGCTCAGGAACTTGGTGACCGGTTCAAGGACGCGCCGGAAGAGGAATGGCTCGCCATTTTCCGCGCCGAAGCGGTCGAGAAAATGATGGACCGGATTAAGGCGGACCTCAAATTGCTCGGCATCGAACATGATCTGTTTTCATCGGAGGCAGCGTTGCATGTGGCGGGCAAGCCGGCCGAGGCCGAAACATGGTTGCGCGCACATGATCTGGTCTATGACGGCATTCTAGAGGCGCCCAAGGGCAAGACGCCAGAGGATTGGGAGCCGGTTGAACTGCCGCTGTTCCGCTCGACCCGTTTCGGGGATGATCAGGACCGGCCAATCAAGAAATCAAACGGTGGCTGGACGTACTTCGGGGCCGATTTAGCCTATCATATGCAGAAGGCCGAGCAGAGCGACGCTCTGATCGACATTTGGGGCGCCGATCACGCTGGTACGATTAAGCGGATCAAGGCCGCGGTTGCCGCTCTTGCCGAGGGGCAGGGTAAAACCATCCCGTTCGACGTTAAGCTGGTTCAGATGGTGCAGCTGATGCGCGCTGGCGAGCCACTAAAGATGTCCAAGCGCTCGGGCAATTTCATTACTCTGGCCGAAATGGTCGAAGAAGTGGGTAAGGATGTGGTGCGTTTCACCATGCTGACCCGCAAGCCAGAAGCGCAGATGGAGTTTGACTTTGCCAAGGTAGTGGAAGCTTCGAAAGATAATCCGGTATTTTACGTGCAATACGCCCATGCACGTATCCATTCGACCCTGCGCAAGGCTGCCGCTGAAGGTTTGACGCCCTCTGGTGATCAACTTGGTCTGCTCGGGCCGGAAGAGCTCGAACTGGTCAAACTTGCGGCGCAATTCCCACGCCAGGTCGAAGCTGCTGCGCAGGCGCGTGAAGCGCACCGCATCGCTTTTTATCTGTATGATTTGGCAGGCGCTTTCCATGCTTACTGGAATTTGGGCAATGACCGACCTGACAAACGGTTTATTATGTCGGATGATGCTGACCTCACCAGCGCAAGGCTTTTCCTCGCCGCCCAATTGGGGCAGGTTGTTCGTAACGGCTTGCGCATTCTGGGTGTCGACGCCGTTGAGGAGATGTGACGATGGCGGCTGCCGGGATGCAATCGGGGGATGATGGTTTTGGCATGAGTGATGAATTAGCGCTCAATGACGATGAAAGCCTGCCTTGGCTGGAATCAGAAGATTACGACGAGGAAGGCGGCGTCGCCACCTCGCGCATCATCGGCTTTGCTGCGGTTTTGCTAGCCATTCTGGGGATGGTTGTGGGCGGCGCGTGGTATCTGACCAACCGTCCTGCCGATCCGGCGATTGTAGCCGATGGATCGACCATCCAGGCGCCAGAGGGCGAATACAAGGAGCGTCCCAAGGATGCTGGCGACAAGAAATTCGCGGGTACCGGAGACACCAGCTATGCTGTGGGTGAAGGACAATCGACCGAAAGCACGATAGCCGTGGCGGAACCTGGGCCGAGCATTCAACCATCGCTCAGCACCCGCACCACTCAGGATAAACCAATTGCTGCCGATGGCATAGGGGTTCAGGTTGGGGCTTATGGATCGCGCGGGCTGGCAGAGGCAGGCTGGGTTACTTTGCGCAATCAGACGATCTTGCTCAATGGCGTGCGTCACAGAGTCTTGAAAGGGCAGGCAGATATCGGGACAGTCTACCGCTTGCAGGCTATTGCCGGTGATTTGGCCAGCGCCCAATCGCTGTGTGAAGCTTTGAAAGCTGACGGTATCGCCTGCCAGGTCAAGCGTCCATAATCTGGGGCTGTCGCTGCGTCCTGAACGGGCGCGAAGGCGCTAACGGATGCGATTAACCGTGTTTCTGCTCGAAATTGCGCAAATTCAGGCTGTTTTCCCCATGGTGCAGTGCATTGCACCTTGCCGGGCCACCGGTTTGCTGCAAGTTTTCTGACCATGACGCCTGCCATATTCGGAATTGCCGGGCCAATTTTGACCGCGGATGAAAAGGCCTTCTTCATGGAGGCTGATCCGGCTGGCTATATTCTGTTTGGCCGCAATTGCGTGAATGGCGATCAATTGCGGAAACTGACTGATGATTTGCGCAGCATCCACGGGCGCGACAAGCTTCTTATTTCGATTGACCAGGAGGGTGGCCGGGTGGCTCGGCTGCGGCCCCCGCACTGGAGCGCCTATCCGCGAGGTGAAGCGTTCGACAGACTGTATGAGCTCGCACCGGCAAGCGCGATTGAAGCGGCACGGTTGAATGCCCATGCAATGGGACTGGAGTTGGCCGAACACGGCATTACGGTGGATTATCATCCGCCGCTCGACGTTAGGCAGTCCGGCGCTCATGATGTGATCGGTGATAGAGCTCTTGGCGACAATCCGCGCCAGGTCGCAGCGCTGGGCCGCGCTATTCTGGACGGTTTGGCGCGAGGGGGTGTTGCTGGCTGTATCAAGCATATGCCAGGTCATGGGCGCGCCTTATGCGATAGTCACAAGGAAATGCCGACTGTCACCGCAAGCGAAGAAGAGCTGGAGAGCGATCTCGCTCCGTTTCGCGCCTTGCGCAGTGCCACAATCGGCATGACCGGCCATCTGCTTTTCACTGCTTGGGACGCGGACCATCCCGCCACTTTGTCATCCACCATTATTGAACGTATAATTCGGGGCAAGATCGGCTTCGATGGCCTGCTGCTCACCGACGACATCGACATGCAAGCGTTGGATGGCAGCGTGCCGGAACGCGCGGTTCGCGCGCAAACTGCCGGATGCGATATTGTGCTGAATTGCTGGGCCAAAATGGATGACCAGATCGGTATTGCCGAAGGTCTGTCGGCCATGTCCGACAGGACGGCTAGGCGGCTCGCCGACGCTTTGGCAGGCACGACCATCCACAGCGATAGCGGCAAAAAGAATGATCTGCTCGCTCAGCGCGATGCTTTGCTGGCTCTTGCCGGAGAGGCGGCATGAGCGAGCAGGAGTTGATCATCGACGATGATGGCCAGAGCGACATGGGCTTTGCGGGATCGGGCCGGGATGCCGACCGCGAATGGGCCGGTATTGCCGCAGACAAGCCTGCTGATGGCGGCGATGATCCAGCGTTGTATCTGGAACTTGACGGATGGGAAGGGCCGCTTGACCTGCTGCTCGATCTTGCCCGGCGACAAAAGGTCGATCTACGACAGATATCCATCCTGTCCCTGGTCGATCAGTACCTGACTTATATCGAACGGGCGGAAGAACTGCGACTCGAACTGGCGGCTGACTATCTGGTGATGGCTGCTTGGTTGGCCTATCTCAAGTCAGCAATGCTGCTGCCCAAGGAAGAGCAGGAGGACCCCAGCCCGGAAGAATTGGCGCTGCGCCTCCAATTGCGCTTGCAGAGGCTGGGTGCAATGCGCGAGGCCGCGGCGAGATTGATGGCCCGGGACAGGATAGGCCGCGACATCTTTGTGCGCGCTGCGCCAGAAGGTTTGCGGATTGATCGCAAAACCAAATGGACCTGCGACAGCTATGCCTTGATCCAGGCCTATGGGCAGGTGAAGGCGCGGACCGCGCCGCGGGTCTATATGGTGTCAGACCGCCCGGTTATGACCCTCGACAGCGCGCTTGAACGGGTGTCTGCCATGCTCGGGGTGACGCTCGACTGGATGAAGCTGGAAGATTTCTTGCCGCCGCATGCAGAGCCCAAACTGCGCAAGTCGGCACTGGCATCCAGTTTCGTCGCTGCGCTCGAATTGGCTCGCTTAGGCCGCGCCGAACTGGCGCAGGATGATATTTTCGGGCCCATGCGGATCAGGCGGTTGACCCAATGAACACTGAAATTGACGAAATCGTGCGGACGGTCGAAGCGACACTGTTCGCCTCTGAAGAACCCATGACGGTGGATGCTCTGGCCGGGCATCTTGGTGGACTGGAGCATTCCGCCGTTCGGTCGGCACTGGAACAACTGACCTCCCATTACGCTGATCGCGGCATCCAGTTGGTCGAGCGCGGGAAACGGTGGCACTTTGAAACAGCTCCTGATCTTGCGCATCTGCTTCGCAGAGAGCGCGAGCAGGTTCGGCGGCTGAGCCGGGCAGCGACAGAAGTGCTGGCGATCGTTGCTTATCACGAACCTGTCAGCCGGGCGGAAATTGAATCGATCCGCGGTGTTCAAACTGCCAAGGGCACGCTCGATGTGCTGATGGAAGCCGGTTGGATCAAGCTTGCCGGTCGCCGCGAAGTGCCGGGCAGACCGGTGATCTATGCTACGACACCGGAGTTCCTTGATCATTTCGGATTGAGCTCACGTCGCGACTTGCCAGGAATGGATGAATTGCGCGCCGCTGGCCTACTCGACCCGGTCGACGATGCGTTAGAAGAGGCCATGGGCGCGGGCAGTGGGGATGAAGCGGCCGAGGCTGGAGCGGCCCAGGATCGCGACGATCCAGACGTTGAAGCTGACGACGGAGAAGCTGATCAACGGGATGGCGATGACGATTTTATCGCCGCTGTTACCGAAGAAAGCGATGAAAACGCCTAAACCGCTCGGTTGCGGGTGGCGCTTGGGGGCGTGGGCGCCTATATTAGCTTGAGTATTTGCAATGGAAGATGTCCTATGGGTCTTAGTGTCTGGCAGATTGCCATCATCGCAGTAGTCATCCTCGTCTTTTTCGGGCGCGGGCGCATTTCCGAAATGATGGGCGACTTTGGCAAGGGCATTTCCAGCTTCAAGAAGGGCTTGAACGAAGAAGAGGCCGCCGCAACCAAGCCTTCTGCCCAGATCGAAGCGAAGAATGCAGATGCCCCTGCTGGCAGCGGTGCGTCCAACCCGGACCCTGTTTCGACCGAGCGGAGCGATGGCTCGAACTGACGCGAAAGGACGCGTTCAGCAGCTATGTTTGATTTAGGTGCCGCTGAATTATTGGTGATTGTCATTGTGGCGATTGTTGTGATCGGCCCAAAGGACATGCCCGCTGCTCTGCGCACCGCCGGTCGCTGGATCGGCAAGGTGCGCAAGGTCTCCACCCATTTCCGCACAGGTCTTGATGCTATGGTGCGCGAGGCGGAGCTGGAGGATATGGAAAAGAAGTGGCAGGCGCAGAACGAGGCAATCATGGCCCAGTCCGATGTGGAGATGACCGGACCGCCTGCGGTTGATGCAATTACTGGTGCTGTTGCCCGGAAAAGTGGGCTGCCTCAGAACCCAGACCCAGACGCTTCTGGAGAAGCTTTAGAGGGTCCCGCCAAGGGCAAGACCGACAGTGGCAAGCCCGACCAAGCAAAAACAGCAGCTTCCGCGGCCGAGCCACAATTGCCTCTCGGCAATACCCACACACCTCCTTCGAAAGGTGAGGGGTAGATCGGCATGGGAATCATTCGTGACATTGACGATACGCAGGCGCCGCTGCTTGACCATCTGGTCGAGCTGCGCGGGCGTCTGGTGCGCAGTGTTATTGCTCTGGCAATCGGCTTTGGCGTGTGCCTGTATTTTGCAGAACCAATCCTGGGGTTTTTGGTGCAGCCACTGAAGGATGCCTTTCCTGAAGGACAGGGCCAGCTCATCTTCACTAAGCTGTATGAGGTGTTTTTTGTTGAGCTGAAGGTGGCACTTTTTGCCGGCTTTTTCATCAGCTTCCCGATAATTGCCAACCAATTATGGGCCTTCATTGCTCCGGGTCTTTATGCGCGGGAGAAGAAAGCGTTTCTTCCTTTCCTGATCGCGACACCTATACTTTTTACCGGCGGCGCGGCCTTGGCCTATTATGTGGTTATGCCGACCGCTTTTCGCTGGTTTCTGGGGTTCGAGGGAACTGCGGGTGGCCTGGAAGTCGAAGCACTGCCATCGGCTGGCGATTACCTGTCGTTGGTAATGCAGTTTATTCTGGCGTTTGGCGGCAGCTTTCTGCTTCCAGTGCTGCTCTTGCTGCTCAATCGTGCGGGGATCGTGACGCGCGCTCAGTTTGCTGGTGCACGTCGTTATGTGATCGTTGGCGTGGTCACGCTGGCAGCGATCGTAACGCCGCCTGATCCCGGATCACAGGTGATCCTCGCAATTCCGCTGCTGCTGCTATTTGAAGGTTCGCTGGTTCTGATGCGACTTCAGGAGCGGAAGGCGAACAAGGCCGCTCAAAAAGCGAAAGAGGATTCAGCCGCTGCTGAAGCCTTGGCCGATCCCACAGACTAATGCGGATTGGCCGAGTTGATAAGTAGCTGCCATGGAGCAGCGCAGCCCGCGCCTCTGAGTCTGTTCAATACCCAAGCAGGACGTACGAACAAGCAGGACGCAAGAAAAAACGGGGCCCGGCAACCGGACCCCGTTTAATTCTCAATCGATTAATCGATTAGGCGCTGACTGGATCGTCATCGCCGCCGTCAGCAGCGATGATGATGCCACCGATAATGGCAGCAGCAGCCAAAATTGCGATCAGAAGGCCTGAGCCAAACTCGCTCTCGCCCTTAACAGGTGCCGACGTGCGGTCTGCAGCCTGAGCGACGACTGGCGATACTGCCAGAGTAAGTGCTGCGGTTGCAGCTGCGAAATCACGAATCTTCATCAATTGTCTCCTTGGAGCTCTAACACTCGTTACCTGACCATTTAAGCGAGCCTGCCATTGCTGGCAACCCCCCATCTTATTCCTCAATGCTATGACGCGAACAATTTAGTGTTTCTTGTCAGAGCCTTATGATTATGTGACATAATTGCCGCAGTGCAACAAAAGCTGAACCAGCTGCCATTCCTGCCTGACAGCCCACCATAATCCAGCATTGCACCACACGACCATTATTATAAGATGACGTTTATTGCGCTCATCTGTTGCTTCGTAAATTGCACTGCACCTGCCGCAAAGGCAAGGCCCCGATCCCTCGATTGAGCGCACTTATAGCAGTATTTGTCTTTACGAGGCGTAAATGCCACACCGCTTCAAGTACGTGCGACCCCACTTTGCCGCCGTCTGCATGTCGATTTTGGCCATCACACGTGTTTCCCGCTTATTTCCAGACTTATCATCTGGCGATTTTTTTGTAGACTCTTTCGCCTCCAATCCACGTCTCCAGGACTGAAATGATGCGAGTATCCTGCGGTGACGATAGGAACGGATCGCGATCTACGAGAATAAAATCGGCTCGTTCTCCTGCGACCAGCCGGCCAAAGCGCCCCTCTGCAAATCCGGCAAATGCTGCATTGCTGGTGAAAGCTCGCAAAGCCTCTTCGCGTGTGATCGTTTCTTGCGGCAGCCAGCCTCCAAAGGGTTGTCCATTGCCATCGGTGCGGCTGATCGCTGCGGCAAAACCGGCGAAGGCGTCGGCGGGTTCGACAGGGGCGTCGGAACCAAATGCCAATTTCGCGCCGGCCTTGGCTATGCTGCGCCAGGCGTAAGCGCCATTAAGGCGGTCTGGACCAAGGCGTGCCTCGGCCATCAATCTGTCCGATGCCTGGTGAAGCGGCTGCATGGAGGCAATGATGCCGAATTCTCCGAACCGGGCAATGTCTGCTGGGTCCACGATTTGTGCATGTTCCACGCGCCAGCGCCGATCGCCGGTGTAGGATTCGCTCAATTCCTCAATCGCATTGAGAAGGTCGGCATTGGCCGCATCACCAATTGCATGCACCGCCACCTGAAAGTCATCAAGCGCAGCCCGGCTCATCAGATTGCGCAATTGAGCTGGCGAAGTGATTGCAATTCCACGATGTCCCGGTTCATCCGCATAAGGTTGCTTCAGCGTCGCGCCACGTGAACCCAGCGCACCGTCAAGATAGAGCTTTATCCCGTTGAGCCGTAGGCGATCGTCATAAAGCCAAGGTGTGGGGCCCGGGCCAGCAATCAACTCCATAGCTGCGACACTTCGGGCATAGGCCATGATGCGCAGCTTCAGAGTGCCATTATCGCCCGCGCGGCGAAATGTTTGCCAATCTTCGATCGTGGTACCCATGTCAGCGACAGCAGTGATGCCATTGGCAAAAAGCGTTTCTTGCGCACGCCGCAGGGCGAGGTCGCGGTCCTCGGGACGGGGCGCAGGCACTGCCTTACCTACAAGACCGATGGCCGTGTCGATGAATACACCGGAGGGTTGATTATCGGCCAGGCGGATGATGCGCCCGCCTTCAGGGGTCTGAACAGAGGCGTCAATCCCGGCGCGGCGCATGGCATTGGAATTTGCCCAATTGGCATGGCCGTCCACTCGTTCCAGCCACACCGGCCGGTCCGGCACCACTGCGTCCAGTTCAGCCGCCGTCGGAAAGCGGCCCAAACCCCACTTTTCCTGATTCCAGCCGCCGCCCAGTATCCAAGGACGGCCCGGATTGGCCCGGGCAAATTCCCCAATTCTGACCAAGGCTTCTTCCAGCGAACTGGTATCGGACAGGTCAAGCGTAAGTGACCTGATCCCGAGATCCATGACGTGCAAATGCGCATCGATCATGCCGGGCAGCATGAACCGACCTTGGCCATCCTCCTGAAAGTCGATATCGGTGGGGCGCTCGTCGCCCCGTTCCAGCACTTCGCGGATGCGGCCATCATCAGCGATGACAAGTGCGCTAAAGCGCTGCAGTTCACCGTCTTCGTCTATCGTTATGCCTTGCACATTCTCCACCAGAGTGTCGGCCACGGCATTTGAAGGAGAGCATACAGCGCTTGCCAAAGCGGCCGCAATTGCGATTGAACGGATCACGTGCGTCCTCCTTTGGGCAGGCGTGAAATTAATGCGCTGGTGTCCATGCGCCCGCCCCCGGTCCCTTGCACCTCGGCATAGAATTGGTCGACCAGGGCCGTGACTGGGGTCGATAAGCCCAATTGCCTTGCCTCTTCCAGGGCATAGCCCAGATCCTTGCGCATCCAGTCAATGGCAAAGCCAAAATCAAACTCGTCAGCGGCCATGGTTGGCCACCGATTGTTCATCTGCCAGCTTTGTGCTGCTCCGCCGCTAATCGCTTCATAGGTCTTGTCCATGTCCAGTCCCGCGGCAGATGCCAGCCGGATAGCTTCGGACAAGCCGCCCAAAACCCCGGCAATGCACATCTGGTTGGCCATCTTGGCCGTTTGGCCGGCACCTGCATCGCCAACATGGACGATCCTGCTGGCGTAGGAATCCATGACAGGACGAGCGCAATCTACGGCTTCTTGCGTGCCGCCGCACATGATCGCAAGTGCTCCGTTTTCGGCACCGGCTTGTCCGCCAGACACCGGCGCGTCGACAGCTTGGAGGCCGCGCTGTCGTGCTTGCTGGTCTATCTCCCGCGCTTTTTTGGCCGAAATGGTCGTGTGGTCGACAAACAGAGTTCCTGCAGTCATCGCGTCTAGTGCGCCGTTTTCACCTAAAGCGATCTCATGCAAATCTTCGTCATTGCCAACGCAGGCAAAGACGATATCGGCATCGCGCGCTGCCAGCGCAGGGGTGGCGGTAATCGACACCTCGTGCCCCTTCGACTGCTGTTCCGCGAGCCAGGCGTCAGCTCGCCTGATCGTGCGATTATAGGCCTTCACAGTGTGTCCGGCGGCGGCAAGATGGCCCGCCATGGGGCCTCCCATCACACCCAGGCCAATAAAGCCCAATGTCATTGTGCTAGTCATGATCTGCCGAGTAAGGAATAATTGTCGCGCTGCAAAGGCTTATGCGCTGCGCAGGCAATCGATCGAGGAGCGTGCGCGAACGGGGATTGCGGATCAAGGGGCAAGCCCCTACCGCTGGCAGCCATGAATGAACATGCTAGCAGCCAGTTTGACCCGCAAACCAGCAAGGACGCTCTAGAGGCGCTGACCATTGATCATATTCGTGCTGCTGCCGAACGGATCAAGGGTGCCGTAGTGCGTACCCCGATGATGCATTCCAAAACATTGTCGAACATTGCCGGATGCGAAATCTGGCTTAAGTTTGAGAACCTGCAGTTTACTGCTGCCTATAAGGAGCGCGGCGCGCTCAACGCTTTGCTTGATCTGACGCAGGAACAGCGCGAGCGCGGGGTTATCGCAGCCTCTGCTGGCAATCACTCGCAGGGCCTGAGCTATCACGGCACCCGGTTGGGCGTGCCGGTGCGGATTGTCATGCCGCGCACGACGCCGACAGTTAAGGTAATGCAGACAGAAAGTGTCGGCGGCACTGTTGTGCTGGAAGGCGAGACCTTCGACGAGGCCTATGCTCATGCGCTGAAACTGGAGAAGGAACTGGGGCTAACCTTTATCCACCCATTCGATCAGCCAAATGTAGCAGCTGGACAAGGCACCGTTGCTTTGGAAATGCTCGACGAACAACCAGACCTGGATTGTCTGGTGACGCCGATCGGTGGCGGTGGGCTAATTTCGGGCATGGCGACTGCGGCCAAAGCCATCAATCCCGATATAGAGATCATCGGCGTTCAGGCAGCCTTGTTCCCGTCCATGTACGCCAAGATGAGAGGACAAGACATGTCGTGCGGCGGCGACACCTTGGCAGAGGGTATTGCCGTCAAGGCGCCGGGCGAGTTCACCTCGCGCATTATTGCCGAGCGGGTCGATGATATATTGCTGGCGGAAGAGCGCGCGCTGGAAAATGCGGTCTCCTTGCTGTTGCAGATTGAAAAAACGGTGGTTGAAGGAGCGGGCGCTGCCGGCTTGGCCGCGGTTCTGGGCAATCAGGAGCGCTTTGCCGGGAAAAAGGTCGGCCTTGTGCTGTGCGGCGGCAATATAGATACCAGATTGCTGGCCAACGTGCTGCTGCGTGATCTGGCGCGTCAGGGGCGGCTGGCTCGTCTTCGGGTCACCTTGCAGGATCGCCCCGGCGCCTTGTTCAAGGTCATGCGGGAATTCGATGCACACAATGTCAATATCATTGAAATCTATCACCAACGCATTTTCACCAGCCTACCCGCCAAGGGCCTGATCACAGATATCGAATGTGAAGCACGCGACCGCGAGCAGCTTGATGCGCTTGTCGCCACGTTAAGGACAAAGGGTTACACTGTCAGTCCGGTGGAGCTTAACTGACCCAAATTGCGCATTTGGTCGTGCGTGAAGAGCATTTCGCAGTCGAATGTGCAAAGTAACCAATCATTTACCATGTTTCGTGGTTAAGGGACTTTTACCCGCGGTTACAAACAGGCATAACATGGACTTAACGCGCTCGATTGCGAGCGATTCCAAGTTGAGAGGACCTGGACAGACCCGTGACAGCGCCCATTCGCTTCCCCCGTTTTTTCGTAACCAGCCCTGCGCCTTGTCCGTATCTTCCCGGGCGCACGGAACGAAAAGTCTTTACCGAGTTGAAAGGCGCCAACGCCGACCAGCTTAACGAAGCGCTTGGCCGGATCGGATTCCGGCGCAGCCAGACGGTGGCTTATCGGCCCAGCTGCCTCGATTGCCAGGCTTGTGTTTCGGTGCGTGTTGTCGCGAGCGAGTTCAAACCATCAGCGACCCAGCGCCGTAACCTGCGACGCAACAGCGGTTTGATTGCGACCGAATGCAGGCCTTGGGCTACGGACGAGCAATACAATCTGCTGCTCAAATATTTGACTGCGCGTCATCCCGAAGGGGGCATGGCCGCGATGGACGAAATGGATTATGCCGACATGGTCGAGCATACTCCGGTAACCAGTTACGTCATCGAATATCGCGAAGCCGATGAAAATGGGGAACCAGGTCGGCTTGTGGGCGCTTGTCTTACAGACCGGCAAGGGGACGGGCTGTCAATGATCTACAGCTTCTACGATCCCGATTATAAGGATCGTTCGGGGCTTGGAAATTATATCATCCTCGATCACATCCGGCGCGCCGCCGAAGAACAATTACCCTTTGTTTATCTTGGATATTGGGTGGAAGGGTCGCCACGGATGCAGTACAAGGTCCGTTACCGCCCTCTGGAAAAGCTTGGTCGCGATGGTTGGCAGCGTTTCACTGAAGAAGAACAAAGCGCTCTCATCGCGAACGCCACGAAGCCGTGCGGCCCTGTTCCATCCAGCAGCAGCAAGGACGGCCAGCAGACCCGGTTCGAGCCTGGCTGACACCAGCGCAGGTCTAACAGTTCGGCCGCTCGTGCTGCTTGCGGCAGGGACATTGGCGTTGACTAATGTCGCCGCACAGGCGCAGGACCTATCTGCCAGCAACCAGCTGGAAGACCTTATCCCGGACAGCGCGGTGGAGGGGGCCGAGGATTGGGCGCGCGATGAACGGCCCACTCCTGAACCCGTCGATACCGATGCAGGAGAGAGGCTGAATACCGATTCGCCAATGGCGGAATTGCCGCAGATCGGTGTGGAATGGCCGGACGATTTCACGCTGGGGGACATCGACCCGATTGACCCGGTTGCAACGCCTGATGGCGATGACCCGTTTGCCGCGCTTGCCGATCTGAGACAGCCTGACCGGCCCGATCTGGACCTGGTCGAGATCGATGACCAGCTTGTACTGGGCTTTCCCGAGGACGCCGACGGGTTTCCTGAACGGACCGATTTCCTGTCCCGGTTCAAGGCGTTGTCGACAATTGAAGAACTGGCTGACAACCAGGAAAACATTGCCCAACTGTCCGCTCGCGCCCGGGCTGACCAGGAATTGCTACAGCGCTTGATGCGGGTTTACGGCTATTACAACGCCCAGATTATCCGAACGGTGGGCACGCCGGAAGATCGTGCTGGCGATAGTGATGGTCAGGCGCGCGTCCGGTTCAACGTCATCCCCGGCCAGCGTTATACTTTCGGTACGCTTGACCTTGGCGCACTGTCGAGCGCGCCTGATGCGCAAGATTTGCGCGCTGCTTTCGAAATCGTGTCCGGTGATCCCTTGTCGAGCGATCGGCTGGTAGCAGAGCGGGCCGATCTGGATGTGGCGCTTGGCGAAACCGGCTATCCCTTTGCCGGTATTGATGATCCTGAATTGTTGATTGATCACGCTCGCGAAGAAGGCGATCTGACGATGATCGTCACGCCCGGCGGCAAATATGTCTTCGGCGATGTGGTCAGCAGCGATCCCGATTTCCTGTCCAGTCGCCACCTGGGCGTGATTGCCCGGTTTGATCCGGGCGAGGTCTATAAACGCAGTCTGGAACTGGATCTGCGCCGTGCAATTATCGCAACAGGCCTAGTCTCGACTGCCACAATCACTGCGCGGGAGGTAACCCCTCCCCAAGGTAATGAGCCTGGCACAGTGGCGCTGGATGTTGGCCTGCAACGCGCCAAATTGCGAACCATTGCCGGCGCAATCGGGTTCGGATCGGAAGACGGTGTCAAGGTTGAGGCCAGCTGGGAGCATCGCAATCTGTTCCCGCCCGAAGGTGCCCTGAAAGTGCGCGGGATTGTCGGTACGCAGGAACAACTGCTTGGCGTGAGCTTCAAGAAGAACAATTTCCGCAAGCGCGATCAGGTCCTGCTGATTGATGCTTATGCCAGCGACATTGAATCCGAAGCTGTCGAAGCGCGCACCGTGGCCTTGCGCGCCAGTTTCGAAAGACTATCCAATCTGTTGTTCCAGCGCCCGTTCAGTTGGTCGGTCGGGTCGGAAATCCTTTGGTCTGATGAACGCAACCGGATTGTCGGCGGCATTCCGCGCCCGCGCGAGGAGTTCTTGATTGCTTCACTCTTCGGCCAGGCAACGATCGATGCCAGTGATTCGCTGCTCGATCCGACGGAAGGATACCGCGTTACCGGCTTCCTTTCTCCCGAAGTCTCCCGTTCCAATGGGAGCGAAGTGTTTTATCTGCGGGCTCAAGCGGATGCGAGTTACTATCAGGAGGTCGGCTCGCGCACAGTGCTGGCCACCCGGGGCCGGTTTGCAACCATCCAGGGGGCGCAAACTTTCGAGATCGCTCCGTCGCGCAGACTGTACGCAGGTGGCGGTTCGTCGATTCGCGGTTACGGCTTCGAAGCGGTTGGTCCGCGCAATGACCTGGGCGAGCCGACGGGGGGGCGTTCCCTTGTCGAATTTTCGCTTGAGGCACGGGTCGACACTGGACTGTTCGACAATGCACTTCAGATTGTGCCTTTCTTCGATGCCGGAACCGTGTCGATATCGTCCACTCCGGATTTTCGCTTCATCAAGTATGGAGCAGGTTTGGGCGTGCGGTACAAAACCGGATTTGGCCCGATCCGTGTTGATGTAGGTATCCCGCTCAATCGCGATCCCATGTTTGACAGTCCGGTTGCGGTCTATGTCTCGTTGGGTCAGGCCTTCTGATGAATCGGGACGAGCCTATGTCGGACCCTGCAGAGCCTCAGGACGATCCTGCACCTCGCAAGCGCAAGCGGCGTTGGGCCAAACGCATCGGCTGGGTTCTGGCGATCATCATGGCCCCGATATTGCTTGCAACAGCCTTTCTCAGCTCGCCCATCGGAAAAAGATTTGTTGCGGATCAGATCGCGCAAGTGGCACCAGCATCTGGCCTCAGGTTTGAAGTCGGCCGGATTGATGGCGATTTGTACGGAGAGGCGACATTGCATGATGTGGTGCTGTCCGATCCTCAGGGCGCCTTTCTGACGATCCCGTTGGTCGAACTCGACTGGAAACCGCTTGCCTGGCTGACGTCCGGCTTGGATGTGCGAACCCTGATCGCGCGGCGCGGAACGCTGTTGCGTGTTCCGGAACTGCTGCCGGGTGATCCTGACGCCCCGATCCTGCCTGATTTCGACATCCGCGTCGACGAGCTGGTAATTGACAATCTGACGGTGAACCCAGGCATTGCCGGGGAAGAGCCGCATCGGGTTGATCTGGACGCCAGGGCAGACATCCGCAGCGGCCGGGTTTACCTGTCTGCCAATGGCAAACTGGGTGCGCGCGACAGTTTGGCGCTGCTGCTGGATGCCGAACCAGATGGCGATCTGTTTGATTTGTCGCTCGACTACAATGCGCCTGCCGATGGCATGATTGCCCGTATGCTGGATGCCGATGCAGGCTATCGCGCCCGGATCGAAGGTGATGGCAGCTGGAACGAATGGCTTGGCCATGTTCTGGTTCAGCGGGATAGCGAGCGTTTTGCCGGCTTCCGTCTCGGTCACAAGGCGGGTGAATATTCGCTGCTGGGCCAGGTTAGGCCGCAGGGCGTGATTGACGGATTCTTCAACGAGGTGACGGGGCCTGATGTCTCTGTTGCCATGCGCGGGCGGTTTGAAAACAGCATCTGGGATGGCCGGATCAACCTGGTGCTGGCAGCGCTGACCGGTTCCGGCCAGGGTGTGATTGATCTGGCTGACAACAGGTTTGATGCATTTGGTGTTTCGGCCCAACTGCGCCGGCCCGATGTTTTTGGTGATGGCGTCAAGCTTGATGGAGCTCGTCTGAGGGCACAATTGGATGGTGAGTTCCAGGATTTGGCGATTGACCACACACTCAGCGTGCAACGGCTTACAGCGGGCACGACAACGCTCGACAATCTGATCCAGCGCGGGACCGCTACGTTCGATGGTGACAACTGGCGTCTTCCCTTGTCCGCAACCGTGCAGCAGGTGGTCACTGGCAGCGACATAATCGACCCTCAGCTGATCGGCGGCACACTCGATGGAACGATTTCCTATCGCGACGCTTTGCTTGTGTCTGACGACCTGCGGCTCAACTTCCCAGGGCTCGGCGCCCGGCTTGGCCTTCGCGGCAATACTACGCAAGGCACCTATCGCTTGAGCGGTCCGGTTTCGGCGCAGGGGCTTGCGCTTGATGATCTGGGTTTGCTGGATGCCGGTGCCCGGATTGATCTGGCTCTGGACAGCACGGGCGGGTGGAGCTTGCAGTCTGACGTCGAGGCCCGCCTTCGCAATGTCAGCAATGCAACGGTGGCCAATCTGGCCGGTGATCCGGTTGTGCTTGATGGCAATTTTGCGATTGGCAGCAACTCGCCGCTTACCTTTACTGGTGCAACCGTTGACAGCGAGCGGCTGCAGCTTGCCGTCTCGGGACAGGTTGTGGGTGGCGAGACTTCGCTGAGCGGGACTGGCTCGCATGTCGAATATGGAGATTTTACTGTCGATGCCGCTTTGGGAACCGATGGCCCTAATGCAACGCTGGTGTTTGCCTCGCCCTTGCCGGCTGCAGGGTTGAGCGATGTCCGTGTGGCGATCGCTCCGTCCGATGATGGGCTGCAGATCGAAACCGAGGGTGGCTCGCTGCTGGGTCAATTTTCCGGGAGCCTTGGCCTTATCCTTCCTGAAGAAGGGCCCACCCGGATTAGCGTACAGGACATGCGCGTTTGGCAGACCCGGATTGTGGGGGACATCGTCCTGCGTGAGGCAGGTGCAGCCGGTGATCTGCGTTTGAGCGGTGGTGGTCTTGATGGTACAATTGCGCTCGCACCAAGCGACGGCGGGCAAAGCTTTGCGGTCGATCTTGATGCACAGGACGCACGTTTTGGTGGCGAAACCCCGATTGCCATCGGGCAAGCCGATATTGAGGCTTCCGGTTTTCTGGTGGATGGCAACAGTCAGGTCAGCGCTAGGGTGACGGCTCAGGGCCTCAGCTATGGATCCTTGTTCATCGGCCGGCTTGCCGGGACAGCCGAAATTGAAAACGGCAGCGGCGACGTGACTGCGCAAATTGCTGGCCGGCGTGGCAGCCGCTTCAACCTTCAGATCGATGCCGATGTCTCGCCCGAGAGAGTATCGGTCCTGTCGCGTGGCCGCTATGCCGGGCAACAGATCACAATGCCGCGCCGTGCAGTGCTGACCAAACAGTCCGATGGGGGCTGGCGACTGGGTCGCGCTCAATTCGGCTATGGCGGCGGCTTTGCCCTGGTCGAAGGCGAGTTCGGCGGGGGCGATACATCTGTTGGTCTCAAGTTTGATGACATGCCGATCGCCTTGGTCGACATTGCGGCTTCTGACCTTGGCATTGGCGGCACGATTTCGGGTGTTGTCGATTACAGCAGCCCGGCAGGCGGCTCGCCCAGCGGCAGTGCGAAGGTCAAGATCGACGGGTTGACGAGGTCGGGCCTGGTGTTGACCTCGCGCCCGGTTGATCTGGCGCTTGTCGCCGAGCTTGAGCCAACGCGCTTCACGGCACGGGCCATTGTGGACGAAGGTGCCAATCGCCTTGGCCGGCTCCAGGCACAGATTTCTGGCATGCCGCGCCAAGGGGAACTGTTTGCTCGGTTGCAAGCTGGCAGCCTGCTCGCACAATTGCGATATGATGGACAGGCCGATGCCTTGTGGCGACTTGCCGCGATTGAAGTTTTCGATCTGACCGGCCCGATTGCGGTTGCCGCCGACGTTACCGGAACTCTGTCTGACCCGCTGGTCCGCGGAACATTGGCAAGCGATGACCTTCGCGTGCAGAGTTCGCTTTCGGGCACCGATATCGACGATGTCAGCGCGCGAGGCACCTTCGCCGGCTCGCGTCTCACGATCACGCGATTTTCGGGCAGGGCCCCGAATGGCGGGACCATTGTGGCGAGCGGAACAGTGGACCTGTCCGATATTAGCGCGACCAGGGGCCCGCAGATCGACCTGCGCGCTGCAACCGACAATGCGCGCTTGCTCAATGCCAATGGTCTGGTCGCGACAGTCACCGGTCCCTTGCGGATCGTTTCGAACGGTGTGGGCGGCACCATTGCCGGGCGGCTGCAGATTGATCGCGCCAGCTGGCGTCTTGGCACAGCGGCTGACGATGTTTCCTTACCGAATATTACCACTAGAGAAATCAACCTTCCTGCCGATATTGCTCCACCGGTGGCTCCCGGTGCAGCGTGGCGGTATCTGATCGATGCCCGTGCTCGCAGCAGGATCGATGTCGACGGTCTGGGGCTCGACAGCGAATGGAGCGCGGATATCGTTCTTCGCGGCACGACCGAGGACCCGCGCATCGGAGGTGAGGCGCGCATGGTTCGCGGTTCATACAGCTTTGCCGGAACCCGTTTTGAATTGACGCGCGGCGAGATCGACTTCGATCAGGATCTCCCGATTGACCCACGCGTGGACATTGAAGCGCAAACCGAAAAAGACGGTCTGACCGTCACAGTGGATGTCAGAGGCAATGCACTGGAGCCTGAGGTCACCTTCAGTTCAAATCCGGCATTACCGGAAGAGGAAATCCTTTCGCGCCTGCTGTTTGGCGGTTCGATCACTACCTTGTCGGCCACCGATGCCCTGCAATTGGGAGCAGCTCTAGCCAGCTTGCGGGGCGGTTCGGGGGTCGACCCGATCAACAAGCTGCGCAGCGCGATTGGCCTCGACCGGTTGCGTATCGTTGGAGCCGACCCGGCGCTTGACCGGGGCACTGGTGTTGCGGTGGGCAAGAATCTGGGTCGACGATTCTATGTTGAAATCATCACTGACGGCCGTGGCTATAGCGCAACCTCGGTTGAATACCGGATCACGAGCTGGTTGGCTCTGCTCGCCAGCGTTTCGACGGTGGGCCGCGAAAGCGCCGTGGTGGAAATCAGTCGCGACTATTAAGCTGTGGCTGTTGTTCCCGAATAGAGCCGCGCTTCGGCCAATCGCCGCCGGGTGAGGCCTTTCAGAACCTTGCCACCTGCCTTGTTCCAACGCTGAAATTCGCGCGCGGCTGCGGCAAAGTCACCCTCGCGGTGTTTGCGGGTCAGCGTGGCCCGCGCGATTGCGCCGGTGTTGTAGTGAAAACTGACCAGCGCATCGAATTGCGCCTGTGTTACAGCGCGGCTCCCCAGAGCACGGCTGACATCTTCCGAGTATCGCAGAAGGTCGCGGGCCAGACGCTCGTCGCACTCCTGCTGGGTCCAGACCGTGCCTGGCTCGATACCGGGGCCGGTGGCGCCCCAGCCGATGGTCCATGGGGCATCACCTGTGGCCGGGTCGGGATAGGCTTCGACCATCCCATCGGTCCGCAGGCGGGCACATCCTTCGAACTGCTTGATCAGCGCAACGCCTTGCGGCCCGATGGTGAGCGAAGTGGCAGGGACGCAAGCGGCGCGATCACCAGTCGCGCAATCAATGGCGCGGTCGATTGCCGCAACATCGCTTGAGCGAAATTTGCGGCCAAGGATCGAGCGAATGGCATCGAACACGGGTTTGCGATTGAGTGTTTTTGACATGAAAAGCCTCACGCTATGGGAGAGAGGCGAAGTCATTAAGCAGATCAGCTGCAAGTAGGAAAATGCTTTGCATTTGCCTGGTCAGATCAGCGGTTTTTCAGCCAAAGCAATCAGTCGGCAAACCACCTTGTTGGTTACACATGTTACACAGTCCAAGGGTGGCAAACTTTTCGCCGACCGCCCCAGGACCAATCGCGCCTGTATAGGATCAAACCCTATCGATGTTCGCGGAGTATAATGTAGCCTTATATGACCACGTAGGAAACATCTGTGCGCGTGTCCTCAACCCAAAACGCCGCCCAGCAAACCGTCAAGTTTGTCGATGGGATTGGAGCGAAAATTGGCTTCTTCGCTGGCGATATAGCTGAAAATTCCGTCCAGAGCCTGCTCGGTGACAGAGGTCCCCAAGCGGTCGCTGGTTAACCCTGCCTGTTCCACCAAGGGCGATTGCTTGCCGAGATCATCCAACTGGCGGTAGGCGCCAAGTTCGTTCATCGCATCATCGACAAGGGGCCGAAGTTTTATCTGCAAAGCAGAGCCAGCACTGTCTTGCAAATAGCGTGTCGCACCGTCGCTCTTGCCGATTATTCCGGGCGCATCGGTAATGGACAGATCATTGATGGAATCGCGGAAAATCGGCTTGGCCTCACCTGCTGCAAGGCCGGCAGCATCGTTGATGGTGCGGGTCAATCCGCCAAGCAGATCAACCTTCCTGGATTTGCCAAACAGGCCCGATGCACGCTCGGCCAGATTTCCTAGCCCGCCCAAATCTCCCAGATCGCCGATCAGGGGAAGTTTGAGCCGGATGTCTTCGTCATCGTAGAATGCGCCGGGCTTGGCGAGCTTGTCCAGCGCGCTGTCCGATGCCATCGCAAGAATATCGGTCAGACCTTGCGCCCGGGCAGGGCCCGCCAGAGGCAGTGCCACCAAAAGCGCGCCGCTGCCGGCAAGAAAGCGACGCCGATTGGTGTTGTTGCTGCGTGGCTGCGATATCTGTCCCATGCTCGACCTCTTTTGCTGTGAACCAGCATCAGTGTGTCACGCCCCGAGCTCAATCGCAAATAGGACGCAGCTTGAGCGCAAACAAAAACCGCCCGGATCGCTCCGGACGGTTGATGTTCTTGGGTGAGAGGAGGGACCGCAAGTGGCCTCTCGCTCGATGCAGCACTTAGCTGCTGTAATACATGTCGAATTCGACCGGGCTTGGCGTGGTTTCGAAGCGCATCACTTCTTCCCACTTCAGCTCGGCATAGGCATCGATCTGATCCTTGGAGAACACATCGCCCTTCAGCAGGAATTCGTGATCAGCTTCCAGAGCCTCAAGAGCTTCACGAAGCGAACCGCAAACCGTTGGAACTTCTGCAAGCTCTGCCGGCGGCAGATCATACAGGTTCTTGTCCATGGCATCGCCCGGGTGGATCTTGTTTTCGATCCCGTCGAGACCGGCCATCAGCAGTGCCGCAAACGACAGATACGGGTTGGCCAGCGCATCAGGGAAGCGGAATTCAACGCGCTTCGCCTTGTCACCTGCGCCATAAGGGATACGGCAGGAAGCTGAGCGGTTGCGCGCCGAATAAGCCAGTAGCACGGGCGCTTCAAAGCCGGGGACCAGTCGCTTGTAGCTGTTGGTCGTGGCGTTGGTGAACGCGTTCAATGCCTTGGCATGCTTGATCACGCCGCCGATGTAATAGAGGCAGGTTTCCGACAGACCGGCGTATTCATTGCCTGCAAAAGTCGGTTTGCCATCCTTCCATATCGACATGTGGGTGTGCATGCCGGAACCGTTATCATCCTTGATCGGCTTGGGCATGAAGGTCGCTGTCTTGCCATAGGCGTGGGCCACCTGGTGCACGACGTACTTGTAAATCTGTACGCGGTCAGCCGTGGTTACCAGATCGCCAAATGTGATGCCGAGTTCATGCTGAGCAGCGGCAACTTCGTGGTGATGCTTGTCCATGGGCAAGCCCATTTCCATCATGGTCGAAACCATTTCGGCACGGATGTCCATGGCGCTGTCGACCGGCGCCACGGGGAAATAACCGCCCTTGGCACGCGGACGGTGGGCCATATTGCCACCTTCATATTCCTTGCCCGTATTGGTGGGCAATTCAACATCGTCGATGGCATAACCAGATCCGGCATAACCGTCTTCGAACCGCACATCGTCGAACATGAAGAATTCAGGTTCCGGGCCGACATAAACCGTGTCGCCGATGCCGGTGGACTTGAGATAGGCTTCTGCGCGCTTGGCGGTCGAACGCGGATCACGCGCATACAACTGGCCATCAGACGGTTCCACGATGTCGCAGAACAGGACCATCATCGGAGTGGCGGAAAACGGGTCGACATAGCTCGACGACAGATCCGGTTTCAGGATCATGTCGGATTCGTTGATGGCCTTCCAGCCTTCAATCGAGGAGCCATCGAACATCAGGCCGTCTTCCAGCGCATCTTCGTCCATGACGCTGGCGACCATTTGCAGGTGCTGCCACTTGCCCTTGGGGTCGGTAAAGCGGAGATCGACCCATTCAATTTCCTCGTCCTTGATTTTTTTCAGGACGTCATTTGCACTTGCCATTGTGTAGTAGCCTCCAGCTTTTTCTTGCCAAATTGATGTTTGTCAAAGTTGATATTGATGCCTGCTGATGCAGGCGGTTTGAAATTTTTCGACCCGGAAATTCATTCCTTGAAACTTGATCTGGTGGGCCCTGCCGCGCTCTTGCGAGCAAACTTGCCGCCAGACGCCTGATTGTCGCTAGACCGCGTCATCGTCCCTTTCACCAGTGCGGATACGAAGAGCTGAGGAAATGGGTGAGACGAAGATCTTGCCATCGCCAATCCGCCCGGTCTGCGCAGCAGCTGCGACCGCTTCGACCACGCTGTCGGCAATCGTATCCGGCACCACCACTTCCAGCTTAACCTTGGGTAGGAAATCGACCACATATTCTGCGCCGCGGTAAAGCTCGGTGTGGCCTTTCTGACGGCCAAAACCCTTGGCCTCCGTCACGGTAATTCCGGATACGCCAATCTCGTGCAAAGCCTCTTTCACTTCGTCGAGTTTGAACGGTTTGATGATCGCTTCGATCTTTTTCACGTCTGTCTTGTCCTTGCGCATCGGACCAACTGGATGCTCGAACCGAATTTCGAGACGTGAGGCCGGTTGGCGGGACCCATTCCTTGCACAATTGTTAATCCAAGAATCGTGCCAAGGCAGGGTGCAGGTTTGTTAGAACATTGCGGTCTCCACCGCAAAGGCAATTCAATGAGAGGCCATCTGCCGCAATTATTGTTCGTGGAGGCGTTTTAGTGCCCGATTCTCAATCCACAACTGCCCAATTTTTAGGCAAGCATTGCTCTTTCAAAGCGACAAGCTGGCGGTCTCATCGAACCGGCACATCAGATTGAGCGACTGGACTGCCGCGCCACTGGCGCCTTTGCCCAGATTGTCGAGCCGGGCGATGAGGCGCGCCTGGCTGCTGTCGCTGTCGGCAAAAACATGCAGTTCCAGACCGTCCCATGGTGCAGCGCCTTCCCGCAGTAAAAACTCGGCCGGCGCGGAGCCGAACGGGGCGACACTGACGATCGGAGACCCGGCGTAAAAGCTGCTGAGCGCGGTGTGAAGATCATCGGCGGAAGGAGCGCCGGGCAAGGCAGCCAGCAACACGGGCACGTCGACCAGCATGCCGCGCATTGCGGGCACTACGCTGGGCGAAAAGACTGGTGGATGGGTTAATCCGGCATAGGTCTGCATTTCCGGCAGATGCTTGTGATCCAGCGCCATGCCATAGGCTCGTAAAGCAATGTCGGTTTCGTCGGCAAAGCGGGCAATCAGGGCTTTCCCACCGCCGGAATAGCCCGATACGGCATTGACGCTGTAAGGATAATCGGCGGGCAGGAGGCCCTGCTTTACCAGCGGCGCGACCAGCGCGAGAAATCCGGTCGGATAGCAACCCGGATTGCTGACATAGCGCGCCTTGGCCACAGCATCATGGCCAATCAATTCGGGAAAGCCATAGGTCCAGCCATCCGCCACACGATGCGCCGAGGAGGCGTCGATGAAGCGGGTGCTGCTGCCTTGCGCCAAGGCCACAGCCTGGCGCGATGCGTCGTCCGGAAGACACAGGATCGCAATGTCGGCGGCATGCAGGGCTTCACCTCGCGCCTTGTCCGATTTGCGATCGTCCTCGCTCAGAATGATCAGATCAAGTTCATTCCGGCTTGCGAGCCGCTGATGGATTTCGATGCCGGTTGTCCCTGCGGCTCCATCGATGAAAATCTGCGGCTTCATGATGTGCGCTCAGCCAGCAATCTGGGTGAGATGTGCGCTGGGGATATAGCCCGATGGCCCATCCGGACCGACGGTAGCCCATGCCCAATCACCAGAAAAATCGAGCACTTCCAGCGTTGAACCCTGGTCCACAGCACAGATCGTTTCGCTGTCCGATGCGGCCTGAAGCGCCAGTGCTGCACCCGAGGCATTCACGGTGTAAAGATGGGGGATTACGTAGTGGGCAGCCAGATGCTGGCCCGCCAGTGCCATGTGCGCCAGATCACCGCGCAGAGGCAGGGTGCCAGGGTCGGGACGCACGACGGGGCCGGCCAGCCGCAAGGGGCCGTGTGGAACCGAATATGACACTTCGCCGCTCATCCCGGCATATTCCCCAAACACATGTCGTCACACGGCATCTTCGCCGCGCTCCGGCGCGCTTATACAGTCCACTCGCTTGGAGCAAGTTTACCGCCCATTTCGTCAACCACCGTAGCGCTGCTGCAACATGTGAAAACTGGCCCGCAAACCATATGACGCGCCGCCCTTGGGCCGCCCAGGTTTGGCAAACGGGCGCCAGGCAAAGGTGTCAAAATGGGCCCATTCAATCCCTTCGCCGACAAAATTGTCGAGGAAAAGACCAGCAACGCTGGCCCCGGCATAGGCATTGCCATGGGCATTGTTGAGGTCGGCGATATCGGACTTGAGCCATTCGCGATAGCTTCCGGGCAGCGGTAGACGCCAAGGCTCATCGTCATTGGCCTTGCCCGCTGCAATCAGATCGTCTGCCGTCCCGTCTTGCCGGGTCATCAGCGCGGGCAGATCAGGACCAAGTGCCACACGTGCAGCGCCTGTCAGCGTCGCAAAATCGATTATCAACTCGGGGTCTTCCTCGCTCGCACGGGTCAGCGCATCGCCCAGGATCAAGCGCCCTTCGGCATCGGTATTGCCGATTTCGACGGTCAGTCCCTTGCGCGTCTGGAGCACGTCACCGGGGCGGAAACTGTTGCTCGAAATGGCATTCTCAACCGCTGGCACCAGCAGGTGCAGGCGCACCTTCAACCCGGCTTGCATGATCATTGATGCAAGTGCGATGGCATGGGCAGCGCCGCCCATATCCTTCTTCATCAGCTTCATGCCTGCCGCCGGTTTGATATCCAGACCGCCGGAATCAAAGCTGACACCTTTGCCGACAATCGCAACCACCGGATCACTTTCCTTGCCCCATATGAGGTGCATGATGCGCGGCGCGTGGTGGCGTGTGGCGGCCCGGCCCACCGCATGGACCATGGGATATTCCTGTTCCAGCGTGTCGCCCTTGGTCACTTTGAGAGAAGCCGAATGCGCCTTGGCCAGCTTCTCGCACTCAGCCTCAAGCGCAGCCGGGCCCATGTCCTCGGCAGGCGTATTGACGAGATCGCGCACCAGCATTTCGGCACCCGCTTCGGCGATGGCAGCATCAATCCGCTTGACCTGCGTTGTCACAAGAACGCGCGGCCCGGTGGGCTTGTCGTCTTTCTTGTAGCGAGCAAAATTGTATTGCGCGGTCTGCCAGCCATGCATGGCCGGCCCCGGATCGCCTGATGCAAGGCGATAGGTCCCCTCGGGCAGGACTTCGGCCAGCTTGGCCAGGCACCAACTGGAAAGATCATCCGGATTGGCGACCCCGCCCACGGCAAACCAGCCATCTCCATCCGGCACAATGGCGGTCTGGTATCCGCCGCCGTCAAATTTTTGCGCCGCCAGTGATGCGCGCTGGCCAGCCGAAAGCGACTTGGACCACTCGGCAAAGCTGTCAGAATTGGTCAGATGGATGGCAATCGCGTCTTGTCCGCGATCAGGCTGGATGAGGTCGGTTTTGTCAGTCATGCCCTCCCACTTAGTGACGATATGCCGCTTGTCACTCGCAATTTGCAGTGCGGGCCGCTATATGGCCGCGCATGAACCAATACCAACTCGTTGAAGGCGATCAGACCGTCTATCGTGACGGCACGATCAAGCTGCATACCCAGGAAGGCTTTGAAGGCATGCGCAAGGCGGGCCAATTGGCTGCGCGCATCCTTGATGAAGTGGCCGATCTGGTGAAGCCGGGCGTGACCACTGAAAGCGTTGATACCGCAATCCGCGAAATGATGCTGGATGGCGGCGCGGTTCCGGCAACGCTGGGTTATCGCGGTTACACCCACAGCTGCTGCATCTCGATCAATCACGTGATTTGCCACGGCATCCCCAGCGACAAGGTTTTCAAGGACGGCGATATCGTCAATGTCGACGTGACACCGCTGCTTGATGGCTGGCACGGCGATACCAGCCGGATGTTCTTCGCAGGCGAACCTTCGCTCAAGGCCAAGCGGCTGGTCGACGTAACCTATGAATGCCTGATGCTGGGGATTGAGGCGGCACAGCCCGGCGCGCGGCTGGGCGATATTGGCGCTGCGATCGAGGCGCATGCACGTCAGTTCCGCTACGGCGTGGTGCGCGAGTTTTGCGGCCACGGTCTGGGCCGCCTGTTCCATGATGCGCCCGAAGTGGTGCACGCCGCCCAAGCGGGCACCGGACCAGAGTTGAAACCCGGCATGTTTTTCACCATCGAACCGATGATCAATCTGGGTAAGCCTTGGGCCAAAGTGCTGGGCGATGGCTGGACAGCAGTTACCCGTGACAAGTCCCTCAGCGCGCAGTTCGAACACAGCCTGGCGATCACGGAAACCGGCAACGAGATATTCACCAAAAGCCCGACGGGCAAGGACCAGCCGCCTTATTGAGGCTGCGTTATTTCAGCCCTCCCTCGCAGCTCTGATTGAAGCGCCTGCTGCGAAGGGAGCCACCGCAACCAGAAGCAGACTGATCGCCCCGGCGAAGCCCAGCGTTGCCGGATCGCTTCGGGCCAGCGCGCCAGCCCCGAAAATCAGGATCGGCAAAGCGAGCGGAACCAGCATCAGTCCGGCGAGCGCAGCGCCGCTGCGCAGGGAGGCGGTGAGGGCAGCAATCATCAATCCCACGGCTGCAAGGCCGGGTGTGCCAGCCAGCAGGCCGAGCATCAGCAGCCCAACAGTCTGCCGCTCCAACCCGAGCAGGGCAGCGGCCGGGATGCACGCCAGAATCAGCAGCGGTCCAAAGCTGAGCCAATGGGCAATCAGCCGGGCAGCGCAGACCCATTCCTCGGAAATGCCGCGCAATCTGAACTGGTCGAAAAAGCCAGTTTCGAGATCGCGCGAGATGAGCCCGTCCAAAGGCAAGATCGCGGCCAGTAGAGCGGCGATCCACACAATCCCTCCGCCGGTTTTCGCTAGCAGGGTCGGGTTGGGGCCTACGGCAAAGGGATAGAGCATCGCGATGCTGAGAAAGAACAGCAGTGGCAGGATAGCGCCCGAACCATGCGCGCCGGTCAGCAGATTGCGCAGGTCACGCCTCAGCAAAGTGAGAAACGGACCGTTCATGGCGCAAAGCCCACCAGATCGATCTGGCGCACACCATCCAGCGGGAAGGGTTGGTGCGATGCCAATACGCAAATGCCCTGGGCGCGGCGGTGGGCGTCCACCATTGTCCCCACGTCGGCGGCCGCATCGCTGTCCAGCCCATTGAGCGGCTCGTCGAGCAACCAGATGTCAGGGCCCTGTGCATCCAGCCGGGCGAGGGCGGCGCGTTTGCGCTGGCCGGTGGAAAGGAAGCGCACGGGCACGTCCATCAACGGCTCCAACCCATGCGCTACAAGCGTGTCGGGCGTGCCGTCTACGCTGCGCCAGAAATCGAGCGCTTTGCCAAGCGGCAAATGTTCGTCCAGAGCGGGATTCTCGTCGAGCAGTCCGACATCGCCATGGCGAGTAACCTTGCCAGCGTAAGGGGCAAGCAATCCCGCCAGAATGCGCAACAGGCTGGATTTGCCCGTGCCGTTTGCCCCGGTAATCTGCACCACCTCGCCCGGCTGAACCACCAGCGAAAGTCGGGTGAACAGCAAGCGGTCACCACGACGGCAGGCTAGATCGGTCGCGGACAGGCTGGCTTGCATGGGGCGCAGCGATAGGCGAAAGGCTGGCGCGGAACAACAATTTGCGACTCTGGAGAATTGAGATGTCCGTGCCCCAATTGACCGATGCCGAATGCGACGCCCTGCTGACGGCCCATCCCGAGTGGTCAATTGCGCGTGAAGGCCGGGCGATTGAACGCAAATTCGAGTTTGCCAATTTCAGCGAGGCATGGGGTTTCATGGCACAGGTCGCGCTGCTGGCTGAAAGCCATGACCATCATCCCGAATGGTTCAATGTCTACAATCGGGTGGAGATCACATTGATCACGCATGATGCCGATCCGGACAATGGCGGCGGATTGTCAGAGCGTGATGCGGTGATGGCTGGCGCAATTGATGCGTTGGTTTGATTCGGGCGCAACAGGTCAAATTTCGACAATCAGACCTTGCGACCGCATTTGCTTGCGAAATGTCCCGGGCAACCAGCGGTGAAGGCGGCGCATTTTCTTGGCAAACTTGCCCACGGTATAATGCAGGTCGTCACCATGAACGATCGACCAGACCACGTCGGCCACATCGCTGACCGGTGAGACCTCCATACCGCTTTCCTTTAGCGCTTCCTTGGCTGTGCGATTGGAATCTTCCTGGACCTGATCAATCATCGGGGTGTCAATAAAGCCAGGGCATAACGATGCGACCCTGATCCCTTCCTTGGCCCATTCCGCATCGAGACTCTCGGTCAAACCGCGCACTGCCCATTTGGTGGCAGAATAGGCTGCCAGACCCGGCGATCCAATGATCCCGGCGATGCTTGCCGTGTTGATGAGTATCGCTGTCGGCGCGGTTTTTGCCAAATGCTTGTGAGCGGCCTGCGCACCAAACAGGACCCCTTTGACGTTGATATCGATCAGATTTTCGATCTCGTCCCGTGTCTGCTCTATATACGCGCCGCCATGAGCGATTCCGGCGTTGTTGAAGACCACATCAATGCGCCCGCCCGCTGCGGTCGAAAATGCGTCCAGCGCGACGTCCCAGGCATCGCGGTCGCGCACGTCCAACTTGTGGGAATAGGAAAATCCGCCGGGCAAGAGCGCCTCTGTGTCTTCCATGCCTTCGACATTGATGTCGCCAAGCCCGACGAACCAGCCGCGTTCACCGAAATGGCGTGCAACTTCTCGCCCAATGCCCGAGCCGCCACCCGTGATGAAAATCGCCTTACGCTCAGACATATCAATTCCTCCCCAATCATTCCTTGGCGCCAGCCCTAGCGCGCGCAAGTGCCCTTGTCAGCTACTGACATTGATGTCAGCCCAGACCCTTCACATGGACAGCACCTTCGATGATCTGTGCTGTCGATGGGGCCATGACGTCACCCACCGGTTCAGCCCGCCCGCCAAGGCATTGCGCGAGGAAATTCTCTGCCAGCGCGAAGAAGGCGAGCGAGTTGACGGGGCGCGCAAACCCGTGCCCCTCGTCAGGGTACAGCACATAGGTGACCGGTATGCCTGCATCCTTCATTGCGCCAACGATTTGGTCGCTCTCAGCCTGTTTCACGCGGGGATCGTTGGCCCCTTGCGCGATCAACAATGGCTTGGTGATCTGGTCAGCCTTGTACAGCGGACTTGCCGCCTTGAGCAGGGCGAGGCCTTCTTCCGTGCCGGGATCGCCCATCCGTTCGTGGAAGATCTTCACCATCGGCGCCCAATAGGGCGGGATGGTTTCCAACAGGGTTTCAAGATTTGACGGGCCGACAATATCAACCCCGCAAGCAAAAGTATCGGGAGTGAAAGCAAGGCCGGCCAGCGTCGCGTAACCGCCATAGGAGCCGCCCATGATGGCGATTTTTTCCGGCTGGGCGATCCCTTCGTCCACGGCCCATTGCGCCGCATCGATCAGATCATCATGCATCGCCAGGCCCCACTGCTTGTTGCCAGCGTTGATGAAGCTTTTGCCAAAGCCGGTCGAGCCGCGGAAATTGGCGCTGAGCACGGCGTATCCGCGATTGGCCAGCATTTGATGGGTCGAATTGAAGCCGTAATTATCGCGCGCCCAAGGGCCGCCATGGACCAGCAGAACCATCGGCACCGGTGCGCTCGGCCGGCCAGTGGCATCTGCATCGCAGCCCGCAGGCAACGTTAGATAAGATGGCAGGGTCAAGCCGTCGCGCGCGCTTATCTCAACCGTATGCATGGGCTGCAACGGCATACCTTCCAGTTCGGGACGAGAGACATAGAATGGGGTCAGAGTGCCCGCATCACGGTCGTAGATGTAGGTCGCAGTCGATGCGGTCAGCGGATCATTCCACACGATCCATGTGCGGTCATCATCCGTGCGGCTGGAAACACCGATTTCGCCGCTCAACTGGCTGCGTAGAAATTCGAAGGCAGCACCTATCGCCGGATCAATCGCGGTCCACTGGGTGGTCAGATAATTGACTGAGTAGGCCTCTATCACGCCGGTTTCGGCATTGCGCAGGGTTCCACCAATATCGGCCCTGTCATCCTCTGCGATCAGCGTTCGTTCACCGGTTTCGACATCTTCTGCATAAAGCGCGGCGGTGTCGCGATCGCGGCTGTCGAGCCAGTAGAGGATCGACCCGTCATTGGTGTAACCTGCCGGACTGGTGGTGAGCGCATCTTCCATTTCGGTGGCGGAGAAAGGTTCCTCTTCCACAATATTGTCGTTTACGCGGAAATAATCTGTGCCACCGGCCTCGTTCTGACGCATCGCCATGCGCAGGGTCAGCGTGTCATCGGCCATGAACCCGGCATAACCAGTGTTTTCCAGTACCAGCGTCAGCTCGCCCGAGTTGAGGTTGAGCCGGTGTACATCGTGAAACTGGGGGTCTCGATTGTTGAGGCCGATCAGGATGGCGTCCTTCATCGCATGGGACCCGGCGATGATATCGACGCGCGTATTGTCGAACGGGGTCAGACAGCTTTCCTCGCCAGTTGCGACATTGATGCTGTAGAGCAGGAAATTCTCGTCCCCGCCCTTGTCCTGAATATACAGCACCGTGCGCGAATCCGGCGACCACATATACTGCTGGATCGGACGTTCATCAGCCGATGTGATGACCTTGGCATTGCCGGGATCGCTGGCCGGGGCGAGCCAGATGTTGAGCACGTCATTATCCGGGGCAAGCCAGCTCAACCACTGTCCATCGGGACTGATCCGGCCCATGGCGCGGCTGGGATTGCCGAACAGGGCATCGCGGGGAATGAGCGGAAAAGTGTCGATGGCGTTGTTGGCGGCTGTCATACTGTCTCCCTTGGGGTCAGGTGACAGCTAGGGATGGCCGGGCCGCTTTCCAATGGCTGGCGCACAGTTTGCCAAGGTTATGCCAAGTTGGATCAGCTGGTATGCTGAGCGATAAAGGCGTGCTGCGCTGCCACGAACGCGCGGGCGATGTCCGTGCCTGCAGCATCAAAGGCATGAATTCCCCCGGCCACCTCCAGATAGGTGGTATCAACCCCTGCATCGGCCAGAGCGCGGGCGTAGGCGCGATCCTCGTCCAGAAAAAGATCGCAAGTCCCCACGCCGATCCAGGCGGGTGGCAGGCCGGTAAAATCCTCGCGGCGGGCAGGGGCCGCATATTCGTGTGCAGCAGTGCCTGGTTCACAGCCCAGATAGCTGCGCCACCCGAACAAATTATTGCGATTGCTCCACACACGATGGCGTGGGGTGTCGAGTTCGCGCCGGGCAGCAGTGCGATCTTCCAGCATCGGGTAAACCAGCAATTGGGCGGCGGGCTGGGGGCCGCCCTCATCAAGCAGGCGCAGGGCCAGTCCGGCAGCAAGGCCCGCGCCAGCGCTGTATCCACCAATTACGAGCTTGTCCGGGTCAACATCCAATGCTGCTGCATGGTGCAGCACTTTATTCCAGACAGTGTGGCAGTCATCGAGCGGGGCCGGGAAGGGGGCCTCAGGCGCCAGGCGATAACCTGCACAGATTACGGGGATGCCCAGATTGCGCGCGATTTGCGTGGCTTGCGGCAGAATGTCCGATGGACTGCCCATCACCATTCCGCCGCCATGGATCAGGATCAGCGCGCCTGATGCATTGCCGGATGCGCGCGGTTCCAAGGGCGTGACCAGCTTCGTGCCTGTACCCAGCTCGTCCGCGTCACGAATGTCGACGCCGGATGTGTCGAATTCGGGCGCGGCCTTCGCCAACAAAAATCGCACCAGTCGATAGGTCAGCCGATTGACGACCAGCCAGCCAACCCTCTTGTCGATCGGCCCGAATTCTGCCGCCATAGTTCCTGGCCGCGCCGAACTGATTGCCGGATCGGGCGAATGGCTTAGCGCTGGGTGATTTTGGGTCATGGCAATTCCTGATGGCAATGTGTGGACCGGGGCGAAATTCGATACCGCAATTCATGATTGTGAGTGCACAAACTTACTGGGTCACTGGGTCACTGGGTCACTGGGTCACAGCGCGGGATTGGCGTAGTAATGCCAAGTGAAGATGGCCATCGATCCACGATAGGGTGACCAGCGTTCGCCAAGGCTTCGGGTGGTTTTTTCCGCTGGACGCTCCTTTAGCGACAACAGGCGTTTCACGCCTTCCTGCACCGCCAGATCGCCAGCGGGCCAGATATCTGGCCGCCCCTCGGCAAATAGCAGATAGATCTCGGCAGACCAGCGCCCGATCCCCTTGATCCTGGTCAACTCGGCAATGGCTGCCTCGTCATCGTGAGGCAGATCGTCCAGGTTGAGCGCGCCGGCTTCAACCAATTCGCATAGCGAGCGGGCATAGCCCTGTTTCTGGCGAGACAGGCCGCAAGCGCGCAGCGTATCAAAATCCCGGCCAAGCAATTCTGCTGGTGCCATCTCTTCGCCCAATTCTGCTTCAAGCTTGCTCCACACGCTGCTGGCCGCTGCGACGGAAACCTGCTGGCCCACAATGGTGCGAAGCAGGGTCCGATAACCGGTCGGGCGAACGCGCGCTTCGGGATAGCCGACCAGTTGGAGCGCGTCGGCCACCGCATTGTCGCAGGCAGCCACAGCGCCCAGATGCGCCTCGATTGTCTGTCTGGACAGACCCACTACCATTTCCCCTAGCTTGCAAATATCTGCGTCAATGCGTAGCAGCCCGCCCGGTACACTGATAGGGCTGTCTGCCGTATTTGGCAGCGGCGCATTTTACGAAGGAAGATCGAGCATGCCCAAGTTGATTGTCGTCAATCGTGAAGGTGAAGAGTCCACAGTGGAAGTGGGTGAAGGCCTGACCGTGATGGAAGCCATCCGCGACAATGGTTTTGACGAATTGCTGGCGCTTTGCGGCGGCTGCTGTTCATGCGCGACTTGCCATGTCATGGTCGATAGCGGTCCTACCGACAAACTGCCGGCGATGAGCGAAGACGAGGATGACCTTCTGGAAAGCTCCGATCACCGCGCGGAAAATTCGCGCCTGTCGTGTCAGATTCCGCTGACTTCGGAACTGGACGGCCTTAAGGTGACTATCGCCCCTGAAGATTGATCTTCATTGCAGCATGGGGTTCGAACGATTAGTTCGGATGCCATGAATATCACTCAACCTTTCCAATCGACGCTCGACCTGATCGGCAACACTCCGCTTGTCCTGTTAGAAGGGCCGAGCGAGGCCGCCGGTTGCGAGATCTGGGGCAAATGCGAATTTGCCAATCCGGGCTCCTCGGTAAAAGATCGCGCTGCCCTGTACATGATCCGCGATGCAGAAGCGCGCGGCGAGCTGAAGCCTGGCGGGACGGTGATCGAAGGGACCGCTGGCAACACTGGTATCGGCATTGCGCTGGTGGCCAATGCGCTGGGCTACAAGACGATCATTGTCATGCCCGACAATCAGTCGAAGGAGAAGATGGACACCTTGCGCGCTTTGGGTGCGCAATTGGTGCTGGTTCCGCCAACGAAGTATGCCGATCCGGCTCACTTCCAGCACACCTCTCGCCGCATGGCGGAAGAAACAGAAGGAGCGATCTGGGCCGGACAATTTGACAATACCGCCAATCGCAAGGCGCATATCGAAGGCACGGCGGTCGAAATGTGGGAACAGCTCGAAGGGCGCATCGATGGCTTCACCTGCGCTGCGGGAACGGGCGGGACTATCGCCGGTGTCGGCCTTGGACTGAAAGAGCGCGACGAGAATGTTTGCATCGCGTTGACCGATCCGCATGGCGCTGCGCTGTACAATTATTACGCCCATGGCGAACTGCGCAGCGAAGGATCTTCGGTGGCAGAAGGGATCGGGCAGGGCCGTATCACGGGCAATCTTGAAGGCGCGTTGATCGACACGCAGTTCCGCATTTCTGACGAAGAAGGCATGCATTGGGTCGAACAGCTGCTGCGCGAGGAAGGGCTGTGCCTTGGCCTGTCTTCTGGCATTAATGTTGCGGGTGCGATTGCGCTGGGTAAGCATTTGAAAGCTGAAGGTCGCGACAATCCACGGGTGGCGACCATCCTGTGCGACACCGGCTTCCGTTATCTCAGCACCTTGTACAATGCCGAATGGCTGCGGCAGAAAGAACTTCCTGTTTTCGATTGGCTTGAGGGTGCCTGAAGGATTGGGCCTGAGCAATTGGGACTTTGCCTGTGCCCTGCAATAGCCTAGCCTGCCATCATGGCTGATGTGATTACCTCGCAACAGGACGAACTGTCTGATGCCGAACTGGTCGCTGCACCGCTAGGCGGTACGCGGTCGGAGGCCATGCATCGGCTGCAGGTTGGTATGTCCGGGATTGCCGCCATGCTGCTGCTGGTGGGCCTAGCCAACGTGATCCAGAACCGCGCGCGAATTTCGGACGAGACTGCCGTGCCCGATGCGGCCCCCACGACCGAGCCGACCGCGCCAGCACCACAGCGCGATCCGCTGGCTGACGCTGGCCTGGTGCCTGATCTGCCCGCAGAACCGAGCCCGGTTGCCACGCAGGAACCTGCCATCCTTCCCGAACAAGGAGTGCCTGATGCAGCGCAATAGATTGAGCAAATCGGGCGCAGCGAAAATGCTCGGCTGCGTGTGCGCTGCTGTGCTGGCTGGCTCGTTGGCGGCCTGCTCGCCGCAGGCCGATGCCGAAGGGGCAACGCTTCAGACCGATGCAGCATCGATTGCTGACCCGATCCCGCCGGGCGAGCGCGAACCGCTGGGCCTGATGACCAGCCTGCCGATCTACTGGCCTGACGGGGTGGCCTTGACCGATCTTGTCGCCAGAGACGCAAAATTGCCGTGGGTGCGCACGCATCTTGAAGGCCGCTTTGACCTATCCGCTTTGGACACGCTGAGCCCGCAGGACGGCGATGCCGATGAAGCTGCTTTGCCCGATGATGCGTTTGGCGAAGCGCCGCCAACACTCGCTTCGCTTGGCCAGTTGATGGTGATCCAGCCGCGCGGGCTAACCCCGGCGGACAATGTTGCGCTGGATGACTGGGTGACACAGGGTGGCGAGTTGTTGCTCGCTCTCGATCCGATGCTGGCCGGCCATTATTCCTACCCGCTTGGCGATCCGCGCAATCCGCAGATGTCGACTCTTGTGCCGCCGGTCCTGGCGCGCTGGGGACTGACGATTGTGTTTGATGAAAAACAGCCGCTTGCAATCCAGACTTTTGCCTATGATGGCGGAGCATTGCCTGCTGTCATGTCTGGCGAGCTTGGTCTGGCCGATGCTGGTGTAGGGCAAGGCGACGAAACGCAGGCTGCGCCCAAATGTGCTCTTGAAGCACAAGGCCGGGTGGCCGTTTGCGACATTGGTGAAGGACGCGCGACGATCGTGGCCGACGCCACCGTTTTTGAAGTCCACGATTGGTCTGACGCTGCGGCAAGCGATCTTCAAGCTTTGTTGGACAAAGCCTTTTCGTAAACTGCTGATCAGCCAATGGGGAAAATGCGGGACGGGCGAGTCGGTTGGCGGAGAATCGCGGGATTTCCGCCACAAATACAGGTGATTGGAGCATTGTGTTGAGCGTTGTTGGGAGAAGCACTGGCTTATCACGCCCATAAATATTGTGTGAATTCAATATTTTAACGGGTTATCCCGTAAAATCCCGCAAAAATCCCTTTCATCCCCCGCATCTGCGGGTTATGACCACTGTCTATCGGACATGAGATTCTGAGCTGCGTCCCGCATCGCGGGGCTGGCCACCCGTTTTTGCGCGCGGGTGGGGTGGGAAAGATTTGTCTGAAGAAGGGGACGGGCCGACCGATGGCCCATTGAAGAGGGTGGAGGCCGCAGGGTGTCGTTCGGAGGGTACAGTGGACAGGCATATTCGCCCGCCGGCGATAAGGGCCGCTTTGTCCTGCCTCCGTTGTTCCGCAAGGCGGTCAAGGAATCCTCTGGCGGCAGCAAAATCCTTTGCCTTGCAAAACACGAACGCTGGAACTGCCTGATCGGCTTCGGCCTGTCGCGCAAGGAAGAGCTGGAAGCCCAGCTCGACCGCGAGGAAGAGCGCGCGCTTCGGCTGGGTCAGGACGATTGGGACCGCGATCTGCGCGCCATGCAATTGTTCGGCTTTGCCGAAATGCCCTTTGATGACAGTGGCCGCTTTGTCATGCCTGAACATCTGCGCACTCTGGGTCAGGTCGGTGAGGGCCTGTACTTTCAGGGCGGCGGACGTTTCTTCACCATCTGGAACCCTGCCGAGCTGGCTGAAATGGGCGATGGCTGGGAAAGCGCCCAGGTCGCCTGCGCCAATCTGGTTACTGAGGCTGAAGCCAAGGCCAAAAGCAAGGGGGGCGCGAAGTGACCGCTCCGCATATTCCCGTCTTGCTTGATGAAGTTGTCGCAGCGATCGCGCCCGGCAGCGGCATGCGCATAATTGATGCGACATTCGGCGCCGGCGGGTATTCGCGTGCGCTGCTGGATGCAGGCGCACAGGTTTACGCCTTTGACCGCGATCCCGATGCCATTGCCGCCGGGTCTGCCATGGTTGAGGAATTCGATGGCCGCCTGTCGCTTCACGCAGAACGGTTCTCGCGCATGCGCGCAGAGATGGAGCGCATCGGTGTTCCCCAAGTCGATGCCGTTGTGATGGATATCGGTGTTTCGTCCATGCAGCTTGATCAGGGCGAGCGTGGCTTTGCTTTTTCCAGCGATGGACCGCTTGACATGCGAATGAGCCAGCAGGGCGAAAGCGCGGCTGATTTTCTCAACAGCGCGGATGAGGCAGCGATTGCTGATGTGCTGTATGAATATGGCGAGGAGCGTCAGTCACGCCGGGTCGCGCGTGCCATTGTGGCGGCTCGTCCGTTAGAGACAACCGGCGATCTGGCCCGCGTGGTGCGCAAAGCTCTCGGCTATCGCCCGCATGACAAGAAGGACCCTGCCACCCGCAGCTTTCAGGCGGTCCGGATTCATGTGAATGACGAACTGGGCGAATTGCGCGCCGGTTTGCTGGCAGCAGAAGCTCTGCTGCGCGAAGGCGGTGTGCTGGCCGTGGTCAGCTTTCACAGTCTGGAAGATCGCATCGTGAAACGTTTCCTGCGCGAAGCGTCCGGCGCTGGCCGCGCTGTATCGCGCCATTTGCCCGGCGAAATCGCCGGTCCTGCCCCGGTCTTTGCCAAAGTGTCCAAAGCGATCCGGCCTGGCCAGGCCGAGATTGAACGCAACCCCCGCGCGCGGTCATCGACACTGCGCCACGCAATTCGAACGCATACACCAGCAAGGGAGATGGCAGCATGATGGCTTCCGGCTCACGATTGAGGCAGATCGGATGGCTGGTGGCGCTTGCTGTGTGCGCGGGGCTGTTCCTTGCGCTCACCTTCCGGGTTCATGCGGTCAACAGCGAGGTGTTGCTCGCCGAACGGCAGATCATTGCTCTCAAAAACGAGACGATCATGCTGGAAACCGAATTCCAGACCCGCGCCAGCCAGCGCCAGCTGTCCGAATGGAATGCGGTCGATTTTGGCTACAAGGCTCCGCGTCCCGATCAGTATCTGGCCAATGAGCGCCAGCTTGCCAGCCTCGGTTCGCCCATCGGTCCCGATGCACCCAGCCCGATCCGTGTGGCTCGTGCCGATGTGCCGGTGGAATCTGATGGGCCGGGCGATATGCGGTCCCCGCTGACGGGTCAGCCGGTCGAGTTGACGGTGGCTTCTGCCGAGGTTGAGGCGGGCGTGGTCTTTGCCGAGGCGTTTGGCGATCTTCTGGCTGAGGCTTCACCCGTCCGGCCCGCCCAGGCGCGCACCATGTTGTCGGCCGAGGTCGCCGAATGAACGCACTGTCGGCCACAACGGCCATATCGACAGGCAGAGTCCATCTGGTCACATTCCGGCGGCAATCGCTGACGATCGCGCGGTGGCGCGTCCTGTGGGTTGCGCTGATATTTGCCCTTGTGGCGCTTGCCGCTGTGCTGCGCATTTTCTATTTCGGCCTGGCTGACCGCAGCGTTGCGCGCACGTCGCTGGAAGAGGCCCTGCTGCCTCCGCGGGGCGAAATTACGGACCGCAATGGGCAGTCGCTGGCCCGTGCCTTTCCTGCCTATGCTCTGTGGTACAATCCCAAGGCGATGGGCGATGAAGGACCGCCATTGGTCAAAGCCCCTGAGCAGGTCGCCGGCGAGCTGAAGGCAATTTTTCCCACACTCGATGAAGCCAAGGTCACCCGTCAGCTGGCATCCGGCAAGGCGGGCTACATCCGCCGGCGTGTTCTCCCCGAAGAAGCGAACCGGGTCCAGGAAATCGGCGAGCTGGCGTTGGGTATGCCGCGCGAGACCGACCGGCATTATCCGCAAGGCAGCATGGGCGCACATGTGCTCGGCTATGTCGCTGCTGACGGCAAAGGCCGTGTGGGTATGGAGCAAGTGCTCGATAAACAGCTGAGTGATCCGGCCCTGCGGGGTGATCCGGTGCCATTGTCGATCGATATTCGCGTGCAGGGCGCGTTGGAGGATGAATTGCGCCGCGGTATGCTGGCCGTGGACGCGATTGGTGCAGCAGGCATTGTGCTTGACGTCGACACGGGCGAAGTGATGGCACTGGCGTCATTGCCTGAATTTGATCCCAACCGGATAGATCAGCAAGGTGCCGACAACATGTTCAACCTTGTCACCAACAAGGTCTATGAATTGGGATCGACTTTCAAACCGCTCAGCATTGCTGCGGCGATTGATGCCGGTGTGGTGCGCGATTTCGGCCGCGAGTGGGATGCAACCCCGGTCACAGTAGGCCGTCAGACCATTCGCGACCTGAAGCCCAAGGGGCAGACCCTGAATGTCCCGCAGGCGCTGATCTATTCCTCCAACACGGTCACTGCGCGTGTTGCCGATGAATTGGGTGCAGAGCGTCTGCGCAAGACGATGATGGATCTGGGCATGCACGAACGGCCGTATATCGAACTGCCGGCCAAGGGGTATCCAATCTGGCCCAAGGGCGATTGGCGCCGGGTCAAGAACATGACCGTCAGCTATGGCCATGGTCTGGCGGTTACTCCGCTGCATCTTGCAAGCGCCTATGCCGCAATGGTCAATGGGGGCATCTGGCGTCCGGCGACGCTGCGTAAGGTAGAGCCTGGCGCTGCCCCGCGCGGTCGCCGCGTGTTCAAGGCATCCACCTCATCACGCATGCGTCAATTGATGCGCATGATCAGCAAATTCGGTACTGGCCGTAATGCTGATGCACCCGGCTACCGTGTGGGCGGCAAGACGGGCTCTGCTGAAAAACCCAATTCTGGCGGCTATGCCCGCACGTCCCTGATTGCCAGCTTTGCCGCTGCCTTCCCGATGGATCGCCCACGCTATGTCGTGATTGTTCTTTTGGACGAGCCGCGCGGCACGCTGGCCAGTTCCTATCAGCGCACGGCGGCATGGAACGCTGCGCCCATCGTCGGGCGACTGGTTCCCCGGATCGGCCCCCTTCTGGGTGTGCAACCCGATGCCCGCCGCGACGTTGATATCAGTGATCTGCAACCTCTGGTGATGAAGGGGCACTGATGAAACTGGCCGATCTTGCTGCCAATGCTGGCCTGCAACTGCCTTCATCTTCTGCCGGGATGAGCGGCGAGCAAGTGACCGGCTTTGCAATCGATCATCGCAAGATTGCACCGGGCACGGTGTTCGGCGCGTTTCAGGGCGCGCGGTTCAATGCAGAGGATTTTATTCCAGCCGCCATCGACGCGGGCGCGATCGCTGTTGTGGCGCGCCCCGGCGTGACTGTCGACGGCGCGGTGCACATCGCCAGCGATGAACCGCGGCGCGATTTCGCGTTGCTGGCCGCGCAATTCTTCACCCCAGTGCCAGCCCATATCGTGGCGGTCACAGGCACCAATGGCAAAACGTCATGTGTAGAGATGACCCGCCAGATCTGGCGCATGTGCGGCGAGCGGGCAGCCTCCATCGGCACGCTGGGCGTGACCACACCAGACGAGAGTGTCTCAACCGGGCTGACAACACCGGATATCGTGACGTTTCTGGGCAACATGAGCGGATTGGCCCGCGAAGGTGTCAGCCATGTTGCCTATGAAGCCTCCAGCCACGGGCTGTCGCAATACCGCAATGAAGGCGTGCCGGTCAGTGCTGCTGCCTTCACCAATTTCAGCCGCGATCACCTCGATTATCACACGGATATGGAGGACTATTTCGCGGCCAAGATGCGCCTGTTCACACAGGTTGTTGAGCCCGATGCTGCTGCCGTAATCTGGCAGGATGACCAATCCAGCGAATGGTCGCAGCGCGTCCGCCGGATCGCTGAAGAACGCGGCCTTCAGGTCATGAGTGTTGGCCATGATGGCGATTTCCTGAAGCTTGTCTCGCGCGATGCCACCCAATTGGGCCAGACCCTGGTGGTTGAACATGAAGGCGAAGCGCGCACGATCAAGCTGCCGCTCATCGGTGCCTATCAGGCGGCCAATGCGCTGGTTTCTGCCGCTCTGGCGATGGCCAGCGGTTCATCACCTTCGCAGGTGTTTGATGCGATTGGCCGCTTGCAACCGGTGCGCGGACGGCTGGAGCGCGCTGTCATCACCGCCACTGGCGCCCCTGTCTATATCGATTACGCGCACACGCCCGATGCTCTGGAAGCGGCCATCGCGGCCCTGGAACCCCATGTCAGCCGTGCCGAGGGTGGCCGTCTCATCGTCGTATTCGGCGCAGGTGGAGACCGCGATCAGGGCAAACGCGAACCGATGGGCAAGGCTGCTGCTGCGCATTGCGATGCCATTATTGTGACTGACGACAATCCGCGCGGCGAGGACCCTGCTGCCATTCGTGCCCAGGTGATGCGCGGCGCGCCCGAAGCGCGCGAGATTGGCGACCGGAGAGAAGCGATAGCGGCCTCGATCGCAGAAGCCGGACCAAAGGATATCGTCCTGATTGCAGGCAAGGGTCACGAACAAGGACAGATTGTGGGAGCTGGGGAAACGATGAAAATCCTGCCGTTTGATGATGTTAGCGTTGCGCGCGAGTGCGCCGCTGCCTTTGCTGCCGAGATCGGGGGCAAGCAATGAACGCGGGAGCATCGGCACAGGCTCTGGGCCTGCGGGCTTGGCCAGCCAACCCGCGCGACGCATTGCCGATGGCGCTGTGGGATGCATCCAGCATCGCTGCTGCGGTGGACGGGACTGCAAGTTGCGACTTTGCCGTCTCTGGCGTCGAAATGGATTCGCGCGATGTGCGCAATGGCGATCTGTTCGTGGCACTGAAGGGCGAGGCGATGGACGGCCATCGGTTCCTCGACAAAGCCTTTGCCAATGGAGCAGCTGCCGCGATTGTCGACCGCCCGGTAGATTACCCGCATATTCTTGTGCAAGACACGACCCGGGCGCTTCACGCACTGGCCCATGCAGCGCGCGAACGCGGCAGTGCAAAGCGGATCGCAGTGACCGGATCGGTCGGCAAAACCGGGGTCAAGGAAGCGATTTTTGCAGCGCTCGACCGGCACAGCCGCGGGGCCTGTCATCGCAGTGTCCGCAGCTATAACAACCACGTTGGTGTGCCGCTCAGCCTCAGCCGGATGCCTGCGCGCAGCCATTATGGTGTGTTCGAGATGGGCATGAATCATGCCGGAGAAATCGCCCCTCTGTCGCATCACGTCCGCCCGCATGTCGCGGTCATCACCACGATCGCTCCTGCCCATATTGAAAACCTGGGCAGTGAAGAGGCGATTGCCGACGAAAAAGCGCAAATCTTTCAGGGGCTGGTCAAGGGCGGCACGGCGGTTATTCCCGCAGACAGCCCGCACAGCCAACGTCTGATCGATCATGCCCGTGCTGCGGGTGTCGAAGTTGTCACCTTCGGCCGCGCAGATGATGCCGATGTTCGGCTGCTCGATGCGATACCATCGGCCAATGGAGGGTCGCTGGTCACAGCCGACCTTGGCGACCAGCGATTGTGCTATTCGATTGCCGAGCCGGGCGAACACTGGATCAGCAATTCTCTATGCGTCATGGCAGCGGTTCGTGCTGCTGGCGGCGATCTGGGTTCGGCAGGACTTGCCTTGGCGGAAATGGGCGGCCTGAAAGGCCGCGGCGCGCGCCACCGGATCACCGTGTCCCAAGGCAGCGCGCTGCTGATCGACGAAAGCTATAATGCCAATCCCGCGTCCATGCGCGCGACCTTGCGCCAATTGGGCCAGACCCCGGCCACGCGCCGTGTTGCCGTGCTGGGTGCGATGAAGGAACTGGGCGATTTTGCCGACCGGTTCCATGCCCAGCTGGCTGAACCTTTGGCAGAGGCAAAAATCGACTTTGCGATACTGGTGGGCAAGGAAATGCGCGCTCTGGTGCGGGAACTGGGGAAACCGGGTGGCGGATCGCTTGGCAATATCGGCGGTTTCGCGCATTGCGATGGGCCTGTCGAGGCGATTGCCGCGCTGGAGGATTATGGCGTGGAACCGGGCGATGCGATCCTGGTCAAAGGTTCCAATTCAGTCGGCCTGGGCAGGGTGGTGACACATTTTGCGGCCCTGGATGGATAGGGTGCGGGACAGCTAGATGCTCTATTTGATTGCCGAATGGCTGGGTTTCGAAGGTGCGTTCAATCTGATCCGCTATCAGACGTTCCGCGCCGGTGCGACGCTGATCACCGCATTGATTATCGGCCTGATCATCGGTCCAAGGTTCATCAATCTGCTGCGCGTGCGCCAGGGCAAGGGGCAACCCATCCGCGAAGATGGCCCGCAATCTCATCAGGCCAAGGTGGGAACACCGACCATGGGCGGGTTGATGATTATCGTCTCGCTGTCCTTGTCGCTGCTGTTGTGGATGGACCTGTACAATCCGTTTGTCTGGGCCTGTCTGGCAGTCACCGTCGGGTTCGGCCTGATCGGATTTCTCGACGATTATGACAAGGTCGCCAAGGCCAGCCACAAGGGCGTGTCGGGCAAGGTGCGGCTGTTGCTCGAATTTGTCGTGGCAGGCATCGCTGCATGGCTGATCGTCAGCCAGATCAGTACCGATCTCTACGTTCCGTTCTTTTCTGACCTGTCGATCCCGATGGGGCCGTTTTACTATCTGTTCGCCGCGACCGTCATCGTCGGCTTCGGCAATGCGGTCAATCTGACCGACGGGCTGGATGGGCTGGCGATCATGCCGGTGATTATTGCCGCCGGTACCTTTGCCCTGATTGCCTATCTGGTCGGCCGCGTCGACTATTCGGGGTATCTGGGCATTCCCTATGTTCCCGGAGCGGGCGAACTGGCGATTTTCTGCGCTGCAATCATGGGCGCAGGGCTTGCGTTTCTATGGTTCAACGCGCCCCCGGCAGCTGTGTTCATGGGCGATACGGGCAGTCTTGCTCTGGGCGGTGCTTTGGGCGCAGTTGCTGTTGCCAGCCATCACGAGATTGTCCTGCTGATTGTGGGCGGGCTGTTCGTTGTTGAGACCGCCAGCGTCATCATTCAGGTCTTCTGGTTCAAGCGGACCGGCAAGCGGGTGTTTCGCATGGCTCCGATCCATCACCATTTTGAACAGCTTGGCTGGAGCGAGAGCAAGGTCGTGATCCGATTCTGGATTGTCTCGATCGTGCTGGCGATGGCCGGATTGGCAACGCTGAAACTGCGATGATCACCTCGCCTGTCTTTGCTGGTAAGCGCTATGCCGTGCTCGGGCTTGCCCGGTCAGGGGCAGCCGCGGTCGAAGCATTGCTGGCAAGCGGCGCTGAGGTAACCGCGTGGGACAGGCAAGACATTGCGCGCGAGAAGTTTGCAGGCCGGGCCGAGCTGTCCGATCCGCTCGAAATGGACCTGACCGGCTTTGATGGCGTGGTCGTGTCCCCGGGCGTGCCGCTCAACACCCACCCGATCAAGACTCATGCCGAAAAATTTGGCGTGCCGGTGATCGGCGATATCGAGCTGTTCGCGCTCGCACGGCCTGAGCTGCCGCAACACAAAGTGGTGGGCATTACCGGAACCAACGGCAAATCGACCACCACCGCGCTGGTGCATCATATCCTGAAGACCGCTGGCGTTCCAACCACGATGGGCGGCAACATCGGCTTGCCGATCCTGGGGCAGGACCCTTTGCCGGAAGGCGGGGTCTATGTGCTGGAATTGTCGAGCTATCAGATCGATCTGACCTATTCGCTCGATTGTGATGTGGCGGTGCTGCTCAATATTACGCCCGATCACCTTGATCGCTATGACGGGTTCGATGCTTATGCCGCGTCAAAGGGGCGCCTCCTGTCGATGCAGAGCGCTGACCATCCGGCCATCGTCTCGCTATCGACCGATGCTGCGATGGCTCAGACCCGGGGTTTGCTGCAATCTGTGATCACGATTGACAGCGCTGCGTCCACTCTTGACCAATCGCACTGGCCCTCGCTTCAGGGTCCGCATAATAAGGAAAACCTGCTGTGCGCTATCGCGGCTTGCAGCCATATCGGCCTTTCCGCTGAGGCGATTGAGAGCGCGCTGCAATCCTTCAATGGCCTGCCCCACCGGATGGAATGCGTCGCCGAACATGATGGCGTGCAGTTCATCAATGACAGCAAGGCGACCAATCCCGACAGCACTGCGCCTGCTCTTGCCGCTTATCCGCCAGCAGCAGACGGTCGGCCACGCATTCACTGGATCGTTGGCGGATTGCCCAAGGAAGACGGCCTTGGCCCCTGCGAGCAGCATCTGGGCAATGTCGCAGCGGCCTACACCATTGGTGAGGCAGGGCCGCGCTTTGCTGAATTGCTGGAGCCGCATGTTGCGGTCCAAAAATCGGAATTGTTGTGCGAAGCTGTGCGCAGTGCAGTCGAGCATGCGCAATCGGGGGATGTGATCTTGCTCTCGCCAGCGTGTGCCAGCTTTGACCAGTTTCGCGACTATGAAAAACGTGGCGAACATTTCCGCCAGGTTGTCGCGGCGCTCACCGGAAAAACGGCGGAGCTTTCCCCATCGCTCGCAGAAGGGCTCGATATATGAGCACCGAGCGGTTTTATCTGCCCAACAGCCCCGGTTCACGCGGGCGAAGCGAGCAATTTCGCGGTGCCTGGCGTGACGAGGTAAAAATCTGGTGGCGCGAGATCGACAAGGCTTTGCTGGTTCTGGTGCTGATGCTGATGGCGATCGGTACGGCTGCGGTTGCCGCAGCATCGCCAGCCAGCGCCGATCAATTGTCAACGTCGCAGGTTACGCTGGATGAATTCCTGTTTCTGAAACAGCATCTCGTCTGGCAAATGCTTGGTCTTGTCGTGCTGTTTGGTGCCTCCATGCTCACCCGCGATCAGGCACGGCGAGTGGGCATCATTCTGGCGGCGGCCATGTTGGTGGCACTGGTTCTGGTGCCGTTTATCGGGTTTGAGCGCAACGGCGCGCAGCGCTGGATCAATCTGGGGTTTTCCTTCCAGCCGTCTGAATTCCTGAAACCCGGCTTTGCCATTCTGCTTGCCTGGATACTGACCTGGCGGCTGCGCGACCAGAACCTGCCTGTGCTGCTGTTCGTCACCGGGATCATGGGATTGGTCGGCATATTGCTGATGGCCCAGCCGAACCTTGGCGCGACCTTGTTGTTTGCAGGCGTATGGTTCGTTCTGGTCCTGCTATCGGGAGTGTCGGTTCAGCTGATTGCGGGTCTGATTGGAAGCGGGATTGCGCTGCTGACGGCAACTTATTTCCTCTATGACAATGCCCGCTATCGCATCGACAGTTTCCTGAGTGGGGGCACCGCATTTGATCAGGTTGATCTGGCCGAGCGGACCTTGCTGGCCGGGGGCTGGACGGGCAGCGGACTGTGGCTTGGCATTCGCAAGATGAGCCTGCCCGAGGCGCACACCGATTACATCTTTTCGGTGATTGGCGAAGAGTTCGGCCTGTTGATCTGTGCGCTGATCGTGCTGCTGTATCTGCTGATTGTGCTGCGTGTCCTGCTTCGCCTGTTTGACGAGGACAATCTGTTCGTCCTGCTGGCCGGTGCCGGACTTGCCACCCAAATCGGTGGACAGGCCTTCATCAACATTCTGGTCAACCTGCAACTGTTCCCCTCCAAGGGCATGACGCTGCCACTCGTCAGCTATGGCGGATCATCGACAATTGCGGTGTGTCTGACTATTGGCTTGTTGCTGGCCATCACGCGCCGCAACCCGTTCCTCCAGCGCGAAACACCGGGCTTGCGCGCGATGCTCGGCCCAAAGGAGGACGCGGCATGAGCCAAGACGTGCAGACAGGATCAAGCCGCCATTATGTGCTGGCTGCTGGCGGCACGGGTGGTCACCTGATCCCCGCTTTCGCATTGGCGACGGAACTTGAGCGGCGCGGCCACCATGTTGCGCTGATTACCGACGAGCGCGGCGCCAATATTCCGGGAAAGCCCGACTTTCTGCCCGCCCATGTCTTGCCCGCCGGCCGTTTCGGCAAGAACCCTTTGCGCTGGTTTGCCGGTATCAAGGCCGTGCTGGAAGGGCGCAAAATGGCGCTGCGATTGTTTGAAAGTTTTGAACCGAGCGCCGTGGTCGGCTTTGGCGGCTATCCCGCGCTGCCCGCGTTGCTTGGTGCGCAGTCGGCCCGCACTCCCAGCATTGTGCATGAACAAAATGCCGTGCTGGGCCGGGTCAATCGTCTGCTGGCCAGCCGCGTCGACGCCATTGCCACCAGCTATCCCGATGTGGACCGGCTGAAGGGCGATCATCTTTCCAAGACCCATCTGGTGGGCAACCCAGTTCGGGCAGAGGTTCTGGCATTGCGGGCTCAAGACTTTCCAGAATTCACAGACGAGGGCCTGCTGCGTGTTCTGGTGACGGGTGGCAGCCAGGGGGCCAGCATTCTGTCGCAAGTGGTGCCCGATGGCATGGCGATGCTGCAGCCCGCGCTGCGCCAACGCCTGCAAATCACTCAGCAATGCCGCGAGGAAGATCTCGACACAGTGCGAGAGAGGTACAAGGCGCATGATATTCCAGCAGAACTGGGCACCTATTTCGAAGATATGGAAGAACGGCTGGCGGATTGTCATTTGTTCATCGGTCGAGCTGGCGCATCGACCATTGCCGAACTGACCGCGGTTGGCCGCCCGGCAATCCTCATCCCGCTACCGATTGCCACCGATGATCATCAGGCTGCCAACACGCGCGAGATTGTGGCCGCCGGCGGCGCGCGCATGATCCGGCAACCCGCCAGCACTGTGGCGGACCTGTCGGACAAGGGTGACGAGGCCAATTCCCAGCGGGTGCGGCAGTCGGACGCCTTCCAGAAACTGTCCAAGGACATCTGCCTGCAAATTCAGGCGATGGCGCAAAATCCGACCAGCCTTGCCAATGCCGCGCATGGGGCATGGAATTGTGGGCGTCCCGACGCCGCCAGCGACCTGGCTGATCTGGTCGAAAGCTTCGGCGGGGCGGACATGATGGACGTTATTCGCGTGGGTGAGAACCAGCCACGCAGCACAGTGACCCAATCTGTCGCCACCGGCGCAACCAGAGATGAACCGTCATGAAGGGTGTAGGCACCGACATCGGGACGATCCACTTCGTCGGAATTGGCGGGATCGGCATGTCCGGCATTGCCGAGGTGATGACAAACCTTGGTTATAGCGTGCAAGGCTCCGACATTAACGAAAGCCCGACGGTTGAACGTCTTCGCGACCAAGGCATTGCTGTGCATATCGGCCATGCCGAAAGCAATGTCGAAGGGGCCGCCGTGGTTGTCACCTCCACAGCAGTGCGGCGGACCAATCCCGAAGTTGCCTTCGCGCTGGAAAACCGCATTCCTGTGGTTCGGCGGGCAGAAATGCTGGCCGAGCTGATGCGGCTGAAGTCCACAGTCGCGGTGGCTGGTACGCACGGCAAGACCACCACCACCAGCATGATTGCAGCGCTGCTGGATTGCGGCGAGATTGATCCGACCGTCATCAATGGCGGCATTATTGAACAATATGGGTCGAATGCCCGGCTGGGCGATTCCGACTGGATGGTCGTCGAAGCGGACGAAAGCGACGGCAGCTTTCTGAGGCTGGATGGCACCATCGCGGTGGTCACCAATATCGATCCCGAGCATCTTGACCATTATGGTGATTTTGACGGGGTGAAATCGGCTTTTGTCGAATTCATTCATAACGTGCCGTTTTATGGTGCGGCGGTGCTGTGCATCGATCACCCAGAGGTTCAGGCCGTGGTCGGGCAAGTACGTGATCGCCGGGTGATCACCTATGGGTTCTCGCTCCAGGCGGATATCTGCGGGGTCAATATTCGCCCTGATGCGCTGGGCAATGTTTTCGATGTAATCGTGCGCCAGCGCGGGCCCAAGGATCAGCGCGAGGATCGCCGGATCGAGGGCGTGCGCCTGCCGATGCCGGGCCGCCACAATGTCCAGAATGCGCTGGCTGCGATTGCAGTTGCGATCGAAATGGGCTGCCCAGACGATGTGATCTGCAACGGCTTCGCCGCCTTTGCCGGGGTGCGCCGCCGCTTCACCAAGGCGGGCGAGGTTGCTGGCGCGACCATCATTGATGATTACGCCCACCACCCGGTTGAAATTCAGGCCGTGTTGTCGGCCGCGCGCGAAGCGGTGGACAGCGGCAAGAGCGGGCGCGTGATCGCGGTAATGCAGCCGCACCGTTATTCCCGGCTCAACGATCTGATGGACGATTTCCAGCAGTGCTTCAACGATGCCGATGAAGTGCTTGTAACCCCGGTCTATACCGCTGGCGAGGATCCGATCGAGGGTGTCGATAGCGATGCACTGGTCGCAGGCCTCAAATCGCGCGGGCACCGTTCTGCCGCCACCATCGCCAATGCCGACGATCTGGCGCAGCATCTGGCGGGCAATCTGGGCGAGGGCGATATCGTCGTGTGCCTCGGCGCTGGGGATATCACCCGGTGGGCGGCTGGCCTTGCCGCTGCAATCGATTCACAGATGCCAGCATGACAATGACACAGCCTGATGACTGGACCGGATGGGACGATGGATCGGCGCCGTCCTGTGCTGTCGAAGGCGGTGCGGACACCCCTGTGCCCATGACCGGTATCAAGGGCACGCTGACCCAAGGTGCTCCCCTTGCAAAGTTGGTGTGGTTCAAATGCGGCGGTTCTGCCGACTGGCTGTTCGAACCGGCTGATATGGATGATCTGACCCACTTTATCGAGCGGCTGGACAGCCGGTTCCCGGTCATGGCGCTGGGTCTGGGGTCGAACATGATCATTCGCGACGGCGGCGTGCCCGGTGTCGTGATCCGGCTGGGCAAACCCTTTGCCGCTGTAGAAATTACTGGCGAGACAGAAGTGACCTGCGGTGCCGGTGCGCCCGGTATTCTTTCGGCCAGCACAGCGCGTGATGCCGGCATTGCCGGTCTGGAGTTTTTGCGCGGTATTCCCGGCACAGTGGGCGGCTTTGTCCGGATGAACGGCGGTGCTTACGGCAGCGAAGTGGCCGATATTCTGATCGATTGTCAGGTGATCATGCCCGACGGCAATCTCATCACTCTGCCAGCATGCGATCTGGGCTATTCCTATCGCCATTCCAACCTGCCCGATGGGGCCATTGTGGTTTCTGCCCGCTTCAAGGGCGTGCCCGGAGATCCCGAAGCCATCGGCGCGGAAATGGACCGTATTGCCGAGGCGCGCGAGGAATCGCAGCCATTGCGCACCAAGACTGGCGGATCAACATTCAAGAACCCCGATGGGCACAAGGCGTGGCAATTGGTCGACGATGCCGGATGCCGGGGATTTCAGATGGGCGGGGCACAAGTGAGCGAGAAGCACACCAACTTCCTCATCAACACTGGTGATGCCACCAGTTCCGACATCGAAGGTTTGGGCGAAGAAGTCCGTCGCCTGGTGTATGAAAAATCCGGGGTTGAACTGGAATGGGAAATCCAGCGGGTGGGGCGGCCATGATCTCCGCCGATAAACCTCATGTCGCTGTCCTGATGGGCGGCTGGGCCAATGAACGCGAAGTTTCATTGATGAGCGGGAAGGGCGTGGCCGATGCGCTGGAAGGGCGCGGCTATCGCGTGACCCGGATCGACATGGGCCGCGATGTGGCCGCTCGCATTGCCGAGGCTGCGCCCGACGTGGTGTTCAACGCGCTGCATGGCGTGCCGGGCGAAGATGGCACGGTGCAGGGCATGCTCGATCTGATGGGCGTGCCCTATACGCATTCCGGCCTTGCCACCTCTGTCATCGCGATTGACAAGCAATTGACCAAGCAGGCGTTGGTGCCGCGCGGCATTCCGATGCCGGGCGGGCGCATTGTCCGCAGCGCCGACTTGCATGATGGTGATCCGCTGCCGCGCCCTTATGTGCTTAAGCCGGTGAACGAAGGGTCTTCAGTGGGGGTCGCTATCGTCACCGATGACAGCAATGTCGGCAATCCGATTGCGCGTGATGCGGTGGGGCCATGGCAGGACTTTGCCGAATTGCTGGCCGAACCGTTCATCAAGGGGCGCGAGTTGACCACCGCGGTAATCGACAGCGCCGATGGCCCGCGCGCCCTGGGTGTGACCGAACTGATCATCGAAGGCGGCTTTTACGATTACGAGCACAAATACACCGAAGGGCGCACCACCCATGTCTGCCCGGCTGACATTCCTGCCGAGATTGCCGCACTGTGCGAAGAATTTGCGATCCGCGCGCACCAGGTGCTGGAATGCCGTGGCACCAGCCGGACTGATTTCCGCTGGGATGACAGCGAGGGCGAGGACGGCCTGTTCGTGCTGGAGACCAACACCCAACCGGGCATGACCCCGCTCAGTCTGGTGCCGGAACAGGCCCAGCAAGCAGGCATTGCCTATCCCGATCTGGTCGAGATGATCGTGGCAGAAGCTCTGCGGCACCATGGGGGCAGCGATGGCGACAATTAAACGCGGAGGAAAAGGCGTGCGGCGCGCGGCCAAGGCCAGCAGCCGGGCCAGCAAAGCGCGCAAGGCAAAGGCGCGCACCGGCGGTTTCATTGACGGTGTCATGGCGCTGCTGCCCTTCAGCGAGGAGCAATGGCAGAAGTTTTTCCTGGTTTCGATCATCGCCGGCGCTGCTGCTCTTGCATGGTTTCTGGCCAGCCTCGCCGGATTACCCGCAGTCGCGCAGGCAAAGATTGCCAGTGTTGCCTCTGATGCCGGCTTTGAAGTGCGCAACATTCAAGTGAACGGCATTGACCGGATGAACACCGACCGGGTTTACGAACGCGTTCTGGTGGAGCGGGATCAGCCCATGCCGCTGGTCGATCTGGAAAGCACCAGAGAACGACTGCTGGAATTGGCTTGGGTTGAAGATGCACGCGTATCGCGCCAGCTTCCCGCAACGCTGTCGATCGACATTGTCGAGCGTGTTCCGCATGCCGTTCTGGTCAAGCCCGACCGGTTGATGCTGATCGACCGTGCCGGAGTTGAGCTGGAGCCGATCAGCACGCGCAAGGCGCGTGAGATGCTCAAGATTTCCGGTCCGGGAGCTGCGCGCCAGGTGGAAAATCTCGACAGCCTTCTGGCTGCGGCCCCTGCTTTGGGGCCGCAAGTGTCAGGGGCGGAATGGGTCGGCAACCGGCGTTGGAACCTGACCTTCAAGACAGGTCAAGTGCTTGCGTTGCCGCAGGGCGATACGGAAGCCGCTTCGGCGCTGGTGTCCTTTGCGCGGCTGGACGGCCAGAACCGCTTGCTGGGCGGAAAAGTCACAACCTTTGATATGCGCGCGCCGCCGCGCATCTACATGCGTATTCCGGGCCGGGCCGATGAAGTCCTGTCGGGCGAGGCGGGCACGTAATGACCACCAATCCACGCATCAGCAAAGTCTTCGGCGCGGTGAACACCGGCTCGTTTCGCATTTCGGCCATGATCATGGGCCAGACTGAAACTGGCGAACTGGTCGTGCTTGGTTCGGGCCACAGGGCCAGCCAGGGGATCAAGCGCGGCTATGTCACGGATATGGCCGCAGCCACCTATGCCATTCGCGATGCGGTGGAACGGGCCGAGAAAAACGCGGGTGCAAGCGTGCAAAGCGTTTGGGTTGGCTGCGCCGGAGCGGGCCTTGCCAGCCAGGTTTCCAAGGTCGAGATAGAGATTGGCGGACGCCGAATCGAGGAAGAGGATATCGAGGCGCTGCTGGTGGCAGCCCGCGACACGATCCAGCCTGATGGCCGCATGGTTCTGCATGCCCAGCCAGCCCATTATACACTGGACGGGGCGCATGGCGTGGCCAATCCCAAGGGGCTGCATGCCGAACGGCTGGGCGTGGATATTCACGTGATGCTGGCCGATGGTGCGCCGATCCGCAATCTGACCGAAGCTGTGCAGAACGCGCATCTCGATGTCGAGGCCGTGGTCGCCTCCCCCCTTGCTGCCGGGCATTCCTGCCTCAGTGTAGAGGAGCGGGAATTGGGCGTCGCGCTGGTCGAGATTGGCGGCGATGTCACCAATGTGTCGGTCTATGCCGGGGGGATGCTGCTCGGGCTGAAGGCGCTGCCTTTTGGGTCCAACGATGTTACCGATGCGATTGCCTCTGCCTTTGGCATCCGCAGGTTTCAGGCAGAGCGGCTCAAATGCGTTTCCGGGTCAGCGATCGCCAGCCCGACCGATCATCGCGAGATGATCCCGGTCAATGGGCCGGGCGATGATCAACGCGGGCCGGTGGCGCGCGGCGCTGACGACAAGAACCAGATTGCGCGGGCGGAACTCGTGTCAATCGTGACCCAGAAGCTGGGATTGCTGACGGACGAGATTGGCAAGGCTTTGAAGGTTATGGGTTTCTCCGGGGTGCGTGGGGGGCAGGTGGTGCTAACCGGTGGCGGGGCCGAACTGGCGGGCCTGGCTGAATTTGCGCAAGGGGCCCTCGGCATGCCGGTGCGCATCGGCCGTCCACCAGCCTTGAAGGGATTGCCCGAGGCGCACTCGACCCCTGGCTTTGCAACGCTGGCTGGACTGTGCCTTTACGCTGCGGACGATCCGATCGATATTCGCGCGGTGGGCACTCAGCACACCGCTACAATCCGTTATGCCGGCAGCGCCATGGTGGGGCGGCTGTTCCGGGCGTTGAAGGAATATTTTTGATAAGCGTAGGACCGCCTTGCAAAACCACTGTAAAAAAGGCGGCCGGGTCGATATTAACCACTGTGGATAAGGGGCAACCCGCTATCCACGACACAATTTGTTTATGTCACAGTCGATAAATCGGTGAAATTGGGCGCGAAACGCCCGGAGGAAAGAGTAATGAGCATCAATATCGGACCGGCGTCGACTGACGAGTTGCGCCCCAAGATCACGGTTATTGGCATCGGTGGTGCCGGTGGCAACGCCATCGCCAACATGATCGAGTCCGACATCGAAGGTGTGGATTTCATTGCGGCCAACACCGATGCTCAGGCGCTGGCGACCTCTGCTGCTGAAAAGCGGATCCAGCTCGGGCCGGAGATTACCGGCGGCCTGGGTGCTGGTGCCCGACCCGAAGTGGGCAAGGCCTCTGCCGAGGAAACCGTCGCAGAGATCGAAGACGCGCTGGAAGGCGTGAACATGGTTTTCATCGCAGCTGGCATGGGTGGCGGCACAGGCACGGGCGCAGCACCGGTGATTGCCGAGGCAGCCCGGCGCAAGGGCGTGCTGACCGTGGGCGTTGTGACCAAGCCGTTCCTGTTCGAAGGCACGCGCCGCATGCGCGCAGCCGAAGCGGGCATTGACGAACTGCAAAAGCATGTCGACACGCTGATTGTCATTCCTAACCAGAACCTGTTCCTGATCGCCAAGGCGGAAACCACTTTCAAGGAAGCGTTTCAGCTGGCTGATGAGGTTTTGCAGCAAGGCGTCCGCTCGATCACCGACCTGATGGTCATGCCGGGCCTGATCAACCTCGATTTTGCCGATGTGCGCTCCGTGATGAGCGAGATGGGCAAGGCGATGATGGGCACTGGCGAGGGCGAAGGCGAAAACCGCGCGCTCGAAGCGGCTGAACACGCCATCGCCAACCCGCTGCTCGACGGTGTCAGCATGCAGGGTGCCAAGGGCGTGATCATCTCGATCATTGGCGGCGAAGACATGAAGCTTCTCGAAGTGGACGAGGCAGCCAACCACATCCGCGAACTGGTTGACGAAGATGCCAACATCATCTGGGGGTCGGCATTCAACCCCGAACTCGATGGCAAGATCCGTGTATCCGTGGTTGCGACCGGTATCGAACAGAGCGCAACGGGCATGGTGTCGGACAGTACGCCTGTATCGTTGGGCGGCGCGCGCGCTCCCAAGCGCCCGGTCATTGCCCTTTCGACGGAGCCGGAAATTGCCGAAACACCAGTGACCGAGGCTGAACCTCTCGATCTTGGCGGAATGGCTGAAGTGGCCCCGGCTGCAACGCCAGAGCCCGAAGCGGGCTATGATCAAGAGGCTGAACCTGCCTCCGAACCGTTTGACCTCACCGGCATGCAAGCTGGTGATGAAGTGATCGAAGAAGGTGACGATGTCGACGATATTGTCGATCCGCTTGCTGGGATGCGCGATGAAAGCAACGATCCCTATGCCGTTGAGGGCGCAACGCTGGCTGATCCCGCAGATGACAGCGGGTTTGGCGCAGGCACGGACGAGCCGGGCTTTGGTTCGGGTGGTGATGACGACACGCTTGATCTGTCCGACTCGCTTGACGGTGAAGACAATTCCGACGGATCGGACAGTCTGCTCTCGGATGCCGATCAATTGGCCGAAGAAGACGAGCCTATTCAGGCAAAGCTGGGCGGTCGCCGTCGCGGACTTCTGGGCGGCGGTGATGGCGACGCTGGTGCAGGCGCGTCGGCTGGTGATGGCAGCGACAGTGCGACTCCGGAAAAAGCCGATGGTGGCGGTGGCAGCACTCTGTTTGAACGCATGGCCAATTTGTCGCGTGGTTCTGAAAAGGATGATGAGGACGAGGATGATGTAGACGAGGGCGACAGCTCTTCACTCAGCATTCCGCGTTTCCTCGGGCGGCAGAACAATCAATAATTGGCCCAAGCGAGCGTGATTGCTCGCGGTCGACGGGGCGTGCGCGGCAGTCTTTAGCTGATCTGAGTTGGTGGCGCGCGGCGCATGCTGCGGTCGGCTGTGACTGCGTGCTGTCCCCTGTGCCTACCGGTTCGTCCTGTGTTCAGCCACACGCGCTATCATCGGGCGCTGCCATGGTTACATGTTCCCCTATGTTTTTAAGTCTACTCAGCTGTTCGCCGTCGCGCTTGCCTCTTCTTCACGGCAAAGCCGGGACCTTTGCGTTGCTGCTCGCAGCGGTAGCCACCACCTCTATTACTGCGCCAACCGTTGCTGCTGCACAAACCAGCCAGGCACCGGTTTCCCGCGAAGTCATCCAGCAATTACCTTCCAGGGACGTGCAGCAGCTCAATCGGGCTTTACAGCGTCTGGCGCGCGATCCGCGCAATGTGGATGCGCTGGTCAATGCCGGCGACGCTTCGCTCAAGCTGGACGATCTCGATGCGGCCATGGGCTTTTTCGGCCGAGCGCAATCGCTTTCGCCGAACAACGCCCGCGCAAAATTGGGCCGGGCGGCGGTGTTCCTGCGATCAGAGCGCCCGATTGAGGCCTTGCGTATCTATGCGGAGGCAGAAGCCAAGGGCATTTCGACCCGTTCAGTAGCGGCTGATCGGGGCTTGGCTTTCGATCTTGCGGGCAACAATGCCGAGGCGCAGTTGCGATACCGCGCAGCGCTGGTAACGGGCCGGGATGATGAGGTGTCTCGTCGGCTGGCGATCAGTCAGGCCATCAGCGGCGACGAAGATGGTTTCGAGCAGACTTTGCTACCCATGCTGGAGCGCGGCGATCTGGCTGCATTCCGTGCCCGCGCCTTCGGGCTCGCCATTCTGGGCAAGACCGATCAGGCGACCAGCATTTCCGATGCAGTGATGCCGCGCGATCTGGCCAGCCGTATTGCGCCCTATCTGGCTTACATGCCGCGCCTGACCGCATCGCAACAGGCTGCCGCTGCCAATCTCGGGATATTTCCGCAAGCCGCGGAAATTGGCCGCGATGATCCGCAGATCGCACGCTATGCTCAATCCGTCCCCGCTCGCCAAGCGCCATCAGGCGCAGCTGCGCCAGTGGCAAATGTGGATGCTCGTCTGGCCCCGCAGGGTGAGCGGCTGGGTCGTTCGCCGGGTTCCGCCAATCCTGTAGCCAGCCCTGCGCCCCCGCGGGCTCCGTCGGCCAGTCGTCTGGCCGCCGTCGCGCAGGAACAGGCGTCAGCTCAGGCGGTACAGTCAGCACCGCGGCCGGCGTCTGCGCCGACAGCCACCAACCGTCCTCCTGAAAACCTTATCCCCCAACCGCGCGTTGAAGATGCTTTTGCCGATATGGCGAGGCCGGCCGCCCGCTTGGCATCCGCTCCGGTAAATGGCGTCGATATCACTTCGATCACTCCGCCGCGGGAGGTGGAGGCCCCACCTGCACCCGTCTACCCAAGTCGGCACTGGGTGCAGGTCGCCACCGGGCAAGACCGATCAGCCTTGCGATTCGATTGGCGGCGCATGGCTCGCAATTCGCCCGATCTGCTGGGTGATTTCGACCCTCACGTGGTGCGCTGGGGGCAGGCCAATCGGCTTTTGGCAGGTCCGGTCGACAGCCCGGCAGCAGCGCGCGCACTTGTTAACGCCTTGAAGGCGCAGGGACAGGACAGCTTCCCTTATACCAACCCGGAAGGGGAAGAAATCGTTGAACTTCAATAGTTAGCGCGCATTTCACTGTATTCTGTGCACAGGCTTTGAACAGGCGAAATCAGTTCTCCCCAAGTGCCGAAGGTCTGGCCATTGCGTTCATCCCGTCATGCAAGGCATCCATGCACCCATGGACAAGACGGGACGCAATACATGAGACCTCGCACACAGGAACTGCGGTCGGATGACGATGCCGCGCCGGTCGACATGCTGTCGGCCCTGTTCGAGGCGCGAGGCTGGCCTTGCGAGATTATCTCCGAGGATGAGGTAAGCTGCGAAGTGCAGGGCAGCTGGACCAAATACCAGCTGCGCGGAATCTGGCGCAAGGAGGACAATGTCCTGCAATTGCTATGCCTGCCCGACATCCGCGTGACGGATGACAAGATTCCGCAGGCCTATGAATTGCTGGCTCTGATCAACGAACAGATGTGGATGGGCCATTTTGATGTTTGGTCGAACGGCAACGTGCTGCTCTATCGCCACGGTGCCCTGCTCGGTGATGAAGGGCTGCTGTCCATATCGCAGGCGCAAGCTTTGGCAGAAAATGCGATTGAGGAATGCGACCGGTTCTACCCCGCATTCCAGTTCGTCCTATGGGGTGACAAGAGCCCGCGCGTCGCGCTGGACAACGCTCTTGTCGATGCGGCAGGCGAAGCTTAAGCCGCTGCGAAGGGCGCGTTTCGGTTTGCCCGACGATTGAAAGGCAATTGGCCCATGACTCCTGAGCAGAACATGCTGATCATCGGTTGCGGCAATATGGGCGGTGCCATGCTGGCCGGATGGCTGGCTGACGGGGTTCCAGCGGGCCGTTTCCAGGTTCTGGATCCGCGAATGGACCAAGCGCCCGACGGGGTCGTTCTCCACCGTGAGGCAAGCCAGCCCACGGATTTCGACTGTGTGTTGCTGGGTTTCAAGCCGCAGCAATTGGGCGATCTGGCGCCGCAATTTCAGGAACTGACGCTGGGCAAGACCGTGTTCTCGCTGCTTGCCGGTATCAAGGTGGATAAGCTGGTCGAGGCTTTTCCAATGGCGTCCGCCCATGTGCGGGTAATGCCCAATCTGGCCGCTCGTATCGGCAAGTCTCCGGTCATTCTGGCCGGACAAGGTCTGGACGAGGGCTGCCGCAAGCAGGCCATGGCTCTGTTTGACCGGCTGGGCACGGCCTTGTGGCTGGATGCGGAGGACAAGTTCGACCTTGTTACAGCGCTTGCCGGATCGGGACCGGGCTTTGTCTATCGCTTCATCGATGCGCTGTCCGGGGCGGCTCAGGATCTCGGGTTGGAAGGGCCCATGGCTGATGCTCTGGCACTCAGCATGGTCGAAGGGGCCAGCCAGCTGGCTACCGGATCAGAGCGATCTCCAGCCGAATTGGCCGATCAGGTGGCCAGTCCGGGCGGAATGACGCGCGAAGGTCTGAATGTGCTGGATGATGGCAAGGCTTTGAAAAATCTTTTGATTGCAACGCTGAAAGCAACTGCTGAGCGCGGAGCGGCTCTGGCCGGGGATGCAAAAGCAAAGGGTTAACCAGATGCAAGTTTTGCAATCCGGTTTTGCTTGAAAAACCCCCGATAAACCCCGATATTGACTGTAATGGGCGCGATGGTGCGCCGCAGTTTTCGGAGTGAACACCACAATGGCTGATTGGAACGAACAACAGCGTTCGCAGCAACAGAGCTTCACCGGGGCATCTGTTCCGCGCACGGGCGAGGTGTTTGACGCAGGTCTGCGCAAGCACATGCTCTCGATCTACAATTACATGGCGTCCGGCATCCTGCTGACCGGCATTGTTGCGCTGCTGACGGCCAGCACAGGTCTGGCACTCAGCTTTGCTTCGGGCCCGATGATGTGGCTGGTGGCCCTGTCGCCCCTCGCAGTTGTCATGGCGATGAGCTTTGGCCGCAATAAATTCAGCCAAGCAACGTTGCAGATGATGTTTTGGGGCTTTGCCATCCTGATGGGCCTGTCCTTGTCGACGATTTTCCTTGTCTATACCGGGGAATCCATCGCGCAGACGTTCTTTGCGACCGCAGGCGCGTTCGCTGGCCTCAGCCTGTTCGGCTACACCACGAAGAAGGATTTGTCCGGCATGGGCACGTTCCTGATCATGGGTGTCATCGGACTGATCATCGCCAGCGTCATCAACATCTTCCTGGGTTCAAGTACGCTCGAACTGGTCGTCAGCTTCCTGGGTGTGTTGATTTTCGCAGGCCTGACCGCTTACGATACCCAGCGTCTGAAGCGCGAATACAGCATGTATCGCGGTACCGAGTATGCCGGAAAGGCGATCATTCTGGGCGCGCTCAGCCTGTATCTCGACTTCATCAATATGTTCCTGTTCCTGCTGCGCTTCATGGGTTCGCGCGAGTAATCGCCACCCGACGCAGAGGTGCTTGCAAACTGTCGCAAGCAGGACTCGCTTTATCGATGCCCGGGCAGCCCAGCGCTTCCCGGGCATTTTCTTTGTCTGGCGATAGGGTTAGGCATTGGAATTAAGCTTCGCGAAAGGCGCAGCTTGTCAGAACATATGCCGGAAAACGGGAGATCTACGGGTCATGGGCGCGCATAACAGGACGGGTTTGAGAATTGTCACACTGGCCGCAGGGATTGCCGCCTTGTCAGCTTGCGCAACGCCGCCACCACCTCCGCCACCTCCGCCACCGCCGCCCCCGTCACCAGTGGTTGAAGTGATCCCGCCACGCCCAACCCCTCCAGGCGGCGCGGTAGAAACGATGGCGATCCCGTCGGTCGGCCTCAATGGGGTTCGCCAGACTGTAAACGCCAACATCAGCCCGACGCAGAAGCTATGGAACCTGCGGTCCGGTCTCAATGTCGCGGCGCTCAATTGTCTGCGAGCAGAACATGCGATGCTGGTCGAAAATTACGCGACTTTCCTCAAGCGGCACTCACGCGAGTTGGGCCGGGCAAATCGCGATCTCCGCAGCGAATTTCGGAAGAAACACGGCCGCTCGGCGCGCGACGTGCAGGATACCTATCTGACCCAAGTCTACAATTATTTTGCTTTGCCCCCGGCACTGTCCAATTTTTGCGATGTCGCGCTCGAACTGAGCAACGAAATCATCAATCTGGAACAGGGCGGGCTTGCCACCTATTCCGAGCCAGCTCTGGCCCGGATGGAGGCGGTGTTCGAAAATTTCTACAGCGACTATGAGAAATATCGCACGGATGTGGCCGCCTGGGACGCGCGTTATGGCCCCAACCGCAATTTTGCGACGGTCCAGCCGACGGCAAGTGCGGGCGCAAATCTGGGTGCAACCTATCCTGCGCCAGCTTCGCCGACAGTTGGCCCGGTAGGCGGAGTGGCCTCCGCCTCAACACCGATAACGACTACCTACACCCCGCCGTCTACGGCTGCGTCTCCCGATGCGCCAACGGTGGGTATTGCCCCCGGGGCGACGGACGCTGATCCGATGGACGAACTGGCTGGGACGACTGTTCCTGCTGCCGCCCCGGCGACGGATGTGGCAGAGGCGGCTCAGGCTGATGTTGCGATGCCTTCGGCCAATCAGCCGCAATTTGTCTCGCAACCTGTGGTCCAGGAAGAGGTGACACCGCCCAACGGTTGATTCAGCCTGGCGGTCAGTTTTTCAATCATGAATGCAGCAAGCTTGCTTGCCCCTCACGCGCTTGCCGCCTAAAGGCTCTCGTGTGGGGGGAAGGCATTGTCCAGACCTCTGCGCGAACGCACCGGTAACGGGAACACGGTGAGGGCGGTCCAATCGCCCGATGCCGAGGCTGTCCCTGCAACTGTAAGCGGTGAGCGTTATGCCAGCGTGGTTCCCTGACCGGAACTGCAACCACTGGGCCCGTGGGTCCGGGAAGGTCGGCACAAGGCGATGACCCGTGAGCCAGGAGACCGACCGGAGCGTGTCGCTCTTGCCTGGCTCAGGGATTGGCCCGGCGCGAATTCTTCGTCTGAGCGACGAATACCCCTCCGTGTGGCGTGTGCCGCGCGGGGTTTTGCAACGCTCTGATCGAAGGATTGAGAATGAAATATCTGTATTGGACTGCCGCTGGCCTTGCCGCGGCTCATACGCCTGCCCTGGCCCAGGAAGCGCCCGACAATGGCGAGCCGCGAGCGATCGTCACGATGGAGGACCTGAACCCCAGGACCATTCTGGTCAGCGCCGATCGATCCGGATCACTGGTGCTCGCCAGTGAGTACACCGGATCAGCCACCATCATCACCGATCATCAGATTGCCGAGCGGCAAATCCGTGACATCGGTGATGTGCTGCGTGATGTGCCTGGTGTCGCGGTCAGCAGTGTGGCCGGACAGACGCAGATCCGTTTGCGCGGGTCGGAGGCGAACCATGTGCTGGTGCTGGTTGACGGGATTGAAGTGTCCGACCCCTTCGCTGGCGAGTTCGACATTGGTACGCTCCAGGCCGAAATCGGCAGCCGGGTCGAGGTTTTGCGCGGGCCGCAATCC
>CALBWA010000024.1 GCA_937969505.1 uncultured Erythrobacter sp. | reverse complement strand
CCGTCTGGAGCAGGAATTTGCCGGAGAGCTGTTGCTGGTCACGCAAAATGTCGATGATCTGCATGAGCGCGGCGGATCGCGTGACGTGCTCCACATGCATGGGGAATTGAAAAGCGCGCTGTGCCTCTCGTGCGAAATGCGCAGTCCGTGGGATGCGACCATGTCTGGCCGCCCACCTTGCCCGGTTTGCCAAGCTCCATCGCTGCGACCCGATGTCGTCTGGTTTGGCGAGATGCCTTACCAGATGGAGCGGATTTATGCCGCGATCCGGCAGGCAGATCTGTTCGTGTCGATCGGCACCAGCGGCGCGGTCTATCCCGCCGCCGGTTTTGTCCGCGATGCGCTGGATTGCGGGGTGCAGACTTTGGAGCTTAATCTGGAGCGCAGCGAGGGATCGCATTGGTTCCACCACTCGCGTCAAGGCAAGGCAGGCGATCTGGTCCCGCACTGGGTCGATGAGGTGCTGTCCGCAGGCGTCTAAGGCGCGAGCGGGCAAATCCCCTCAATCCAACAGCCGGGAATCGCCCGCAGTGGTGCCCAAGGGCGGCAGCGGTCGTGGCACCAGAGGCGCAACGGGTTCCTCAGCAATTTTCTGGCGAAGCAGGGCGACGGCGGCCTGCAATTGCGCGTCTTCTCCGCGATAGGTCGCCAGTGGCGCATTCTCGACCTCGTAGTCAGGCGAGACACCGCGCCCCTCAATCAGCAAGCTGCCATCGGCAAAATATTGAGGCGTTTCGGCAATACGCGCACCGCCTTCATCGCTAACCCGGCTGCGATTGGTGAGCCAGATGCCAGCACCTGACGTGCGGGTGCCGATCAAGGGTCCAAGGCCCTGCGCCTTGATCCCGGCAGCAAAGGTCTCGCCATCGGAATAGGTCTTCTCGTCGATCAACACAGCGATATGGCCGCGATAGGCATTGTGCATATTGGTGGTGGCGGTGCCTTTGCCGGTTGGGTCGGCCCAGAACGCCCAAGCGCGGCGTTGCAGCATGGACATCAAAATGCTGTCGATTGACCCCCCATCATTGTTGCGCAGGTCAATGATCAGGCCATCCTTACGCAGTTGTGGGAAGTAATCGCGGGCAAAGCTGGCAATGTCGCTGGGCCCCATGGCGCGCAGATGAAGATAGCCGATCTGGTCGCCGGACAATTTGGCTGTTGCCTTCCGCTTGGTCTCGACGAAATCCATGTAATTGGCGTTGTATTCGCCGCGCAGGTTGATGGGCTCGACAATGGTGCTGATATTCTTGCCTCGGCGCATCAGGTCCAACCGGACTTGCTGACCGGCCTTGGAGGCGAGTGCTTGTCTGAGATCAGCGAGCGATGCTGTGGGCAAGCCATCGACGCGGGTAATGATATCGTCCACCTGCGCATCGACATCGGGGCGGAGCAGCGGTGGTCTTAGGGCAACCAGATCAGCTTCGGAGGCGTAAATCCGATCAATCCGCAGACCGCCGGAAACGGGGGTGTATTTTGCGCCAAGGAAGGCGACCTCGCTGTTTTCCGTGTCTTCTGGCAAATCGCCCGAGCGCACTTGGCTGTGCAATATGCCCAGCTGGGCGGCCATCTGGCCCAGAATCGTGTTGAGCTCTGCCCGATGCCCGATACGCTCTACCAAAGGTTCATGCATCGCACGCACAGCGTCCCAGTCGACCCCGCGCAGCGACGGATCGTACAAGAAGTCACGCTGCAGCCGCCATTGATCGATGAAGATCTGGCGCCATTCGGCCACCGGATCGATGATCAAGCGCCAATCACCCAGCCTAACCACATGCTGGTCCATCTTTTCAGGCATCTTTGCCGCCGCAGGAACTAGCGCCAGCTTGGGGCTTTGCTGCGGTCCCATAACCACCAGAGCCGTCTCGCGATCATGGGACAATTGCATCCCCAGCGCGCCCTTGGCGAAAACTTCCACCTCGGGGTCGCTTTTGTCGATGGCGATGGAGACGACATTGTCGTCTTGCATGGTGTAGAGATGTCCCTTCGATGCCAGCAGGAAACCGCTGACCCCTGCCTTGTTGGGCAGTTTGTACAATCGCTCGGCAAGGCCGGTCAGAACCACATTGGCCGCTTTGCTCTCGTCCTTTTCATCATCGTCTGAGCCTTCATCGCCCGAGTCCTTGCCATCCTCGCCGTTGGCCTCTTCTCCCTCATCCTCGCTGGAAGGGCGGCTCAACTCATTGGCTTCGGTGAAGCTGAATTCAGCCTCGGGATCGAGTTTCAGCGCGTGCAGCTCGCCCGTTTCGGGAAAGTCGACGCCCATGTGGCGATCACCCCATGGGTGGCCCGGCGAAGGCGTAAAATTGCGGTCAGAGATAAAGTACAACCAAGCACCATCATGCGAGAAGGCAGGGGCATAATCATGATACTTGCTCGAACTGGCCTTGACCCGTTGCCCAGTCTCCACGTTCTGGACATAGATATCATAGACATTTTCCAGATAGGTGCCGCTGGGCTCGATATAGGTGATATGTTTTCCATCGGGCGAAAAGCTTAGATAGTGGAAGGGCATGTCGTTGCCCGTCGCATTTTGCGCCAGCAGAGTTACCCGTCCGGTGGCGATATCCACCTTTTGCAGGCGCGCTTTTTTGTCATGCAAAACAAGTGTCTTGCCATCTGGCGCGACGATCATGGACCAGATGCGCGTATCATATCCTTTGGTGACGGCTTCCGCTTGCCCGATACCATCGGCTGATACGCGAAACACATCGCCGCGCAGCCCTTGATCCAGCAGCATATAGGTCCATTTGCCGTCAGGCCCGGTTACGGCCTCGCGCGCCCGAGCATCCATCGGCACAGCATATTCCACGCGGCGCAATTGCTTGGGCGCACCCAAGGCCACGCGGCCCCGCGCAGTGATGGAAACGCTCTCGCCCGACGGGGAGATGCGCGCGGATTGAAGTTGGTTGATCGGGTCTTTCAGGGCCCTCTCGCGCGACTGTTCGCGGTCGGTGATGATATTGATCGACAGTGTGCTGAGCGTGTTCGAGCCGGTCGAAAATACGTGAATATCCGCGCCATTTTGCAGAAAGATATCGCCCCCATCCATGCTCGCTTGCAAGACGGGGAAGTCCAACCCTTGCGAATGCCGGACTACGCCCGATCCGTCTTCTGCAACCGACCAGACCGCATCGGAGCCATCCTTGTCAGAGATGAAATAGATGCGGCCACCATAGGCCATCGGCATGCGTATCGGCGCGCCAAAGTCTGGCAACAGCTGCACCGCCTCGGCCGATGATCCGCTTTTCCAGCTCCACAACTGGGCCATATTTCCGCCGCGATACAGCACGGAATTGTCATTAGACCCAATAGCCAATCCGCCGCGGCTGAAGAACAGCGTCTGCCCATCTTCGCCATAGGTAGCATCGGTGGCGCGCCACAAGGGGAAGGGTTGCGGATTGCTGCCAGCAGGATCGACGGTGTAAAGAATTTCCGCCTGACCACCGCCGCTCAGCCGCGAGCTGAAGATGACCTTGCCGTCGGGCGTCCAGCCCACCGTGCGCAATCCGCCGCCCTGAAAGGTCAGCCGGGTTGGTACTCCGCCAGCTGTTGGCATGACATAGACATCGCGCGCGCTGTCATAGCTGGCCGTGAAGGCCACCAGCGTGCCGTCGGGCGAGATCGCTGCATCGGTTTCTGTCTCTTCGTGGCTGGTCAATCGCACCGCGGTTCCGCCATTGCGGGCGCTGCGCCACAGGTCCCCTTCGCTTGCAAAGATCAGCACATCGCCGCGCGCGCTGGGGTATTGGTAAAATCCTTGCTCAGCCAGAGCTGCGGTAGAAGCGAATGCAGTAAAAGCGGCCGCGGTGGATAATAGGCGTCTGATCAAAGGGGAGGCTCCTTGAATTACGCAGCCTTTGTTACCGAGGGGTGGTGACGATGCAAGGGGGCTGGCCAGAACCTGACAACGGCTTGATCGGTTAGAGACCGCAACCGTTGCAATTGGGGTCCTTGGCGATTGTCAGCGTTCTCATGCCGGTGCGTATCCCGTCGAGGATATGCAGCTTTCCCCATTGCGGGTCCCCCAGGCTGCTGATGCCTGACAGAAGGATCCGCACAGCTTGCAAGGCGGCGAATGTGCCCGCCCATCCAGCCATTGCGCCAAGCATGCCATCTTCGGCGCAGGTGTCGCAATCTTCTGCATCAAACGCATCACCGACAAAGCATCGATAACATGCGTGGTCAGCCAGATGTCCTGTAAAAGCGCCCACCTGGCCCTGAAAGCGGCCGACTGCGGCTGACAGCAAAGGAACTTGTGCTGTAACGCAAGCGTCAGACACGGCCAGCCGTGTCGCGAAATTGTCTGTCCCATCCAGCACCAGATCCGCCCCGTCGATAAGGCCGCCTGCATTGTTAGCGGTGATTCGCGTGTCGCTGATCTCAACCTTCAACGCGTCGTCAAAATTACTCAACCAGCGGCGAGCGCTGGTAGCTTTGCCGTGGCCGATGTCGCGTGCGGTAAAGATGGTCTGACGTTGCAGATTGCTTTCATCGACCAGATCATCATCAATCAACGTCAAATGGCCGACCCCGGCAGCCGCCAAATACTGCAGCGCGGGCGATCCGATACCCCCTATCCCGACCAAAACGATGCGCGCATCGGCCAAAGCAACCTGACCTGCACCGCCCATTTCGGGCAAGACGATATGCCTTGCGAAGCGATCCAGACGCTGTGGAGAAAGCGGTGCAGAACGGGCGCTAGAACTCATGGACAAGCTGTTTACACCCTGTGCACAGCCTGTCGACAGACATGTGGACATGTCTGGTGACAGTTTGTGGCCAAACTGTGGGCAATTGCCCCAGGGTTTCGGGTGTCAGCTTTCCAATTGGCGCAGCAGACTGCGCACATCCCCATCCATATCGGCATCACGCTGGCGCAGATCCTCGATCAGCCGGACAGCGTGAATAACCGTGGAATGATCGCGGCCACCAAATTTGCGGCCAATTTCAGGATAACTGCGCGGGGTCAGCACCTTGGCCAGATACATCGCAACCTGACGTGGGCGGACCACAGCGCGAGCGCGCCGCTTGGAGCTCATCTCGCTGCGATCGATTCGATAGAATTGGCAAACCGTTCGCTGAATCTCATCAATGGTGATCCGGCGACGATTGGCCGAGAGAATATCGGTCAGCTGTTCTTCGGCCAGGTTGAGCGAGACTTCCTGTCCAGTCAGCTGCGCATAAGCGATCAACTTGTTCAGGCCACCAACCAATTCGCGCACATTGCGAGTGATGGTCCGGGCAAGGAAGTCGATCACATCCCCCGGCACAGACAAAGGTGCGAAGCGCGTCAGCTTCGATTCCAGAATGGACCGGCGCAGTTCGATGTCGGCCGGAGAGATGTCAGCGACCAGACCCATCGACAGGCGAGAAAGCAGGCGCGGTTCGACCCCGTCGAGTGCTTGCGGCGCGCGGTCGGCGGCAAACACCAAACGCTTGCCCTCAGCGAGCAAGGCATCAATCGTGTAAAGCAATTCTTCCTGAGCGCTTGCCTTGCCAATGATGAACTGGATGTCGTCGACCAACAGCAGGTCAAAGCTGCGCAACCGCGCCTTGAACTCAATCATCTGGTTCTGCTTCAGCGCCTGGACAAATTCGACCATGAACCGTTCTGCCGAGCAGTAAAAAATCCGCGCACGCGGGTGTGCCGAAAGATAGGCGTGGCCGATGGCGTGCAGCAGGTGCGTCTTGCCCTGTCCGGTCGCAGCCTTGAGGTAAAGCGGAGAGAACTGGGGCGTTTCGGTCGCAGCCATGCGCTGGGCTGCATTGCAGGCCAGAACATTGGTTTCGCCCGTGACGAAGGCTGCGAAAGTCAGCGACGGGTCAAGGCCCACCGAAGAAGTGAAACCGGCTTCACCAATGGTGCCTGCGGCCACCGCGATGGCGCTGGTGTCGAAGCCGTCATTGGCTGGGCGACGCCCATTATCAAGGCGCAGTTCAGGCAGTTGGCGGCGACCAGGATGCACCTGGATGCGTACCTTGCGCACTTCGCTGCGGGCAATCTTCCACGCCAGCGACAGCCGGTCATGAAACCGGTCGTTGACCCAATTGGCGGAAAATTCGGTCGGGAGAAACAATTCCAGAGTGCCGCTGTCCTTGCTAAAGCCACCAAGCTGAATCGGCTTGATCCACTGGCTGTGCAGCTGGTGACCCAGATCCTTGCGCAGGCCCTGACTGATGTCGGCCCAATCGGCGGCGAGGTTTACGGCCTCAACATCTTCCATCAAATCTTCATCCGCCTTCCGTTTCATCGCCCCGGCACTGTCATTCTTGCGCATCATCTAAACTCGATCCCGTCCCCGTCCCTGGGATCACTATCCCAAGGGTATTGTCTTCTATTTTGGGCAAAGCTTCGCCTTAGCGCGGAATCGCAAAGCCGCGCTCACCCCCATCGTCCAAAACTGTAATGACCCGGACTGTCCCGCTCCGGGTGTGCTGGTGATTTATCTACGGATTTCGAAATGTCGCAAGGGGGAAAACTGTAAAAAACTTGAAATATTTGTGTTGACTCACCGCAACCCCGCAGACTTGCGTGCAAGCATCTGAAAAACATGAACAAACCTGATTTTGGCGATGCGAATCGTGGAAAATCCTCGGGTTACGTCTGACATGCTCGACAAAGCCGGCGGCATGCATGTGGACAAAGCACAAGGGCCGCACCCATCTGGGCCGGCCCTTGTGCTCGATTATAGTCTGAAGAAGCGCCGCCGGTAGGGAATCGCCCTTACCATAGAGTGCGCTTTCACAACTGATTCTTGCTGAAAACGAGCTATGGCTCGGTCAGCCAAGTTGAATCAGAGAGCGGAGACCCGCTTCGACAGGCGCGACATTTTCCGCGCGACCGTGTTTTTGTGCATTACACCGCGTGCAACACCGCGAGCCATTTCAGGCTGGGCGGTCTTGAGTGCTTCTGCAGCAGCAGCCTTGTCACCGCCTTCGATGGCCAGTTCGACCTTCTTCACCAGACCGCGGATGCGGCTGACGCGTGCGGTGTTGATTTCCGCGCGGCGATTGTTGCGACGGATGCGCTTCTTGGCTTGTGGCGTGTTGGCCATTTTCGTCCTTGTCTCAAGCTTGTCACGGGCCACCGAAAGAGGTGACCGTATGTCTTATGATTTGCGTTTGCTGAAACGGCGTTTTTACCGCCGGAAAGCGGGCCACATAGTCAGGCTGGGGCGATTGGTCAAGGATTGTCGTGTGGTCAGCCATGGTCTGGCGACATCGGTCTGCCGGGGTGGCGGTGAGCTTATCTCTGGCAGCGCGGACAGAACCATGTGCTTCGCCCGCCCTGAACAATCCGCCTTATGGTGCCATCGTCTTCACGCTGGCAAGCCTCTCCCTCGCGGCCATAGACAAGGAATCGCGTGGCGAAATAGCCCAGCTCGCCATCGGGTGCAGCGTAATCGCGCAGGGTCGATCCCCCGTCACGGATCGAGGTTTCCAGCACCTCGCGAATCAGGGGGACGAGACGCTCTAATTGCGGGAGGGTAACCTTGCCGCCTGCCTTGCGCGGATGGATGCGCGCGCGATGAAGCGCCTCGCACACATATATATTGCCAAGACCCGCCACGATCCGCTGGTCGAGCAGGCACAGCTTGATGGCTTGCGCTCGCCCCTTCAATGCAGAGCGCAGATATTGCGGTGTCAATTCCGGACCGAGCGGTTCTGGACCCATCGCCGCAAAAGATGGCCAGCTGTCGAGCTGATCAGTGCTGACCAAATCAACCCAGCCAAAGCGGCGTGGATCGCATAAGGCGAAGCGGTGGTTGCGTGTCTCAATTACGCAATGATCGTGCTTGTCAGCCTCGGCAGGATCAATCCTCCAGCGGCCACTCATGCCCAGATGAAACACCATCGTCCGCTCACGATCGGTATGAAGCATGCCATATTTGGCCCTTCTACCCAGCGACGTTACTGTGGCACCGGTCATCGTCTGGACCAGATCAGGCGGAAAGGGGCGCCGCATATCGGGCCGGTTCAGCGTCACACGAGTGATCCGCTGCCCTTCCAGAAAACGCGCCAGGCCGCGCACGGTCGTTTCAACTTCGGGTAATTCCGGCATGGCAATGCTGCTAACAGTCTTTGCGCTCTGCCGAAACTCCCCTAGAGGCACGCGCATGAGTGAAAAAGTTTCTTTCGGATATGACGAGGTTGCTCCTGAGGAAAAGACCGAGCGCGTGGGCGCTGTCTTCTCCAGCGTGGCTGCCAAATATGATGTGATGAACGATGCCATGTCGGGCGGCATGCACCGATTGTGGAAGGATCGCTTCGTGCGCCGGGTCAAGCCGCAGCCGCACGAGGCCATTCTGGACATGGCGGGCGGCACGGGTGACATTGCCTTCCGGATGGCCCGTAGCGGCGCCAGCGTGACCGTGGCCGACATCAATCAGGACATGCTGGATGTTGGCGTTGAACGTGCGATGGAGCGCGGGATCGACGGCCTGGTCTGGTCTTGCCAGAATGCTGAAGAGCTCAGCTACTCCGGCAACACATTCGATGCCTATACAATTGTTTTTGGCATTCGTAATGTCACCCATATCGACAAGGCTCTGGCAGAGGCGCACCGCGTTCTGAAACCTGGCGGACGGTTTTACTGCATGGAATTTTCGACCACGCAATGGCCTGGCTTCAAGGAAATCTACGACGTCTATTCGCACAAAATCATGCCGCAGATGGGCAAAATGATTGCGCAGGACGAAGACAGCTATCGCTATCTGGCCGAATCGATCCGCCGTTTCCCGCCGATGCCCGAATTCGAGCGGATGATCCTCGATGCCGGGTTTGTAAACACCCGAGTCGAGGCCATTCTTGGTGGTGCGGTGGCGATCCATTCCGGCTGGAAAGTCTGAATTGACCCGTCCGTTTACGCATATCCGCCGATTGCTGAAATGGGGGCGCACTTTGGCCCGCCATGGAGCGCTGCGCGGGATTGAAGGTGATCCCAACACCCCACTAGGGGTAAAGCGCTTGGCGCGTGTGGCACGATTTGGAACGATCCAGCCCAAGACACCCAACTACGCCGGGGCTTTTCGTTCCATCGGTCCAGCAGCGATCAAGCTGGGCCAATCGCTGGCGACACGGCCTGATCTTGTTGGCGAGGAAGCTGCCGCCAATCTGCTCAGCCTGCAGGACAATCTGCCCCCGGTGCCGTTTGCCCATATAGAGCATGTGATCGCTAGCAGCTTTGACCAACCGATCGATACGCTGTTTGCGTATATTGATCCCGATCCAGTTGGCGCAGCGTCCATCGCTCAGGTGCACCGAGCGGTGACAACCGATGGCAAGGACGTAGCGATCAAGGTTTTGCGACCGGGCATCCGCGAACGCTTTGCCGCTGACATCGATACCTATGAATGGGCTGCGGCCCATCTCGAAGCCTATGGCGGAGAAGCTGCGCGCTTGCGTCCGCGCGCCACCATCGCCAATTTCAAGCGCTGGTCGAACAGCGAGCTGGATTTGCGGCGCGAGGCGGCCTCAGCATCCGAACTGGCTGAAGCGATGGTCGGCATCGAAAAGTATCGTATCCCCGCAATCGATTGGGACCGGACCAATGGAAAGGTCATGACCGTGGAATGGGTCGACGGGATCAAGATCAGCCGGATAGAGGATCTGAAGGCGGCAGGACATGATCTGCCAGAATTGGCGGAGCGGCTGGTGCTGGCATTTCTGACGCAGGCAATAAGCTCGGGCTTTTTCCATGCCGATATGCATCAGGGCAATCTGTTCGTTGAAAGCGATGGCACCATCGTGGCGATCGACTTTGGCATCATGGGCCGGATTGATCGACGCGCTCGGGCCTGGCTGGCCGAAATCCTCTACGGTCTGACGACTGGCAATTATCGCCGGGTGGCCGAAATTCATTTCGAAGCGCAATATGTTCCCAGCCACCATTCGGTTGATGAATTTGCCACTGCCTTGCGCGCTGTGGGCGAACCGATGCGGGGCAAGCCGGTTAGCGAATTGTCTGTTGGACAAATGCTGGACGGCCTTTTTGCCATCACGCGCGATTTTGACATGCAGACCCAGCCACACCTGCTGTTGCTGCAGAAAACAATGGTGATGGTTGAAGGGATCGCGACACAGCTCAACCCCAACATCAATATGTGGGATGTCTCGGCCCCGTATGTGCGTTCATGGATCCGTGACGAGCTTGGTCCAGAAGCGGCAATTGCCGATCGCATCAAGGAAGATACAGAGACATTGCTGCGCGTGCCTTCGCTTGTCCGGCGGCTAGAGGAACAATTTCCGCCCAAGGGCGGCGCTCCGGAGCAGGCGCCTCTGCCCGAGGTGGAAATTATGTGGGAGCGCAAGCCGCGCGAGAAACGCAGCTGGCCGGGCTATCTTCTGGCGGCAGCCGCAGGTGCCGGGCTGAGCTTTGCCGCCGTTACGCAGGGATGGATCGGCTAACGCCAGAGCAAAGGCGCGGACGGAAGATCAACTTGGTGGATTGTCCGGCGTCAATGCAGTGTGTGGCAGCAGGCGGCTTCCCAACAATGCCAGACTGATCGTAATGGCTTCGACCAGCATCGGGGTCCAAAATCCATCATGCGGTCCATCGGCGATCAAAGTGACGAAACGGCCGATCAGGGCGATGGCCATTAAAGTTGCTGTAACCAGCAGAGGATCGCCTTTGCGCGCCCAGGCACCCCAGATCAGGCAGCCGCCCGCAACCACGAAAAATGCGGTCATATCAGCGCGAATCGTGGCAAGTCCCATCGTTCCCTGGGGCAACAAGCCAAAGTCAGTCCCTGAACTGACCGGGTTGACCAGAAAGCCGATCCCCAACAAGACATAGAAAATTCCGCCTAACAAAAGTACCGCGCGCAGCATAATCCACATCATCAACCCCCTGTTTGTTGCTTATGAGATTGTTCTGCCCGAAGATCCCTTGGTAGGCAAAATTTAACCACTTAAACGCATGGTTGGCTGGGGCACGCTGTGCGGCTAGGTAGTAACGTAGAGCGGATCGAAAGAGGGAGCTCACCGGAATTATGTGCTTTTCACTGCCCGTTAGCGGGGGACTTAACTCGTGAGCGGTGAACAACCAAAGGTCTTGCTGGTTGTGGGCGGCGGTATAGCGGCTTACAAATCGTGCGAGCTTGTCCGGCTCATCCGCAAGGGAGGGGGCGATGTAACCTGCGTGGTGACTGACGGTGGACAGCAGTTTGTCACGCCGATGGCTTTGGCTGCGCTGAGCGAAAACCCAGTCCATACCACTCTGTGGGATCTCAAGAACGAGGCTGAAATGGGCCATATCCAGCTCAGCCGTGAGGCCGACCTCGTGGTCGTGTGCCCGGCAACGGCGGACATGATGGCCAAGATGGCAGCGGGCATTGCCGATGATCTGGCAACAACGCTGATCCTGGCGACCGACAAACCGGTGATGGCAGTGCCGGCGATGAATGTTCGCATGTGGGAACATGATGCAACCCAGCGCAATGTGACCTGGCTGAAGCAGGCCGGGGTCCACGTGCTCGATCCTGATGAAGGGCCGATGGCCTGCGGTGAATTTGGCTATGGCCGTCTGCCCGAACCCGAAGTGATCTGGCGCGAAATCGCCGGCCATCTCGATATCGAAGTCGAAGAATTGCCGCCTGCTGCGATTGGAGCGCCTGCGTCGGCACAGGTCGGCGAGGACGAGGTCGTCGAAGACGTGGTTGCAGAAGATGATGGCGTTGAAGAGGACGACTTTGTCGAGGCGATCGAGCCTGAAGAAGAGGTAGAGCCCAAGACCGGCGGATTTGCCGGTATGCTGTCTTCGCTGATTTCGCGCACAACGCCGAAACGTACGGCTGACGAGATTGAAGCGGAGTATCTCGAGGAGCCGGAAGAAGCCGAAAACGAGGTTTCCGAGACCGCCGAAGATGACGCGTCTAAATCGGAGACGGAGGGGTCCAATGAAGAGACCTCGGCAGATGAGCTCGACGTTGATCCAGACGCGGTGCCCGATCTTGGCGGACCTTTGCTCGCCACGAAGGGAGGGGCAAGTTCAGCTCCACCGACTGATCCTGAAGCCATCAATCATCTGGTTCGCACTGGTGCTGGCGATGCCGCGCCAGAGCCGCTCGAAGGTGGCGAAGAATTGCCGGTTGCCCCAGCCGAGCTCGAAAGCTCGGATGAAGATGTGCTGGGCGGCGAGAATTTTGCAGTCAAGAAGGGCCACCGCCCGCTCGAGGGGCGCCACGTCCTGATCACCGCGGGCCCGACATGGGAATCCATTGATCCGGTGCGCTACATCGCCAACCGTTCTTCCGGCAAGCAGGGCTTTGCCATTGCTGCAGCCGCAGCGGCATTGGGAGCAAAGGTTACACTGGTGGCGGGCCCGGTGGCGCTCAAAACGCCAGTTGGGGTCGACCGGATCAATGTCGAAAGCGCCGAGGATATGTCCAAGGCGGTCAAAGGCGCATTGCCAGCAGATGCCGCTGTCATGGTGGCCGCTGTGGCAGATTGGCGTCCTAAGGAATATCGCGGCGAGAAAATGAAGAAGCGTGGCTCTGCTCCTCCGGCTTTGGCGCTGGAAGAAAACCCGGACATCCTCACAAACGTTGCGGTGGGTGACAACCGGCCCGAATTGGTGATCGGCTTTGCCGCCGAAACCGAGAAGGTACTCGATCACGCCAAAACCAAGCGCAAGCGCAAGGCAGCCGACTGGATTATCGCCAATGACGTGTCCGGCGATGTCATGGGCGGTGACACCAATCGGGTGCATATCGTGACCGAGGCCGGCGTGGAAAGTCTTGAGGAAATGCCCAAGCTCGAGGTCGCTATGGCGCTGGCAGAACGCATCGCGCAATCGCTCAGCAAGGTGGCCGCGGATGGTTGATCGCAGCGAATCGGTTGCTGTTGCCATCACTCGCTTGCCGCATGGCGTGGGACTTGACCTGCCGGAATATGCGACCCCGGGTTCAGCCGGGATGGACGTTGCTTCTGCTGAGACCGTGCGCATCGCCCCCGGCGGGCGCCTTGCCGTTGCCACAGGCCTCGCGATGGCAATCCCGGTCGGTTACGAAATCCAGGTGCGGCCGCGTTCGGGCCTCGCGCTCAAGCATGGCATTACTGTTCCCAATACGCCTGGAACGATCGATTCCGATTATCGCGGCGAGCTGAAGGTCATCCTGATCAACCATTCAACCGATACCTTTGCGATCGAGCGCGGCGACCGGATCGCGCAACTGGTTCTTGCCCCGGTTACGCAAGCGAGTTGGACCGAGGTTGATACGCTTGATGCAACCGAGCGGGGCGCGGGCGGATTTGGTTCGACCGGTGGCCACGCAAAGCTGACTTGAGGCCGGCAGCCCGCAGGTTGTCTCTTGACCCCTAACGAGAAAAGGGGCCGCTCCGGCAGGAACAGCCCCTCATCATCATATCCCGTCCAAGGGAAACGCGTGTTAATCGATGCGGCGCACCTTCTTTTCTTCAGGCTTGATCGTGATGCGCAGCGTTTCGCCCGAATTGCCGGGGAAGTCGGTGAACATGGCATCGACCAGATTGGGCACCAGGTATTGCAGGCGATTGGAGGTCGATACCGCCTGCGCCTTGCCTTCGAACAAGCGTTCGCCGGTGCCAGTACGGTCAATCTTCATGTCGACATCGCTGGTGTAGATCGTAACGCTGCGAACCTCAGGGCCTCCAAAGAAGGGATCGTGGAAGCCAAATCGGTAAGCGCCAAACCCACGGCGGTTGAAGCGTGACCGATGGTAGAAACTGGAGCGATAGCCATACCATGGCGAGAAGAAGGGGTCGCGGAACCCAGAACCAGTCGTACGAATTCGCTCCCGACCACCGTCGACACCATAGTCGAACCGCACCAGCAGGCTGGCGTCTTCGGGCGAGGCCTGAACATAGCCAAGTTGTTCCATCTGCGCTTCGACTGCATCGGCATAGAGGGCAAATTCAAGCCCGCCTGCCAATGCCGGATCGTCGGCAACAACGGCAAAACTTTCGCCACTTGGGGCAGGCAATTCAGCCTGGAATCGCGACACATCAGCTTTGAAAGGTGTAGCGCAGGCTGCCAGGCTAGCCAGCAGAATTGGCACGCTAACCAATTTCAAGGTCGCCGCTTTTGAAACGGCAGGGCGGCTTTTCAAGTTAGAAATCATCAGTGTTTCCCTTTCGTATGCGAACGATTTTACGCGACCGCCCCTGACGAAGGTGACACGCTGTCATCGTTGAGTCGTTTTGTAAAGGCGACGTCCTGAACTGACTTTGAACGCGAAAACTCGTGCAAAATCATGAAATTTCAGAAGTTTTTTCTGACTGACTCGGATTTCCGATTAGCCTCGTACCAGTCCTAGCGCGCGATAGGTTGCCTCCAGCGTGGGGATAGCAATCTCGCGCGCTCTGGCTGCGCCGCGTGCGAGAATCGCATCCAGCGCCTCGCGGTCCTGCGCCAGATCGCGGAACCGGTCGGAGATGGGGGCCAATGTTTCAACCAGAACCTCGCCGAGGGCAGGCTTGAAGGTGCCGAAACCCTCTCCGCCAAACTCGCTCAGGATCGCGCTGGTGCTTTGCTGGGTCAGCGCGCCATAGATACTGATCAGATTGATCGCTTCGGGCCGATTGACCAGGCCGCCTTCGTCAGAGGGCAGGGGTTCTGGATCGGTCTTGGCTTTCTTGACCTTCTTCATGATTGTATCGGCATCGTCGATCAGATTGATCCGGCTCATCTCCGATGGGTCGGACTTGCTCATCTTGGCTGAGCCATCGCGCAAGCTCATGATCCGCGCCGCAGCTGGCGGGATATAGGGATCGGGTAGGGTGAACACCGGCGCGTCTTCTGTGGCAAAATCGCTGTTGAATTTCTGCGCGATGTCGCGCGCCAGCTCCAGATGCTGTTTCTGGTCATCGCCAACCGGCACATGGGTCGCCTGATACAGCAGCACGTCGGCGGCCTGCAGCACCGGATAGGTGAACAGTGCGATGCTGGCCCCTTCCCGGTTCTTGCCCGATTTGTCCTTGAATTGAGTCATCCGGTTCAACCAGCCCATCCGTGCTGTACCATTGAGCAGCCATTGCAGCTCGGCATGGGCCGGGACCTGCGCCTGGTTGAACAGGATCGTCTTGGCAGGATCGACCCCGCAGGCGACCAACGTCGCGACCATTTCCAGCGTGGCTGCATGCAGTTCTGCCGGGTCGTGCGGCATGGAAATGGCATGCAAATCGGCCAGAAAAATCAGGCACTCGCCGCCACTGGCAGCGGCTTCATCCTGCAGTTTCACATAATTGACGATTGCCCCCAGGTAATTGCCGAGATGAGGTTTTCCAGTGGGCTGAATGCCGGAAACGACGCGCATGAGAATATTCTTTCGTACAGTGAATTGAGTCAGTCGATGGGGCTGGCGATGCCGCCAGAAAAAAGCTCTTTTTAGGAGCGTTCCAGCCATCGCCAGGCCGCCCGCCCGCGCACCGCGAAGCGGAGTGGGGCTGAACCGGTCGAGAAGAAGTGTTCTGTCATCGCTTTCGCCCAATACCACAACCGCGTGGGCGCGCTAGCCCTGACGGCGCAATAGGCGCTGCACTGTGCTTTTATCGAGAACCCCCAGCACCAGCGTCGCTGCGCCATAGCTGGCTGCGCTGGTTGCAAAGATCACTCCGAGGCCCATCGCTTTTTGCGCAACCGTACCAACAAACCAGGCTTCGATCATCGGCATCACGAAATACAGCGCAGCACCCATCAGTGTCGCGGCCAGGGCTATTCGCGCGATCCTGCTGACCAGCCTCGCATCCATACGGTAAAACCCGCGGAAATGAAGAATGCCGCCAAGCAAAGCGATATTGCACCATGCGCCCACGGCCCCGGCGATGGCGAGACCTGTGACACCAATCCGTGGCACCAGAACGAGGTTCAGACTTACGGTTATGATCAGCGATATACCTGCTGTAATCACCGGCGTGCGCGTGTCCTTGCGGGCAAAGAAATTGGGCGTCAGCACTTTGACCAGAACATAGGCAGGAAGACCAAGGACCAGGGCAGACACCACCATGCCGGTGGTCAATGCATCTTCTGGCGTAAAATTCTGGCCCAACATGAAAACCTGGACGAAGGCGGTGCCGGTAAAGAACAGCGCCACAGCACACGGCAGGGTCAACAGCATGGCAAGCTCGATCGCGTTGGATTGCAGGCGTGCCGCTTCTGCATCCTCGTCCCGGCCAAGATAGCGAGACAGAGCGGGCAGGATGGCGGTGCCCAGCGCAATCCCGATTATACCCAGGGGTAGCTGGTTCCAGCGGTCGGCCATCTGCAAATAGGTGTAGCTGCCGACTGGCAATGTCGAGAGGAAGAACAGGTCAACAAACCGGCTGATCTGGTAGATGCCGGCTCCGAAGATGGCTGGCACCATCAGCACGCCGAGTTCCCTGACCCCGCTGGTCAGGCGCGGTGATCCCAGTTTGAGAGAAAAGCCGGCGCGGCGCATGAAATAGGCCAGCCAGACAACTTGCAGAAGACCAGACAAGGACAGAGCCCAGCTCATCGCTTGCGCGGTGGTCCGGCGAGCGGCCAGATCGCCATCCAACGTCAGGCCATAGGTCAGCGCCCCGATCAGACAGACGTTCAGCAGAACAGGTGCGGCAGCAGCAGCAGCAAAGCGCGACAGGGAATTGAGAACCGCAGCAATCAGTGTCGCGAGGCTCATGAACAGAAGATAGGGGAAGGTGATCCGGCCCAGCAGAATCGCCACCTCGAGATTGCCGGGATTATCCTCCAGCCCTTCGGGCGCAAAGAACGTAATGATCCATTGCATGGCGAGCATGGCCAATCCGCCAAACACGATCAGGATCGGCAGCAGGACTGACAGGACGTTTGTGGCAAAGCGCTGCGCTTCGTCCAGATCGCCATCCTGCTTCATTCGCCGATTGAACAGCGGGACGAAGGCGCTGGCAAAGGCGCCCTCGGCAAACAGGCGCCGGAACAAATTGGGCAGCATGAAGGCCAGCTGCCAGGCATCGCCCATGGCCGTGGCGCCCAGGACGCGCGCAATCAGAATATCGCGCACGAAGCCGAATATGCGGCTGACAGCAGTCAACCCGCCGATCGTTCCGACGTTTTTGAGCAGGCTCATTCGATCAGGCCCGCCTCATCGCAGCGCTCAGGCGTCGCCGCCCGGCGCAGGTGGAGCACCAGCGCCATTGCCAGCTTCTTGCTGCTGGCGAGCCTGCAGCTGCTGCACATACAAGCCATTGAAATCGATCGGTTCCATCATGAGGGGAGGGAAGCCGGCATCGCGAATGGCATCGGCCACTACGCGACGCGCAAAAGGAAACAGAATTCGCGGTGCCTCCGCAAACAGGAAGGCATGCGCTTGCTCTTCGGGGATGTTGCGCACACCGGCCAGTCCACAATAGGACAACTCGACCAGATAGGCATTGCCCTGCGGCGCGGTGGCAGTGACGTTGATTTTGAGCTCAATTTCGTGGACTTCGTCGCTGATCCGGTTGCCGCCAATGTTGAACTGAATGTCCAACTGCGGTTGGTCGGGCCACTGATACACCGCCGGCGCATTGGGGTTTTCGACCGACAAATCCTTCACATACTGGGTGATGATCCCGGCAGAAGGTTGGTCATCTCCGCCAGCAGCAGCGCCGTTTTGCGGGTTGAGGTTGGTAAGAACGTCGCCTTCGTCGGCCATGATATAATGCTTTCACAATGGATGCTCGGTGTGGCTGGTGAAGTGCGCAGCCGCTCGGCGGCGCGCCTAGCACCAGTGCGCGCAGCTCGCAATATGGCAGGGTGATCGGCCGGGGGCAAAACCTGCGCAGCCCTACGAAACCAGTGCCAAAAGCGAAAAGGTGCGGTATCTGGGCCAGATTGCTGCCAATTCGCCCCGAATCCCGTTGTCGATTTGTATTTAAGGCCTATTTAGGGCACGAGAGGGGCGTAACAGACTGGCTGTTTCATGCCCGTCGCTGGACCGGATATGTATTGTGATTGAAATTATCATCCTCGCCATGGTTGCCGCTTTTCTGGGCATGAGGCTGTATTCCGTGCTGGGCCGCCGCGCCGAGCACGAGGAAGAGGTGATCCCGCATCGCTTCGATCAGGCCGACCAGCCCAAGCAAACGCCGCCTGCCGCAGCGCAGCCTGCGACACCTGCGCCCAACGCACTGGCGCTGGATGGTGCAATGCCTGCGGTCGAGCGCGGGGTTCGGGCCATCGTTGCCGCTGATCCTACGTTTGACATCACCTCCTTCCTTGAAGGGGCCAAGGGCGCCTACGAAATGACGCTGGAAGCGTTCTGGAGCGGCGACCGCGAAACGCTGCGTGAATTGTGCGATGATGATGTTTACGCCAGCTTTGCCAGCGCGATTGATGCGCGCGAAGCGGCTGGTCAAACGCTCGACAACCGGCTGATCCGGATTGAGGAAACCCGCATCAATTCCGCTTTCATGGATGGCCGCACAGCGCGTGTCGCGGTTCTGTTCGTGGCGGACATTGCCGCCATCACGCGTGATGCCGATGGCAATATGATCGCCGGTTCGCTCGACGATGCGATCGAGAGCCGGGACGTGTGGACCTTCTCGCGTAATGTCGATGCCGGAGGACCAGACTGGGTGTTGGACGAGACTGACGAAGGCTAATTTGGCGGCTCCGGCGCCGGTCCGTTATTGGCTCGCTCGGTGGATTGGCCTGGTTTCAATCGGGTTTTGTGACCTAAGGAGCAGGCATGGCCCATCGCGTTTCTGCCAGATTGCTGACCGTGGCGCTTTCGGCCCTTGCGCTGGCATCTTGCGCAGCGCTTGTTCCGCCGACGTCAGCGCCCGATGAAGTTGAACCTGCCGAACCGCAATCCGCACTTGAAGCAGGCTTTACTGCTGGCCCACCAATCCACGGCTTGATGTTGGGCGCAGTAGACGCCCGCACGGCTCTTGCCAGCTTTGTCGAATCCTGCCCGCAATTGCTGTCGCGCGATGACAGAAGCGGCCTGACGCGCACTGTTGATTGGCAACCAGCCTGTGCCGATGCGCGGACCTGGCCTGCTGACAATGCGGCCGCCTTTTTCGATTACCATCTCGAAACTGTGCAGGTCGGCGATGGCAGGGCCTTTGCGACCGGCTATTTCGAACCGCAAATTGCTGGATGCCGCAATCGGCAGCCGGGCTGCGAAGTGCCTGTCTACGGCGTGCCTGACGATCTGGTGCGCGCATGGTCAGACAGTGTGCCGGTTGAAGAGCGCGACGGTCAGGCGCCGTTGGGACGATTGAACGAAGCGGGCGAACATGTGCTTTATCATGACCGCGCGACCATTGAGGCAGGTGCCTTGGCTGGCCGAGGACTTGAGATCGCGTGGGCAGCCGATCCGATCGAGATGTTCTTCCTGCAGATACAAGGCTCTGGCAGGCTTATCACCGATGACGGAGAAGTGATCCGCATCGGCTATGCGGGGCAGAACGGGCGCGAATATGTCGCCATCGGACGGGTGATGCGCGAACAGGGATTGTTGGGCGATGGCCCGGGTCAATATGTATCCTCCATGCAGGGCATCGTCCAATATCTGCGCGATAATCCGGAAGAAGGCCAGTCGCTGATGCAGCGCAACAAGAGCTGGATATTCTTCCGCGAATTGCTCGGGGACGGACCTCTCGGTGCCTTGGGGGTGCCCGTCAGGCGCGAAAGCTCAGTCGCTGCGGATCCGCGTTTTGTCCCGCTTGGTGCGCCTGTATGGCTCGATCTTGACCGGCCAGAAGCCGATGGTTTGTGGGTCGCGCAGGATACCGGAGGCGCGATCAAGGGCGCCAATCGCTTCGACACATTCTGGGGCGCCGGCGATGATGCCCGCGTCATTGCAGGAGGCATGAGTGCGCGGGGAAATGCATTGCTTCTGCTGCCCAAGGGGACCTTGGCCCGCTTGCGCACTGCGAAGTTAAATCCATGAGCACGCCGCGCGGCCTATCCGAAGATGAAGCCGCAGCATGGGCGCGGCTGGCGAACAGCGTGACCCCGCTGGAGGGCAAAAGCGCACCTGGCCTGGCACCAATAGCAAACAGGTGTGACGCGCCAGGTATCGGAATATCGTCCGGCCGGACCGTGGAGGCTCCACGCAAACCCGTTCAGCCGGTGGCGCGACAAGTGAAGCGGCCTTCAGCCAGCCCTGCGAGGCGGATACCTGACCCAGGCCTTGATGGCCATTGGGATCGCAAGTTCAAATCAGGACAAATCGCGCCTGATTTTACTCTCGATCTGCATGGCCACACTCTCAATTCTGCTCATGCCCGGCTGGACAGTGGACTGGCGCAAGCCCGCGCGATGAATGCGCGCGTTGTGCTATTGATTGCCGGCAAATCACGGCCCGTCGATCCGGCCGACAGGGGCGAGAGGCGAGGCGCCATCCGTGCCAAAATTCTCGACTGGTTGGCAGCGGGACCGCACGGAAGCGCTATTGCTGCCATCCGCAAGGCTCACCGCCGCCATGGGGGTGAGGGCGCTCTCTATCTGATCCTTAAACGCGGCTGACCACAAGAGAATGAAGACGATGGGCAGGCTCGGCTTCGCCTACCCCGGATTGCTATGCGTTCACCCGGGTGCAGGATCTGATTGTCGACCACCCAATTTTTTCAATCCCACCATTGATGCCCCCAAGGCCGCAAAAAACAGCGCCAATCCCGCGTTGTTCAGCAGGAACATCGGCCAGCCAAGCTCAGGCAAATTGATGAAGAAATAGGCGTAGAAGCCGGTCACTTCGCCAAGAATGAGCGCGAACAGGCCGTAGCTGAGCGCTGGCGCCATGATGGCAGGCAGCATGGGTGTGATGGCAGGGGCGGGATCGGTGAACCGATACCACCATGCGATGACCCCGGCTGGTACAAAAGTGTGGTGAATCTGGTTGGTGTACCAGCCCAATCCCGTGGGTGTGTGATAGCCTGCCAACAAAAGCCAATACACCATGCCAACCACTGCCAGGCTGGTTGCCAGAGAGGCAAGCACTGCACGCGGTACTTGCCTGCCAGCGGCGACCAAACCCATGATGAGGGTGGCCGCAACATTGCCCCAGATCGTGAAGTATCGAACCATTCCGCCCAGGTTTTCCATATAGGTCCCAGAGTTCAGGGTCGGCTGCAATACGATAGAGGCAGCACCCATGGCTGCGATGACGCCCGCAAGCAGCCGGGCTGAAGAAGAAAATCGGATCATATACTCGGGTTCGTTCATCTTGGACGCTGCGTTACAAAAAACCCCCGGCAATCCGCAAGGGAAGTGCCGGGGGTTTGACGTGGCCGGGTTTGTTGGGAGGGGGTCCCGGCCTATTTCAAGAGGTCAATCAAACGTCAAAGCGATCAGCGTCCATGACCTTGGCCCATGCGGACGCGAAGGTTTTGAGGAACAGCGCTTCACCGTCAGCTTGGCCGAATACTTCTGCCTGAGCCCGCAGGATCGAATTTGAACCGAAGATCAGGTCAGCGCGAGTGCCGGTCCATTTTTGAGCACCGGTCTTGCGGCAGGTGCCGACATATTCCTCGTCACTGTCGTCGGTTGGCGCCCATTTGGTGCTGATGTCGAGCAGGTTGACAAAGAAGTCCGTGGTCAGCTGGCCAACGCGATCAGTGAATACACCGTGGCTGGAATTGCCGGAATTGGCACCCAGCACGCGCATTCCACCGATCAGAGCGGTCAATTCTGGAGCGGTCAGACCCAGCAGCTGAGCCTTGTCCAGCATCATGTCTTCGGTCTTCACCGCTGCCTTGCCGCGCAGATAGTTGCGGAAGGCATCGGCAAACGGTTCCATCGGAGCAAAGCTTTCCGCATCGGTCATTGCATCGGTGGCGTCACCGCGACCGGTGGTCACGTTAACACTGATGGAGTGGCCCGCATCGCTGGCGGCTTTCTCAACCGCTGCGGTACCGGCCAGTACGATGGCATCGGCCATGGAGAGCGAGCCGCGAAGCTCGTCGATCTTAGCAAGCACCTTGGCCAACTCTTCCGGATCGTTTGCGTCCCAATCCTTTTGTGGAGCGAGACGGACGCGAGCGCCATTGGCACCGCCACGGTGATCCGAATTGCGGTAGGTCGAAGCCGAAGCCCAAGCCGCCTTGACCAGCTCGCTCACGGAAAGACCGCTGTCGAGGATGGCGGATTTGAACGACGCTACGTCGCTGTCCGAAGGGGTGGAGCCCGCTGGAACAGGGTCCTGCCAGATCAGATCTTCTTCAGGTACTTCAGGGCCGAGATAACGAACCTTGGGCCCCATATCGCGGTGAAGCAATTTGAACCAGGCGCGTGCAAAGGCATCGTCCAGAGCCGACTGATCGTCGCGGAAGCGCTCGGAAATCTCGCGGAATTCCGGATCCATTTTCAGCGCCATGTCAGCGGTGGTCATCATGGTCGGCACCTTCTTTGAAGGATCGCGCGCATCCGGCGCCATGTCTTCAGTGTCAGGGTTGACCGGTTGCCACTGCTGCGCACCGGCAGGCGATTTCACCAGCTCATAGTCATATTTGAACAGCAGACGGAAGTAATCGCCGCCCCATTGGGTGGGGTTCGGGGTCCATGCGCCTTCGATGCCCGAAGTCGTGATGTTGCCCTTCTTGATTTCCTCTTCGTCGGTCAGCCAGCCAAATGCCTGATTGGCGAGGTTTTCGCCTTCTGGGGCGCCACTGAATGTGTCGGATGGTGCTGCGCCATGAGCCTTGCCAAAGGCGTGTCCACCGGCAGTCAATGCAACGGTTTCTTCACTGTTCATGGCCATGCGAGCAAAGGTTTCGCGCATGTCACGGGCAGATTGCAGTGGATCAGGATTGCCACCGGGACCTTCCGGATTGACATAGATCAGACCCATTTGGATCGCGGCGAGGGGGCCTTCCAGCTCTTTGCCCTCTTCTGGAATGATGCGCGTGGCAGCACCGGTATCGACCCATTGGTCTTCCGAGCCCCAATAAACTGTCTCTGGTTCGTATACGTCGGCACGTCCACCAGCAAAGCCGAAGGTAGGCCCGCCCATCGACTCAATGGCGACATTGCCAGCCAGCACAAACAGATCGGCCCAACTGATGTTGTTGCCGTACTTCTGTTTGACCGGCCACAGCAGGCGGCGCGCCTTGTCGAGGTTACCGTTGTCCGGCCAACTGTTGAGCGGAGCAAAACGCTGCTGCCCGGTGTTGGCGCCACCACGGCCATCGCCGGTGCGATAAGTGCCGGCAGCATGCCAGGCCATCCGAATGAAGAACGGTCCGTAGTGACCGTAATCGGCTGGCCACCATTCCTGGCTGTCGGTCATCAAGGCGGTCAGGTCAGCCTTCAGCGCATTATAGTCCAGAGCATTGAACGCTTCGGCGTAGTCAAAGTCCGGCATTGGATCAGGGTTCTTGCCAAACTGGTTGAGCACTTCGACATTGGCGGTTTCAGGCCACCAGTCACGATTGGTGCGGCCAAGCAGGGTTCGCGTTTCCTTGCCAGTGTAGGGGCAGCCGTCGATTGAGCCGGTTTTCGCGTCCATTTTTGCAATCTCCTGAGTATTTTTCGGGGGTGATTCGATTCGTGGCAGGGGTTTACCGCCTTGTCCCTACATTCGTCCAATCGATTAAAACGTCATGATTGATCGATTTTCTATCAAGATTACGTTCGGAATTTTGCAAAATTGCGGCGAGCAAAATCCGCATTATCGGCGCAGGTTGACGAGCAGCATTCGCGCACAAGTCAGTTAGTGTATGAACGCGTGATCAGCCGTTTTGTGCCCGGTGGAGCAATTTGTGATCGGCCAGCACCAGCGCCATCATCGCCGCCACAACGGGTGTACCGCGAATGCCCACGCAGGGATCATGCCGACCCTTGGTGCGCACTTCGGTCGCCTCTCCATCAGAAGTGATCGATTGAACTGGGGTCAGGATTGAACTGGTCGGCTTGAACGCTGTCCGGCACACCACCGGTTGTCCAGTGGAAATCCCACCAGCGGTACCACCGGCATGGTTGGCGAGGAACTGCGGCAAATGGTCATTGCCGCCTTCTGCAGAGGGCCTCATCGGATCAGCGTTCTGCTCGCCGGTCAGGCGCGCTGCTTCAAAGCCATCGCCAATTTCCACACCTTTGGTTGCGTTGATCGTCATCATGGCAGCGGCCAGATCGCTATCCAGTTTGGCATAGACCGGTGCGCCCCATCCTGCTGGTACGCCGGTGGCCACGCATTCCACTACCGCGCCCAGCGATGATCCGGCTTTGCGCGCACCATCGACCAGCTTCTCCCACCGCTTGGCGGCGGCTGCATCAGGGCACCAGAAGGGATTGTTGTCGATCTCGGCAAAATCAATCGCTTCGCGGTCGATCTTATCGCCGCCCAGTTCACAGACGAATGCGGTGATGGTCACTTCGGGGATGACCAGTCGCGCGACGGCGCCGGCTGCCACGCGCGCAGCGGTTTCACGCGCGCTTGAACGGCCACCGCCGCGATAATCGCGGATACCATATTTCGCATCGTAGGAATAATCGGCATGGCCTGGGCGATAGGCCTGCGCAATTTCTGAGTAATCCTTGCTGCGCTGATCGGTGTTCTCGATCATCATGGAGATCGGCGTGCCAGTGCTCTTGCCTTCGAACGTGCCCGAAAGGATCCGCACCAGATCCGCTTCATTGCGCTGGGTGGTGAATTTGTTCTGTCCCGGACGGCGCGCATCCATATAGGGCTGGATGTCCTGTTCTGACACCGCAATGCCCGGCGGGCACCCGTCCAACACTGCACCCAGGGCAGGTCCGTGGCTCTCGCCCCAAGTGGTGAAGCGCAATACGCGTCCAAATGTGTTCCAGCTCATGATTCTCTCATGTCTCAAGAGTGGGCAAGTGTCCATAATCTCTGGACCGAGCAATCGAATGCGTGCAAGAACAAACCATGATCGCGAAGTTAAAAGGGCTGCTTGACGAGACAGGCGAGGATTGGGCCATCGTTGATGTGCAGGGCGTGGGCTATTTGGTGCACTGCTCTGCTAAAACCCTTAGCGCGCTGGGCGAGGTGGGCGAGGCCTGCACCGTCCACACCGATTTGCAGGTTTCTGAAAATGACATGCGGCTGCTGGGCTTTGCCGAAAGCGCAGAGCGCGACTGGTTCCGCCTGCTGACAACGGTGCAGGGTGTCGGCAGCAAGGTCGCACTGGCGATCCTGTCAGCACTGTCTTTCGGTGAGCTGAGAGACGCTTGCGCTGGTGGCGATGCGGCCACCGTTGCGCGCGCCAATGGCGTCGGGCCAAAGCTGGCGAGCCGGATCGTGAACGAGTTGAAGGACAAGGCGGGCGCTTTGCCCGGAGGCGGGATGGCAGGTGTGCCCGCGAGTGCAGTGTCACCAGCTGGCGCCGCGAGTGCAGACGCGGTGAGCGCACTGGAAAATCTCGGCTTCAAACCTGCCGTGGCGGCCCAAGCGGTTGCGCGCGCTCAGGCAGAACTGGGCGAGGACGCTGCCGAGGGCGATTTGATCCGCGTGGCGCTAAAAAAGGCGGCCGGGTGATGGACAAAAAATGGGGTGATGCATTCGATAAGGAGATCGACAAGTTTGTTAAGGATGCTCAAGCATTTTTTCGATATGCGCTAAGAGGCTCCGAAATTCTCGCACTCGCTATCTTCTTTCAAGCTGCATCAGTTGCAACAAATAGTATTGTAATAAATGCTTTGTCCAACATACTATACATAGCCGCTCTCGTATATTTGGTTTGTCCGCCTTCTTACAAAATAGGGCAATTTGTCGGTAAGTTTCTTGCCGCGAAGTGGTGGCAGTGGGTAATAGGAGGAGTTATTCTTGTCGGGGCCTCGCTTATCTCTGTGCGAGTGGTTCAGGACTTGCGTGAAGCGGTCGTTAAATTAGTCGCACTTGGCATATGACTGATCCCACCCCCATCCATTCGCCTGATCGGCAGCCCGACGATCCCGATGCAGCGCTGCGGCCCAAGTCGCTCGCTGAATTCATCGGGCAAGAGGCTGCGCGCGACAATCTGCGGGTCTTTATCGACAGTGCGAAATCGCGCGGCGAGGCGATGGATCACACGCTGTTCTTTGGCCCTCCCGGTCTGGGCAAGACCACATTGGCGCAGATCATTGCAGGCGAGTTGGGTGTCGGTTTCCGGGCCACGTCCGGCCCCGTTATCGCCAAGGCAGGTGATTTGGCTGCGCTGCTGACCAATCTTGAACCGCATGATGTGCTGTTCATTGACGAGATTCACCGCCTCAATCCTGTGGTCGAAGAAGTGCTTTATCCCGCGATGGAGGATCGCGCGCTCGATCTGATCATTGGCGAGGGGCCTGCAGCGCGCAGCGTGCGGATTGATCTGCCGCCATTTACTCTGGTGGGGGCGACCACGCGGCAAGGCCTGCTGACCACGCCGCTGCGCGACCGTTTCGGCATCCCGGTGCGGCTGAATTTCTACACCCATGACGAGCTGGACCAAGTGGTGTCGCGCGGGGCGCGGCTGTTGGGTCTTGAGATTGATCCGCAGGGCGCGCGCGAAATTGCACGCCGGTCGCGTGGAACTCCGCGTGTGGCCGGGCGGTTGCTGCGCCGCGTACGCGATTTCGCCCATGTGGCCGGGGATGGCACGGTGACCCGGGCGATAGCGGACAATGCGTTGACCCGGCTTGAGATCGACCGGCTTGGTCTGGACGCGATGGACAGGCGGTATCTTGCCATGATCGCCACCACTTACAAGGGCGGTCCGGTGGGCGTAGAAACGCTGGCGGCTGGTCTGTCCGAACCGCGCGACACGGTGGAAGAGGTGATCGAGCCCTATCTGATCCAGCTAGGCCTGTTGGCGCGCACTGCGCGCGGGCGGGTGCTGAATGATGCCGGTTGGGAGCATATGGAATTGCAGCCGCCCAAAAATGGCGGCGCGATCTCACAGTCCGGTCTGTTTGATGGGGACGCGACAAACTAAGGCAGTTTGTTGCCTGCCTAGCAATTTGCGCTGGGCCCTACTTTGGTTTGAAAATCGAACGGCCAGCGTCTTCCCACTCGACAATACCGCCTTGCAAATGCTTGGCAGGCTTGCCCGTGAATTCGGCAAGTCTGTCTGCCGCCTTGGCTGAACGACCACCTGATCGACAATACAGCACAATCTCGCGCCCGTCAGAGGTATTCAGCGCGGCTGGGTCAAATTCGTCGATAGCAATGTGTTCTGCACCCGGGATCATGCCTTGTGAGACCTCATCATCGCGCCTGACGTCGATCAACCTGACATTGCCGTTGGCCAGCATTGTCTCCAGCTCAATGGCGTCAATATCTTCTATCGCTTGTCCGTCCGTTGGCGGACCAGAACAGGCGGCAAGCGCAAGGCTCGCCGCCAATCCCAAAGCTGCGCCGCGCGACGCCAGCATCTTACGCAGCCAGTTTGCGCAGCACGTAGTGCAGAATGCCGCCATTCTTGTAATATTCCATCTCGTTGGCGGTATCGATCCGGCACAGCGCGTTGAAGGAGAAGGTGGTGCCGTCTGCACGGGTCACTTCAACTTCCACGTCTTGCTGCGGAGCAAGCGTAGCCAGACCCTTTATTGTGAAGGTGTCGTCCGCTGTCAGACCCAACGTCTCGCGCGTGTCGCCATCCTGAAACTGCAGAGGAAGCACGCCCATGCCGACCAAATTGGAGCGGTGAATACGCTCAAAACTCTCGACCAGAACGGCGCGCACACCCAGCAGGATCGTGCCTTTGGCCGCCCAGTCGCGGCTGGAACCGGTGCCATATTCCTTGCCGCCGATCACAACCAGCGGTGTGCCGTCTTCCTTATGCTTCATGGCGGCGTCATAGATCGCCATCTGCTCACCCTTATAGGTGGTGTAGCCGCCCTCAACACCGGGAACCATTTCATTCTTGATGCGGATGTTGGCAAAGGTGCCGCGCATCATCACTTCGTGGTTGCCACGGCGCGAGCCATAGGAGTTGAAGTCCTGCTTGGAGACCTGATTGCTCATCAGATACTCGCCGCCCGGACTGTCCGCCTTAATTGCACCTGCAGGGCTGATGTGGTCGGTCGTCACACTGTCACCCAGCACAGCCAAGGGCTTCGCATCGGTTATGTCGGTGATCGGCGCCGGCGTCATCTCCATACCCTCGAAGTAGGGCGGGTTGGCGACATAGGTGGAACCGGGACGCCACTGATAGGTGTCCGATGCCTCAACATTGATGGCCTGCCAGTGCTCGTCGCCCTTATAGACGTCGGCATAACGGGTTTCGAACATTTCGCGATCGATTGCACCCGAGCGCACCTTGATGATCTCATCGTTCGATGGCCAGATATCGGCTAGCATCACATCATTGCCGTCTTGGTCCTGACCAATTGGCGTGGTGGTGATATCTTCGGTTACGGTGCCCTTAAGAGCGTAAGCCACCACTAGCGGAGGCGATGCCAGGAAGTTGGCGCGTACATCGGGTGATACGCGGCCTTCAAAGTTGCGATTGCCCGACAGAACCGATGCGGCAACGATGTCATTGCCATTGATCGCAGCCGAAATCGGAGGTGCCAACGGGCCTGAGTTACCGATGCAGGTGGTGCAGCCATAGCCGACCAGATCAAACCCAATCGCATCTAGGTGATCTTGCAGGCCAGCTTTTTCCAGATAGTCGGTCACAACCTGTGATCCAGGGGCGAGCGAGGTTTTGACCCAAGGCTTGGGCTTCAGGCCTTTTTCAACCGCCTTTTGCGCAACCAGACCGGCGGCAATCAAGACGTCAGGGTTTGATGTGTTGGTGCAGCTGGTGATCGCCGCAATGACAACATCGCCGTCACCAATGTCATGGTCCTTGCCATCGACATCGACGCGGACAGCGGCATCCTTCTTGTAGGTGGTTTTCAGGTCGCCGTTGAACAGCTCGTCCACTTCAGGGAGGATGACCTTGTCCTGCGGACGCTTGGGCCCGGCAAGGCTTGGGACAACCGAGCCAACGTCCAGCTCCAGCGTGTTGGAAAACACTGGTTCCTGATCCGGCTCGAACCACATGCCCTGTTCCTTGGAATAGGCTTCAACCAGCGCAATTTCCTCTTCACTGCGGCCGGTCAGACGCAAATAGTCGAGCGTTTTGTCGTCCACGCCAAAGAAACCGCAGGTCGCGCCATATTCTGGCGCCATGTTGGCAATTGTTGCGCGGTCGGCGAGGCTCAGCGTAGAGACGCCGGGACCGTAAAATTCAACGAAGCGGCCTACAACGCCCACTTCGCGGAGCATCTGGACGCAGGTCAATACCAAATCAGTGGCGGTGATGCCTTCGGCCATCTTGCCGGTCAGCTTGAAGCCAACGACTTCGGGGATCAGCATGGAAATCGGCTGGCCCAGCATGGCGGCCTCGGCCTCGATCCCGCCAACACCCCAGCCCAACACGCCAAGACCATTGATCATGGTCGTGTGGCTGTCCGTTCCAACGCAAGTGTCAGGGTAAGCGACCAGATTGCCATCGGCATCTTCGCTCGACCATACGCCCTTGCCGATGTGCTCAAGGTTCACCTGGTGGCAAATGCCAGTGCCGGGGGGGACAGCGGAGAAATTCTGGAAGCTTTTGGAGCCCCATTTCAGAAAGTCGTAACGTTCTGCGTTGCGTTGATATTCCAGCTCAACATTGTGCTCGAACGCTTTAGGATGACCGAATTCATCGACCATGACCGAGTGGTCGATGACCAGATTGACCGGAACTTGCGGGTTAATCTTGGCGGTATCGCCGCCCAGTTTGCTGATTGCATCGCGCATCGCGGCCAGATCGACCACGCAAGGAACGCCGGTGAAATCCTGGAGCAGGACGCGGGCCGGGCGGTATTGGATCTCGCTGCCGGTGACCGGATTCTTCTGCCAGTCAACGATCGCCTGAATATCGTCGGTCGAAACGGTGAAGCCTTCGTCCTCGAACCGGAGCATGTTTTCCAACAAGACTTTCATAGAATTCGGCAGACGCGAAACGTCGCCATATTTCTCTGCCGCCTTGGCGAAGGAATAGTAGGCGTAATCCTTGCCGTTCACATTGAGGGTCGAGCGGGTGCCGAGCGTGTCCTTGCCAACCTGGGTCATACGCGTTTCATCCTTTCATGGGTTCCCACCGGGGCTAAGCGTGACATTCGCGAAAATGCCTCATGATCTGCCCGTGTGCCGGTGTGTCTGATTATCTCTATTTGCCAGCGCACCTGCGCTCTCGCGCGCGCGAGGTCAAGGGGGCAGCGGAACCAAAACCGCCCTTAGCGCATTGTTTATGCAAAATGTGGGGTAATGATCGCGGCAGCGCTAATTCAAGACCAGCTGCAGCCGGCAAACGATCCCCCGGGAACGGAGATTTATGACGACGCTTATTTGGGGCGGTAATTCCGCCGCCACGCCTGTGCGCTTATGTGTTTCGCTTGCTTCAATGTTGGTTGCGGCCTGTTTCAGCGCTTCTTACGTGCTGGCTCAGGAACCGTTGGAAACTGCTCCTGCCGATACCGGAGTTGTTTTGGCGTCGGCGCAGATTGACCGTTAAGACAATTGCTAGATCAGGGCCTGATCGCTCCGCTGCCGGGCCGCAATCAGGCAGCCGCAAACGATCAGAACCGTTCCTGCAATTGTCGCCAAACTTACCGCCTCTCGGAAGAACAGCCAGCCAAACAGGCTGGCCCATAAGAACGCCGAATATTCCAGCGGCACCAATGCCTGTGTCTGTGCTCTGGCATAAGCCCAGGCAAGGGTCATGGCGCCAATCACGGTAAGCAATCCGGCTGCTGAAATGCCTATCATTGCCTGCGCTGCGGGCATGGCAAAAAGCCATGGCGCGGCCAGCAGATGAACCGCCGCACCGATGCCGCTGTGAAACGTTGCCACCTCTATCGGCCCAGCGACCTGCGACTGTTTGCGAATGACAACGAAATTATAGGCGTACAGCAGGGCGGAAAACATGAGCGCAGCCAAACCGAGCGCTGCCTCACGGTCAAATTCTCCTTGCCCTATTTTTCCTCCGACAATCACTAGACAGCCGACAAAGCCGAGTAGCGAGGCCCAAATGGCTTCGCGACGGATGGTCTCATCGAGCAGGATTTTGGCAAGATATAGCGCGACAAGAGGCGCGACAAAGCTGATTGCGATGGCTTCTGCGATGGGCAGTTTGGTCAGGGCATAGAAAAAGCTCAGCGCCATTGCGGCCGAAATAACGCCGCGTTCGATGTGCAGCTTCATCACAGACCATTGCGGCCAATTTATTCCGCCAGACATCCAGAACGGGGCGATGATTACCGCCCCGATAACCGATCGCAGCAATGACGCTGTGTAGGTGCCTGCGGCAAGCGAGGCTTCCTTCATAAATGCATCCATCAGAGACAGGCAGGCCACCCCGATTAGGGCTGCTGCAAAAGGCATCAGATGATGATCGCGCGTCATGATTGCTGGCGATTGCACAAGATCGCCGCTGCCGCCACCGCCCTGGCCCGGCGAACTCACCGTTTCGCCCTTATCAGTCGTGCACAAACCGGGGGCAATTCAGCCATCAGACAGCCATGATAGTTGATAAGCAGGGTGTGAAAGGCGTATTTGCACACGGGGACGTTGGGCGGATGCTGATGCCGGCCATCCAGAGGGACAAGAAATGAGAATTCCGATTTTGAAAGCAAATTGCGCGCTGCTGGTGGCAGCTGCATTGTCCATGCCAGGTACCGGGTTTGCGCAGCAGTCTGGCCCGGCCAATCTCCTGCCTGATCCTGCGATACAAAACGAAGCATCGCAAACCGCTGAGACGGCTCAACAAACCTTGCCTAAACCTCAACCTACGACCATGCAGGAAGCCTTTCCGGACATGGTGTCCAATCCGACCGTGCAGGGCGGTCTTAGTGCTGAAATTGTGCCTTTGGTGCAGCCTTGGACTGTGGCGCAAGCAGACGACTTGATTGGTATCATCAGTGATATTGCCAGTGAAGGTCTCGATCCGGCAGACTATGATTTGCAAGCTCTGCAAGTGGCGCTGGCCTCTGGCCCGTCCGAAGAGCTTGATGAACTTGCCAGTCGCAATTTCGTATGGTTGGTCGAAGATCTGCGCGACGGACGCACGCCGATGGATGCGCGCGAACAATGGTTCGTTACCGACCCGGACCGTGACCGTTACCGGACCGGTGATTTGCTGTCGCAGGCTCTGGAAAGTGGCGATATCTCAGGCACGCTGGCACAGCTGGCTCCAACCCATCCTGATTATGCCCGGCTCAAGCAAGCCCTGGCCGAAACCACGACAGATGCTGTTGACCGGCGCAAGCTGATCCGGGCCAATATGGACCGGTGGCGGTGGTTGGCGCGTGATCTGGGCAAAAGCTATCTGATCACCAATGTGCCGGAATACCAGCTTCGCCTGACGGTCAACAACCAGATCATCAGCAGTTATCGTACTGTTGTTGGCAAACCGGGCCGCACCGCCACACCTCAACTGGCCGAAGTGGTCGAGGGGGTGGTGTTCAATCCCACCTGGACTGTTCCTCAGTCCATTGTGGTGGGCGAAGGGCTTGGCGAAAAGGTGCTCAACAACCCAAATTGGGCCAAGCAAAAGGGCTATAAGGCGACCAAGGGTGCAGGTGGCTGGATTGGCGTGGTACAGCAACCGGGACCCACCAATTCGCTGGGCCGGATGAAACTGGAAATGCCCAATCGGCATGCGATTTTCTTTCACGACACACCATCACGGCACTTGTTTGCCAATGATATGCGGGCGCTGAGCCACGGTTGCATACGCACCGAACGCGCTCTTGAATTGGCCATAACCATGGCAATTGTTGGCAAAGCAGCGACGAAGGACGAAGCCGTCGAGATCGCAACTTCGGGCGAATATACCAAGGTTATGATGCAGCGCGAATTTCCCGCTTACATCACCTATTTCACCATGGCGTCCGACATTGATGGCAAGATGACCACTTTCAAGGACATCTACGGCCGCGACAAGCCGGTATTGGCCAGTTTGGACCAGCCCCGTGTGCGCAACCGCAGCAATGCCATCGATGATGAAGTGATAGTGATCGAGGATGATCCGCGCATCGGCGGCTGAGTGCGCGTGCGCCTAGTATGACCCTGGCGCATAACGCTGCAACGTATCCGGTTGCTCGGGTTGCAGCAATTGGATGTCAGGGGACCTTGTTGGTGGCTCAATCTGGCTACCATCTTCGCTTAGACCAAGGCTGTCTGCATACAACAGGCGTCCACCTGACAGATTGAGCAGTGCAATCCGAAACTGTTCCTCACCCAGTGCGAAGCATCCATTTGAGCGGCCCAAGCGGCCCCATTGGTCGATATGCGATGGTTCGGCATATTTTGCCCGGTGCATCACGATATAGCGGCGCAAGGCGGCGTCATTGGTAGCGTCCAGACCTCCCAGTCGCACCGAAGTGCCGTAGCGTCCGACGTACCATTCCCAAGTGACATAGGCGCCCTTGCTGGTGGCGTTGGACCCTTCTACGTTGGAATAGGAATTGAGCCAGCCATCATGTTCCGGATCAGACCCAGTACCATGGCTGACGTGGTAACTCTTCACTTCCTGTCGATCGAGATTGACGAAGTGGAACCGGCGCTGGGCTGAATGCACGCCAAAATCCGCTATGCCGACGATGTCGCGCTTCCAGATGGCATCGCCCGCCTTATCGAGCTGACCCTTAGCCAGCGCGAACAATTTGCGATCGCGTAGCGTGCCCGCCTTCGGGGCAGCAAAGGCGCGCATGGGTAAGGCCGCTGCGGCCCCAGCCACTAGACTACCTTTCAAGAGATCGCGCCGTTTCATACCAGGGATACTACTAGAACAATTCTATCGTTCCCGTGAATAGGCAATTGAAGCAACTCAGCCCGCCTCGTGGATAGCTTTGGCAGCCATGCCCAGCTTGACCACACCGGGCAAACAATTCTGTAGAGTTTCGCGGAAGTTTTGCAGGATTGAGAGCTTTGGGTCGTTGTTAGCGATCATCTGTGCCACGGCAGGGCCGGTTGGGTGCAAGCGACTGCGCGCGTTGAATGCATCGGTCTTCTCATTGGCTGCTAGGGTACCTGTGCTCATCAAATTGACCATGAGGGCGTAGGGATATGTGGCGGTTGTATCGGTCAGAGGGCCCGGAGGGAGCAAATTGTTGCGGGTCGCATCGTCGTCGAAATGAACTTCAGCAAAAGCTGCTAGGGCTGCGCTGTAAGGGACGAAGGGAACCTGAACCAGCTGCAGCTTGATACGATCGCCATCGAACATCGGGCCGACTTTGTCTCTCACTGAGAAAGGAACAGCTGTCGCTGTGCAGTCGATGAAAAGCGTATTTTCTGGCACGTCTGCCGAAGCGTCACCAAATTCCATCCTGCCTGGAGCAATTTTGGTGACCCGGCCTTGTCGGTAAACACTTTTGATCGTGCTTAACATTTCGACTTCGCCTTCGGAAATCACAGCATAGTGAAACATGGAGGGAGTAACGTCTGGATCAATCCGAAGCATGATGCCCTGCTTGCCCAGTTTGGCAAACATCTCGTCGCCTGATTCCGAGCTTGCCGCTGCTTCAAATTGGCCTTCTTGGAGCGCGATCAATCCTTCGATCCGGGCGTGGGCGGGTTGTAGGAACTTTCGGTTGAACATCCAGCTGTCACGTGGCCGCACCCACCCGATCTTGTCCGCTGAAACGCCAGCCTCCAGCAGCCATACGGCTGTGTCCATGGCTGTCTTGCCCCCGCCAAGAACGATGTAGTGGTCCGGCAAGTTATCCGCTTGTTGCCACAGGCTCGGAAGATCGCCGGGAGTGGCAAATCTCGTGCCTTCCGCGATGTCGAACGCAGGCTTGTGAGTTGAAGGAACTGATGTTTGAAAGTAAGTGCCGTCGACCAGTTTACGGCGCACATTTAGTGTGCTTTCCTCACCCGACAGGATGCCACGAACAGTGTGCTCGCTTCCCTCTGCGCCACGATATTCGGTCAGCGGATGATAGGAAACGCGCTCGCTGGGAATGAAACGCTCGCTCATCAGCTTGCTGTAATACGCGAGAATTTCCGAATGCTTAGCCAGCGGGTACATGCCCGCATTATGGCCATGCGTATCAACGCGATCGGGGCACAATTCCATCGAATTCACACCATAGGTGGCGCTCGGTTGGTGCAAGGCCACAAAGGGGTAGGCGTCATTCCAATGCCCGCCCGGCTTTGCATGCTTGTCTACGATTGTGATGTGGCAATCAGGATCTTCATCTAGAAGCGTATCGGCAAATGAAAGACCGACAGCGCCAGCGCCAATGATGAGGTAATCGGTTTCAAAATCGGCCATGCTCGTCCTCACATTCTAATCCAGTGTATTGCGCGACCGAAGTTGCGGGGTAGCCTAGACTTGCCGCGCTCGCGAGTCCTGTTCGGCATAAATTTGATTGGCGGCCGCCATAGCCAGCATGGATCGAGCATGTCGTGCGGCCACTTCGTTTTGATCATCACCGTATCCGCCGCCCAGAGCAGAGGCGATGGGCAATTCCCGCTTGCGCACTTCGCTTAGCACGAATTTATCGCGCGCAATCAGTCCGGCGTCGCTGATCGCCAACCGGCCAAGTTTGTCATTCTCATGCGGATCAACCCCGGCCTGATACAGCACCAGATCGGGGGCAAAATTGTCTATCACTCTGGGCAAATGCTTGGCCAGAACGTCCAGATATCCATCATCATCCAGCCCGTCTTCCAACCCGATATCAAGGTTTGACCTGGCCTTCCGCACCGGGAAGTTCTTCTCGGCATGCATGGAGAATGTGAAGATGTCTTCGCGCAGCGCGGTCAGGCTGGCGGTACCATCACCCTGATGCACATCCAGATCTACGATCAGGATGCGGCGCGCATCGCCCTCGGCAATCAGACGATTGCTGGCAACAGCCAGATCGTTGAACACGCAATAGCCCGCGCCCGTTTCGTGCAACGCATGATGGCTGCCTGCTGCTGAATTTGCGGCATAACCATGCTTTATTGCAAGCTGAGCTGCGAGCCATGTCCCACCATTGGTGTGCTGCACCCGGCTGGCGATATGGGCAGTAACAGGAAAACCGATCCGGCGCTCTTTGTCACGCGGGACAGTTTGGGTGAAGACTTCCTCGACATAATTCGGGCAGTGGACCGCCTCCAGCCACTCGCGCGGGCATGGAACTGGTGCATGCTCGGTCAGGGGCGCGCCTGAGGCTCTCAACGCTTCCATCACGAGGTAGTACTTGTCGAACTTGAAGGTCCCGCGCTCGGGCTTCGGTGCCATGTAATCGGCGTGATGAACGACGTGGAGCAATGGGAGAGCTTACTCCGCTGCTTCCGCGGCATGCGGATCAAAGGCCACTTCGTCGCCAGCCTCGATCTTTGCAGCTTTGTCCTCGACCAGTTTCACAATGTGATCGAGCATGTCCTCAGACTGAACGTGATGATCGGTGACGCCCGACAGGTAAACCATGTGCTTGCCCTGTCCGCCGCCAGTGATACCGATGTCAGTCTCACGCGCCTCTCCCGGACCGTTCACAACACAGCCCAATACCGAAAGTGACATGGGAGTCTTGATGTGCTCGAGCCGCTTTTCCAGTGCCTCCACTGTGCGGATCACGTCAAACCCCTGCCGGCTGCAACTGGGGCAGGACACGACGCGGACACCGCGGGTGCGGAGGCCCAACGCTTTGAGCATTTCATAGCCGACGCGGACTTCCTGCTCAGGTTCTGCCGATAGCGACACGCGGATTGTATCGCCAATACCGGCCCACAGCAGCGAGCCCATCCCGATGGAGCTTTTAACGGTACCGCCGATCAACCCGCCTGCTTCGGTTATGCCCAGATGGAGAGGGCAGTCGACTGTCTCGGCGAGACCATGGTAGGCCGCGACCGCCAAAAACACGTCTGATGCCTTTACCGCAACCTTATATTCGTGAAAATCATGATCCTGCAGCAGCTTGATATGGTCGAGCGCGCTTTCAATCAGCGCTTCGGGGCATGGCTCGCCGTATTTTTCCAGCAAATCTTTCTCAAGCGACCCGGCGTTCACACCGATACGGATGGCGCAACCATTGGCCTTGGCCGCACGGACCACTTCGGCAACGCGCTGTGATGATCCGATGTTGCCCGGATTGATGCGCAAGCAAGCGGCGCCTGCGTCCGCGGCCTCAAGCGCGCGTTTGTAATGGAAATGAATGTCAGCGACGATGGGAACCCGCGCTGCCTTGGTGATCTTGCTAAAGGCTGCTGTCGCCTCTTCTGTCGGGCAGGATACGCGGATGATATCCGCTCCTGCCTCTTCGCAGCGGCGGATCTGATCAATTGTTGCCACCGCATCTTCGGTGGGGGTATTGGTCATCGTCTGAACGGTGATCGGCGCATCGCCGCCCACCGGAACATCGCCCACCATGATCTGGCGGCATTCGCGGCGCTCAATATCGCGCCATGGTCTGACTGAAGAGGACATGGCCAGCCATATAGCTATGGCACTGTGAAGGAGCAATGACAGCTTGGCCGGAAACTTGCGTTGCTGATCCGCGCAGGTTTCCGGCCGATGCTATATCCAACACCGCCCCGAGGCGGGGAGCCGACGGCTTACCAGCGAATGAGCGGCGGAACGATCAACCGGCCTGCGAGTGAGGCAATCACCACCGGCGCTACATGCCAAACGCCAAGGTGTGAAACCGAATCCATGCTGCATGAAATGCCATAGGCAAGGGTTCCAAGCGCGCCTGATGCCAGACCAGTTAGCCAGCCGGCTGCATTGACTGAAACAGGCGCTCCACGGCGCAACCAAACAGTCAGGCTGGCAAACATCAGCGTGGTCGCAAACAGCGAGGCGCTTAGGCAATGGATACCATACATGTCATTGGTGATGACTTCGACCCCATGCTGCTGGCGAACCAGGCTCAGCACCGCGACAATGGGCAGGATAGCCAACATGGCACCCAACCACAAAGGCGCGTCTGAACGGCTGCCAACGCGGGGGCTGGCCATGGCAATTACAGCGCCCGCCGAAGCGAGCCCCAGCAAACCCAGCAGGCCATTGGTGAACCAGAAGAAGGCCGATGCACCACCGTCGACGACGCCGTGCCACAAGCCTTCAACCAGCAGCACGCCAACAACAGTCAAAACCCCGGCAACGCTTAACAGCGCTGCGCCATCGCGCGCGCTGAAAGCGCGCACTGGGGCCAGATCCTGCGTCAGGCTGGCAATCATGTCTTCTCTTGAGCGATTCATTATTATTCTGCTTTCTCAACGAGCGCGGACAGCTTTTTCAGCCCGCGATGGATATTCACTTTCACCAGACTTTCTGTCTGGCCAGTACGTTCGGCCGCCTCACGGATCGAATGGCCCTCAATTTTGACCAGTTCGATCACTTCGGCCTGTTTTTGTGGCAGGTGTACGAACAAGCGTTCCAGGCTTACTCGTGCTGCAATGGCTTCCTCGTCGCTTTCCTCGATCGCGTCATTGTCTTCAAGCAAGTCACTTTCATGCTTGTAGACCTTGCGCAGATGATCAACCCAGCGGTACCGGGCAATGGCTGCTAGCCAGGGAAGAAACGGTCTGGTCTGATCGTACGTTGCGCGCTTATTGTGCAACGCGAGCATCACGTCCTGAACCAGATCATCAAGCTGATGTGGGGGAACGCGTCTGCGAAAATAGCGCTCCAGCCACAAGCCCGCCTCTGACAGCAGGACATTGTAGGCGGATTTGTCGCCGTTCTGTCCTGCTACCATCAGCCGCGCAAGAGTGGCTTCATCAGCGATCACTTGGCCAATACCTTCCCGATCACCGCATCAAGCGAGAAGACACCTGCACCGCGGACCATCAGCACCAGTGCCATTGCAATCGGCATGATTGCCCAGCCAAACCAGTGATCCCAAGTCGGGAAAACAAAGATCTGGATGACCAGAGCCATAATCATCAGCGCCATAGCGGAGAAGCGCGTCGCCAGACCCGCTACCAGCAGGATTGGGAAAGCAAATTCCGCATAAGTTGCCATCGGAACTGCGATGTCTGACGGCAGGGGGAGTCCGGAAAACTCATTTTCGAACAGAAAGTATTGGACATCGCTGATCTGCAGCCAAGTCCCTTCTTCCACCTTGGTCTTATAGGACCGCCAAAATATTCCGGCCAGCGCCACACGCGTGAAGAGCAGTGCGAGCCCTTCGAACCAGCGGTTATCAAGCAAGCTCAACAACCGATTATATAAAGAATTCACACTGCTCATCATTAACCTCCAACAATTAACTGTAAGCTGTTACCGCTTGATTGCAGTAAGCGAACCTTTGCCCTTTGGCGTCGTAATGCTTGTGCAGGTGCCCTTCTTTACCAGTTTCCAGGCATTGCCCTGGTAATCTGTGGTCGAGGTTCCGGCGCAGCTGGTGCCAGGGCCCGCGGCGCAATCGTTCTGACCTGCTTTTGCGACGCCATAGCATTTTTCCATGGCTGTTTTCTGTGCAGCAGCTGGGCTGGCAACCATCGTGGCAGATACAGCGGCAGTAAGCGCGAGGCCGGCCATGGCGGCAATTGACTGGGTCTTCATCATACGTCTCCAACAAATATCGTTTTCATGTCATGTACCGCTGATCGGCGGGACTGTCTGCTGGTTCGCGCTGCAGAAAGAGATCGTTACAAATTAATTTCAATTTGTTTCTGTAACCGCCGAGCCGTGTCCGGCGAACTCCTTCATATGTTACTCGCGCCTGTTACTAGGTGATCTTTGCGGGTTTGGGAAATTCTGGCCGATAAGCACCGATCAGCGGCTGCATCAATTTGCGTCAAACCCTTGCCATTCTTCGCGATGCGAGCAACACCATAGCCGGTCGCAAAGTCTTTTGTGCGCTGGTTAGCGACCCGGCGTGTGCACCCCTGACCTCCAAGCACCGTCGGGTCGCATTGGAGTTGCGCACCACGATTGTTGCATTGAAAAAGGTCCGATTATGACATTTATCAAACCGTTTTCAGGTTTCGGGCTGGGTCTAAGGACCGCTTATCAAGACGCCTTGCTGTCTGGCGAAGTGGATCTCGATTTTGTCGAGATCATTTCTGAAAACTACATGGTTGACGGAGGGCGCTCGTTACGCATTCTGGAGCAGGTGCGCTCGCATTATCCGGTGATCATGCATGGTGTCTCAATGTCGATCGGTTCAGCAGAAGGCCTGGATGCTGATTACCTGAGACAGCTCAAACGGTTGGAGCAGCGGGTTCAACCGCTGTGGGTGTCGGATCATCTTTGCTGGACGCGAACCAGCGCGCACAACAGCCATGATCTGCTGCCGCTGCCATTAACGCACGAGGCATTGGCGGTTGTTTGCGATAATATCGAACGGGCACAGGATGCGCTTGGCCGGCCAATGCTGTTTGAAAACCCATCAAGCTATGTCACCTTTCCCGAGGACGAATTAAGCGAGTGGGATTTTCTGGCCGCGATGGCACAGCGTACCGGATGTTTCTTGTTGCTGGATGTGAACAACATTTATGTCAGCGCGCAAAATCATGGCTTTTCAGCGCAAGATTACCTTGCCGGGCTCCCCCTTGAGCGTGTGCGTCAGATTCATCTTGCCGGCCATACCCCGCGCGGTGAGAGGGGCGACTTCATCATAGATACGCATGACCGCGAAGTGGTTGAGCCGGTTTGGAAACTCTATGCGCAGGCTTGTGCGATGATTGATCATCCGGTTGCGACAATGATTGAGCGAGATGACAAGATACCTCCGCTCCCGGAACTTCTGGCAGAGCTGGACCTGGCGCGCAGTATCGCTTGCGATGCTATTCAGCCCTCGGGGCAACGCGTTTCGGTATGAGTGATAGTAGTGCTCTTCAGCGCGCACAGAAAGCATTTATGGCGCAAGTGCTGGATGAAAACACTCCGCCACCAGATCAATGGAATGCGCGGCAGGTCGCCGGAATGGATGTCTATCGCAGCAATTATCGGTCGGCAGTGGTGGATGCCGTAAACAGCACCTACGAACGCACCCGTTTGTGGGTGGGAGAAGAGGCGTTCAAGCAGGCTGCAATCCATCACGTCATAACCCATCCCCCGGCAGGCTGGACGATTGATGAAGCCGGTTACGGCTTTGCTGAGACCTGCCAAGCTCTGTTTGTGGATCGGTCGGTGGTCGCTGAGCTGGCTTGGCTGGAATGGGCCATGTTGAGGACATCGCGAGCAGATGACGTGGATCCAATGACGGCACAAGGATTCGCCGCAGCAACGGAGCAATTTGAAGAAGCTGACTGGGGCGCGATGGTAGTCGAGTTTCTTCCCGGCAGCACGTCAGGCACCGTCCAGCATGATTTGCATGCTGTCTGGCAAACGATTTCAGCCGGAGATGGGCCCGCGGACGAGCTGGAGAAGGCGCTTGAAAGTGAGCGCGGTTGCATTGTCTGGCGCGAAGGCGACCGACCAGTGTTCATGATGGTTGATGCTGCACAGGCACGCGCCTTTGCAGCAGCGCAGGAAGGACGCAGCTACGGCGAGATTTGCCAGATGCTTGCCGACCAAACATCCGGCAACCAGCAACCGTCGGACGAGGCGCTGCAGGACGCCGCCATGGCTGCGGGTGCAATGCTGGGCCAATGGTTGAACGAAGGACTGATTTCGGTCGTCAAAACTGCCTGAGCGCACGGTAGCAATCAGCTCGTGAATTCTTCCCTCACCAGTTTTTCTGACACGGGCCACAGTTTCTCTGCCGCACCCGCGTCAAGCGCGTAAGAGCGCACCCCACCTTGGCTTGACTGGTCATCGACTTCGGCCACGTTGCAATCCTCGCAATAAACGCCGCCAGCACCATCCAGTTCAGGTGCCGTCGCTGCCCAACAGCTTGTCGCTGCGCCTTGCTCAACGGTTTTCCATGCAAAATCGGGATCGCTTGCCTGCACACGCTCAATCAATGCGGCGGATTGTTCCTCCGACAAATGCCGCCCCAAATTGGTCGCAATGCCGCCGGGATGGACCGCATAAGCGTGGATGCCCTCAGACCCGAAACGCTGCTCAAGCCCGACAGAGAACAAAACATTGGCAGTCTTGGATTGCCCATAGCTGATCCATGGATCGTAATCGGCAGTTTCAAAATTGGGGTCATCCAGATTGGCAGGTGCGAAGTGGTGAGCGCGACTGGACAAATTGACAATACGCTTGTCAGCACCCTTGCGGATCAGCGGCATTAAGCGGCTGGTCAGAAGAAAATGGCCCAAGTGATTGGTGCCAAACTGCATTTCAAACCCATCGGCAGTCTTGCTGAATGGGCAGGCCATGACACCTGCGTTGTTGATCAGCAGGTCGATTTTCTCCAGCGAGGCATTTGCTTCATCGGCGCAGGCCCGCACACTGTCGAGTGAGGCAAGATCGACCATAATCGTTTCAACCTTTTCGCTGCCGGCATCGGAGGTAACAGCGCTCAGTGCTGCGTCCAGTTTTGCCTGATCGCGGGCTGCAATCACCACATGGGCACCCTTGGCTGCCATCGCCCGGGCGGTTTCCTGGCCAATGCCTGATGCGCCCCCAGTGATGAACACTGTCTTGCCTGACATATCATGCGCAGCAAGAACTTCATCGCTGGTGGATTGGGCTGAAAAGGTGGCCATGAATTTCTCTCCGATCTCGGTTCCTGTTGGCTGGCATCATGCGCATGATTGGATTAGCATCTCAACCCATGAAAAGAATGGTTTTTGCCGCAGCCTTGGCAGCGTTTTGCCTGGCCAACCCTCTCAAAGCACAGGAGGCCGCTCTGCCGGACACCGGACGCCAAGCAAACTGGTCAATCGCCATCCACGGCGGGGCGGGGACGATTGTCCGCGACAGGCTGACCGAAGAAAGGCGCGTTCAATACGAACAAGCGCTGCAAATCGCGCTTGATGCTGGAAGCGAAGTGCTTTCCCAGGGAGGCAGCGCGGTCGAGGCCGTCAAGGCGGCTGTCGTCTTGTTGGAAGACAATCCCCTGTTCAATGCCGGGCGCGGATCGGTTTACACTTGGGACGCAACCATCGAAATGGATGCCTCGATCATGGATGGGCGCGACCGTAGTGCCGGGGCCGTTGCAAGTGTGGACACAATTCGGAACCCGATATTGCTGGCAGACGAGGTCCGTACACAGAGTGAACACGTGTTCTTGGCCGGCGACGGGGCAGAACAGTTTGCTCAGGCCCGAGGTATCGAGACAGCGCCAGCTGACTATTTTGAGACGGAAGGGCGGCGTGAGTCACTGGAACGGCTGAAAGCAGAAAAAACGTCCTCCATCGAGGTGGATTACAAGTTTGGCACCGTGGGCGCAGTCGCGCTGGATCAAAACGGAGATTTGGCGGCGGCTACTTCAACTGGTGGAATGACCGGCAAACGTTGGGGCCGCGTTGGCGATTCCCCGGTTATCGGCGCGGGCACCTATGCTGACAATCGCAGCTGCGCAGTCTCTGCAACCGGATGGGGTGAATATTTCATCCGGGTGGGCGTGGCACATGAAATTTGCACTCGGATCCGGCTTCAGCGGTATGGCGCCGGTAACGACACAGTTACGTCCGTCTCAGTCGATCAGGCGCAGGCCATTGCCGATGATGTTATGGCCGAGGTCAAGAATCTGGGCGGGGATGGGGGAACTATACTGGTCACGTCAAATGGCGATGCGCTGTACAGCTTCAACACGGCGGGCATGTATCGGGGCCGGGCAAACAGCGATGGTATGAACGAGGTCGCGATTTTCGGAGGCGAAAGGCAAGCGGATGAATCCAACACGCCCGACCATTGAGAGGGTGGTTAACCTATAGCTCCCGGCTCATGCATTGGCTGAATTCGTCAGGAGCGTAATCGGCGAACGCCTCACATTCGCTAAACCCGTGTTTCCGATAAAGGCTGACGGCTGGCTTGAAAGGTCCATCGCGGCCCGTTTCCAGCCCGAGCCAGCTGTACCCGCGTGACCTGGCCACTTCCATCAAATGCAGCAACAGCGCTTCCCCGGCCCCGTTGCCGCGATATGCCGGGTCGGCGCGCATCGCTTTAAGCTCGCCGCGGTTCTGATCGATCTGTTTGAGAGCGCCAATTGCGGCCAGGCGGTTGTCATCGCGAGCGGTGAAGAAGGTCACGCCCGGTTCGCGCAGTTTGTCGATCGGCAGAGCATGGACCTTTTCAGCAGGAGACCATTGGTACATCTCCTCCAGGTGAAGGCGGATAAGATTGAGTACATCCGGCTCGGTCAGAGCCTCTTTACGAACCTGGAAATTCGCGCTCAAGAAAACTTGTCCTTTTTGCGTTTGCCGAAACGCATGTCCCCTTCCAGTTTTGCACGCAGCTGAGCGTAGAACGCCTCAAGGAATGCCCTTTCATCGCCCGCGCCTGGCGCCCAGCCAATTTTACGGCAAATCGCGGCATGGACATCGGGCAGGGCGTCTTCCTTTGCATGGCGCAAGAGCTGCTCAAGGGTTTGCAGTTCATGCTCTCCGTAAATGGAGAGTTCCTCGTCGCTGAATTCATAGCGCGTACCCGTCACAGCGCTGGTGCCGCTGGCTGCACCCTGAGTTGATAGAGTGTCGGCCAATTTTGTTCGAGGCGCCTCCACTACCCACGTTCCGGCTATCAGATCGCCTGCCCTCAGCGCGTCCTTGTTGAAAAACGGAAAGGCCATGAAAATGGCAAACCATACGGCTCCTGCCAGTCCGGCATTTCCCATCTGCCCTTCACCTGCAGCACTGATGAATGCCAAGGGCAAAAACAATTCGATATCGCGAAGCAGATTGCGGGCAATCACCGCATCAGCGGTCAGCCTGCCTCCATCGCGCGCCGCCACACGAAGGCCAACAATACGCTTGCCCCAAGTTGCTCCTCGGGGCCCCAATTCCATCGATAGGAAATATCCATACCGCGCTATGAAGAGGAACAAGATGATGATGACGACGATCAACTCGCCAAGTCCGCCAATTTCGCTGTCGAGGCCATCAATCATAGCGGCGAACAGGCTGCCCAGGGTCAGTGCAAGAATGAAAAAGACGATAAGCAAGCCGACATAAAGAAAAGTGAAATCGAGCAGTAGCGCGCCAACTCGGCTCATGCGCGCACCAACTCTCACTGGCAGGGTAATGCCTTCAGGTGTTACGATCTCGCGACGCCGGGCGTCCAGTGAAGAAACAGCGGCGTTCATTGATCCGCCTCTGGATTGGTTGGGCGGTAGATGAAGAAATAGGTGATCCAGGCCAGCAGGAATGTCCCGCCGATCAGCAGCCGGTCAAAGGTGCCACCGACAAGCTGCCGAGGAAATGCTTCCAGAATCGCAGCCACCACCATCATCAGGACGACCCCTGTCATCACCAGCGCCCCACGGCGACCGCTTTCTGCAGCAGCGGCAAGGATCGAACGATCGCCCGGAAATGCCATGGACCGTCCGATATGCATGCCCGCAGCGCCAGCCAGAAGAATGGCGAACAGCTCAGTGGTCCCGTGAACCGAGAGCCATGCGGCAAATTCCAGTCCCAGCCCCTGTCCGGCGAACAGCCAGATCATCGCGCCAAGCACGGCCATATTGTGGACCAGCAGCAGCAAGGACGGGATGCCGAACGCAAATCCCAACGCAAAGGCCAGGATCGCGACCCCGGCATTGTTGCTGAACAGGGATGCGGCAAACACGGACAAGCCTCCAGCGTCCTCTGTCGTGGCCAAAGATTCAAGCAATTGTTCTCGGGTCGCGCCGGGCACTCGGCTGTCGGTGAACTGGGCCGGGACAAGCGCATAATACCACTCGCGGTCGCGCTCCACGAGTATCCAGCCAACAATTGAGCCTGCGACCATCACGGCAAATGCGATGCAGATGTCGAGCCAAATTTCCCGGACTGCGCGGCTCCATCCGCCCATCAAAAATCCTCGCAACCAAGAGAATAAGCCCTGTCGTGGACCATAAACTTGAAACCAGGCTCGCTGCACCAGGGATTCAAGATACTTCAAGGTCGCCGCGTCAAGCGAGGTTTCACGAGCGACCGAGAGGCTGGAGGCTGCAGTTCGATATAACGTGGGTAATGCCAACAGATCATCATCGCTCAGCCCGCGCACTCTGCCGCGCTCCATCCGCCGGAGAATGGCCTCCAAGCGGATCCAGTCATTTTCGCGTTCAAGCCGAAATCGGTCCGACCGCAGCGCTGCGCTTTCGATGTCTGGTGGCGTCGCAACCGTGTTGCGGCCCATCCATTTGGCAAATCCTGAAGCCTTCATCCGATGGCCTCGCTGCGTTTGATTTCAAAATAGCGGTCGATCAGGCGATAACCGATGCTTTCCCAGGGAGCCTCGATCACATCGACCCCCAACTGACGAAGACGCTGCAGCACCAGCGCGCGTTGGCGAGAAAGGGCATCGGCAGAAACGCTGCGCGCAAGAGTGTCGAGGTCACCTGGCTCTTCCTCGATAAAATCGTCAAGTTCGGTGTCCGTTATGGTGACAAACAAGACAAGGTGCCGGTCAACCAGCCTGCCAATGCTTTCGACCATCATTTCGGCAGCAGTAGGATCGGTAAAGTCGGAAAACAGGACGATCAGCGATCTGCGCTTGAGGCGCGAGGTCAAGGTTGCCAGCGCAAGCGTGAAATTCGGCTCACTGGAATGATAATCCAGACTTGCAGCAGAGCTTTGCAGCCGATGAAAATTTCGGGCATCGCCAACGAACGGGGTCATCAGTTCCGGTTTCTGGGCAAAGCCGAACAAGCCGACGCGGTCTCCGCCTTTCAGCGCGACATAGGCCGCAGTCAGGGCTGCGCTGACCGCACGGTCCATTCGTGGCAGTCCATCGACCGGCTCGCACATGGCCTGTCCGCAATCAAAAGCAAATACGATCTGATTGTTGCGCTCGCTTTCGTTTTCGCGCGCATAGAGGCTCATGTGGCGGGCGCTCGCCTTCCAGTCGATCCTGCGGCGATCCATGCCCGGCTCATATTCGCTCAATGCTTCGAATTGAGTGCCTTCGCCTCTGATACGGCGCGCAATCAAACCGAATTGGGCATCGCGCATGAAAGTCTGCAGTTCGCGCGATCGGACCGGCGCAAGGTTGGGCCAGATGCGAACATTGTCCTCTAGCAGTCGTTCATCTTGCCGAGCGCCCAGGCCCAGCGGCCCATTCCAGCGTAGCCATGCGCGCGTGATCCGAGCCGTTCCACGGCGCAGCGGTGTAATCGATTTAGCGCCCGTAAACAGGCGCAACGAGCCCGGCTCAGATGCATTGGGTTCAAATGGGATATCAGCGCGGCCATCAGCATGCAGACGCGGATCGAATTCCAGGGCCGCCGACACGCCCGACGGTGCGCCAGAGGCAAATTCGGCATGCATTTTCAGCAGCGCAAGCTCGCCAACTTCACAATCTTCCGGAATGTCGATGGTCCACTTGCCAATTGTTCCGGCCATGGCGCTGTCAATCAGGACGAGAGCAATCAAAGCAATCACTGCGATGGGGGCTATTACCCAAGCCCCCGGCGCAATCGCTGCGATCAGCAGTGCCACCGGCGCTGTCAGCGCTGTGACCCAGGCGGCACGTGCTGTGGGCACAAAGGATATGGCGGGCAACCTCAAGGCCATTGGTTCAGCGCGGCGCCTCGGTATTCTCAATCAGCTCAGCAACCAGGCTTTCGACATCGCGCCCTTCGATTTCAGCTGCCGGGCTGAGTGTCAGACGGTGCCGCAAGACGGGGACGGCGAGCGCTTTGACATCATCGGGAATGGTGTAATTGCGGCCCTGCAAGGCCGCACGCGCTCGTGCCGCATTGGCCAGCATGACGGCGGCGCGTGGGCTCGCGCCGACCGACAGATCGGCATGATCGCGCGTTGCCCGCACCAGCCGCACGACGTAGCCGGTTATCTCTTCGGCAACCGTAACCTGATCTGTTGCAGCACTTGCAGCGGCCAGACTGGCGGCATTCGCAACAGCGGTAACACCCAGCTCCGCTGGCCGGGGTGGGCCCTGGCGCTTGCCATAACGCGCTACAATCGATGCTTCATCGCTTTCGTCGGGATAGGGCACCAGAAGCTTGAACAGGAAACGGTCAAGCTGGGCCTCGGGCAGGGGGTATACGCCCTGGTTTTCGATCGGATTCTGGGTTGCCACCACCATGAACCGATCAGGCAGCGGATGGGTCTCTCCATCCAGAGTGACGCGGCGTTCCTGCATCGCTTCGAGCAACGCGGCCTGCGTTTTGGGCGGTGTACGATTGATTTCGTCGGCCAGCAGCATTTCGCAAAAAATGGGTCCGCGGGTAAGGGTGAATTCACTGGTCTGGAAGTTGAACAGGTTTGAACCAAGGATGTCGCCCGGCAACAGATCAGGGGTGAACTGGATACGTCCGAAGTCCAGCCCCAACGCAGTGGCAAAGCTTTGGGCGAGAAATGTCTTGGCCGTACCTGGCGGCCCTTCGAGCAGGACATGTCCCTCGCTGACCATGGCGACCAGCAATTGCTCGATCATTTCATCCTGACCGACGATGGCCTTGCCCACCTCGGCGCGGATCGCCTCGGCCAGATCGCGCACTTGCTCCAAGGTCATGCTCATTGTCTCAACTTCCTCTCAAGTTCATGCAGCGCGCGGGCGCCCTGCAAAATATCCATTGGCCGTTTGGCCGCTTGCAATGTGGCTGCCCGTTCTGAAAAGGGAGTTTCATCAGGCAGCCGCATGGCAATTGCCCGATCCAGGGCCTCGGCATTGTGGTTTGTCAGCCCCAATGTCCTTTGCAGGCGTCGCGCGCTCAGGGCGACATAGGGATTGGCGAGCAAACCAATGCGTTTGGCCCTGATGACCAATCCTGCTCCATTGGCGATCAGCGTTTGCTTACCGAAGGCGATTGCGGGCCGTTCTGCTACGGGTGGACCAAACCGAAGAAATGCGCGCCAGCCGACAATCAGCAGCGCCATAATCAGGCATAATGTTGCGGCCAGAAAAGGCGGGCGAAATGCCAGTGTGAGCAGATTGGCGGTTCCACCCATCCCGTTGAGGGTAAGGTCGAACACCACCGGCATGCGTTCGTTATAGCCCGTCGCAAGGAAAATCTCTCTTGCGAGGGTGGCGTTGGCCTCGTCGGCCATTCCGAAATTGTTCAGCAAGTCTGGTTCGATCACAAAGGTAACATAATGCGCCTCGTTATAGAAATCGGTGTCTTCTTCGCCAAGAATTTCAAGCACGAGTGCACGCCCGGCATCATCCGTTACCATTGCGTCGGCAGCGTCGGATTGGTCGGCCCACAGATAACGCTTGTCAGGCAACTGACCGGTTATGCCATAGCCTGTCCAATCGCGGCCGGGCCCCTGTATCGCGCCGGTCAATTCCAAATTTATGTCGGTGTTTCCTTCTGAGGTCTCATCAGTGACGTAATCAGCTGCCTCTGAATTGATTGTCAGTCTATAAGGAGCGGGAAGATCCGCGACCCAGTCGGGAGAGGATACGCCAAGCAGACGGACCCATCCGTCCTGCACCTGGTCGGCGACTTCGGGATCCATATTTTCAGGGAAGCCCATCGCAAACCACTTGGGCAGGATCACTATTGTTGGCCCTCGATCTGTGCGGCTATCGAGAATTTCGGTCAGCTCATCCGTATCCATGTTCAGGGGTGGGGTGAGGACAAGCAGATCGGAGGTTTCAAAACCGGATCGCGAGCGTGAAAACTCCACGGCATGGCCCTCCAGTTCCAGTAGGCGAGCCAAACCGGCCAAGCCATTTAGACCCGGAGAGGCTGCATGGGCTTCGCCATCGTTGCCGCGTTCACCTGTGTCACCTGCGCCAATGAAATAAAGCAACGCAATAAAGGCAAGCAATCCGACCAGGCAGATCATTAGAACTACGCGCGGTTTGAAAGGTGTTCGCTCTGCCTGGGCGCTCATGTTGGCACCTCGCTTAAATAATTGCTTTTATTGCCGAGTTGAACGCTCGCGGAACGGTCGAGAATGCGTCCGTCAATCCGCTGCAAGGCGAATTCGGCATAGGCACCGCGTGCCTCTTGCCAGTCTGTTTGATTGAGGGCGCTGAGCGCAAACAGGCTCTGTTCGACACGGCTTGCAATTGTGCCAAAGGCTTTCCTGGCATCTGCCGGCAAGGTGGGCATGGCGGCCAGTTCGCGCGCAGTGGTCGCCGGTTCGACGAGGTCAGGTTTGGCCGCAGCGATCTGGGCGACGCTGCGTTGCAGAAGCAAATGGGTCGCGGCGTCATAGTCGCCGTTTGACGCCAAGCGATCAGCATCTTCCAGCAGGGCGAGCGCCGCGCGTTCATCAGGCTGCCATGCGGCGGTTTCTGCTGCATCATCATCACCTGCGTCCAGTCGGATCAGCGGCTCTATCAGGCGGTAGAGAATATAGACGACCATCAGGATCGCCGACGCCAACAGCACCCATTTCAGCACTGGCCAGGCTTCGGCAAGCGCTTCCCCTATTGGCCCCAGCACTTCACGCAGCCATGCGGACAAGGCGCGCAACCATTCGGGCGTTTCAACAGATCGTGGAGGCACATTAACGGGGGCGAACTGAATATCGTCCTGGGCGCGCATTTGCTCCCATGCGCCAGCCGCCTCACCCCCGTCAGGCGCTGTATCGATCCGCTCTGCGACACTCACCAAGCAATTGGTGGCATGGCAGGATGCCCCACGCAACAGCTAGTTTAAAATTGCCTGTGGTGATCACCCCATTACCTCAGCCACGCGCTCGCGCCTGTCGATATGTTCCGAGCATTCTCAACTCTTTACTATGGAACGCGAGCTCTTCGAGCGCGCGATCAACAGCTGGGTCTCCGGGGGCGCCAATGATGTCGGCATAGAACATGGAAGCAGAAAAGCTGGCTTCGCGTTGATAGCTCTCGAGCTTGGTCATATTCACGCCATTGGTCGCAAATCCGCCCATCGCTTTGTAGAGGGCGGCCGGGATGTTCTTCACTTCAAACACAAAGGTGGTAACAGCCAGGTCCCCTGCCAGAGTGGCCGGATCTATGGGATCGGACGCCAGTATGACGAAGCGCGTCATATTGTCCGGGCTGTCTTGAACATTGTCCTCAATGATTTTCAGCCCGTACAATTCTGCTGCAATGGGCGGCGAAATGGAGGCGATTGTCGGGTCGGCCTTGTCCGCGACATAGGCAGCGGCACCGGCTGTATCGGCATAGCTTAACGGCACGATGCCGCGCTCCCGCAGGAAAAAACGCGATTGGCCAAGTGCCTGTGGATGGCTGTAGGCCGCCTGGAAGGGGCCGTCGCCCGTGCTCATCAGCGCATGACGGATCGGCATGAAATATTCGCCGACAATCGACAGGCCGCTTTCCGGCAGCAGGAAATGAATATCGGCAACACGCCCGTGCTGCGAGTTTTCTATTGGAATGATGGCGCATCCGGCCTTGCCAGCCTTGACCGTATCGAGTGCGTCTTCGAAGCTGAAGCAGGGCAGGGGTAGCGCCTCAGGCATGGCCTCCATAGCGGCGCGATGCGAATTGGCGCCGGGCGCACCTTGAAATGCGATGGCGCTCTGCGGCGCAGCAGCAGCGGAGGCGCGCATGGTTTCGACCATGGCGATGGCAGGCTCAGGAAAGCTTCTCATGGGAGGGCTGCTATCCCCGCATGGGCGTTGCTGCAAGCCTGTTGCACGAATAGCAACAAATGAAACCACCATCGCACTTGCACCAAACGCGCGGCGAGACTAGAGCCACGCGCAACTGAACATTCGACAACTCGCGGACCTTATCAGACCATGGATGATCGCTTTAACACTATTGCCGGCTGGGTGCTTTTTGCAGGCATCATTGCGCTGGGCCTTTCCATTGTCAGCGGAAAGTTTTTTCACGCTGACAAGCCAGAGCGTCCTGAAACGCTTGGCTATGTGATTGAAGGGGTTGAGACGGAAGGTGGCGAAGCCGAGATGACGATGGCCGAAGCGCTGAATATGGAAGGCGTGGATGCAAGTAAGGGCGAGCAGGTTTTTGCCAAATGCACTGCGTGCCACACGATTGAACAGGGCGGTGCTAATGGCATCGGCCCGAATCTGTGGGCCGTCATGGGCAGCCAGATTGGCTCGCATGTCCCCGGTTATGCCTATTCCTCAGCTCTGGTTGACAAAGGCGGTGTCTGGGATTGGGAGACCATGGATGCATGGCTGAAAAGCCCGCGCGCCTTCGCCAATGGCACTAAGATGAGCTTTGCTGGTCTGAGCAAGATCGAAGATCGCGCTGCTGTTGCTATCTACATGAACGAGTATGGCTCGAACCTACCCGTACCTGAATATGTTGAAGTTGTTGCTGACAGCGAGACTGAAGGCGATGATGCTGAAGCAGAAGCTGAAGTAGAGGCCGAAGCAGTCGAGTAAACGTTAGTTTTTCGGCTCGCCCTTGAACCCTTGGGCGACCACATACCATTCCGATGACCCTTTGCGGCTGGCCGGTGGCTTGGCATGTTTTACCGTGGTGAAATGCTTTTTGAGCAGGGACAGCAGGTCATTGTCGGTGCCCCCTGCGAGAACTTTCGCGACGAATGTTCCTTTGGGTTCGAGCGTTTCAATCGCAAACCATGCCGCTGCTTCAACCAGCCCCATGGTCCGCAGATGATCGGTTTGCTTGTGCCCGACCGTATTGGCCGCCATATCTGACAATACTAGGTCGGGCGGGCCGTCCAGAGCTTGCTCCAAGAGAGCCGGCGCTGCATCGTCCATGAAATCCATTTCCAGAATGGTCACACCGTCAATCGGCTCGGTTGGCAACAGATCAATGCCGACAATCCCCGCCTTCGGAGCTTTTCTGCGGATGACCTGGCTCCAACCACCGGGTGCAATGCCCAGGTCCACAACTCGCTTTATGCCTCTGACAAGATCGAACTTCTCGTCCAGCTCAAGCAATTTGTATGCGGCCCTGCTGCGATAGCCGTCAGCCTTTGCCTGTTTGACGTAAGGATCGTTCAATTGTCGCTCAAGCCACTTGATTGATGACTGGCTGCGCTTTTTCGCGCTGCGAACACGGCGGTCCGGATTGCGTCCTGATCGGCTCATTATCGTATCGCTCAGTGCTTTGGTGCAGTTGGGGTTGCAGAACTTCTTTGGGCGGATGGAGGCTGCTTCGAACGTTCTCGATTATTGTCAAAGTCAGCGGCCATCAGGCTGCGCAAGATGCCTTCACGAATTCCGCGATCCGCCACCCCCAGCCGCTTGGCCGGCCAGATGTCGAGGATACTCTCCAGAATAGCGCAGCCAGCAACAACCAGCTCGGACCGGTCTTGCCCGATGCAGGGCACTTCGCTGCGCTTTTCTGGCGACAGGCTGGAAAGGCGAGAGCTTATATCGCGCATTGACTGAGATGGCACAATAAGCCCATCGACTTGATTGCGATCATACTGGGGCAATTCCAGATGCAGGCTGGCAAGGGTCGTGACGGTGCCGCTTGTGCCCAGCAGACGGATGTCCGGATGGAGCGATGCGTGGGCGATTCGCTCGGCAAAAGGAGCAAAGCTTTCCATCACCACACGGCGCATTTCTGCGTATCGCTCGGCGCGCACATCGTCAGGGCCCTCGACCCGGCCAACAGTGTCGGTCAGCGAAACCACGCCCCACGGAACGCTTTGCCAGTCCAGAATGCGGGGCACCTTTCCGCCAGGTTCCAACAGAACAAGTTCCGTCGATCCGCCACCGATATCGAAGATGATCGCCGGGCCGTCACCTTGCTCAAGCAGAATGTGGCATCCCAGGACCGCCAGACGCGCCTCTTCCTGCGCACTGATGATATCCAGTGCGATACCGGTTTCGCGCCGCACGCGATCGATGAACTCAACCCCATTGGCGGCCCTGCGACAGGCCTCTGTTGCAACCGAGCGGGCGAGGTAAACATTGCGACGTTGCAGTTTTTCAGCGCAGATTTTCAGCGCCGCCAGCGTGCGATCCATTGCCTCGTCAGACAGTTTTCCAGATGTCGCCAGGTTTTCGCCAAGTTTGACCACGCGGCTGAAGGCATCGATCACTGTGAAATTTTGGCCCGATGGACGAGCAATCAGGAGGCGGCAGTTGTTGGTCCCCAAATCAAGCGCAGCATAGGCCTGCCTAGGATAGGGGCGGTTCTGACGCGGCTTATTGCTCGGCTGGAAGCGCGACGCTGCAGATTGCGGGTTGGGGCCTGCAATGTTTTTTTTGGGATTGGATGGATGCTTGGAAGGGCCGACCTGCGGCGGATGTGGCTTCGCGTTTCTGTGCGCAGCATTGTTCGACCGGCCCTTGCGGGCTGTGCGGGTATCGTTTGGCTGTGAGGCGCGCTTGTAGCGAAAATCAGCTACTTTACCGGACTTGCCGCCCCTTTTTTTGCCAGCCTTCCTATTGCTGTCCGGCGGAGAATAGTCCGCCATAATCACTGCTTTCTTTTCCTCTCGTACCCCTGTGAGGACGAGGACCTGCCACAATGCTAGCTTTTCTGCGGCAAATCGGCAAGTTTGCAGTGTATTGGGCGCATCAATCAGGGCTGTTGCATCAATCCCTGCCGCATCAAAGACTGCGCGATGATCGTTTCAATCAGCTCGGTTTGGCTCCATCCCAGAAGCTGTGCAGATCGGCCATAGACCTTCTGTGACCACAAATTGCATTGCAGATTGACTTCCAGAAGGTTCACTTCGCCAGTCGCCTCATCATAACGGAATTCAAACCTGCCATAGTCGAAGGGTCGAAAGATTTCCGCCAATGCCAGCGTCATTGCTTTGATTTTTGGCCAAGCGGTCTCAGCTTCAAAGGGGACAAGCTCATATTTCTGCGAGCGATCAACCAGGTCGCGCTTTTCTTCATGCGTGCGCAAATGTTCCGGGTCGGCCTGCTTGAACAGCATCGGCGGCATGATGAATGGGCCGCTGGGCATTTCGACCACAGGCACTTCAACGTCGCTGCCCTTCATGAAGGGCTCGACTATGGCATCATAACCTTCCTGGTGAATGGCCTCGACGGCTGACTTTACTCCGGCCCAGTCGGTCGCGTCACCCAGCCCCCAACTGGCCGAACTGTTGTTGGGCTTGATGACAAATCTGTCACCCTCTGGGCAGCGGCCTGGATCGATTGGTGCACCAGCGCGATAGACCGCCCAGTTGCACGTGGGCACCCCGCGAGCGACCCCTTCCAACTTGGTCAGATGCTTATCGTCAGATTGGCCACGCATGATTGGGTTGGCGCCCAGAAAAGGGATTCCCAGACGATTGCAGAGCAACGGGCACAGCATTTCAGAATTAAAGAAGCCGCCGCGGTTGAGCAGCGGAAATACGAAATCGACGCCGGGATCGGTTAGCAAGGCTTCATAGGAATCGGCGACCACAAGCTTATCGAACAGCCCTTCCAGAATTGTCCGGGTCTCGTGGTGATAGACTGCATGATTGCCGTCGACCTGATCAAGATCGCCCTTGCTCATGGCATGCTTGGCTATGAACAGAAGCTTCAAATCGCGCTTGGCAGTTTCAGAGATTCTCAGCGGCGACACAATTGATCCTTATCGTATAGCTAGGCACATGTATGGTTGCTCCCAGTTCAAAGCTGCCTTAGCCGCTGTGGCGAGCTTCGCAATTTCTGATTTGCATTACCGCTGACACGTCGGGAAAGAAGAGACAGCACTTAATTGACCCAGCCAAGTCCGACCTTGCAGGATCCGATGGTCCAATGGCTTACCAGTGGTGGTGACGAGCGTATCGTGCTGGATGCCCACACGGGCCTCAATCGCTACTACAGTTCGCCTATGCCAACCGACGGGATTGTCCTGGCGTCGTCGACTGCGAACGATCTAAGCCTGTCGGGGCAGGCCTACTTGGCAGAAATTTTAGCCGATCGTGCAGAAGCGCTCGCCGAAGATGCCTCGTACGCGAAGCTGCTTGACGGACTGCGTGAGAAAATTCGGCGGTGCTATGAGCTCGACGAGCAAACTGATGTCTTTTTTGCGCCATCTGGGACCGATCTGGAATATGTGGGGCTAATGGCTGCTGCGGGCCGCAGGCAGGGCGGGGTCGCCAACTTCCTGCTCGGCGCGGACGAAATCGGATCAGGCTGCATCCACAGTGCAGCGGGCCACTATTTTGCGCAACAAACCGCCCTCGGGGTGCAGGTTAAGCCGGGTCAGCCGATTGCGGGCATGCCGCCTATAACGCTGTGGGATATGCCGATCCGATGCGATCAGGGCCGCGCGCAGACCAGCGATGCGCTGCTGGCTGAAATGGTACGGTCCATTACCGCAGCTCAACAGCAGGATCAGTTTCCCCTGTTGCATGTCGTACACGGGTCAAAAACGGGTCTCGTCCTCCCATCGCTTGAACATATTGACCTCCTGATTGACCGGTTCGGATCCAACATCGGATTTGTGGTCGATGCCTGCCAGGCCCGCATTACCAGCGCTGCAGTGCAGGATTATCTGGCGCGCCAGATCATCGTATTCATAACCGGATCCAAATTCATGGGTGGTCCACCGTTCAGCGGTTTCGCTCTGCTTCCTGCTGGACTTGCAAAGGACGCACACTTCCTGCCCGAAGGCATTGCGAGTGTGTTCCGTCGCAACGAAGTGCCGGATGCGTGGCCGGGCCGCAATTCGTGTCCAGCCACGGGAAACCCCGGATTGGCCCTGCGTCTTGCGGCAGCAGTGCATGAGCTTGAGCGGTTCCAAGCGCTTGAAATTACGAAGATCAAACGCGTTGTCGCTGCCTTTGGTGCAGCGACCGACCGGCTTGCGCGCGAACTGGATGTGCATATCGTCGCCAGCGCGCCAACGGATCATCCTGAGGAGCTGGCCGAGCACCCGATTGAAATGCAGACTCTGTTCACGATTGATCTGACCCGGTCGCAAGACGAACAGCGTGTTCGTGACCTCACCTTTGAGGATGCCCAGGCTATCCATCGTGCCCTTGTGGAAGTGGGCATCAGGCTGGGCCAACCGGTGCGCTGCGTTCGATTGAAGAATGGTGATTGGGGGGGCACCTTGCGGATTGGTATTTCCATGCCTCAGATCACCATGCTCGATGGCATGGATGACGATGCAATGCAGGGCTGGCTCCACGATGCCATGCAGCAGATCGCGGACACCTTATCGCAGATGATGGCCCGATAGGCCGATGATCGGCACTTGACCGCATGATAGGTCCGGTTTAGAGGCCCGCCGCTCCTGCCCCGTCGTCTAATGGTAAGACTACGGACTCTGACTCCGTCAATTGAGGTTCGAATCCTCACGGGGCATCCAGCTCAATTCAAACCGATGAACTCGCGGCGATTTGCGCCGCGCCGAACCGGTGCTTGCAAACGACTTGGTCTTGCCGAACGCGCCAACCGCGCCTAGGCCGCTGACATGACTGAAAAAGACCTGAACGATCGCAAATTCTATCCTGCAAAGCAGGAAGTTCAATTCACTGACGATTGCCCCGAGCAAACCCCGCAGACGCGGCATCCAGCCTATAAGCTGGCATTTCGCGACACCGATTTTCTGCTTCGCGACGAATTGCGCCCGGTTCGCTTCCAGCTGGAGTTGCTCAAGCCCGAGATGCTGCTCGACGAAGCACGCGTCGGATCAACCATGGTCATGTACGGGTCTGCCCGTATCCCTTCGCCTGAAGAAGCCCAAGCCAAGATCGACGCTGCCAAAAATGGCACGGAGTACGAGCAGAAGGTCGCCCAGAGCCTAGCCGACAAGGCGAAATATTATCATGAAGCCTACAAGCTTGCCCGGCTGGTCAGCGAGAAAGCCATTATCGAAGAAGGCTTGCGCCAATTCGTCGTATGCTCTGGTGGAGGCCCTTCGATTATGGAAGCAGCCAACCGCGGGGCATCAGATGCTGGCGCTGAGTCCATCGGGCTTAACATCATCCTGCCGCACGAGCAGGCGCCCAACGCCTATGTTACTCCTTACCTGTCTCTCAATTTCCACTATTTTGCGCTGCGCAAAATGCATTTCCTCCTGCGGGCAAGGGCCGTCGCAGTGTTTCCCGGCGGCTTTGGTACCTTTGATGAATTCTTCGAGCTGCTGACTCTGATCCAAACCGGCAAGATGAAGCCGATCCCGATCCTGCTGTTCGGCAAGGATTTCTGGACACGTGTTGTCGATTTCGAAGCGATTGCCGAGGAAGGCACGATCTCGAAAAAGGATCTTGAGTTGTTCCATTGGTGCGAAACCGCAGATGATGCATGGGAGCATGTCCGCGCGTTTTACGATCTCAAGGGCTAACGCGGGGCGCAGAGCGCAGGATCAGCCTTTCTTCCGGCCAACCGCCTGGTGGCCCAGCGGGCCATTGCCTTGGCCAAAGCCGGGCGCATTCTGGATGGCCTGCAGCACGAATTGTCGGCCCAGCCTGACGGCATGTTCCAATGGCTGACCGTGACCCAAAAGCGTGGCAATGGCAGACGACAATGTGCAACCGGTGCCATGCGTATGGCGGGTATCGATCCGGGCATGATTGAAGCTGACCGCACGTTCACCTTGAACGAACAAAATGTCGATGATGCGAGCATCAGAAGTGTGGCCACCCTTGGCCAGCACCGCCGCGCCGCTCTGATTGGACAGCTCTTCTGCGGCATCGGCCATTTGGGAACTGTCGGTTAGGTTGCGGCCAAGCAAATGCCCCAATTCTGGCAAATTGGGGGTCAACAAGGTCGCCAGCGGGAAGAGCTTTTCCTGGATGGCTGCGCTGGCATCTGGTGTGATCAGGGCCGCGCCTGACGTGGCCACCATGACCGGGTCGAGCACGATGGGAATTGCGCGGTCGAGCGCTGTCAGTCCCTCCGCCACATGATTGATGATATCGACATCGTGGAGCATGCCGATCTTGACTGCATCCACACCGATGTCGTCCACGCATGAGGCGATTTGGGTGGCGACAAACTCCCCTCCAAGCGGGGCGATGGCCTGCAATCCTTGTGAGTTTTGCGCGGTGGCTGCGGTCAATGCAGTCATTCCATAGCCGCCCAGCATTGTGATGGTCTTGATATCAGCCTGAATGCCCGCGCCACCAGAACTGTCCGAACCGGCGACCGACAAAATGCGCGGTGGTACTGTGGTCGTTGCCTCTGGCTCGCTCATCCAGCGAACCTTCGCTTGGTGGAGGGTGGGGCCTTTTCCTGCAAGGCACGGCTGCGGGTGGGACGGTCCATCAATTCTCCGCCGCAATTGGGGCAGGCATCATCCAGTGAATCAGCACAATCGGCGCAAAAGGTGCATTCAAAGCTGCAAATGAACGCAGCTGGATGTTCAGCGGGCAAATCCTTGCCGCACCGTTCGCAGTCGGGACGCATTTCAAGCATCAGACCGCTTCCTCAACCGCTGCACAGACCTGATCGACCAGCGTTTCCACCAGTACCGGATCGTCCCCTTCCGCCATTACCCGAATGACCGGTTCTGTGCCGGACGCGCGTATAACCAGCCTGCCATTGCCTTCCAGCTTGCGCTCTGCATCGGCGATGGCCGCCTTGACCGTGCTGGCCGACAGCGGATCGCCGCCGGAATAGCGCACATTTTTGAGCAATTGCGGGACAGGTTCAAACTGGCTGAGCAATTCACTGGCTCTGCGTCCAGTGCGCACCATGCTGGCAAGCACCCGCATGGCTGCAATTGTCCCGTCACCGGTGGTCGCATGATCGAGCAGGATCATATGGCCGGATTGCTCTCCGCCAACATTGAATCCGCCCTGCTTCATCCGTTCCAGCACATAGCGGTCACCCACTTTGGTCCGTTCCAGAGAGAGATCCATGCTGGCCAATCGACGTTCTAGCCCCAAATTCGACATGACGGTTGCAACCACGCCGCCACCTTTCAGCTCGCCCTTTTCCAGCATGCGATGCGCAATCAACGCCATGATCTGATCACCATCAACTGCAGTGCCTTTTTCGTCGACCACGATCAGACGGTCCGCATCGCCATCCAGCGCGATCCCGATGTCGGCACCACTTTCGACGACTTTGGCTTGCAGCGCGCCAATGGAGGTGGAACCGCAGCCATCGTTGATATTGGTGCCATCAGGTTCGACACCCAGAGAGATGACTTCTGCGCCCATTTCCCAGATTGCGGCGGGGGCAACTTGGTAAGCGGCCCCGTTTGCGCAATCGACGACCACTTTCAGCCCATCAAAGCGGGTGTCATCCGAGACCGATTCCTTGACTGCGTGGATATAACGGCCGCGTGCATCTTCAATCCGCCGGGCACGACCGATCTGAGCTGACTCGACCAGATTGGGTTCCAAATCCAGCAGCGCTTCAATCGCCAATTCCGTTTCATCCGACAGTTTGAAACCATCCGGGCCGAACAGCTTGATGCCATTGTCTTCATAAGGGTTGTGACTGGCTGAAATCATCACGCCGATGTCAGCACGCATGCCGCGAGTTAGCATGGCAATTGCCGGCGTAGGCAAGGGGCCGGTCATGATGACATCCATACCCACGCTGGTAAATCCTGCCACCAGAGCGCTTTCCATCATATAGCCTGACAGACGCGTATCCTTGCCGATCACAACCCGGTGACGATGGGAGCCGCGCACGAAATGGGCACCGGCAGCCTGGCCCACGCGCATGGCGGTGCTGGCCGTCATATGGCCTGAATTGGTACGGCCCCGGATGCCGTCTGTGCCAAAGAATTTGCGTGTCATGTCGCCGTGCGTCCCCATTACCTCGAGATCGGACTCGCGCCCGCCCGCCGGGGCCATGTGCGCTTGCCGATTGTCTAGTGCTTCTGGCGTGGTTATCGCGCAAAAGAAAGGGCTGGAAGGATTTCCAGCAGCTTGCCGGGGGTAGAATGAGTGATCTGAAGAATGACAGCGCAAGCGCAGGCGTCGATCAGCCTGAAAAGTTTGCGCTGACCGCAATCCGCTTGCCGGTTGGCTGGACCTTTGCCGCGCTAATCGCCGGATTGGCGCTGGGGGTCATATCGGGCACCAGCCAGATCAGCGAAACAGTTCTGCAGGTAATGGCGCCGCTCGGCACCTTGTGGCTGCGCGCGTTGCAGATGACGATAATTCCCCTGGTCGCTTCGCTCTTGGTGTTAGGCATCGCGCAGATGGCCAGCGCAGCGCGCGCTGGGGCAGCGGCCCGGCGGATGCTGGCGCTGATGCTTTTAGTGTTGATCGGTGGCGGCGTTATGACGGCGGTCTTGATGCCGTTGCTTATCGCCGCTTTCCCAATTCCCGAAGGAGCGCAGGGCTTTCTGGCCAGCACGCCGGCGGGTGAGCAGGCCGTTCCTGGCATTGGTGATTTTGTCACTTCGCTGATTGCGCCCAATGTGATTGCAGCGGCAGCAGAAACGGCGATGCTGCCACTGACCATCTTCTTTGCGCTGTTTGCAGCAGCTATCATGCGGCTGCCTGATCGCCAGAAAGATGTCCTTCTCAGCCTGTTCCACGCGCTGGCCAACGCCATGCTCGTGATCATAGGGTGGGTCCTGTGGCTTGCGCCCATCGGCGTATTTGCACTGGCCTTCGGCGTCGGGGTCAAAAGCGGGGGAGGCGCCTTTGCCGCGTTGGCGCATTACATCGCGCTGATATCTGCCATGGGGTTGGTCGTGCTGTTGGCGGCCTACTTGCTTGCTTGGGCAGGCGGACGGGTCAACCCGCTGCGCTTTGCCCGCGCTATGCTGCCTGCCCAATCGGTTGCGCTCTCCACACAAAGTTCGCTCGCCAGTCTGCCAGCCATGCTCGACAGCTCAAGCCGTCTTGGTCTGCGCGAAGAAAGTTCGGAGTTCGTTTTGCCACTGGCGGTGGCTATCTTCCGCGCAACCAGCCCGGCAATGAATTTGGCAGTTGCTATCTATGTTGCCACGCTTATCAGCATACCGCTCACGCCTTCATTGCTGCTGGCCGGGATTGCAGTTGCATTGATTATCAGTGTGGGATCGGTAAGTCTGCCCGGGTCAATCAGCTTCGTCGTATCGATCGGCCCGATTGCCCTTGCCATGGGTGTACCGATCGAACCATTGGCGCTACTTGTGGCAGTTGAAATGCTGCCAGATTTGATGCGAACATTGGCCAATGTCACGATGAATGTGGCTGTTGCCGCAACGGTGGATCGCAGCACGGCTAAAACTGTGGGGTGATGCAACCGAATGCGTCGCTGAGCGTTGGGTATTTTGAATAGAAATTTATAACAAAGACTGGAGCAAACATGGCTTTCAAACTGATCGATCTTCCCTACGACGACACCGCGCTGGAGCCGGCTGTTTCGGCAAACACCTTGTCCTTTCACTATGGCAAGCATCATCAGGCCTATATCGACAAGATGAACGCCGCGATTGACGGTACCGACCATGCGGACAAATCGATGGAAGAAGTGGTCGCAGCCGCGCGCGGCTCGAATCAGGGCCTGTTCAACAATGCAGCGCAGAGCTGGAACCACGCGTTCTATTGGCATTCCATGTCTGGCGAGACTGGCACACCTTCGGACGAATTGACCTCGATGATCAACGACGCATTCGGTTCCGTTGACGAACTGAAGCAACAGCTTAAGGATCGCGGTGCAGGACACTTTGCCAGCGGCTGGGTCTGGCTAGCGGAAAAAGGTGGCAAGCTCTCGATCGAGGAGACCCATGACGGTGACACTCTGGCAGATAGTGATTTCAATCCGCTGCTGACCATCGACGTTTGGGAGCACGCATATTACCTCGACCATCAGAACAAGCGTCCCGATTATCTGGACGCTGTGGTCGAAAAGAAGCTCAATTGGAGCTTCGCCTCCGAAAATCTGGCTCGCGGTACCACCTGGACCTATCCGTCCTGACTGGCTTGTGACATCGATCGAGACGTCTCGAGATAACTTGAGATAAGCCGGTCCAATCGGCAGACCTCCCGAGACAATGCATATTTGGCCCGCTTCACCGCAAGGTGTGGCGGGCCTTTTCATCACAAGTTCCAGAGAGGGATCAGCAGGCGATCAGGTCAGGTCGGCTGGTCGGGCAAATCCTCATCGGCATCAGTGCTGAACAGCTTGCTATCGAACAAGGGCTCGCCAAAAATGAACCCAATCAGATTGGGCTTGCCGACATGGTCGAACAACGCGGTCAGTGTCAGGAGAATCGGCACCGAGAGCAGTGCTCCGAAAATTCCCCAGATCCAGGAAAAATAGCTGAGCGCGATCAGGATCATCACCGGGTTCATGGTGAAACGGGCTCCCAAAATGCTAGGGGTAACCGCATTGGCCTCGATTGTGTGAAGCCCGACATAGGCAATCGCCGGAATCAACCCCAACAGGACCGTTTCGGCGGTACCAATGCCAAATAAAGCCAACAGGCCCGTCATCAAAAGCGGTCCGATGTAGGGAACAAAATTGAGAATGGCTGCCAGGCCGCCCCACATCACTGGGGCTTCTAGACCAAGTGCCCAAGCCCCCGCGGTAACAACCACCCCAACACATGCGTTAATCCACCCCACAGTCAGAATGTAGGCTGAGACCCTCTCCTGCACCTCACGCATCACGCGGGCTGCCTTGACCGAGGAACCGAAGCTGGCCCGATCAAATAGCAAACGGCGGCGCAGGCGAATGCGCGCCTCCAGCATGAAGTAGGCCATCAGGAAGGTGATGAGAGTCTGCAAAACGACGCTGGGCGTGGCAAAGGCCAGTTGTTCGAGCACACTGGGACTGGCGATCACTACCTGACGGTCACCCGAATTGCCTATCAGATCGGCAAGGCGTTCATTGGCGATCGCGATCCAGCTGAATTCGTTTTTGAAGCGGATGAAATGCTCGCCCACTCTGTTGGCCATTGCTGGTACTTCATCAAACAAACTGACTGCCGGTTGCAGAACCAGCGAAAGCGCAAGGATCACCACCAGCATGAAAATGATGATGGCAATCAGCGAAGCCAGAGCATTGGGCAGGCCCAGTCCGGAAAAATAATCCGCCATGGGGGACAACAGGATGGTGAGAATCAGGGCTGTCACGATCGGCAGGAACACAACCGATCCAATTGACAGGACAAAGGGCAGGGCGAGGAACAGGCCAAGACCGATAAGGATCACCAATGCGGAAATCAGGCGCAATTCCTGCGCGGCGAAAATCATCCTGCGACTTTCTTGGTCTCCCGTTTCGGTTTCAAGACCGGTTTCGTCAGTCATGATCGGGCCGCCTCATTGCGATTTGCACTCTGCAAACGGGACTGACGCGGAATATCCATCCGATGCTTGCAAGGGCTTGGGGTCGATGCCGCTCAGGTGCTTCCTGCCACGCCATTGCCGGCAGCGACCTCGTCCAGTTCTTCCAGGATGGCACGGTGCGCTGTGGCATCCTCGCTAGAGCGTTGTGGAATATCTCCATCAGCGAGCATGGCAGTAAGGGCGGAACGGGCGCGGCCCACCCGGCTCTTGATCGTACCAACCGCACAGTCGCAAATGTTGGCCGCCTCTTCATAGGAAAAGCCGCCTGCCCCCACCAGCAACAGTGCCTCTCGGCGCTCCGGTGGCAAAGTCAGCAGGGCACGATGCATGTCTGAAAGGTGGATGGGTTCTTCCTGACCTGCTGGGGCGGTCAGGATACGTTCGGCCACGCCTTCGTCATACTCACCGCGGAAACGATTGCGACGCATGTCGGTGAGGTAGGCATTGCGCAGGATTACGAAGGTCCATGCTCGCATTGATGTGCCTGGTTCGAACCGTTCCTGCGCAGCCCATGCCTTAAGCATGGTTTCCTGAACAAGATCATCCGCCATGTCAGGGCGGCCGCAAAGTCCGCGGGCAAAGGCACGCAAATGCGGAACGACCTCGGTCAGTTCGCGCTTGAAGTCAGCCTTCTGGGATGCGGTGCGTTCTGGCTTGTTCATCAGTTCAGGACCGCTCAAGCGGCATCACCGTCGGCGGGTTTGTCCAATTGGGACAGCAAATCCATAAAACTGTCAGGCAAGGGTTCCTCGACCACAGAATCGTAGAGTTTTCGCAGACCATCGGCCCACTCTGGCGAATCCTTTTCAGACGCACCAGAGCCGGACGTCGGTGCGCCTGCCTGCGTATCGGTTGATTTCTTGTCCTGTGTCATCCCCGCCTTAAGAACCTTGTAGTAGCATTCTGCCCGTCAATTGACCCCACTGGTCGGGCAAATATGCAGGAGCGAACCCTGTGAACCTGTGTAGTGGGGAACGATAGCGCTGTTCTTTTGTTCCCACCTCGAACGGGATAAATTTTTGCAGATGAAACCAGCGCTTCCCCAGCCCAACCGCGAACGTCCCAGGCACATCGCCGGGCGATGGTTGACCGATTACCCGAGGGGGATTCCGCTTGCGATTTTTCTCCTGATCGCGGCAATCACTGCGATGAGTGTTTTTGCTATCGAGCGTAGCGAAACCAAGCGCGAGCAGAGCGTAATGCGGGAAGTCGCGCAGTCGGTCTCCAACTCGCTAGAGCGACGCAGTATCGCCAGTGCCTCCTATCTCCGGGCCGGTGCAGCGCTTTTCACCACCGTGGACGATATTGATTTGGCCGCCTTCCGCAGATTTGTTCGCGAATTGCGCCTGGACACCGATTTTCGCGGAGCAGAAGGGATAGGTTGGGCAGAAGTGCTGACGCCTCAGGATGTGCCTTCCTTCAAACAGAGAGTCGGTACCGATCTGTCCAGCACTGTGTCCATCATGAAGACGCAGGGTCGTGGCTCCGACCGGATTGTTCCGGTCACGTTTTTGTTGCCTAATACCGAACGCAACCGGCGCGCTATGGGTTATGACATGTATGCCGATCCGGTGCGCCGTGCCGCCATGGAAGAAGCAGAAAGGATGGTAAGGCCTACGGCATCACGCGCGATTGTTCTGGCACAGGAAGGCAACAGCGACGCCCCCGGCTTCCTGATTTACATGCCGGTTTTTGCGGGCGAGGGCACGAACCGCGCCTTGAAAGGTTTCGTCTACAGTCCCTTCAACGCTCAGACATTTCTGGACGCTTCCTACGACGGTTCGATGATCGGCAATCTGGGCATCCATTTGTACGATGGCGCCCCTTCTCCTGATAATTTGATTGCGTCGCATATGCCGGCCGCAGCCACAGGAATTTTTGTTGAGCGGGAGGTCAGTCTGGCAAATCAGACATTCACGCTGGTGGTCGAATCCGCACATGACGGAAACCTTTCGTCCTTCTCCATGGCAACACTGCTGTTCGGCCTTGCGGTCGCGGTCTTGCTGATGCTGATGGCACGTATCCTCACAGCGCAAGCGCTCGAGGACCAAGCTACTCTGGCTTCATTTGAACAACAAAATTCGATCCGCGATTCTCTGACACGCGAGCTGAATCACAGGGTGAAGAACACTTTGGCGAATATTTTGTCGATCATATCGCTGACCCGGCGTCGGGCGGACGATCTGGAAGAATTCGCAAATGGTCTGGAAGCACGCATCCGGGCAATTTCGGCAACGCATGATCTGCTAACCCAATCGCAGTGGGCGACCACGCCAATCCGCTCGATTGTGGAGGCTGAAGTCGGCCCTTATCTGCGCAGCACCGATTCAATTCTGGAATTGAACGGTCCTGATCTTGAAGTCGCGCCCAATGACGCACTTTCCCTGGGTCTGGCCATTCACGAACTCGCGACAAATGCAGCCAAATTTGGTGCGCTGAGCGTGCCAGGCGGCAGGGTGTTGGTGGATTGGGCGCTGGAGCGCGATGGGTTGGCTTTGCTCGAGTGGCGCGAGTTTGATGGGCCGGCGGTGCCAGCATTGCGCGAACGCGGCTTTGGCACTGAGTTGATCGAGAAGATCGTTGCGCATGAGCTCAAGCACCCGGTGGAGCTTGCATTTGACGAGAAGGGTGTTGAATGCACTTTGCGCGTACCGGTGAGGCTGCGCGGCGAATTCAAGATCCGTGAGGGCAACGTCTGACCGCTTCCAGTGAGGACGGTTATCGGCTTTAGTTGCGGCCGGAATCTCGGGCGTAAAGAAACTGCCCGATCAGGGGTTTGTTCGGCCAGGATGCGACAAGGCCCGCGCGATGGCGGGCCTTGGTGGTTTCATCGGCAAACGCCGGTGGGGCCGAGCAATGCCGGAATGCATCAGGCCATCGGTTCACTAGAGCCGAAAAAGAGTGCTTGGCTGATGGCAGTACGTACCGTTTTTTCCTGAAACGGCTTGGTCACCAGATAAGTTGGCTCGGGACGATCACCGGTCAGCAATCTTTCGGGATAGGCCGTGATGAATATGACCGGTACGCTGCTGATGGCGAGAATATCGTCTACGGCATCAAGTCCCGATGATCCGTCCGCCAACTGAATATCGGCCAGAACAAGACCGGGGGTCTTCTCAGCCACCACTTCTTGCGCCTGCGTGCGCGTAGCGGCTGTTCCGCAAATCTCATGTCCAAGGGAAGATACGAGATCTTCCAACTGCATTGAAATCAATGGCTCGTCTTCGATAATCAGAACGCTGGTCGACTTTTCGCGATCAATTTCGCCGATCGCTTCCTGGACCAGCGAGTGCACGGCTTCAGGATCAAGATCCATGATTTCAGCGGTTTGTTCGACACTGAAGTCTTCAAGTGTCGTCAGAAGCAGGGCCTGCCTATTCAGAGGCGTGATTGCGCCGAGACGCGCTTGGGCTGCCGTTTCATGACTGGACGTATCGCCATCTTCATTGGACACTTCGAGATAGGCGCTGGACCAGACCTTGTTGAAGGTGTGGTACAACGGAACCCGGCCCCCTTCGAGCGATTGCTTTACGGTGTCATCGGCAAGGGCCGCCTCCAACGTGGCCCTGACAAAGGCATCGCCGGTTGATTGCGAACCAGTCAATGCACGCGCGTAGCGGCGCAGGTAAGGCAGGTTCGTGGCTACTTGTTCACTTAAAGACATAAATTCCCTTCCCGAGAAGTACGCGTTTTGAACGAACCGAGACTGATATGGTTCCTTTGCGAACCGCTCTTATTTCAAGGGTGCCCAATCACCAATGCTGCAGGGCATCCAAGGGGCTACCACTTCGATGAAAGTGCGATGCCAAAAGGCAGAAAAGCAAGCGTTGCCAACTTATTGAAAAAAATTTGGACTTTGTGGGAACCCCTTTTCGAGACGGGCATTTCAATTATATCACCGCCGAGACCCCCCCTCCCGTCCAAGCGGCTGGTGATACGATCCCGAGGCCTTCACTCTCATGCTAATGTGAGTGAAGGCCTTTTTTCTTGCCCGCCATAGTCATCCAATTCGGATTCGATAGAGCGAAGAGATTGCTTGGCCTGTGGGCAGGTCGAACCAGGTGGAAAGCAGCACCTGCGGACATCCCGGAGAAACGATGTCTGACGCGCTATTTGCGGCGCAAGCGCGAGAACAAGCCTCTTTGTTGGGGCTGTTGCAGACAGGCTACCAGGTCTTGTGGATCATAAGGCTTGGTCAGGATAGCGCCCATGCGAGCAATCTCGTCAGGAATGTCTTGTGGTGACCCGGTCGAGAATACGATTTGCGGCGGGCGCGGGCCAGATGCCTTTACCAATTCGGCCACGGCCCAGCCATCGTCACTGTCGGCAAGATGCACGTCGAGGACGACGGCATCAGGCCGCTGATTGCGCAACACTTCCAATGCGTCCGAGGCACTTGCGACCACAATGACATCACTCGCCTTAGCATCAAGCAATGCCTGTTCAATCATCAGAGATAGGATGGCATCGTCCTCAACCAGAAGCACTTTGCCAAGCGAGCCCGGCCTTGTCTTGTCTTTCGGTTTGCGCATGCGGCCATCCCATTAAAGTCGCGCGCGGCCAGTGAATGCCTGTTTCGCTGCGACTGAACAGTAAGCGCTGGAGGAGCCGGTAAGTTCCCCGATCCGAGAACCAAAGCACAATTCGTTGCAGTGTCGTCTCAAGACAAAGATTTTTCGAAGATCACATATTCACGATTGATCTTGCTTCCGATCATATCGGCAATCGCCACCATTCCCTGATTATCATCAAGAATCCAGCCTATTTCGGCCCGGGTTGACTTGTAATGGCCTATCGCATTCTGGCGGATCTGCTCAATCATCATGAAAGCCAGCTGGCTTGCCATGCGCGAATTTTGCATTTCCTTGAGCACGCCCATCAGAGGAACCCGCATATCCGATCCAGTTGGCTTGCGCAGCCAGCGCAGCATGTTGAACCAGCCAAAGGGGAACAGCCTACCGCCCGTGCGCAAGAGAACCTTGTTCACATCGGGCAGCGTCATCATGAACGCGACTGGTCGCCCATCCACTTCGGCAATGTAATTGAGACGCGGATGGATAACGGGTTTCAGTTTCTTTCCGGCATAGGCGATCTCTTGCGGTGTAAAAGGCACGAAACCCCAATTGTCCGACCAAGCATCGTTGAGGATATGCAGAACCGTGCGAACTTCCTCTTCCCAACGCGACTTGTCGATCGGGCGGATGCGGATGCGCTCGTTGCGTTCGCCCGATTGCACGATGCGCCGCACGAGGGGCGGGAAGTCGGGGACAATCTGAAGGTCATAAGTGAGAAGTGATTTCGCCGGAGCATAGCCAGCCCCCTCGATCCAGCCGCGATAATGCGCAGGATCATGCCCCATCATGATCATCGGTGCGTGATCCTGCCCTTTGACCAGCAAGCCGGGCTCCTCCCAAATCGACATTGAAATGGGGCCAAGAACCCTTGTCATGCCTTGGTTCTTCAACCAACTTTCAGCATGGGCCAGCAGAGCTTGAGCGATGGTTTCATCTTCGGCATCAAAATAGCCGAAATTGCCGGTTCCGGGGCCAAATCCCTGCTCTTCCGACATTTCAAGGCCCAGTTTGTCAATATGCGCGGTGATCCGGCCTACTGGCTGGCCGTCCTCGTAAGCCAGAAAAAGTTGTACGATGGCATGACCGAAAAACGGATTTTTGTTGGGGTCGATCAGTTCCATCTGCTCGCTGCGCAATTGCGGCACAGCATGCGGTTCGCGAGCTGAAAACGCGCGGCCCAGATCGACAAACACTTTTCGACCCGCCTTGTCGTTGACGGGCTTGATGATGATATCACGCGTGCTCATAGCTCATCCTGTTCATGCTGGATTAGCCCTGTGTGTGCATAAGCATGATTGTCAAGCGAGCCAATCGATCACTGTCACAATCACAGTTCGATTGTTTCAAACAGCAAAATTGCTGTATGGCCCATCCCATCACGACAATTGAAAGACCAATGCACGACACGCTTAACCCTGCTGTTCCTTTACGCGATGCGACGCGGCCCAAGGCCACGCGTGCCCAATTTGCGTCTGTTGACGACAAGGACATGCTGCGTGCGGTGCGCGACATCACCAAGGATTTGGGTTCAGCCAGCCCAGCCATCTACTGGACCGATACGCTGTTTTCAGCGGGCATCGGCTATGGTGCGTTGGCCGGGGCAATTCTGGTCAGCAATATCGCGCTTGCGGTGTTGCTTGGCTTTGTATCGGCGCTGGCAATGTATCGCGCGCTGATGTTCATTCATGAATTGACCCACATTCGGCGCGATGCCTTGCCCGGCTACAGGTTGGGGTGGAACCTGCTGGTCGGTATTCCCATGCTGACGCCCAGCTTCATGTATGAAGGTGTGCACGTCATCCATCACAAGCGAACCCAATACGGCACGGTCGAGGATCCTGAATATTTGCCCTTGGCTCTGATGAAGCCGTGGAGCCTTCCGCTGTTCGTTCTGGTGGCCATGCTGGCCCCTGTGGCCTTCATTCTGCGGTTCGGGTTGCTGGTGCCGCTTGGCGCTGTTGTTCCTCCGATCCGCGACCTCGTGTGGCAGCGGTTCTCTTCGCTTTCGATCAACCCTGATTTCCGCCGTCGGCCATCGCAGGGGGAAGAGCGCCGCCGGATGCTCTGGCAGGAAGCTGCCGCATCTGTCTGGGCGATTGCCCTGATTGCCAGCACGCAATTCTTCGGCTGGCGTCCACTCCTAATAGCGCTTGCCGTGCTGTCGCTGACGGCGGTGCTCAATCAGTTGCGCACTCTGGTCGCGCATTTATGGGAAAACGAAGGCGAACCGATGACGGTCACCGCCCAGTTTCTGGACTCGGTCAACGTCCCGCCGCCAGGTCGCATTGCAGAGATATGGGCACCTGTCGGCCTGCGCTATCACGCTCTACATCATCTGATGCCATCCATCCCCTACCACGCTTTGCCAGAGGCGCATCGACGATTGGTGCGCGATCTGGGGGAGGGTTCGACCTATGACGGGGCCAATCATTCTGGAATGGCGGAACTGGTCGGCCGGATCGCACGCAGCACTATGACCTCGCGTTAAGTCTGCGGTGGGCCTAACCGAGAAAGTGGATCATCGCGCAGCGTTGTTCCATCGGCATGCCATTATCAGCTTCCAACGCCAGTTCCGCTGCAAGGCGAGGATGCGCATCGAGCGCGGTGACTTCTTCAAAGCCACGCCGCGAATAGAATGGTCCATTCCATTCGATGGTGCGGAATGTGGTTAGCGTAATGGCCTGGAATCCGGAATTACGCGCATCAATCTGGCATGCTCTGAGCAATCCGGCACCGATCCCGCGCTGCTGGTGTTGCGGGTCAACGCTCAGCTCCCAGATATGCAATTCGCGGCCAAACGGCTGATTGACCAGAAATCCTGCGATCGCATCAGTTGCAAGGGCAACCAGACAGTGGCCCCTGCGGATATAGCGCTGCAACGTTTGAACCGAATTTGTCGGACCATGAGCGAGGTGGGCCAGAGCTTCATCCTGACCGAAAACAGTTGCTGCTGCTGCTTCAATCGCTGGCAAGTGCTCAGCATCATCCGGTCGCGCCAGCCTGAGCGACCACTCCGTGCCGCTCATTCCTCGGTCCGTATCAGCACCGTCTCGCCAACCAGCAAGAACAGGAAGAAGGGCGCCCACGCCGCCAGAAAGGGTGGATATCCGCCGAAGCTGCCCATCGCCAAGGCTGCATTGTCGACCACGAAATAGGCAAAGCCCAATCCCATGCCGATAATTGCACGGACGAAAAGCTGGCCCGATCGTGCCAGACCGAAGGCTGCAACTGCACCCAGCAGCGGCATCAGGAAAGCTGACAACGGTCCTGACAGTTTGTGCCACCATTTGACTCGCAATTCGGCTGTGCGACGGCCCGCCGCCTCATAGGCATCGATAGACCGCGACAGGGCAAAGAAGGACTGCGTATCAGGGTCAATGCTTTCCAGTTCTATTTGTGCAGGTGTAATATCTTGCGCAACGATCAGCGATGGCACCTGTTCTGCCGAGGCGGCTTCAACATTGAAAACGGTGACGTTGTCCATTTGCCACCCGGGACTTGCGTAAACGGCGCGTTTGGCGCGCGATTGACGGACAATGCGGCCAGTTGCAGTCCGGTCAAACCACGTCACATCGCGCATGACTATGCTGTCGCCCGACCCGGTGAGGTTTGCTGCTTGAAGAATGTCCTCACCATCCGTCAGATAAATGTTGGCGCGGACATCACTTTCTTCAGGGACAGCGCCATATTCGTTGGCTTCCCATGCCTTCAGAGTTGCCGTGGCTCGCGTCACTACGCTTTCGTTAAATGCAAAGCTGGCCGCAGAAACAAGCCCTGCGGTCAGGAGAAGCGGAGCCAGCACCTGATGAGCGGACAGCCCGGCTGCCTTCATCGCGACCACTTCGCTGTTCTGGTTGAGCGTTATCAGGCTGATGATGGTCGCCAGCAATACCGAATAGGGCATGAAGCGAGCGATCAGCTGGGGGACGCGCAATTGCGCATAGGTCAGGATTTCAGCCTGACCATTGCCGGGCGCGGCGAGGATGTCTCCGCTGGTGGACAGCAAATCCAGCATCAGTAGCACCAGCACCAGCATCACCAAGACTGCAAGAATGCGCACGATGAATATCTTGGCGAGATACAGGGTGAGCGTTTTTGAAGGGAAGAAATCCAGCTGCATGCGTGCCTGTCTTTGCTCGTTATTCTGCAGGCGCCGCATTGGCGGCTTGCGAGGTGTGGGGGTCGGGCGCAGGTTCAACCTCGCCAGGGCGTTTGCGCTTGAACAACTTCTGCAATTTCTTGGTCAATTTGCCGAATGCGGTTTCCAATGCGCCAATCGGCTGTCCGCCGGGTACAAAGGCAACGCGGTAGTACATCCACACAATCAATGCGGCGAACAGGAAAAATGGGCCCCATAAGGCTATGATCGGGTCGACCCGGCCAAGGGCTGCCACATCCTCTCCATATTGATTGATCTTGTGATAGCTGACCACCATGATGATCGATACGAATACGCCCAGCGCGCTGGTCGATCGTTTGGGCGGAATAGCCAGCGAAACGGCCAATAATGGCATCAACAGCATCATCACCACCTCCACCATCCGGAAGTTGAAACTCGCCTGACTGGCGTCACGCTTCGCCTCGGGCTCGGTATCGCTCCAGCCTATTCTAAGCAGCTCGGGCAGAATATATTCGCGCTCGGCATCGCCGCGATCCCTGAATTGCTCGATCGCGGGCAAATCAATCGGAAGATCGTGGCGGCTGAAGCTGAGAACGCGAGGTTCGTTCGAGCCGTTGTCCTGAACGATGGTTCCGTCAATCAGGCGAAAGATGATCGTGTCGGGGCTGTCGCTGGTCGCGAGAAAACCGCCTTCGCGGGCGGAGATCGAAAGAACTTCTCCCTTGGGGTTGGAAAGCCGGGCAAACACCCCGATCAGGCGACGGCCATCGTCCTCGCTGCGCTCGACCCGAATTGCCACCCGGTCTTGCAAAGTGGTAAATTCTCCGACTTTGATCGATGCGCCCAGGGCACCCGACCGCAAGTCATATTCCATCTGCTCGTAATAATAGCGGCTCAGCGGCTGCACATAGAACACCAGCGCCACATTGATCGCCAGCATGACCAGCGTGATGGCATAAGGCACGCGCAACAGTCGACCATAGGACAGGCCGACCGCCCGCATCACATCCAGCTCGCTGGACGTTGCCAGTTTGCGGAAAGCCAGCAAGATCCCCAGCAGCAAACCAAGCGGTATCGCGAGGCTGGCATATTCGGGCACAAGCGCGCCCAGCATTTTGAATACGACGCCAATCGGGCCACCCTCGACCGCGACGAAATCAAACAGGCGCAGCATTTTATCGAGGGTCAGCAAGCTGGCAGCGAGCGCGAATACCCCGAGCATGGGAAAGATCACCAGCCGGAAAATGTATCGGTCAACGCTCGGAAGGAAATTGAACACTTGGGGCCGTTACCTGATTGCTTGTGAACGGCACCTAGCGCGATTTTTTCGCGCGGTCATGCCCTGCAATCACTTTTCGTGCTGGCCGTGGCTCTTTGGTCAGCCGCAAGCAGGGTAAATCGAGCCTTCCAGCTCAGGCTTTTTCCAAGGTGCATTGCAGCGGATGCTGGTTCTCGCGCGCAAAATCCATCACCTGATTGACCTTGGTTTCAGCCACTTCGTAGGAAAAAACACCGCACACGCCAACACCGCGCTGGTGAACGTGCAGCATCACCCGTGTTGCCTGTTCAAGGTCCATCGCAAAGAAACGTTTCAGCACCATCACGACAAATTCCATCGGGGTATAATCGTCGTTCAGCAGCAAAACTTTGTACTGGCTGGGCTTCTTCGGCCGGGCCTTGGTCTTGGTAGCAATTCCGACCTCATCCTCGGTTCCGCTGTCATCGCCTTCATTGTCGTCGGCCATTGACCGGACGCTCTCCGGCAAACCCAAAGGGACATTGGCCAAGGACCCCGGCGCCAGCGCATCGTCGCAAAATGCGGAATTATCGAAGTGTATCTTGATCATGTTTGACCCGTCATATCGTTATGGCCGGCGAAATCGCAAGCTTGAGATGGTGGCTTACGATCCAACAACTGATTATTTCCTTTATCAGCCGTAGCAAATCAAGCGGGCCCGACCCCTCATGGCCATAAGAAAAGGGCCAGGGGACTACGCAGTCCACCCGACCCTGATCTTTAGCGCCAACCCGAGGAGAGGAGAGGGGGCTGGCTACCAGAAATTTTCCATCCGGAAATTCAGGCTGCTTTCGAGAACTTCTCGGTTGCAACGCTGACACGGTTGGAGATCGGCGCAAATGCGTCGCTGTAAAGTTTCACCAGAGCTTCGGTGTTCTTCGAGCTGAATGACACGACAGCGTCAAAGTTGCGACGGGCCAGTTCGCCCTGCAACTGCATCAGTTCGGTAGGTGACTTGACCGTGGTCATTTTCTTCACGTCGGCGGTTACGGTCTCAACAACGGCCTTACCGGTTGCGACCTGCTCGCGGCCCATGTCCTGAACGCCGGCGAAGAAAATCTTGCCCGATTCAACGACAGCTTCAACGTTGCCTTTGTTGAAATCGCCAACTTCTGAAGCCAACTCGCCAGTCTTGGCGAAAGCAGTCTTCATACGGCCCTGAACGTCAGCGGCCATTTCCTTGGCGGTCTTGGTGAAATCAGTGGTCTTTGCATTTGCCATGATGGAATCCTTCAATTTAGAAACTGGGTTGTTGGTGCCGACCTTGGCCGCAACCTTTTTGGGTGCGCGCTTTGCCGCAGGTTTGGCAGCAGTTTTTGTTGCCGTCTTTTTCGGAGCGGCCTTGACCGTTGCCTTGCGAACAGGCGCCTTCTTGGCAGCGACCTTCTTCGCGGGAGCTTTCTTCGCCGCGGGCTTCTTTGCAGGAGCGGCGACGGCTTTTTTAACAGCCTTAGCCTTTACCGGTGCCTTAGGCGCATCAGCCATTACGGCCTTTTCGACGGCTTTTTCGTTTACGATTGGCTTGGCAGCCGCCTTCTTTTCAGAAGCTTCTGCATAAGCCTTTTCAGTAGCAGCATCAATTTTCGATGTGGCGTTGGTAGCCATGATAACCTCACTTTATGTTGCATTGCACAAAATAGGCATTGCAACTGCGAAGTCAAGAGTTTTTTGTGCAGTGCACAATAAGTTCATATAGCTCTGAAAACAGTAGTTTTTACCGGGTTTTTACATAACTTCCCGGAGCATCTTCAATCACCTTATCGCCCTTCTGGCCCGGCTTTCGCTTGCCGGTTGCAGTCACAAGCGTGTTATCTCTTGCTTCCAGCCATTCATACCAGTGTGGCCACCAGCTGCCAGGATGTTCGGTGGCGCCTTCAACAAAGTCATCCAGTGAAACGGCACCGCTGTCGCCCGTCCAGTATTGGTATTTGTTGGCCGCTGGGGGGTTCACCACGCCAGCAATATGGCCCGAGCCAGCCAGGATGAAATTCACTTCCCCAGAAAAATGCTGGTTCAATCGCCACACGCTCTTGGCAGGGGCGATATGATCCTCGCGGCCGGCCTGAACGAAGGTTGGAGTCTTGACTTTGGTGAGGTCGATAAGGGTCCCGTCAGCCTCAAGCGCGTCAGGCACGACCAGCTTGTTGTCGCGATACAGATCGCGAAGATAATCACTGTGCCACTTTGCCGGAAGATTGGTGACATCGCCATTCCAGTGGAGCAGATCGAAGGCCGGATAATCTTCGCCGAGCATGTAGTTGTTGACGACATAGTTCCAGATCAGGTCCTTGCCGCGCAAGGCGTTGAAGGTCGCCGCCAGATAGCGGCCATCGAGATAGCCGTCCTTCGATAGCTTTCCGATCATCTCGAGCTGACGATCTTCGATGAAGTGCTTGAGCTCGCCGCTCTTCTCGAAGTCCACCTGAGCGGTGAAGAAGGTGGCGGAGGCAACCTTGTCGGCCTCGTCCCTCTTGGCAAGGATGGCAAGAGTTGCAGCGAGTGTCGTGCCTGCAACGCAATAACCGATCGTGTGGACCGACCCCACGTCGAGCCGTTCCCTGATATGATCGATCGCGTCGATCTGGGCGCGGATGTAATCGTCCCACACGACATCCTTCATGCTGGCATCAGCCGATTTCCAACTGACCACAAAAACGGTCAACCCCTGATCGACCGCCCATTTGATGAAGCTTTTCTTTGGTGTCAGGTCGAGAATGTAGAACCGGTTGATCCATGGCGGAAAAATCACCAGCGGTGTTTCCAGCACTTGCTTGGTTGTCGGGCTATACTGGATCAACTGGTACAAAGGGGTTTCGCGAACGACCTTTCCCGGGGTTGCCGCAAGGTTTTCGCCCAAAGTGAACGCGTCGGGATCGGTATGGGTCAGCTGCCCGCGTTCCAGATCGTTGATCAAGTGACGCATACCGCGGACCAGATTTTGACCTTTGGTCTCCATTGTGCGCTTCATCACGACCGGGTTGGTCAGCATGAAATTGCCTGGGCTCATCGCTTCGACCAGCGAATTGGTGGCAAATTCGAGCTGCTGCTTCTTTTCCTTGTCGATACCCTTCACCTCGCTCGCAGCGCGGGTGAAATATTCTGCCAACATCAAATAGGTCTGATGCAGCAGGACAAAGGCCGGATTGCTTTGCCATTCAGGATCGGCAAAGCGGCGGTCCGAGCGGGGCAGGGCAGTGCCGTCGCTCTCCGATCCCATGCTAGCGGTCGGACCCATGAACTGAGCAAACACACTCTTCCACAAATCCATCGTATCTTGCGCCAGCTTCTGCGGCATCTCGAGGGCGGCTGGCGGAACCTGTTTGGCCAAGGCATCAGCGATGACCATCCATTGCGCAGGATCAAGAGGATCGGCCTTGCTCGCAGCTTTGCTCGCCTTGTCAGTGGCGAAGCGCATCCACATGCTTTGCAATTCCTGTGCAGCCTTGGCCCAGTCGGCGAGATCGCCCGCACCGGCAGCAGAACTTGTCAGCCCATCAGGTGAAAACATTTTGGCCAGATCGGCCGCTGGTCCCATGCCCTGCGCACCCGACATCATCGACTGAGCAAAGGTGGCCGGGTTGAACATTGCGGCAAAAGGCATATCGGCACTGTCGGGGCCTGTCCCGGACATCTTCCCGCCCATCATTTCGCGCATGGCTTCACCCTGCATGTCAAAAAAAGCCTGAAAGGGTTCGGCCTGCTTGCTCCACGTGTCTTTCGGGTCGTCAGCCATAGGGTGTGTCCTGTGATTTTTCGGGCATTATTCGAAATTACCCGGCATTCGTAGCAAAAGTCTGTTTCCACTTCGACCGATAATCGCCTAGATTCGTTGCCACTATCACTTTGCCGGAATGATCCGGTTGCACAGAAGGGCCCTATGGAAACCGATTTTTACCGCATGAAGCGCTTGCCGCCGTATGTTATTGCCGAAGTGAACGGCATGCGACATGCCGCGCGCCAGGCGGGGCGGGACATTATCGATCTGGGTATGGGCAACCCTGACCAACCACCCCCTGCACATGTCATCGAAAAACTGTGCGAGGTGGCCCAGAAGCCAAGCGCACACGGCTATTCCCAGTCTAAGGGTATTCCCGGATTGCGTCGCGCACAGGCTGATTACTATGGTCGCCGCTTCGGGGTCGATCTTGATCCCAATACAGAAGTGGTGGTGACAATGGGGTCCAAGGAAGGGCTGGCGAGCCTGGCCAATGCCATCACAGCCCCAGGCGATGTGGTGCTCGCGCCCAACCCATCCTACCCAATCCACACATTCGGCTTCATTATAGCTGGGGCGACAATCCGTTCTGTTCCGACCACGCCTGACGAAGAGTATTGGAACGCGCTGGAGAGTGCGATGAACTTTACTGTTCCGCGCCCCAGCGTACTGGTAGTCAACTATCCGTCAAACCCCACCGCCGAAGTGGTCGATCTGGCCTTCTACGAAAGGCTGGTGGAATGGGCCCGCCATAATAAGGTCTGGATCCTTTCGGACCTTGCCTATTCCGAACTTTATTTTGACGGCAATCCCACCCCTTCCATCATGCAGGTCAAGGGTGCAAAGGATGTCGCTGTCGAATTTACCAGCATGTCCAAAACCTATTCCATGGCGGGTTGGCGTATGGGATTTGCTGTCGGCAATCGCGAATTGATCGCTGCCATGTCTCGGGTGAAATCCTATCTCGACTATGGGGCCTTTACGCCCATTCAGGCAGCGGCCTGTGCAGCGCTGAATGGACCACAGGACATTGTCGCAGAAAATCGCGAACGCTATCACAAACGGCGCGATGTAATGGTTGAGGCTTTCGCTCGCGCAGGCTGGGACATACCTCCGCCGCCTGCTTCCATGTTCGCCTGGGCTCCTCTGCCCCCTGCGCTTGCAGAAATGGGCAGTCTGGAATTTTCCAAGCAGTTGCTGACCGAAGCTGACGTGGCCGTTGCCCCCGGTGTTGGCTATGGCGAGGAGGGTGAAGGTTATGTCCGTATAGCCATGGTCGAGAACGAACAGCGGCTTCGCCAGGCGGCGCGGAACATCAAGCGTTACCTGTCATCGCTCGGGGTTAATCGCCCTGCGGCCTAAGGTGGATTTCAACTGGCCTGATAAACCAGCTGCGATTAAAATTGGTTCATACCACCCTGCCCAAGTCGGAGCTTTTGGTTAGATTGAGCGTTCATCGTGTATGGTGAACATGGTTAATCGGAGGAAATGATGAAGGCCGAGAAAAAACGGCCTCTTACAGAACGGCAATCTTCGGTCATACGGCGAATCGATCGGCGTGTGCCGATCAAGGTGATTGCGCAAGATCTGGGTGTGTCGGAAACGCGGATAAATCAGCACATCAGAGCCCTTAAGGATATCTATCAGGTCGACAGCCTCAACGAACTTGTTGAACAGTATCGTGCCGAGAAAACTGCGGTGAACGCTGCTGAAGGGGGCTTCAGCGAACCTGCATACAGAATTTCTCAGCTGTCTGGTGCGATCTCAAACCGCGAAAACGAGACCCGGGTCGACCCTGGCGAAATCGTCATGAACGATGTCATGCCCATGTTGGGCAATGGACCGTGGAATCTCAGCGATGAGCCACGGGTCGTCCCCGGGATGCTCGATGGCGAAAATGCCGTTCTGGTGCGTCTTGCTGTCATCGTGGGTATCACGTTCGGGATACTTGCAGCTGTTGTCCTGACTGTGACTGCGGCAATGATGCTGAGCGAGGCGATGGAAGGCAAAGCGACCATTCCCGTGGAGAACAATCAGTCCGTCGGTTGAGCTTGGCGGATATGGAGACCTTCAATGTCCGACCGTATTCGTAATGATGCTCGTAATCTCAAGAAACTTATGCGTGAAGCAGAAGCGCTTGCTGATGAAAGCATGCTGGCATTTGCCAAGCTGAAGCAGGCTATGCTCTCTGCCCGCCAGAACCCGGCAGTCCATGTTGATACTGGCCAGCGCGCCTTGATGCGTCTGAATCAGGCCGAACAGCAAGCTATGGCAATGTCGACAAATTTGCTGCGCGTCCATGATGAGCTGAGCGAGGTTGCCCGTGTAACTGCCGGTGACGATGATGGCGTGCCAACGGAAATTTCGGGTTCTGCCATTGCCGAGCAGCCTCAAGTGGTTCCAGCTCCCATGGCCGACGCCTGAAAAGCAGATAAGGCCGGATGCTAGCTCTTTTCCTAGAATATCGAGACGAGGCGCAATCGGTTTTTGCATGGATTCTGTGCGTCGCCGCCCTGGTCTGGGGCGGCGGGCCAGAACGGGCGGTCGCGTTGGTCTGGCTTGTCCTTTTCAAAGTAATCGATGGTATTCACGATTCGCTCGTGACAGAAAGCTTTCGACCCGATCAATTTGACGGATTTAGCGCGACCATCGACATCCTGGCGCTGGTTGTACTGGTGATTGTGGCGGTCAGGGCCAATCGTGTATATCCAATGTGGATTGCAGCTTTTCAGGTGCTGGCGACATTGTCTCATTTTGCCAATGTCATTGGCGATCATGTCTCGCCCATTGCCTATGTCATTCTGGCCGTCACTCCGGGCTATTTCCAGCTGTTGCTTTTAGCGGGCGGTCTGTGGTCGCATATCCGCAGAATACGTAAACACGGTGAATATAGGGATTGGCATCTGCCTGTTCCGGGCAAGACCGAGTGGACCGCAACGGGAGTGGCCCGATGAACAAGATATCGTCTGTGGCGCAAAGTTCATCGGCATCGGGCCACTTGCAAGCCTATGCCCCCAGCCAGACATTATTTGGTTGGGGTGCATGCTTGCCAGAGGATCAGTCTCCCGCAGCAGGGTCTCAGACGACGTGCGCCATGGCTAATTACCTCAGAGCCCTATTCGCTCAGGCTGGGATGCATAGGGAGCATTTCCATGCAATTTTTCTCGACGCGAACAAGGAATTTCTGGACCAGTGCACGCTCACCACAGGGGATCGGTGGGGGCTGTCCATGCGCATGCGGCAATTGTTTGCGAGGGCGTTGCATGTCGACACGAAAGCAATGGTCATCGCCCACAACCACCCTTCGGGACAATGTCAACCCAGTGCCCGCGATATCTCCGCCACACGCAAGATCGTGCAGTTTGCCACTGCGGTGGATATCTCCTTGCTCGATCATCTGATTATCACCCCGACGCGCGCATATTCTATGCGTGCAGGAGGAATTTTATGACAATTTCGATCGCGCCTGTTCCTGGCGCACCTGAACAGGAAATGGTGCCGCGCTTTCGCCAGGCAGGTGATGTGTCACTTGACCTGATTTATCGCGACGGCAGAGTAGGAGAGCGGTGGCTGGGACTGCACCCTAGAGAGTTTGAACTGCTATGGCGACTTGCCGAAGAGCCTAGTGTTGCAGTGTCGCGCCGCCAGTTGCTTACTGACGTTTGGCGGATTAATCATGACCCGCAAACCAATAGCGTGGCAGTCCATGTAGCGCGCGTCCGCAACAAGCTCGCCCAATTCAATCTTGCTCATCTGGTCGCAACCCATCCCCACGATGGCTATTTCTTAGATGTGCCGGTTGCTGTCGCATCGATCGGCCCGCGCAACTAGCGGCTCTGCTGGTGGTAGAAGGTCATCCGTTGCTCTGATCGCAGTCGACTCGGCCTATTTTTTGTGCGGCTGGACACCGGTCCTAAGTTGGGCCAATCCGTGGGGTTCTAGCGATAAGGACCGACCAGTATGAATGCGCCCATGACCAATCCGACTGCAACATCGTGGACGGCTAATGACCGAGTGTCGATTGATTTGGCCGAGGATGGCGTTGCTCAGGTTCGCCTGACCCGAGGCGACAAGATGAACGCGCTTGATCCCGAGATGTTCGAAAGCATTATCGAGGCGGGGCGAGTCCTGGCCGAGATGAAGGGGCTCCGCGTGGTGGTCCTTTCAGGAGAAGGCAGGGCGTTCTGTGCAGGGCTGGACCTGTCCAATTTCACTCGCACTCCCAGTGCCGATGAGCCCGGCATCACTGAACGCATCCATGGCAACACCAACAAGTTTCAGCAGGTCGCCATGCTGTGGCGAAATCTGCCTGTGCCGGTGATCGCTGCGGTGCACGGCGTGTGCTTTGGCGGCGGTATGCAGATCGCCAGTGGCGCTGATATTCGAATCGCTCATCCTGAAACCCGCATGGCCATCATGGAGATGAAATGGGGGCTGGTACCTGACATGGGTGGCTATGCCCTGTGGCGCGGTCTGGTGCGCGATGATGTGCTGCGCGAACTTATCTACACCAATCGGGAATTCAGCGGGGAGGAAGCTCAGATCTTGGGCCTTGCAACCTATGTCGATCAGAATCCGCTTGAGCGTGCGACCGCAATCGCACGAGACATAGCCAATCGCAATCCCGATGCCATTCGTGGGGCCAAGCGGCTTCAGGCGGCGATGGTTGAAGCCGACACCGACACCATTTTGATGGAGGAAAGCGTCGAGCAGGAAAAGATTATGCGCACGCCCAACCAGATGGAAGCGGTTATGGCCGGGATGGAAAAGCGCGCCCCCAACTTCACTGACGGCTAGCCAAAAATAGCGACCGATTGCAAACCGCTCATGACTTGTCGGCCGTCGCTGTTCCACATCGACAGCCGTTCGCTTGAATAACCGTTATCAGCGTGTTCGCTGCAGTTTTCGCTGAGCCACCATCCGTCCTGAGTTGCCGGATTGGCATCAAGGATGTTGAATGACCAATTGATTGAACTGATCGGTCCCTGCCTCTGCATGGCGCGCATCGCCCCGGGTGGATTGCCATCGCCCAGCAGGATCATTGTGCTGATCGGGTCAAGCGCTGAGTGCTCCTTTAATCGGAACCAGCGCCGCACCACCGGCTCACCCGGCCCGCTTAATTCCTGTGCGCGTAACAATTCAAAATTGTTCTTGAGGAAGGCAGGGGCTTTTTCCGTGCGTACCGTTTCGAGTTCTCTGGCACCATCGCCCAACGGCTTGGCCAGAGGAGCTGAGTGAACAGCATTGGCTTCGCGTTCAGCGGCAAACAGAAAAAAAGCGGTCAGCGAGAGGCCGCCTCCGCTGTAAATCTCGCTGCGCACCTGGGTGACATTGCGACCTTGTCGTATGATCTTTGCTTGCATATCCACTTCCTCGCCAACCGGCGCGACAAAGCCGATTTGCGCCGCTTGCAAAGGGGGCAGATCGGGAAAGGCGCGCACCGCTATTTGATAGGCGATCATGGCTGAAGCCCCGCCATACAGGGTGCGGCCCTGCATCCACTCAGCCGCATTGTGGAGGGTTGCCGGGCCGGGATTGCCCGTCAAATTGTCCAATAGGTCGATCACACTCATGGCCGGGCATTGCGAGAATTTCTGCGTGAGGTCCAGCCTGACCTTACGGAAACTGCATGAGATTGTGTCGACAATGATTGCCATGCGCGAAAGGTTTCGCTAGGGGCCGCTTCCCAGCTGTTTTGGTGGCTGGGGGTGGCCCGATGGCGGAGTGGTGACGCAGCGGACTGCAAATCCGTGCACGCCGGTTCGATTCCGGCTCGGGCCTCCACATTTCACCAGCAATCGCAATCCTGCCGCGCCGCGCCGCCGGGATTGTGGATTGCTCGTGATGCGCCGCTTTAGCTCAGTTGGTAGAGCACATCATTCGTAATGATGGGGTCAGAGGTTCGAATCCTCTAAGCGGCACCACTTCTTCCTTGAAATCCTGCTGACTGATCCCGGGTGTCCTCAGATGGTCTGCCCGAGCTTGAAATTGTGCATCCCGAATATTATACCCCCCTATGGTATGTGATGGAGATCAAAAAATGCAGTCCAGCGACAAAGTCAAACGATTGAACCGGATTGCTGGACAGGTGCGCGGTGTCGCGCAAATGGTTGAAGATGATCGCTATTGCATGGACATCCTGAACCAGATGGCCGCAATCAAGTCAGCTCTGGCCAAGGTCGAGAGCCAAGTGCTCAAGGACCACGCGGCCTGCTGTGTCTCAGAAGCCATTGCGAGTGGCGATGCCGCAGATCAGCGCGCCAAGTTTGAAGAATTGGTCGACCTGCTGGAAAGGACCCGCAAATGAGCACTCCCAAGACAGCAAAACTGTACCGAATGGTGATGGACAAACATGTCTGTCCTTATGGTATCAAATCTAAATGGCTGCTCGAGAAGCGCGGATTTGCGGTCGAGGATCATCATCTGACCACTCGCGAAGAGACAGACGCCTTCAAGCAGGAGCATAACGTCAAGACGACCCCGCAGACCTGGATTGGTGGCCAGCGGATCGGTGGATACACCGACCTTGCTGCGCACTTTGGTTCTCCGGTGAAAAGCGAAGGCACCAGCTACCAGCCAATAATCGCGCTGTTTGCGATGATGGCGCTGATGGCCTTGGCCGCATCATGGGTTGCCACGGGGGCGCCGGTTTCCATCCTCTCGCTGGAATGGTTCGTCAGCTTTTCCATGTGTGCGTTGGCTTATCTCAAATTGAGAGATGTGGAGAGTTTCTCTTCCATGTTTCTCAATTACGATCTGTTGGCAAAGCGGTGGGTGCCCTATGGCTATATCTATCCCTTTGCAGAAGGCCTGGCGGGCGTTTTGATGACCGCTCAGATTTTGCAAGTCATCTCCATCCCCGTCGCATTGTTTATCGGTGTGATCGGCGCGGCCAGCGTGATCAAGGCGGTCTATATCGATCAGCGCGAGATCAAGTGCGCCTGTGTGGGCGGAGACAGCAATGTACCTCTAGGCTTTGTCTCACTGACCGAAAACTTGTTCATGATCGGCATGGCCGTGTGGATGGTGGCCAAGCTGATGCTGGGTATTCAAACGATCTGATATAGCCGGGCCGATGCCCTGTCTGGCAGATTAGGCCCCTTGCAGCGCCTCGAGCTTTTCGCCCAGCGCAAGCCATTGTGCTTCTGCTTCTTCCAGCTGGTCGGTCAATTGCGCGCGCTGTGACAAAAGCTCGCTCATTGGCTGATCGGCCAGCTTGCTGTTTGCATTTGCCGGTTCGTACATCGCTTGATCAATTGCGCTGCGCTCTGCCTGCAACTCGCCCATGGCCTTTTCCGCTCGGGCAAGATCGGCCTTGATTGCACGAGCTTCTGCCCGTGATTTGGACGAACTTTTTTTGCGGGATCGATCAGGCTTGTCATCCTTGTCTTTCCTGGGCTGGTTGAGGCCCAGGACAAGGTCGATATAATCCTTCATGCTGCCACTGAATTCACTGGCGGTGCCGTCATCCACCAGCACCAGCCGGTCTGCGCTCAATTCCACCATGTGCCGGTCGTGGCTGATCAGGATAACAGCGCCAGTATAGTCGTTCATGGCCTGGACCAGCGCCTCGCGTGCATCCACGTCGAGGTGGTTGGTTGGCTCGTCCAGGATCAGCAGATGAGGGGCGTCACGAGTGATCAGTGCCAATGCCAGACGCGCGCGTTCGCCGCCCGACAGCTTGCTGACTTGTTGCGTTGCGCGATTGCCGGAAAACCCAAAGCGGCCCAATTGTTCGCGGATGGCGGAATGGGGTTTGCCCTCCATCGCACGGGTCATATGCTCCAGCGGCGTATCGTCACCGGACAATTCCTCGACCTGGTATTGAGTGAAGTAACCGACCTTCATCTTGCCCGGCGCATTCACCTGGCCTTCCATCGCAGGCAATTGCGCTGCGAGAAGGCGCGCCAGCGTGGTTTTGCCATTTCCGTTGCGGCCCAGCAAGGCGATCCGGTCATCCGGTTCAATCCGCAAATTGATCCGCCGCAGGATCGGCGTGTCCTCAACATAGCCAACCGCTGCCATATCCATGGTGATCATCGGTGGCTTCAGCTCTGCCGGATTGGGAAAGTCAAAGCTGAGCGATGGATCTTCCATCAAGGCTGCGATGGGCTGCATCTTGGCCAGCATCTTGGCGCGGGACTGGGCTTGTTTGGCGGTTGAGGCGCGGGCAGAATTGCGCGCGACATAGTCCTGCAAGCGCGCGCGCTGCTTGTCCTGGGCAGCCTTGGCCGATTCCAACTGGGCTGCACGCTCTGCCCTTTGCCGTTCGAAACTGTCATAACCGCCGGGATACAGGGTCAGCTGCCCGCCCTGCAGATGCAGGATATGGTCTGCCACCTTGTTCAGCAGGTCACGTTCGTGGCTGATCAGCAACAGCGTTGCGGGATAGGATTTCAGGAAGTTTTCCAACCACAAGGTGGCTTCCAGATCGAGGTGGTTGGACGGCTCGTCCAGCAGCAGGATATCAGGCTGCGAAAACAGCAGAGCGCCCAATGCCACGCGCATTTTCCAGCCACCAGAGAATGTCGACAGCGGCTGGCGCTGCATCTCCTCGTCAAAGCCCAGACCCATCAGGATGCGCGCTGCGCGCGAGGGCGCGCTGTAGGCATCGATCGCCAGCAGCCGTTCATGCACATCGCCCAACCGGTCCATATCCGTGCACGTCTCGGATTCTTCGAGCAGAGCCGCCCGCTCCGTATCAGCCGCCAGCACGGCCTCCTCCGGCGTGATCGCGCCATCGGGCGCTTCCTGCGCGATGTATCCCAGCTTCAGCTTCGATGACCGGCTGATGGCCCCATCGTCGGGCTCAATCTCGCCGATCAGAGTTTTCATCAGGGTCGATTTGCCAGCGCCATTGCGACCGATCAGACCGACACGCGCCCCCGTAGGGATGGAGGCACTGGCGTGCTCCAGGATCGGGCGGCCCCCAAGCCGGACGGTGACATCATCGATGGTCAGCATGGCGCGCCCCTTAGCAAGCTGTTTGGGGAAGCCCAATGGATTTGATCACATGCCCCCGCTTTTCCCACCGGGCTTGCATCCGCGCCAACAAGGTTTAGCGCCAAGGGCATGGATATGGAAAACCTGCTGCAACGCTATTTCGGCACCCTCGACCTTGCCCAGGTAAAGGTCGACGCGATTCCTGCTGCGACTGAAAAGATGTTGGTCGATCTGGGCCTGGAGAAGGATCCTGGTAAGCGCTTTGGCCTTTGGAGTTTGCTGTTCTTGCTGGACGCTGCGCCTGACCTGGATGTGGCCTTCAAGAACCAGGAAGATCGCGAGGCGGCGCGCAATTTCATGGATCTGATGGCGGCGGCGCAAGCTGCCGAAGCGCAAGATGCAGCAAATGCAGATGGTGAAGGCGATGTGCCGTGACACAATTGTTTGCTGGCTATGCGTTTGATCCGGACCTGTTCGATCCCGAGACTTTTCTGCGCGATTACTGGCAGAAGAAGCCTTTGCTGATCCGCAACCCATGGAAGCAATGGCGCAATCCGATCGAGCCGGATGAACTGGCTGGCCTGTCGTGCGAAAGTTTTGTGGAATCGCGTCTGATCGAACAGTCAGCTGACCAATATCAGCTGGAGCATGGGCCGCTGCCGACCGAGCGCTTCAACTCGCTGGGCCAGGCACCGTGCACCTTGCTGGTGCAGGCGGTCGATCATCACATCGCCGATGTCGCGCAATTGCTCGATCCATTTCGTTTCATTCCCAATTGGCGGATTGATGATATCATGGTCAGCTATGCCAGCGCAGGGGGCGGGGTTGGCGCACATTATGACCAATATGATGTGTTCCTGATCCAGGGGCTCGGCCAGCGACGCTGGCAATTGGGGGCGATGTGCAATGACGACACACCATTGCTTGAACACGAAGACCTGCGCTTGCTGGCCGAATTCGAGCCCTTGCAGGACTGGGTGCTCGATCCGGGTGATATCCTCTACGTACCGCCCCGGCTTGCTCATAAGGGTGTGGCGCTCGGAGATGATTGCATGACCTATTCTGTCGGGTTCCGCGCGCCGTCCCGCTCTGAACTGATTGAAGGCTGGGCGGGCGAGGCGCTTGATCAGCTGCGGCAGGATGACCGGTATGAAGATGCCGATCTGACCCGTCAGGACAATCCCGGTGAAATTCCCGCCCATGCGCTTGCCCAATTGCAGCAAATGGCGGTCGAAAGCCTGTCTGATCCGGCTGCATTTGCTCGCTGGTTTGGCCAATATGCCACCGCGCCCAAGAACCCCAATATCGAGTGGGGACCTGAAACACCGTTTAACGGTGAGGAGATGGAACGACTGCTGGCCAGCACAGCCGATTTAACCGGAGGTCAGATGATGATGCGCAATCCGGCCAGCCGGTTCGCCTATGTCGCCGGTTCAGCTGACGCTATAACTGTGATGATTGATGGCAAAGCCTATGACCTCGATGGGTACGCTGCTGACTTTGGCCGGCAATTGTGCGCCAAGGCGCGAGTGTATGCCTCCGCCGACATGCTGGCGCAGCAGCAGGTGAAATCGCTGCTGCTGGATTGTCTTAATCACGGCAGCATTGCCATTGAAGGGGCGCTGGAAGAACCGATTGAAAGGGCCGGGGAATTTGATGCCGGTTTAGAGGTAGGCGACCAAGCTTAGGATACTTCCTCGTCCCGCCAATGGCCTAATTCAAGGCCATCAAGCGACCATTGCCCAATTGACCATCTCACCAAACGCAAAGTCGGGTGGCCAACCGCTGCCGTCATACGGCGGACTTGCCGGTTCCTGCCTTCGCGCAGCGTCAAGCTGATCCAGCAGTCGGGCACATTTTTGCGAAAGCGGATGGGTGGGTCTCGTGGCCACAGCTGCGGTGCGTCGATCCGTTCGGCCTTTGCAGGCAAAGTCTTGCCGTCCTTCAGGCGAACGCCATTGCGCAAGGTTTCGAGAGCACCTTCATCAATCTCACCTTCCACCTGCACTAGATAGGTTTTGGCCAGCTTGAATTTGGGATCGGCGATCCGTGCCTGCAGTTTGCCATCATCGCACAGCAGCATCAGGCCCTCGCTGTCGCGGTCGAGCCTGCCTGCTGGATAAACGCCCTTCACCGCAATAAATTCTGACAGGGTCAGGCGCTTGGTCGGGATGTTTTTGTCAGTGAATTGGGACAGGACGCCAAAAGGCTTGTTGAAGGAGATGAGGCGGGCCATGGGACATGGCCTAAACCAATTGCGGCCCAATTGACAGCATTTGGATTTACAGACATAAAAATATCTTTATATGTTCGGTTTCTATGAACGTCGATGTTACCTTCAAGGCTCTGGCCGACCCGACCCGGCTGCGTATTGTGCGCTTGCTTGGCACGATGGAGCTGGCCGTCGGCGAATTGGCGCAAGTGTTGGGGCAGAGTCAGCCGCGGGTTTCTCGCCATGCCGGTATTCTGTGCGATGCGGGCTTGGCTGAGCGCCGGCGCGAGGGTAGCTGGGCCTTTCTGCGTGCACCCAGCAGCAATGATGATGGGTCGCCCATGGCCGATGCAGTCGCGCAATTGCTCGTCTTGGCCGAGCGCGAGGATACCGACTTTGCCCGACAATGCGAAGAGGATCGGCGCAAGCTGAACGCGATCCGGTCCCGGCGCGAGGAAGCCGCTGAAGACTATTTTGCCCGGCATGCCGAAGAATGGGACGATTTGCGCCGCCTCCACAGTCCCGACAAACTGGTAGAGCGTCATTTGCTGGATGCGCTAGGCGATGCGCCGCTGGGCCGCTTGCTGGACATTGGCACGGGCACAGGTCGCATGGCGGAATTGTTTGCCCCGCGCGCGGAACGCGTGGTGGCGCTCGACAAGAATCTGGAAATGCTGCGGGTGGCCCGCGCCAAACTGCAACATTTGCCAACGGAAACGATCGAGTTGGTTCAGGGCGACTTTTCCGATCTTCCTTTCGATGCCGATCAGTTTGACACCGTCATGTTGCACCAGGTGCTGCACTTCGCGCAGGACCCGGCAGCGGCCTTGGAAGAGGCGGCCCGGGTCATGCGGCCTGGTGGCCGCTTGGTGATTGTCGATTTTGCCACCCACAGCCATGAAGAATTGCGCCAGCGCCATGCTCACACGCGGCTCGGCTTTTCCGACCGGCAGCTTGGCGCTTTGCTCAGGAAGGCCGGCTTTTCGGTCAAACCTTCGATTTCCCTCGATGAGGGCGAACTGGTCGTTAAAATCTGGATTGGCGAGCGCCGCGGCGCGAAGGTTCAGGACATCTTGCAGGAGAAAACCGCGTGAATACGGCACTCGATCCAGCCCACGAACAGGCCGTGGCGCATGATACGCCTCTGTTTGCCTCTCTGCCTGGCGATTTGGCCGTCAGTTTTGAATTCTTTCCTCCCAAAAGTCAGAAGATGGAAGATCAATTGTGGGATGCGGTCCAGCAATTGAAGCCGCTCGATCCCAGCTTTGTCTCGGTGACTTATGGCGCCGGCGGTTCAACCCGGGAACGGACGCACAACACTGTTTCGCGCATTATTGCCGAGGCCAATATGCCTGCCGCTGCGCATCTGACCTGCGTCGACGCCTCCAAGGCCGAGATCCGCGAAGTGGCCGAGCAATATTGGGAAGCCGGCGTGCGCCATATCGTCGCGCTGCGCGGGGATGCTGGCGAGCCGGGTGCCCCGTTCAAGCCGCATCCCGACGGCTATGGTAATGCAGCTGAGCTGGTGGCGGGCCTGAAAGAAATTGCCGACTTTGAAATCTCGGTCGCGGCCTATCCCGAAACGCATCCCGATGCCGATTGCCCACAGGCAGATCTCGACAATCTGAAACGCAAGCTGGATGCGGGGGCTACTCGCGCAATCACGCAATTCTTTTTCTCGGCTGACAAGTTTTTCCGGTTTCAGGACCAGCTTGGTGCCAGCGGCATTGACGCCCCTGTGGTGCCCGGCATTTTGCCGGTCACCAACGTCGCGCAAGCGCGCAAATTTGCCGGGGCATGCGGTGCGCAAATTCCGGATTGGATGGACGGATTGTTTGACGGGTTGGACGAGCGCCCGGCTTCGCGCCAATTGGTTGCAGCCACCATCGCAGCCGAACTGTGCCGAAGGCTTTACGCAGGCGGCGTTCGCGATTTTCACTTTTACACATTGAACCGGGCAGAGCTCGCTTACGCGATCTGCCACATGCTCGGCATGCGCCCGAAGGAGGGCCTCTAATGTCCGCCAGAACACGCCTGCAAGACGTTGCAGCGCAAACCATACTTATCAAGGACGGGCCTTATGGTACGGCCATCCAGAACGCAAAGTTGTCTGCCGAGGACTATGCTGGAGACACCGGCCTGACGCATGATCAAAAGGGCAATAACGACCTTGTAAACCTGACCCAACCGCAGGTTATTCGCACCATTTGCGATGAGTATCTGGCTGCTGGCGCGCGGGTGCTTGCGACCAATACCTTCAACGCCAACCGGATCAGCCAGGCTGATTATGGCGCCGAAGATCAGGTCCATGCAATCAATGTTTCTGCTGCCAAGATCATTCGCCAGGCGTGCGACGACGCGACGGCAAAAGACGGGCTGGAACGCTTTGTCTGCGGAGCAATGGGCCCGACCAACAAAACGCTTTCCCTGTCGCCCGATGTGGAAGATCCCGGCTTTCGTGAAGTGACATTTGACGAGGTGAAGGACATTTATCGCGAACAGGCAGAGGCTCTGGTTGAGGGCGGGGTGGACTTCATCCTGATCGAAACCGTGTTTGATACGCTCAATTGCAAGGCAGCGTGCCTGGCGGTGATGGAACTGGCGAATGATCTGGGCCGCGATGTGCCATTGATGATATCGTTGACGCTGACCGATCTTTCGGGCCGCAATCTGTCGGGTCATACGGTGGAGGCCTTCTGGAACACAGTGCGCCATGCAAAACCGGTTACGATTGGCCTCAATTGCAGTTTTGGCGCAGACCAATTGCGCCCGCATGTGCAATTGCTTTCAGGCGCGGCAGACACTTTGCTGATGGCTTATCCCAATGCAGGCCTGCCCAATGAACTGGGCGAATATGACGAATTGCCTGAAACCACGGCCAGTCTGGTCCGCGAATGGGCCGAGGCCGGACAGGTCAATATCCTTGGGGGATGCTGCGGGAACACACCTGCGCATATCGCCGCCATGGCGCGTGCGGTGGAAGGTTTGCCCGCGCGAAAAATTCCCGCGCGCGATACCGAAATGCAGCTCGCTGGTCTTGAACCCTTTACGATTGCAGCCTGACCTATGAGCAATAGCAACACATCAGCCTCCATCGCGCGTTTCGTCAATATTGGCGAACGCACCAATGTGACCGGCTCTGCCCGGTTCAAGAAGCTGATCATGGCCGATGATTATGCTGCAGCCGTTGAAGTCGCTCGCCAGCAGGTCGAAAACGGCGCTCAGATTATCGATGTGAATATGGACGAGGGCCTGCTCGACGCCGAGCATGCGATGACCACCTTCCTCAAACTGATCGCGGCCGAACCCGATATTGCTCGCGTTCCGCTGATGATCGACAGTTCCAAATGGGACGTGATTGAGGCCGGTCTGAAATGCGTCTCAGGCAAACCAATCGTCAATTCGATTTCAATGAAAGAGGGCGAGGACGCCTTCCTTGAACAAGCGCGAAAATGCATGAGCTATGGTGCGGCGGCAGTTGTCATGGCTTTCGACGAGACCGGACAAGCCGACACCAAAGCGCGTAAGGTGGAAATTTGCACCCGAGCCTACAAGCTGCTGACCAGCATCGGTTTCCCGCCCGAAGACATCATCTTTGACCCCAATATCTTTGCCGTGGCGACCGGTATTGAAGAGCACAATCGCTATGGCCTCGATTTCCTGGAAGCCGTAGCTGAGATCAAGGCGGCCTGCCCGTATGCAAAAACCAGTGGCGGCCTGTCCAATCTGTCATTTAGCTTCCGCGGTAATGAAACCGTGCGCCGCGCTATGCACTCGGTTTTTCTCTATCATGCGATCCCAGCAGGGCTCGACATGGCCATCGTCAATGCGGGCCAGCTCGACGTCTACGACCAGATTGATCCGACTTTGCGCGAGGCGTGCGAGGACGTGATCCTGATGCGCCGCGATGACGCGACCGAACGGCTGATCGACCTGGCCGAAAGTTATAAGGGCAAGTCTGTCGCTGATGAAAAAGCGGCAGAGGAATGGCGCGGCTGGGAGGTCGAACGGCGACTGGAGCACGCTTTGGTCAAGGGCATCGATGCCCATGTCGTTTCGGACACCGAAGAAGCGCGAGCAGCCCTGGAGGCAAGCGGAGGCCGCCCGATCGAAGTGATCGAAGGTCCGCTGATGGACGGCATGAATGTAGTCGGCGATCTGTTCGGCAGCGGGAAGATGTTCTTGCCTCAGGTTGTAAAATCTGCGCGCGTCATGAAGAAAGCCGTCGCGCATCTCATCCCCTATATCGAGGCGGAAAAGGACCTGCTGCCCGAGGAGGAGCGCAAGGCCAAAGGCAAGATCGTGATGGCGACTGTGAAGGGCGACGTGCACGATATCGGCAAGAACATCGTCGGCGTAGTTCTGCAGTGCAACGGATATGATGTCGTGGATATGGGTGTGATGGTGCCGTGGCAGGACATTCTGAAGAAAGCCGATGACGAAAAGGCTGACATGATCGGACTGTCCGGCCTGATAACACCTTCTCTGGACGAGATGGTGACCGTGGCAGAAGAGATGCAGCGTGCGGAGATGACCATGCCGCTGCTGATCGGCGGGGCCACCACCAGCAAGGTCCACACCGCACTCAAGATCGATCCGGCCTATGAAGGCCCGGTGATCCATGTGCTGGATGCCAGCCGCGCAGTTGGCGTTGCCTCCAAATTGCTCTCCGATACACAAAAAGACGGCTTCGTCGATGAAACGGCGAGCGAATATGTGAAGGTGCGCGATGCTCGCGCGGGCAAGTCCCCCAGCGTGCTGCTGTCGCTGGAAGAAGCACGGGCCAATTTCTATGACGCCTTTTTGTCGGACAAACCTGCACCCCCGCTCCAGCCCGGAGTTCACGTGTTCGATGATTGGGACATGGCCGAACTGCGCGATTATATCGACTGGACGCCGTTCTTCCGCGCCTGGGAATTACACGGCAATTACCCCGCCATCCTGACTGACGAAGTGGTGGGCGAAACTGCCAGCCAATTGTTCGACGATGCCAATGCCATGCTCGACAAATTGATCGCGGAGAAGTGGCTGACCGCGCGCGGCGTGGTCGGGCTGTGGCCCTGCGCGAGAGATGGCGATGATGTGACCATCCACCGGGTCAACCGTGAAGAGCATGTTGTGCTTCCATTCCTGCGCCAGCAGGTGAAGAAAAGCCGCGACCGGGCCAATATGTGTCTGGCCGACTTTATCGATCCGGCAGGTGATTGGATCGGCGGCTTTGCCGTTGGCATCCACGGGATCGAACCGCATTCGGCCCGCTTCCAGGCGGATAAGGATGATTATTCCGACATCCTGCTCAAAGCGCTGGCGGATCGGTTCGCCGAAGCCTTTGCCGAGCGTTTGCATCAACATGTGCGAACCGATCTGTGGGGGTATGCGCCGGGCGAGCAGCTCGACAATCAGGCACTTATCAAGGAGCAATACCGCGGTATTCGCCCCGCTCCTGGCTATCCCGCCTGTCCCGACCACAGCTTGAAACCGACCCTGTTCGAACTTCTTGATGCGGAGAAAAATGTCGGGCTGACCCTCACCGAAAGCTTCGCGATGTATCCCACGGCTGCAGTGAGCGGGTTCTATTTCGGCCACCCTGAAGCGCAATATTTCGGCGTCGCCCGGATCGGGCGCGATCAGTTGGAAGACTATGCCAAGAGACGCGGGGTCGATATTTCCACGGCTGAACGCTGGTTGCGGCCGAATCTCGATTGACGCTGGTGCACACATCGCGCAGGAATGCGTCTCCCCTGCCGGGAGCGATTCTGTGCAATCACAACGCGCAATCAATCCGGGCAGACGGACCAGTGGGAGAGACTGGGCATCAGAGCAATCTGACGCTCGGCACCGAAGGAGCAACCGCCCCGGAAACTCTCAGGTAATCGGGACCGCTGGACCGATGGGTACTCTGGAAAGCGCATCTGAAATTCAGGTGCCACCGAAGGGGTAAGCCGGGCATCTGCCCACGGCCAAACTCTCAGGTTTCCCGACAGAGGGGGTGCATAACGTCGTGCCAACAGGCGCGCGCGCACATCTGCCGGGGACTGTCGTTTTGAGCGCTGAAAATACACAAGACCACACCGAAGACACCATTGCACTGGATGTGCTGCCGCTGGACCAATGGCATCGCGATCGCGGGGCACGCATGGTGCCTTTTGCCGGTTATGAAATGCCGATCCAGTACACCGGGGAAGGTGGCGGAATTGTTGCCGAACACAATTGGACGCGCGAAAATGCCGGCCTTTTCGATGTGTCGCACATGGGCCAGGTTCTGCTTTCGGGCGATGGGCTGGACGAAGCGGTCGAGGCGCTGCTGCCGATTGATCTGTCGACGCTGAAACTGGGCCGGCAGCGCTATTCATTGCTGCTTGATGAGGATGGCGGCGTGCTGGACGATCTTATGGTCTCGCGCTGGCCCGATCACCTCTATCTGGTGGTAAATGGTGCGACGAAATATGACGACATTGGCCAATTGCGCGAACATTTGCCCGATGCGATCACGCTCAACCACTTGGCTGATCACGCCTTGCTGGCGCTGCAGGGCCCCAAAGCCGCAGACGCGTTGGCGCGCCATGCCAGGGGTGGTTACGCTGTTTCCGACCTTACTTTCATGCGGTTTGGCACTTTCACACTGGCCGGTCATGAGGTGACCATCGCGCGGGCGGGCTACACGGGTGAGGACGGCTTTGAAATCTCCCTGCCCGGTGACGCTGCCGAAGAGATTGCGAGCCTGCTCTGTGCCGAACCTGAAGTAAGGCCGATTGGTCTTGGCGCACGCGATTCCCTGCGGCTGGAGGCGGGCCTGCCGCTCTATGGCCATGATCTGTCACCCGACATCAGCCCGATCGAGGCGGGGCTGGTTTTCGGCATCAACAAACGTCGCCGCACCGAAGGCGGCTTTTTCGGTGCGGAACGGATCCTGCGCGAGCTGGGCGAGGGAACAGCCCGTCGCCGCGTCGGTTTGATCATTGATGGCCGAATGCCGGCCCGCGAAGGGGCAATTGTCTATGCAGGGGAGAAGGAAGTTGGCGTTGTGACAAGCGGCGGGTTCTCTCCCACGCTAGGCCATCCGATTGCCATGGCCTATATCGATGCAGCCTATGCCGACGATGGCACCGCGCTGACATGCGAAGTTCGCGGCAAGCCATTGTCCGCCACCGTTTCACCCATGCCCTTTGTCCCAAACCGCTATTTCCGAGGGAGCTAGTCCTATGCCGCGTTACTTTACCGATGAACATGAATGGATCGACGTTGAAGGCGATAGCGCCACCGTCGGGATCACCGATTACGCGCAAGAACAATTGGGCGATATCGTTTTTGTCGAATTGCCCAGTGTTGGCACCATGCTGGACAAAGGCGGCGATGCTGCCGTGGTCGAAAGTGTGAAGGCAGCCAGCGACGTCTATGCGCCGATCAGTGGCGAAGTGACCGAAGGCAATTCTTCGCTGGAGGACGAGCCTGCGCTGGTCAATTCCTCGCCCGAAGAAGACGGCTGGTTCTTCCGCATGACCATTGCTGACAAGGATGAGCTTGAAGGCTTGATGGACGACAAGGGCTACAAGACTTTCGTTGATTCCCTTTAGCTTGACTTCCTCCTCTTGTAATTGAGGAGTGTGGAGTAAATTCAATGCGTTACCTACCGCTGACGGACAATGACCGTGCCGATATGCTAGCTACCATCGGGGCAAGCTCGATAGACGATCTGTTCGTTGATGTGCCAGAAGAGGCACGGCTTGATGGACCTATTAAGGGCCTGCCGATGCACGCCAGCGAAATGGCGGTCGAACGCCATATGCGCGCATTGTCGAAGAAGAATCTGGCCGCAGCCGATGCGCCGTTCTTTCTGGGGGCAGGGGCCTATCGCCACCATGTTCCGGCCAGTGTCGACCACATCATCCAGCGCGGAGAGTTCCTGACAGCTTACACGCCCTATCAGCCAGAGATCGCTCAGGGTACGTTGCAGATGCTGTTCGAATTTCAAAGTCAGGTCGCGCGCCTTTATGGTTGCGCTGTGGCCAATGCATCGATGTACGATGGCTCAACCGCTTGCTGGGAAGCTGTCGCCATGGCCAGCCGCGTCACGCGCCGCAACCGGGTGGTGCTGTCTGGTGCGCTCCACCCGCATTATGCCGAAGTCATCCGCACTATGGCCCAGTTCACCAAGGACGAGATCGCCGATGCGCAGCCAAGCATGCAGGCAGCGCCTGACGCGAGCGGGCTGATTGGGCGGATTGATGACCAGACATCATGCGTCGTCGTTCAATATCCTGACATTCTGGGCCGGGTGTCGAACCTTCAGGAAGTTGCCGACGCAGCCCATGCCAAGGGCGCTTTGCTGATCGCGGTGGTCACCGAACCGGTGGCGCTGGGTGTGATCAAGGCACCGGGTGATCTGGGCGCGGATATCGTCGTGGGCGAAGGGCAGTCGATTGGCGTCGGTCTGCAATTTGGCGGGCCATACCTTGGCCTGTTTGCGGTGCGTGACAAAAAGCATGTCCGCCAGATGCCGGGCCGTTTGTGCGGAGAGACGGTGGATGCAGAGGGAAAGCGCGGTTTTGTGCTGACGCTCTCCACCCGCGAGCAGCATATCCGGCGCGAGAAAGCGACGAGCAACATTTGCACCAATTCCGGCCTGTGTGCGCTTGCTTTCAATGTCCATATGACCTTGCTGGGGGAAACCGGTCTGCGCCGGCTGGCGGCAGAAAACCACCGGCTTGCCTGCCTAGCCGCTGATCGGTTGGTTCAAATTCCCGGTGTCAGCGTCCTCAATGACAGTTACTTCAACGAATTCACGATCCAGCTGGGCAAGGCTGCCCGGCCCATCGTGCGCGCATTGGCCGATCAGGGTGTTCTGGCCGGCGTGGCGCTCGACCGGCTTTATCCCGGGGTGGATGCCTTCGTGGATGCGCTGTTGGTCGCGGTGACCGAAACCACCAGCGAAGACGATATCGAAACGCTTGCCTCATCGCTTGAGCAGGCTCTTGAGGAGGCCTCGTCATGAACGCTCCCAACAAATCAGGCTGGAAACCGGACATGAATGCGTCGGAAGATGGCATGCACAACGGCCCTGCCACCTCGACCGGCAACCGCGCGCTGATGCTGGAAGAACCGCTGCTGTTTGAAATCGGCAGTCTTGAGACAACCGGGGTTGATCTGCCTGAGCCTGCCGCCGGATCAGTTAATCGCCTGGGCGGTATGGAACGCGCCGATCCGATTGGCCTGCCCGGCTTGTCCGAACCTGAGACGGTGCGGCACTACACGCGCCTCAGCCGCCAAAATTACGGCATTGATCTGGGGCTGTTCCCGCTGGGGTCGTGCACCATGAAGCACAATCCGCGGCTTAATGAAAAAGTTGCGCGGATGCCCGGTTTTGCAGACGTCCATCCTCTGCAGCCACAGGAAACCGTTCGCGGTGCGCTGGAAGTGGTCAATGAACTGGCCACCTGGTTGATCGAATTGACTGGAATGCACGGCGTCGCGATGAGCCCGAAGGCCGGTGCCCATGGCGAGCTGTGCGGCATTCTGTGCATTCGGGCCGCTCTGGAGGCTCGCGGGGATGCGCGTGAAGTCATTCTTGTGCCTGAAAGCGCGCATGGCACCAATCCTGCGACGGCCGCCTTTGCCGGTTACCGGGTGGAAGACATTCCCGCCAATGCAGACGGTCGGGTTGATCTGGAGGCGCTGAAAGCCCGCCTTGGCCCGGATGTGGCCGGTGTGATGATCACCAATCCGAACACTTGCGGCCTGTTCGAGCCCGATTTGAAAGCGATTTCCGATGCCGTGCACGAAGCGGGCGGCTTTGTTTATTGCGATGGGGCCAACTTCAACGCTATTGTCGGCCGGGTCCGCCCCGGTGACCTCGGCGTTGATGCAATGCACATCAATTTGCACAAGACATTCTCCACCCCGCATGGCGGTGGCGGCCCCGGTTCCGGTCCGGTTGTGCTGTCGGAGGCGCTCAGCCCGTTCGGACCGCTGCCTTATACAGCGCGCACAAGCGATGGCGTGGTGCATTTGGTCGAAGAAGAGCAGGCCGATGCATTTTCGGACGAGCATTTTGGCGGCAAGATGCAAAGCTTTGGCCGGATGACCGCGTTTCATGGCCAGATGGGCATGTTTACGCGCGCCCTGTCCTATATCCTCAGCCATGGTGCCGATGGATTGAAGCAGGTCGCAGAAGACGCTGTCCTCAATGCCAACTACATCCTGCGCAGCATGGAAGACTTGCTTCACGCGCCCTATGCGCACAGCGGCCCCTGCATGCATGAGGCGCTGTTTGGCGACAAGAATTTCGGCGGTGAACTGTCAACGCTGGATCTTGCCAAGGGGCTGATCGATGAAGGCTATCACCCGATGACGATGTATTTCCCGCTGGTGGTCCATGGGGCGATGTTGGTCGAACCGACCGAAACCGAGAGCAAGGCTGCGCTCGATCAGTTTATCGAAGCCTTTCGGACAGTGGCCCAGCGCGCCAATGCTGGGGACGAGGCGTTGAAGCAGGCGCCCTATTACGCCCCGCGCAGGCGGTTGGATGAAACCCTGGCTGCGCGCAAGCCCAAGCTTGCCTTTGACGAGAACGCGTAAGGCGTAAAAGCCAAGCTTAGAGCCGGTGCTCGGCTTCGGTTGCGCTGTCGCTATCGCTGCGGGTGGGTGTTGGCGCTGCCAGGCTGATCTTGATCTGCTGCATGTTGAGCATGGCGACATAGAACCCGATAACCGCCAGCGCGCTTGATCCCAGAACGGCAAAGGCAGCGCCCTTGGCCCCGTTCCAGTCGATCGCATAGTCGAGCAGGACCAGCGCCAATACGGTGGGCACAGCTCGTACGAAGAAGGCGGTGTGCGCTTTGCCAGCCGAAACCAACAGGGATTCAAGGCTTGCACCGACCAGTTCCACCGCGCCTGCAATTGCCAGTATGACCATGGCCCAGTAAAATCCGGCGAACTCGGGACCGGCCACTGCGGTCAATCCCCAGCGTCCGATAAGCAAGGCAACCACCACAGCCAGAACACCGCCGATCAATGCGATATTCGCCATGCGGCGCGCCATGATCAAAGCGTCCTCCTTGGCATGCACCAGCTCGGGATAAATCGCTTTCGATACAGTTTGTGCCAAGGACACCAGCGCCTGGCCCAATTGCGATGCGACCCGGAAGCCCCCTGCCAAGGCCTCGCCACCGATTGATCCGACCAGCAGGATCATCACCTGCTTGCCGGCGATCGTCAGGCTACCGCTCATATTTGTCGATAGAACAAAGCGCCATGCGTCGGGATGGTCGCGGGGAATTTCGCGCAAATTGACACGCGACAGGTCAATCTTTTCCTGCCGGGCTGCTACGACCCACAGGGCAACCGCAACAGCAACTTCAGCCGCGGCCCAGGCCAGTATGAAGCCGGTGACTGTCGGCATCATCCACCATGCCAGGATCGCGCCGCCTGCACGGATTGCCGGCTGTACCGCCTCTGCGGCAGTGGCCTTGGCATATTGGAAGCGCAGCCGCAGCAAGCCCGTGGGCGTGGTGCGGATCGAAAGAAGCGAAATGACGCAGAAACCGAAAGTTATCCAAAGGAGGTCATCGGGTAGCGGCAGCCACAATTGCGCTGTCAGCACCAGAATGCCAGCCAGCACTGTTCCGAAAACCACTGATAGCAGGTCCAGCGCAATGGCAAAGCCGGTTGCCTCGGCCGGACCATCCTCGCCAGCGCCCCAACGCACGACAAATTGCCATGTCTGAAAATTCGCAAGGCCGGTGACCATCTGACCCAGAGCCACGATGATGGCGAACTGGCCAAATCCATCAAGCCCAAGCGTCCGTGTCGCCAGAGCCAGATAGACCAGACTGAGCACGGCATTGAAACCGCGCCCACCCAACAGCCAGCCCATATTGGTGAACAATCGGCGCATGACCATCTCGAGCGGTTCCTATCCGACCTGCGACAAGGAACGCTTGGCCAGCAGCCGCTCGGTCACGTCAAAGGTGCGTTCATTGTCGACATCGACGGCATATTCGCCGTTCGACATGACAATGATCGACAGTTTGAACCCAAACCGGCGCGAGATCTGCGCGAACAACTTATCCTTACTCGCCCAGCCAAAATAGAACCGGACCAAATTCATCAGGCCAAACGCCCTGATGATCCGCCGCGGAAATTTCACGAATTGCCCGCCTTCGCGCATGATTTCAGCTGCGCTCAAAGCTTGCGGAGAGGCAATCCAATACGTGTTGCAATTGGAGTATTGGCCGTCCTTGAACTCGTAAAAGCGTTTTTGCCCGACAGGGTCTGACGCCAGTACATCTTCCTTGCGAGCCATCGCAGCGGCAGCTTGCGACTGGTTAGCGAGTGCTTTGTCGATGAATTCGGCATAGCCTTCCGCCGTGACCAGGCAATTGTCCGCCGTGGTGATGACCAGCGGAAACTGCGCGCCCTGCGCGCCGCTGTTGACGCTATCGACCAGATTGAATTTGGCCTCGCGAAAATGCAGCTTGCCTGCATGCTGAAGCTCAGAAATCAGCGGGATCGCAGCAATTTCACCATGCTCATGGGCAACAATATGAATGGCGGACACACGGTCGCATTGGTCCAGCGCTTCGACAACATGTTCGATCATGGGCCGGCCATGCACCGGGGCGACGCATTTCTGCGCAACACCGGCTTTCTGCGCCAGCGGATCAAGCGCGCCTGAACGCTTTCCAGCCATGATTAATGCGGTGACCTTCATCGCCGCATCCGTAGAGCCGTGTGCATTTTTCGCAAGACTTGTCATCCCGGCCCGTCGCGTCCTAGGCACGCTTGCATGAGGATTATCTTCAGCAGAAAGGGCTTTGACAGTGCGGCGGGCGGTGGCGCGTCACCCATCATTGATGGTTGCCCGATCAGCCTGCCGATCCCCGCCGGGACTGCTTCAGTAACGAGCTATGGCGCATTGGGGCTGGGTGAATATGCCTCTGCTGCCAGCAGGGGTCGTCTGGGCGCAGGCGATCTGTGTCACCATGATCCGATGTTTCGGGAAGATAATACGTGCGTGTTCGGCCAATGCGGCGCGGCGCAAACCCATCTTGAACGCCAAGGTGTCGGGATTGGCGATGTGTTTGTATTCTTTGGATTGTTTCGTGAGGAGATGCCCGATGGATCATGGGATCAACCGCATCACCGTATATTCGGCTATCTGGAAATTGACGATGTGATCGCATTGGCACCCGGTGCGCCGCAGGAATTGGTCGAGCTTGGCCATCCCCATGCATTGGCGATGCATCACCGCAACGACGTGATCTATCGCGGGGAAGGGCGCACGGCGCGATATGCCTCGCCAGCGCTGCGCTTGACCGTGCCAGAAGGGCCGCCGTCATTATGGTATCGGCCCGCTTGGCTAAAGCGTGGCGGGCTGACCTATCATGATCGGCCAGAACGGTGGAAAAGAGGTGGCAGATTGCAAAGCGTGGCACGGGGGCAGGAATTTGTCGCTGATATTGGCAGGCGTCAGGCCCCGCGCGATTGGCTGAGCGGGATTATCGCCGCAATCAATAGGTCTTGATGATGGCGGAGAAATCCTTGCCGCCATTGCCCGCCCCGTTGAAATCTTCATAGAGCGCTGCTGCTCTCGCGCCCATTGGTACGGCGCTGTCCGAACTGTCGGCAGCTTCCATCGCCAGTCGCAAATCCTTCAGCATCAAGGCGGTGGCAAAACCGCCCTGATAATCATTGTCTGACGGGCTTTGCGGGCCAACACCGGGCACCGGGCAATAGCTGGTCATGGACCAGTTCTGGCCGCTGGAAACGCTGGAGATGTCATAGAATGTCTGCGGGTCGAGGCCGAGCTTTTCCGCCATGGCGAAGGCTTCACATGTGCCGGCCATATGGATCGCCAGCAGCATATTGTTGCAGATTTTGGCGGCCTGACCATTGCCCGCATCGCCGGCATGGATCACCGCCTTGCCCATCGCTTCCAGGATTGGCTTGGCTCGGTCAAAGGCGCTCTGGCTGCCGCCCACCATGAAGGTCAGCGTGCCGCCATTGGCCGCCGCAATGCCCCCGGACACAGGCGCATCGACCATTTCATAGCCTGCGCTTTCCGCTGCGCCGATCACGTCGCGCGCAGTGGCAACGTCAATGGTCGAGCAATCGAGGAAGATTGCGGCGTCTGGCGCTTTGCCGATCACGTCATTGGTGTAGACCGATTTTACGATCCCACCGTTCGGCAACATGGAGACAACCGCCTCTGCGCCTTCACACGCCTCTGCGGCGCTGATGAAGGTCGCGCAACCATTGTCCTTGGCCGTTGCCAGCGCATCTTCCGACAAGTCAAAAGCGCTGACTTCATGGCCAGCCTTGACCAGGTTTGCGGCCATTCCGCCGCCCATATTGCCCAGTCCGATAAATGCGATTTTCATGTCAAATTCCCATCAAGCAAGCAAAAGAGCAAGAGCGCTGAAGATCAATGCGGGGCCAAGGATCAGCATCATGACCGGTTTGATATAGGCCATGGAGCGGTCCCATTTGTTGAACGGCAGAGGCTCTTCCTCGCCTCCGGCTTTCAAAATGGCTGCCTCGATCATGCTCACGCGTTCCGCCCGGCGGTGCTTCCATCCGTCCAAGCCAAGCCAGACAAACATAGTTCCGAAGGTCAGCAATCCGGCAACTTTGGTGATTACCTCCCCTTCCACTGGCCCTCACGCTTCTCGATAAAGGCTTCCATGCCTTCCTTCTTGTCTTCGCTCGCGGTGAGGATCTGGAAGATACGGCGTTCCACAATCAATCCCTGATCCAGCGTCATTTCAAAGGCAGAATTGACCATCTCCTTATTCGCGATGGTAGCCATCGGAGGCATGGAGGCGATGGTCGCCGCGGTTTTCAGCGAATCGGCGATCAGATCGGCCTGCGGGACAGAGCGCACGATCAAATTGCTGCGCTCGGCCTCCTCGGCGCTCATCATCCGG
>CALBWA010000023.1 GCA_937969505.1 uncultured Erythrobacter sp. | reverse complement strand
GGCGCTGGTGGTGGGGCAGCCATAGGCCATCGCCTCCATAATCAGCGCGGCTTCCAACCGGCCAAGACCGATCCCGCCCGATTCCTCGGACACGTAAATCGCACCAAAGCCCAGCTCGGCCGTGCTTTTGATCACATCGCGTGGGAAGTGATGCTTTTCATCCCATTCGCTGGCGTGGGGAGTGATATTGTCGGCGGTGAAGCGCTGAGCCATTTCCTGAATGGCCAGCTGGTCTTCGGTGAGGCAAAATTGTCCTGTCATGAGGGCGGCTCTAGCCCTTCCGCGGCCCTTAGAAAAGGGTGGCTGACTTAAGAAAAGTGCCAGTCGGTGTAACCCGTTCAGGCATTGGCCCGAATTGCACTGATATGGCCCAAATCAACGCTCAAGTCTTGCTCATCTACAATGCCGAAGGCGGTATCCTGAACGCGTTGATCCACGCGGTGCACAAGCAATTCAGGCCGCAAACCTATCCGTGCTCGCTATGCGCACTGACTTATGGTCCGGTAACAATGCGCAAACAATGGCGCGAATTTCTGGATGGTTTGCCGAATGAAATCGTGTTTCACCACAGCGATGATTTTGCCGAGGCTTATCCGCAGCTGGATGTGCCGCTGCCAGCCATGATGGTCCGCGATGCGGGAAAGCAGCCCGAAATGCTGATCAAGTCCCAGCAGCTTGACGCGATGACAGAGCTTGACGAATTGGTCGCGGCGACCAAGCTGGGGTTGTCTCGTCTGGACCGCGCCGAAGCGGCCTAGGCCCGGCGGCGGGATCATCCAGCAATCTTTCCGCATTACTTATAGAAAAACCACGCGTCATCATGGTCATCGGGGATGTAACCCATGGCTTTGATGGCAGCTTTTTCTTTCGCTTCTGCGCCGCGCTTGCCCGAAAGCACATGCAAATGTGTGAGCGAGTTCGGGAGCGATAGAGTTGCCGGATCGCGATCGGTAAATATCCAGCGCAGACTTTTGAGCCGGGCGCACTCGTTCAAACCTTCGAGCTCTTCCAGTGCGTTGCAATTGTAAAACCAGAGATGTTCGAGTGCGCGATTTTCCGCGCCAAACCTTATCCGTTCGACCTGTTGCTGATCCTGCATGAACACCCGTTTCAGCGCAGGAAATCTTTGCATATCGCCCAGTTCTTCCAGATTGCGCGTCATGGTGAAGGCTATATCCTCAAGCTTGGGCAGGGCGATATCGGCAATGCTTTCGGTCCCGCCCAGATTGAACTTGAGCGAGCGCAAATTCTCCAATCCGTTGATAAATGACAGATCGAGCCCCTTTTTGGATGAAAAGGCGAACTCTTCCAGATTGGTGAGCGCTGATAGCGCGCCGATATTCTTGTGATGGGGTGCAAGATAGAGTGCCTTGAGCGATTGCGCCTGTTCCAGCGGGGCAAGATCGAGCGCCTTGGTGTTGGTCTGATCAATCGTAAGGTGGGTCAGCAGATCGAAGTTCAAATGCTCCAGAATGCGTTTGTCCTTGAGCCAGAAGCAACTGAGAACCAAGCGCTTGAGGTTGGGAAGCTGAAACGCAGCCTCCAGATTTTCGACCTCGTCCAGACTGCCCAGATGGAGCGATTGAGCCTCCGGGAACATCTGCACGCTCGCGCCGTCGAAGACTTCCTCGAAATGGTCATAGAACCTGATTGTGACCTGCTCGCCAAATTGGCGGCACAGCGCACGGACACGTTCGACATAATCCTCTGCCGACACTGGCGTGCCGTCGTCGGGCTCACCCATCTCGTCGGGAGAAAAGACATGGAGCGTATCCCCGATTGCGTGTGCGAACTGGATCGTGACCTCGCGACCGGCGCGCAACTCCCCCACGGCCAGATCAAGATCATCGACAAAATGACGGTATGGCATACCCATGACTTCCCCCGATTTGACCAATTTTAGCCGTCAGCTGGTTTACGGATCAATAATGGCCTCAGCCTCGATCTCGACTTTCCATTCGGGCCTGCACAGCCAAGCAGCCCCGACCATGGTGGCCGCCGGGATCGCAGCCCCAAAATAGATCGCGTGAACCGCGCCAACCGCCTCCTGATCGGCTGGATCGGTCAGGAACATACGGGTGCGCACGACGTCCTCCGCCTCGCCGCCCAAACCTTCGATCGCTGCAAGGATCAGATCGCAGCATCGTTCTGCCTGTGCAGAGGCGTCGCCCGGAGTGGTGGACCCATCGTCTTCAATCGGGCCAGTGCCCGCGACCATGATCCGATTGCCGACCCGCACCGCGCGGCAAAAACCGAATTGTTCCTCGAACGGAGAACCGGAAGTGGCGCGAGTGCGTTCGGGCATGGATCGGGCGTTTACCCCATGGTTGGAATGATGAAGGCGTTGCTACCATCCGCGCCGCCATCGGGCCAGCGCTGGGTGACTTTTTTGACCTTGGTCCAGAACTTCAAGCCTTCAGTGCCGTATTGGTCGATGTCGCCAAATCCGGACCGCTTCCACCCGCCAAAGCTGTGATAGCTGACCGGTACGGGTATCGGCACGTTGATTCCCACCATCCCGACATTCACGCGCGACGCAAATTCGCGCGCGGCGTGTCCGTTGCGCGTGAAAATAGCAACGCCATTGCCATATTGGTGCTCGCTTGGCAGGCGTAGCGCCTCTTCGAAATTCTTGGCCCGCACGATTTGGAGTACGGGGCCAAAAATCTCTTCCTGATAGCTTTCCATTTGCGGGGTTACATGGTCGATCAGCGTGGGCCCGATGAAGAAGCCTTTTTCGTGACCCTGCAAGGTAAAGCCGCGCCCATCGACGACGATTTCGCCGCCTTCCTTTTCCGCAGTGTCGATCCAGCCTTCAACGCGCGCCTTGTGCTCTGGCGTTACCACCGGGCCATAATGCGCATCAGGATCATTCGAGACCCCAACATTGAGAGCGGCAATTGCCGGCAGCAGCTTTTCCTTGAGCCGCTCTGCCGTATCTTCACCGACGGGAACGACCACGGGCAGCGCCATGCAGCGTTCGCCTGCCGAACCGAAGGCGGCACCCGACAGATCGCCCACCACCTGATCCAGATCAGCGTCAGGCATTACGATGCCATGGTTCTTTGCACCGCCCATGGCCTGAATGCGCTTTCCTGCCGCAACACCGCGCTTGTAGACATAATGCGCAATGTCAGAACTGCCGACGAAGCTGACTGCTGAAATGTCAGCATGGTCGAGGATCGCATCAACCATTTCCTTGTCACCATGGACAACTTGTAGCAGCCCTTCGGGCGCGCCTGCTTCCAGAAACAGCTCTGCCAGTCGCACGGGGACGCTTGGGTCACGCTCTGATGGCTTGAGGATGAAGGCATTGCCTGCTGCAATCGCCATGCCGAACATCCACATCGGGATCATGGCGGGGAAGTTGAATGGCGTGATGCCAGCGCCAATGCCCAGCGGCTGGCGCATGGAATAGACATCAATGCCGGGGCCAGCTCCCTGGGTATATTCGCCCTTCAGGACCTGCGGAATGCCGCAGGCGTATTCGATCACTTCCAGCCCGCGCTGAACGTCGCCTTTCGCATCGTCGATCACTTTACCATGTTCAGAGCTGAGCAATTCAGCCAGCTCCTGCATGTTCTGTTCAATCAGTTCCTTGAACTTGAACATGACCCGCGCGCGCTTTTGCGGATTGGTCGCCGCCCATTCGGGCTGGATCGCTTTGGCATTGGCCACAGCCTGATCGAGCAATGCAGCATCGCCCAGCGAAACTTCTGCCTGGATTTCGCCGGTCGAGGGGTTCCAGATCTGGTGTGTGCGGCCGGTACCAGTGGTGGCACCGCCGGCAATGAAATGATCGATGTGACGCATGGTGAAGCTGTCTCCTTGTTGCCGCTGTTCATGGCGCGCACAGCCACGGCTGGCAAGGTGGTGACCCTTGGCAGATGTGCTAGCTTTAACGGCTTTTTTTAGCGCTTTGTCGTGCTTGCGCGTTCTAGCAGTTCCACTGCTGCGAGCGATGGAGGCTCAACCGGCTCGCTGCCATCTTCCGTCTCGCCGCTACCCAAAACTTGGGCAACCAGCAGTCGCCCAGCCTCTTCCAAATCGGGCCGGATTGTCGTCAAAGGAGGATTGGCGTGCTTGGTCGCGGCAATCCCGTCATACCCGACGATGCCCACGTCGCCCGGCACCGATACACCGCGCTCAGTCAGAGCCTCAAGCGCGCCGAGTGCAATAAAGTCGCAGGCGGCAAAAATGGAATCATAACTGCGGCCTTCCTGCTCAAGCCGTGCGATTGCCTCTCGCCCCTGCTCAAACCGGTTGATCTCGCTCAGGTCTCGCATGATGTGCGCTTCGCCGCCCAATTCACCCAGCGCTGCGACGAACCCTTCATAGCGTTCGTGAAACTGGCGTTGGGATTGCTCGATCGGCCCCAGGAACACGGGATTGCGATAGCCCAGCTCCCACAAATGGCGTGCGGCAATCTGCCCGCCCAACCGGTTGTCTGACCGCACCGATCGCACATCGTCGATGGGCAGACCCCAGCAGATTGCACTATCGTCACTCTGCAGGATCGGAGCAAAATGCGACCACGCCTCCGGGTTCTGGGTGGTACCGATCACAATCAGCGCATCGGCATCGCGCTGCTCGACATATCTGCCATAGAACTGGTCAGCGCTGGCCTGAAAGGAAACCAGAGTTTCATAGCCCAGCGTAGAAGCCGCGCGGCACACGCTACCGAGCAGGACATAAGCAAATGGATTGACTTCCCGCGCGCTTTCATCGGTGCGGGTGATGACCACCACGGCCACTACACCGGTCTGTCCGCTCCGCAGACGTGATGCCCGTTTGTCAGGAATGTAATCGAGTTCTTTTGCAGCTTGCAGCACCCGCTCGCGGGTTGGCTCGCTTATTCGCGTGGAACCTGTAAAAACGCGGCTGACGGTCGACTGGCTGACGCCGGCTTTTTCCGCGACATCCCATGCCGTGCTCTTGCGCAAAACGCGCTCCATCGCATCCCCCTTTTTATCCTGCCTTTGCGGCAGTTTCCCATATTGTGCATAATATGCACAATTGCGAGATATGGCAATGATGCGTGTTTGGCGACCTGTTTACAGTTCGCTACCGGCCCATCCAGTCCTCAAGCGTTTCGTGGAAATAGAGCATGCGGCTTTCCTGGCCTGCCAGATAGTCGCGCCGGTATCCGCGCGAATGCAGACCTCGTTGTTGCTGGGGCCAGATTTCCAGATCCTCGTCAATTGCGGGGCCAGTCGTCACTTCATCGGCCCGGCCCTGCATGTGCGGCACCTCGGCATCGGTCGAAATCGTGTCCTGCATGACATAGGAAAAATACTCGGTCTGGCCCTTCGCGAACAAAACCATGAACCACATATCGAACAGGCATTTTTCCGGATCAGTGGGGTGAGGTCGGGCGCGCAGCCAGATGTTGCTTTCCGGCTTCAGGCTGAAGGACAGATTGGGGAAGATGGTATAATGCCAGTTATCGGTCAGCTGGTCGTCGCGATAGGTTGAAAAATCATATCCCTTCTCCTGGCCCAAGCGACGTTTGGCCTTTTGCAAATCCTCGCGAATATTGCGGGTTTTGCCGCCCTTGTAGTCTTCGGGATCGAGCTCCCAGAACTCCATCTCGCCTTTCATTTTCTCCAGCGTTTCCTTCTCGCCTCCTTTCAGGGCAGCGGCAGGGCCGCCTCCTGGCATCAACATCCGGCAATGGCCCTGGGGGTAATGGTCAAACTGGCATCCTTCGCGGCCATATTCGAGCGTGTGGACCGCACCTGGATGGACAAAAGGAACGTGATAACTTTCGCTGAAATTGTCCTGCACCAGCTTCCAGTTCCAGTCGCCTTCAACTGTGACCCAATGCGTGCGGCGAAATTCCTCCATGGGGTAGGTGTCGATCTGGTCAGCGATGGGGCCCAGATATTCGCGCAAGGGAGCGCAATCATCGTCCATATTGTACCAGACGAAGCCAGCCCAAACCTCAGACTTGATCTCGACCAGATTGAGCTTTCCGCACGGGCTGCCTTGTTTGAAATCGGCCTCGTCAGGAACGAAACGGAGCGTGCCGTTCAAATCATATGACCAGGCATGATAAGGGCAGGTCAGGCGTTTTTCACGGCCGCATTCATCCTTCATCAGCTCCAGCCCGCGATGCTGGCAAACATTGTAGAACACGCGGATCGTGTCATCATCCCCGCGCACACACAGTATCCGTTCCCGACCAAGCGTTGTGGTGGTGTAGTCTCCTTTCTTTTCCAGCTCGCTGGAAAGGCAGGCGATTTGCCAGGTCTTGGTCCAGACCGTGTCCCACTCCTTGTCCATCCATTCCTTGGAATAATAACGTTCGGGCGTAATCGGATTGCCACGCAGTTCCGGTTCCGGCTGCTTCGATATGTCAGCCAGTTTCTGGTTCAAATCGTGCGCATCATAATCGGCCATGACTAACAAGCTCCGCCTATGTTTCGTGTCCGGACAAAAGCGCCCGAACTCAGTGCCCGGCCACGCTCAATAGCCGGTTTGTGGTTTCTCAATACAATGCGGCAATATGCAGCGGTATTGTCCATTTTGAGGGCGCGCCATCGGTGTATCACCCGGCCAACCGCTGGCCCTGCTGCAATCAGCTGGCGCGCAGGCTCTCCATATCGATCACGAAGCGATATTTGACATCGCTTTTTTCCATCCGTTCATAGGCATCATTCACGTCCTGAATGGCGATCACCTCAATATCCGGAGTGACCCCGTTCTCGGCACAGAAATCAAGCATTTCCTGCGTTTCGGCCAGCCCGCCAATACCCGAACCTGTCAAGACCTTGCGGCCTAGTAACGGCAGGGAAGACATGTTCGGCAAAGTGCCGATTACGCCAACCAGCACTTGCACGCCGTCAATCCGCAGCAGATCAAAATAGGGCGTAACGTCATGGGGAACGGGGATGGTGTTGAGCACCATGTCGAAGGCACCGGCATGGGCCTTCATTGCATCCTTGTCAGTCGACAGCAGAAACTGCGTGGCGCCCAGTGCCTTGGCATCGGCTGCCTTGTCCTGCGTTCGGCTGACAACCGTTACCTCTGCGCCCATCGCAGCGGCCAGCTTTACCCCCATGTGGCCCAGGCCACCAACGCCGACCACAGCCACCTTGCTGCCGGGGCCGATTTTCCAGGTCCTGAGCGGGGAATAAGTAGTGATCCCAGCGCACAGCAGAGGCGCTGCATCCGCCATGGAGAGCGTGTCGGGCACTTTGAGAACAAATTCCTCCCGGCACACGATCCGTTCCGAATAACCGCCCATAGTGGTGGTACCATCGCGGCGGTCGGTTCCGTTATAGGTGCCAACCATGCCTTGCCGGCAATATTGCTCCAGATCAGCCTCGCAATGGCTGCACTCCAGACAGCTGTCGACCATGCAGCCGATCGCAACCCGGTCGCCTATTTTGTGCCGGCTGACCTTGTCGCCCACCGCGCTGACAGTGCCGACGATTTCATGGCCGGGCACCATGGGATATCTGGCCCATTTCCAGTCATTGCGCGATGCATGGAGGTCCGAATGGCAAATGCCGCAATGGCTGATGTCGATAAGGACATCGTCATCGCGCAAGCCGCGCCTTGTGATGTCCATGGGCGCTATGCCGCTTTCGGGAGATGTCGCGCCATAGGCTTTGGTCGGATATTCGTTGGTGGAGGCGGTCATGTGTTTTTCCCTTGTGGCATTCCGGGTCCGGAATTGAGAACTCGGTTACTTCGGTGGCATCCGGATTGCGCCGTCAAGCCGGAACTGGTGCCCGTTGAGATAGGTGTTGCGGGCAATTTCGCACACTAAGGACCCAAATTCATCAGCATGGCCCAGACGTTTGGGGAAGGGCACAGAAGCGTTGAGCTGATCCCACACTGCCCGATTACGCTCCTTCATTCCCTTGAACAGGGGCGTGTCGAAAATGCCCGGCATGATCGAATTGACCCGGATGCCCAAATTCATCAGATCGCGGGCCATGGGCAAGACCAGGCCGTTTACCCCCGCCTTGCAGCTGCCATAGGTGACCTGACCGATCTGACCGTCCTCTGCAGCCACGCTGGCCGTCAGCGTGATCGAGCCGCGCTCGCCATCGTCATTGACCGGATCGGTATTGGCCATGCCCAGGGCCGACAGACTGGCCACGCGATAACTGGCCACCAGAATGCCCTGCGCACCAAAGGCATAATCCTCCGTTGAAAGACGCTTGTAGGTGCCAGTTTCCTTGTCGAAGCCCAGCGTCTTCCCGCGTTTGGTCGCCATGGCGCAATGCACCGTTACGCGTTCCTGCCCATTGGCCGCGCGCGCTGCTGCAAAGCCATCGACAACCGATTGCTCGTCCAGGATATCGACATGGTGATAAGTCCCACCAATTGCCTTTGCATGGGCCGCGCCGTCATCATCATTGATGTCGAAGATTGCCACCTTGAGCCCCTGATCCGCCAGCGCTTTGGCGCTTGCCTTGCCAAGGCCCGATGCCCCGCCGGTGACTACGGCGGCCATTCCTTGTTCCAGCTTCATCAACTCAGCTCCCATTTTTTGCAATACCATAGTCATTTCATGCTGCTATCGGTGGCAAAAATCGCCTCACCATTTGGAGCATATTCCTTGTCCCCTCAATTTCACCGCCGCAAATTCATGCAGGCCACCGGTTCTGCCTTCGCCGCGATCGCAGCCAGCGGGTGTGTCGCCCGCACCGACTCCGCAAACTCAATTGCCTCTGGTCAGTTGCGGGGCGCATATGGGCCGCTGGTGACCGACCCGGCTGGCGTTCTGGATTTGCCCAAGGGGTTTTCATACAAAGTCGTATCGTCTCTGGGCGATGCAATGACCGATGGCGGCACCGTGCCGGACAAGGCCGACGGCATGGGCTGTTTTGACCTTGGTGATGGCAAGATCGGCCTGGTGCGCAATCATGAATTGCTGCCGTGGGACGATATGGGCGGTGATGTCACAACTGGCTATGCGCGCGGTCCCGATGGCTCTGTTATGGCAGGCGGTACGACCAATCTGGTTCTGGATGCGGCGACCCTCAAGGTGGAAAAGCAGCATCGGACGCTGGCCGGAACGATCCGCAACTGTTCGGGCGGCGTTACCCCATGGGGCAGCTGGCTGACTTGCGAGGAGCCTGGCTCGCGCGGGCTCGAATTGCCCGACCATGGTTATGTCTTTGAAATTCCAGCCGATGCAGATGGGCTTGTCGATCCTGTTCCCTTGAAAGCCATGGGACGCTTCAATCACGAGGCGGCCTGTGTCGATCCGGTGACCGGTCTCATTTATGAAACCGAGGACAAGGGCGATGGTCTGATCTATCGCTTTACGCCTGCTCAGCCCGGCAACCTTCAAGCTGGCGGCAAGTTGCAAGCGCTGGCGCTGGTTGATGGCACGCTGGACAGCCGCAATTGGGATGGTGTGACCATGCAAGTCGGTCAGAGCCACGAAGTGCGCTGGATTGATCTTGATGACGTTGAATCCCCCAATGAAGACTTGCGCGCCAGAGGCGCTGCGCAGGGCGCACTGCTCGTCGCGCGCGGCGAAGGCATCCACATGGGTGAGAGCGAGCTTTATCTGTGCTCGACCAGCGGCGGTGCGGCCAAGCTGGGGCAGATATTCAAATTGGTTCCCGGACGCGGAGCCAAACCCGATACGCTCGAGTTGTTCTTTGAAAGCGAGAGCGAGGATCAATTCAACTATGGCGACAATCTGACGGTTGCGCCCAATGGCCATCTGATCGTGTGCGAGGATCAATACACCAATGTGGTCGATAATCGGCTGATCGGGATCACACCGGAAGGCGAGGCCTATCACTTTGGCCGGCTCAACATGCAGACAGAACTGGCAGGCGCGTGTTTTTCACCCGATGGCAGAACCTTGTTTGTGAACGCTTATTCCCCGACGCGGACCTTTGCCATCACGGGTCCATGGATCGCGTGACGACTGTATCGAGGCCAGGCGGGGAGAAAGCCTAGCCTGCCATGGAACTGGCTCTGATTGTCTTTGTCATAGTTTTTGCAGCCTCTTTTGGCAGCAGAGGACAAGTGCTCGTCGCTCAATTGTCCGCCGGCTTGGGGCGTACCACCGGCCTTCTGGCAATGGGTGTTCTAAGCATTGTGATAGTGACAACCATTGCCGCCTTCGCTGGCGATGGCCTGTCAGCGATAGTACGTGGGGATGCTCGGGCATTGCTGCTTACGGCGGCTTGCGTCCTTGCCGCATTGGAGTTGCTTTGGCCGGTGAGGGTCGACCGCGCCGCAGAGCCAACTCGATCACACTTTGCCATCGCCAGCGTTCTGGCTGCGCGCCAATTGCCCGATGCTGCGCGGCTTGGCGTATTCGTTGGGGCGGGGATGACGCCTGTACTCGTGCCCGCCTTGGTCGGCGGAATGCTGGGCGGCATTGCAGCCACTGCACTTGGTTGGTGGTTGGGCGACGTTATGGAACAGCTGCGCGGAGCGCAAAATATTCGCTGGTTCACGGCGGCGGTTTTCATAGCCATTGCAATCCATCTCCTTTTGGCCATGTCGCGCGCCTGATTTCCGACATCGGCATAACCGATCACAGCATCCGCAATACTGGGTGAAACCACGCGCAGGATCATGCGTTGATGGGGCACAACACTATTTAGGAGACGCGCAATGACAAGTGCTGGAAACAACGCAAAAACAGCATTGGTGAGCGAGCTCAACGGCTTGCTGGCCGATCACCTTGCTCTGTTTTTCAAAACCAAGAATTTTCATTGGCACGTGGCTGGACCGCGTTTCCGCGATCTGCACCTGCTGTTTGATGAACACGCCATCGAAATCCGCGATCAGATCGACGTAATCGGTGAACGTGTGCGCAAATTGGGCGCTGATACGCTCACATCCATTGGGTCGGTGGCACAGCATACGCAGGTCAAGGATCAGGATGATGCCTCGCTGAGCGCAGAAGCGATGGTGGAAGAATTGCGTGATGACAACGCTGCCATGGTCAAACGCCTCAAGGGTTTAAAGGAAATGACCGAGCAGGCGGGCGACAACGCCACCGATGGTCTGCTGGATGACTGGACCGATATGGCCGAGCAGCGCGTGTGGTTCCTGACGCAAACATTGAAGTAAACCCAGCAAAGCAAAACCTTGTGCCGCCGCTTTCCTGTGGCGGTGCCCGGAGCGTATGCTATGATAGTATCATGCCGAATGTCACACTGATCGAGAGCGCTGGCCCAAGTACGATTGCAGATTGGATTGAGGCGACCCTGCGCGCCGCGCTCGACCGTGCCGCAACCAGTGATACCCCCGTGGTATTCACCATGCCGGGTGGGTCAACGCCGTTCCCAATTCTCGACATTTTGGCCCAGCGCGATCTCGATTGGTCGCGCATAATCGTGTGGCCGGGTGATGACAGGATCGTGCCCGAAGATCATCCCGCATCCAACACCGGGAAAATCCGTGCCGCGCTTGAGCCGTTGGGCGCCACGGTGGCAACATTGGATGAGGATTGCGAGCCGCCGCATTTTGCCTTTGCCTGGCTGGGCATGGGCGAGGATGGTCATATCGCCTCGCTCTTTCCCAATACCGATCCCAAGGTTGATGACAGCAAGCTCGTCCGGCGGTTGACGCCCGATCCCTTGCCGCCAGAGGCACCCTTTGACCGGATTACTCTGACCATGCCCGCCTTGCTCGACAGCGATGCCCTGCTGTTTGTGATCGGCGGCGATACCAAGCGTGCCGTGTTCGATGAAGCGGCCAGTGGCAAGACTGACTTGCCCATTGCTCGGTTGCTGGGCGCAAGCCATCAACCGGTCACCTGCTTTTGCCTTTAGACCGCCTGTTGCCAGCCGCGCTGCACCGCGCCGCGCTGCCTTTTGCTTACCGCGTCAGGCATGTCTGGCGCAGGTTACGCCGGGCGCATTTGCATGGCTGCGTGGTGATTGTGGAGGATCACGGCGAAATGGTGCTGCTGCTGCGCCATTCTTATGGTCCCAGGGTCTGGGCACTGCCAGGCGGTGGAGTGAAAGCGGGCGAAGATCCAGGGTTTGCCGCCATGCGCGAGTTGGAGGAAGAGCTGGGCTATCGCGGCGTCAAATTGCACGAGATTGGCGTGCTTCAGGATCGGATTTCCGGGTCGCCCCACAGCGCGCATATCTATCACTGCAAGACTGATGAGCGTGCTCAGCCTGATCAGCGTGAAGTACTTGAAGCGCGGTTTTTCCCCGCTCATTCCTTGCCGCATCCGATCAGCCCGCGTGCAAGCGAGGCGCTGGACATCTGGCGCAAGTCGCGCGAGCCGGACGCCATTGCTGCAAAGAGGCGGCGACGCTTGCGACGTTAAAGCAAGGACAATTGCGCCTCATCCGGTTTGGGCGTCTTGCTATCGTCTCGCTCCAGATTGGAAAGCGTCAGACCCATCAGCCTGATCGGCTTGGGCAGAGGCACCACTTCGGCGAGCAAGTCGCGGCTCACTTCGCTGAATTCCTCGCGGTCCTTGATCGGATATTCGAGTGATCTTGACCGCGACATCGCCTTGAAATCATTATACTTCAGTTTCAGCGTCACAGTCCGCCCGCGCGCCTTGGCATTGCTGATCCGTTCCCACACAATCTCGATGATATTCTCCAGCGTTTCGCGCAGCAGCGCGCCAGAGGATATGTCGTCGTGAAAGGTCCGCTCTCCACCCAAGGATTTGCGCACACGGTGCGCGCTGACCCGGCGCAGGTCGATGCCGCGCGCGGCGCGATAGAGATAGTCGGCCATGCTGCCGAAATTGGCGCGCAAGAATTCGATGTCCTTGGCCGCCAGATCGCCTCCGGTTGCAATTCCCAACCGCTTCATCTTCTCCTCCGCCTTGGGCCCCACGCCGTGGAAGCGGCGGATCGGAAGGCCAGCGACAAAGTCGGCTCCTTCGCCGGGCCGGATCACGCAGATACCATCGGGTTTGTTCTGATCGCTGGCTATTTTGGCGAGAAATTTGTTGTACGATACACCCGCGCTGGCAGTCAGCCTGGTCTTGAGGCGGATTTCGGTGCGGATCATCTCGGCGATGCGGGTGGCAGACCCGATGCCAAGCAAATCTTCGGTCACATCGAGATAGGCCTCATCCAGGCTGAGCGGCTCCACATGCGGGGTGTAATGTTCGAACACCTTACGGATCTGACGGCTGGCCTCTTTGTAGGCGTCAAAGCGCGAACGTACGAAAATCAGGTCAGGGCACAGCCGTTTGGCCGTGACAGAAGGCATCGCGCTGCGGACGCCAAATTTTCGCGCTTCATAGCTGGCCGCTGCGACCACACCGCGACCGCCCGATCCGCCGACCGCGACCGGTTTGCCGCGCAAGGCCGGGTTATCGCGCTGTTCCACGCTGGCGAAAAATGCATCCATATCGACATGGATAATCTTGCGCAGGCCTGTGCTGGGCTCGTCATCAGGCTCATTGGCCCCGTTCCATGCATCGTCAGTAGTAGTATGATCGTTGGCGGCCATGTGTCTGATCTAGGACGATTGTGTCGCGCTGAAAAGTTGCGAGCTGAAAGAAGCGGTGCAGGTGCACCTGACAATTTGTTGCTTTGCAATCCGCCTGACTGGGCGCAAGGACGCTCGAATGACCGGCATGCGGAAAATGAAACGGCCTGATCTGAGCGAGCGCGAGCTGATCGTGCTGATGGCGATGATCATGAGCCTGCAAGCGTTCGGCATCGATTCCATGCTGCCCGCGCTGGGCATCATCGGCGATGAATTGTCCGCCGGTGGCAATGAACGCCAATATGTGATCGTCGGATATTTCCTGGGGGCTGGCATCGGTGCCTTCTTCCCTGGTGCCTTTGCCGACCGTTTCGGGCGCAGGCCGGTGCTGTTTTTCAGCCTGATCAGCTATATCGTCCTGTCGATTGCGTGTGCGGTCACGACCCATTTCTGGACCTTGATCGGCATTCGTTTCATCCAGGGTATCGCCTGTGCCGGGCTGTCGGTGGTGCCGACCGCCATCGTTCGCGACCGGGTCGGTGGGGACCGGATGGCCAGCATGATGAGCCTGATCATCATGATCTTTCTGGCTGTGCCAATCTTTGCCCCCGCATTGGGTCAGTTAATCCTTTATTTTGCCGATTGGCGCGCGATTTTCGGCATGATGGCGGTGATGGGCACTCTGGTGGGTGCATGGGTGTGGTTCCGGCTCCCTGAAAGCCTGACGCAGGAAAATGTGCAGGACATCGATCCGCGCACCATTCTTGGCAATATGGCCCTGTCGCTGTCGAACCGCGTTTCGGTCGGCTATGTGCTGGGTGCCGCTCTGGTATTCGGATCGCTGTTCGGGTTCCTCAATTCCTCGCAACAATTGATCGCTGAAAGCTTTGGCGCAGGCGATTATTTCGCGCTGATCTTTGGTGCCTCGATTGTCGGGATGGTGGTGGCCAGCTTTACCAATTCGCGGATTGTCGAAAAATTTGGTGCGCGCCGGGTCAGCCATTCCGCGGTGATCGGATTTTTGCTGACCAGTGTGGTGATGATGGCATCGGCGTGGGATGGCGAACAGACGCTGTGGGAATTTGTGCCTCTGCTGGCGATCAACATGACCATGCTGGGATTTGTCGGGGCCAACTTCAGCTCCATCGCGATGCAGCCGTTCCAGCATATTGCGGGCGCTGCCTCCTCGGCCCAAACCAGCGTACGGATGATCAGCGGCGCGGTGCTGGGGGGGGTGATCGGGCAGGCTTATGACGGGACAGCGCTGCCGCTCAGCATCGCCATGACATCATGCGCTGCTGCGGCGGTTCTGCTGGTGCTGTACAGCGAGCGGGGCAAGCTGTTCCGCCGCCCCGCACAGGCGCGACGTTACATGATCCTGCACGATATTTTCCGCAGCTAGCTGTCCAGCCGCCGCCACGCCAGTTCGGCAAATTCGCACAACAGCGGGCGCGTATCGCGCGGGTCGATGATATCCTCGACATTGTAGCGTTCTGCGCTGCGGAAGGGTGACGTGACCTTGTCCAGCCGGGCCTTGATTTCTGCAAGAGTGGCAGCCGGATCGTCTGAAGCTTCGATGTCCGATTTATAGGCCACTTCCAGCCCGCCCGCGATGGGTAGGCTGCCCCAATCACCACTCGGCCAACAGTAGCGATATTGAAACCGTTCGGCATTGCTCATCGCGCTTCCGGCAATGCCATAGGCGCGGCGC